>NZ_BAABSV010000006.1:0-403300 GCF_040369775.1 Brucella sp. NBRC 12953
GACCACTCGTCGTTAAAATCCGAACGGCTTCGCGTTTGAATTCTTCTGTAAATTCTCGCTGCTTCAATTCTAAGTCTCCTGTCAGTCTTGTCTAACAGAAGCCCTCCACTTTTGAAGGGGAAGTCCACTTCGTGCTCGAGCAGATACTGAAAAAGGTTGCGATCGACGAGATAGAGCTTGATGGAGATGAATGGCTCCAGCTGGCAATCTCGCTCTGTGACATTGCGTCCGGTGCTGCCGCACTCGAAGCCTTCGAGCTACTCCTTTCCGGCACGGCCTCGCGTTTCGCGGATGAGATCGGTGAAGGCCCGTATCGAGCCGAGTTCGCGGCCGCACGGCAAGAACCTGGTTTCTTGGCCGACATTCTCTGGCATCTCTTGGGCGATGACGACGCGTATGTCAGGTGGTCGGTGGCACGCTCTCTCTCTACCGCTGTCGAGCTGGGTTTGCATCAGGAGCTGGAATTGCTGCTCGATCAGTTCGACGTTCGCGAGGTGCCGGCGCTCGCTACGACTGACAAGTCGCTGCCCTTCCAGAACTCACAGGAGTGGCTTCTCATCGGTTTCGCCCGGGCCGCAAAAAGGCACGGCAGCACTCTCGCATTCTTGCGCCCCAAACTGCTGGCGCTCGCCCAGCGGGCTGATGTCCATGTGATGCACAAGGTGCATATCGCACGCTGCCTCGAGAATATCGGTAATGGGGGGCGTCCTGACAAAGTGCTTGCGATCTTGCGTGCGCAAATCGACACGCCTCCGAACCGCACGGTGAAGACAGATGAGTGGCCGGCGCCCGCGGAGGCCACATCCGGTTTTTCCTTTGACTATGAATTCAACAAATCCGAGCTCGCTGACTTGGCGCGTCTCTTTGGCTTGCCTCATGGGACGGTAGCGGACCTTCTTGCGAGCGAGATTGTGGCGCGATGGCCCGAGGCAAAGGACATGAGCTATTTCCCCGGCCATGATCGTTACCGCCGTGATCGCAATGACCAGCACGAGTACTTCAGAGAGCATGTTCAAAAGCACGCACTGTTTAGCGCGGCCACCAAACTGTTCGCTTCCCACCCCGTCGTAGCGAGAACATATGATGACGAAAGTGATAAGTGGCGCGAGTGGCGTGACCGCTACGACATCACCTTCGATGACGGGTCTTGGCTTTCTGATCGCAAGGACGGCACCCCGCAACGGGCGTTTGAGAAACTTCTCGGACCGCGCGAGAAGCAGAAGGAGTCGCTTCAAGCTCCGGACGTTGTGCTAAAAAAGCTCAACATCATCGACCGCGATCCCGCCGACCTTATCCCGCTCTATGGCAGGTGGACATCGCCGGACGGCGTTTCAGTGAATATCACTTCCGCACTGTCGGAGCGGAAAGGAGCAGTTCAACGGTGCACGTCTTTCTCCAAAAAGCCCAGCCACGACTTCTGGCTGCCGGAGTTTTGGGACGGCGGGTACTATGATCGGCACTATCGGCAGGCGAGCCCATTCGAGCCACTAGTTTGGGCACCAGAACATTATCGTCTTGGCATCGATCAAGGCGATGAACTCGCCGCTCACGGAGCGGCGTCAAGGCCGCGACTGGGAATAGATCTAACGAAGCAGCTGTCTTTGACCGAAGGGCCTATAGTCGGCGAGTGGCACGACGCCAGTGGCAGCCTCGCTCTGGAGAGCCAGGTCTGGGGAAAGTGGGAGCCGAACCCTGACCAGCACAAATATCGCCATCAGTCCGGAGGCGAGATCCTATGGGCAACGCCAGCGTGGCTAGAGGCGACGTTGTCGGGCTTGAAGCGTCGTCTGGTCTCGACGATCACACTTTGGAAGTACCGCTCGTCAACATCCTACGACGAAACATCCGGTGCCAAACTCGTCATCGTTGCCTTGAGGGTGGATGATGGCGGCATTCGGTTCTGGCACGCGAAGAAGGCGTCAAGCGTCGACTATTAGCGCAAGTTCCGCGACTTAAGTGGTCATAGAGGTGTGCCTTCTTGTTCATCATCACTTATTCTGCTTAGTACCGCCGCAGCGGCCAAGCGAGGCTCTACCGACATACGTGAGCAGGAAGCCTGAACGATTCCCGTGGCTGCTTCGCTGATGTCGGGGTTGAATGGGGCTGACGTCGCCCTCATTTCGGTCATTGCAGACCTTCCGTCGTTCTGCTTAAAGCGGAGTTAAATGATTTCGCTCGGAGAACTGCAATGCTACCCTTCATTCTACTGGCCGCCTACTGGCCGCGCGGTACTTAGGCGCAGGTAAACTTCCCTTTCCTACATGACATCCCGGAACCGCGTAGGATCGTCACGTTAGAAGCACACTCTTTTATTTTCCGTCGGAACAGCACGTGGGCTGGCACTCGATACAGCCAATCTTATATTTGAAGTGGTGATGAACTGGGGAGTTTAATGGCAGAGCGTAAGGCGATTCCGGCAGCGACAAGATTGCGATTATTTTCCGAGGCATCGGGTCACTGCCAGAAACCGGATTGTCTTGACGCGTTGTTCCCGGTCGAATTGGGTGGAGACAAACACATCGCCGAAATGGCCCACGTAATTCCGCATGGCGAGGCTGGGCCTCGCCATGAAGATCGACCGGCAGGTGACTTCGATCCCGATGCGTTCGAGAACCTAATTTTGCTCTGTCCGACGTGCCACACGAAGATCGATAAGGATCCCGACGGTTTCCCTCGCAACATTCTCTTGGAATGGAAGCAAAATCACCTTGCAAATTTGGCAGCAAAGCAAGGGATTAGGGCCTATGAGGATCGCGCCGAAGTGAGAGCAGCGGTTGTTGGACTGATGGCCGAGAATAAAGCCATCTGGGACAAGTTTGCTCCAGAGCATGGATCGAATTTCGAGTATGATCCAGAGGCCGAAGCCGCAAAGGCGTGGAGCCAGCGAATGCGGAGCGTCATCTTGCCGAACCACTATCGCGTTCAGGCCATCGTTCAGGCGAATTTGGGACTCGCTACTGGTGACGAACGCCGGACATTCGCAGAATATCAGGAGCATGTGCGCGGCTTAGCAGAACGCCATGTTTGCGGTGTGGCCGGCCGTGCGATCCGCTTTCCCGCGGCAATGGAAGGCATATTCTCGTGAACTGGCAGGTCAAATATGCGCTCGCCAACATCGCAGAGCAGCCACCGTTGACCGCAGAGCATGTGGAGGGCGAGCTCATCCGAATTGTAGCTCAGGATCAGCCGGACGTCTTGGCCGTGATATCCGCTGCGCACGAGATCGACGCGGCAACGGCGGCGAGCTACCGGGAAACGTATCCGAAAATAGATTTCCTGTGCGGTTACCGGAAGTCCTGCGTTTGGCATGGTGAGGCAATCGAGTATCTTGAGGGAATCCGTGTAGGCTGGGGAAGTTCCGGAACTTTGATTTCGGCTGCGCTCGACGGAAACGCGAACACGGCTTCCCATAAGACCTACCTGTTCTCTGACCGCTTGCTCCGACAGTATGGTCGGGTGCAGGAGGTAAGCAGGGAGTATGACCGCGTTCATCGGGTTACGCTCAGGGGCGGAACCGTTCTCAGAATCGGTATGATCGCCGACTATGAGCCAACCGCAGACGCCGTTCGCAGCCTCTGGGATGACTTTGGTCCTGTCGATGTGGTTTGGAACATCAATCCCAACGGGAGTCCGTCGCCTGAAGCGATAGAGGCCGGAAATGCGCTTGGGTGCGAGGTGATGAAATGGGAAGAACTGAGGGAACGTTTGAGAACGGCCTGATGACGGCCAGCGAGATTGCCTCGCACCTGCTGGGCAATTGCGGCTCGCTGGAACAGTTCGAAGTCTATATGTTCGGTTCAACACTGCGCGGCATTGGCGAAGATATCGATATTTTAGTTGTTGGTCCCGCCGGCGCCGCGCTTTCCAAACTGAAGCAGGAGTTGCGGGCGGCCAGTGAGTTTCTGCCGCTTCATATCCTCTATATGCAGCCATCCGAGGAACGGCGCACTGAATTTGTGGCGCGAGAACAGTGCGTACACCTCAAAAAGCTGGCGCTCAGAATATGACGCATGCGCGAGGTGACCAAGCAAACGGCGGAATGCTTCATGCACCCGTTCTAGGCTACATACTGCTTCCAGACTAACAGGTTACAACGAAATATGCCCGCCCAATTTAGAGGGCTATAGCGTAGACGTAGTTCTCATCATCACCCGGTGCGGCGCGCCAAATACCGCCGATTTCCCTCTATTGCCGTCGATAAACCGCCGAAACTGCGCCTACGTAACGAACGTGAATAATCGACGGGCGAAAAAGCGTACAAACGGCGGTGTTTGGCAGCGAAAAAGTTCGAATCGCTTCCGGTCGATCGGCCGATTTTTTACTCCTTGCAGGCATCGCATATGGGTTTTGAGTGGCCGCTATGCGCCGCCGTATCGGCTGTTTCAGGATTCGCTGAATCCGACGTTGCGTACAGTCCTGCTGGAGCACTTAGCTGCGCCAATTGCGGACATGTAGCAGCCAATCCAAGAGCCGACCCAACCTCCCCAGATGCGTCAGCGCGAGAGGCCCGCAAGGGAGTGAAAATCCTTTGGAGCCCTCCAGGTCTGCCAACAGCCCGACCCGAAGGGTGAAGCCGTGACTTACCTTCGCTTTTTCCGCCCCTTCCTTCGTTTGCCCAGCGCCGGAATCGATTGTCCACCTCCCCGTCCGGTCCTGTCGGCCCGCAGCTGCAGGGCGACATCTTCAATCTCGCGCGCCGCCGCTGCGACTTCTGCAGCGGCAAGAAAGTGGCCAGCGATCCATCCGTCGATGTACTGACGCACGGCGGCAGTACAGCCGCGCTTGAGGAATGCCAAAACTAGCGCCCAATCCTCCGACCGAAAGCGAATAAGCCGATCCAGAAGTGCGCTTGTTGCCTGCATGCAATGCAGATCAAATTGTCCGAGCTCCTGCCAGAGCCGGTTGAGAAACTCATTCGACACCTCGATATGCGATCGGAGATCGGCGTTTTGAGTTCCGATGAAGTTTGCGACAGCCTTGAAATTTTCCAAGGTGTGTTCGCCCTCCTCACGGATAACCGCGAGCATAGTGTCAGCGGTCAAAGCCAGGTGCCCGTGGCGGCGCCAGGCGAGCTTGACCACGAGATCGACATAGCGGCGCTGATCGATCAGCCCGTTCTCATGCGCGAATGAGAAAATCGCCTGCAACCATACGCTCTTTGCAGCGCAGGCGGCTTCGGCGAACCGGCGATAGTACATGTCCTCGGAGACAAGGAGATGTTCCACGCCCGCCAGGTTAGCGGGATCGAGAACATGACTGCCGAACGACTGGTTGATCAGAACGGCAATGTCGGTTGGATCGTCGGGGGCGACAACGGGCCGAATTTCACAAGCGGCCTCGATCCGCGTGAGTTGCTCAACGATGTAGTCGCGCCGCGCGTCAATGTCCTGCGCCGTGTGCTCCTGGCGGATGTATTGGCCGTCGTGCCAGGTCATCGTCAACGACCGCTCCGCGGTCGTTTCCTGCTCGTCCCTTAGATTCTTGATTTCGTCAATGACGGTTTGCGGAACGATCAGAGTGCCGAAGACGGATTGAAGCACATCGAAGGCATCCATGGTGGATACCGTCCAGGAGGTGTAGGCGTCGAGGACCGCCCCAGCCTGCCGATGAGCCCTAAGCAGCCCACGCGCGGCCAGACGCTCGGATTCCGTGCCTAGGCAGGTGCGAATGTCGAAATCGAGAAAGCGGACATATTCGACGAAGCGAACTGTGTCCCGCCCACCCTTAGCCGTGACGAAGCTGATAGGACAGTTGTGCTTCAGATAGAGGTCGGCGCGATTGCGATTGCTTTCCGCGACACGCCGGACCTGATCCAACGCCGGCTGGATATCGCCATCCTGCATGGTGATCGTGTAGAAGCCCTCGGCGTCCGGGAAGCGGTTCTCGAAGCTCTCCATGACTTCGTGAAGGGCATGAAGATATTTGTGCTTGATCTCGGCAACGCGCCACCGCCGAGTTTCGCCGAAGGCGGCAGGCATCTCGAATTCACCGCCGACACGCAAGCCGATAGCCGCCGCCGCCATCGGATGGGTCGGACTCACGACATTATCCGCCGGACGATCCGGTCCTTCCTCGATGAGAAAGGCATGGCGCTCGTGCCGGTCGGTCTCAAGCCGAACCCATGTATCGACGGCGACAGTTTCCGCAGCCGGGATCAGACCGTCATCAGGGTCCAGCATGATCAGGCCGAAGTAACGGAGAACAGCCTTCTGATCGTTTCGAGCCGATTGGAGCACGGTATAGGCGTACGCCAGCGCCTTCGGCCCCTGACCGATCTTTCGCAGCACCTGGGCCAGAAACATCTTTTGTGCCGGCGACCCCTTGACCGTCGCTAGGTCGATGTCATCCACAATTGCCTTCACCTCGTCGCTGCGATCGAGGCGATGCAGGACAGAAAACAGGGCGATGTAGTTGTCGAGATTGGGCTCAGCCGCAGCGGCCTCCCGCAAGGCGGCTTCAGCTTCCTCCAACGCTCCGCGATTGAAGTGCAGCAGACCTTGGGCATGTAGATAATAGGGAAGCTCCCGCACCGCTTGCGGCAGACGAGCAAAGAAGGCGAGTGCACGCTGGCGAATCGGGCTGTCGTTAACGAAGGCCTGGGCGAGCATACGCAGCTCATTGCTGTCGTGGTCTTCCGAGACTCTGCCATCCAGCAGATCGACGACGACCGCAGCATCGCCACGCCGGTTGGCGTGATATGCGACCATCAGCCGGTCGGCAGCATGGCTATCTTCATCGATGTGCTTCAGGGCTACCTGAAATGCGGCGTCGGCAATGTCCACCAAATCTTCCCTGCGCGCAAAGTCGGCGACGACGACGCTAGCGCGAGGATCGCGCGCCGCGTCTTCGGCAACGATCGCGATCTGCCGCCGACGCTCTTCCGGGTCATCGATGCCGATCCTGATCGCCGCGAGCCTCGCGGTGGTTGTGATGATAGGCTCCTCGGTCGGGGGGATCAGCGACGCATTGTTCTCAAACAGCGCGACGACTTCCGGCCAGTCGGCCCGCGCCGCGTGATAGCGGAATTTCAGCACGACGCTGTCGGCGGTCGCCGGAAGCTTCGGAAGGAGCTCACCTGCAAATGTATCGTCGCCGGCCTCGATGGCGACCATGGTCGCTCGAACCAGAATATCATGATCGTCCGGTGCAAGAGCGAGGCCTTGCCGCGCTACGTCGAGAGCTTTGGAGAACTCGTCGAGCGCCGCCAAGCCCACCACGACGTTGCCGCATAGCGCTGCGTCTTCCGGCCGTAAGGGGCCGTCCGTTCCGCGCTCGCGATCCCATTGGGACGTCAACTTTTCAGTCGCGGCCTCCAGTTTTCGCAGTTCTGGCAAAGACAGAACGCGCATACGTTGGAAGCGCTGGCTGGTCAGGATTTCGTCGAGATCTGCCTCGGCCGCGAATTGAATAGCATGGGTCTCGGTGGGATGCATGGCAAAGGCTGCCCGTGCCGGCTCCCACCATTCTCCTGGCTTTCCGCGGCGCCTGGCGAAATCGACCCAGCCGACTTGCACGGCAGCGGTTCGATGTAACTGTTCAGGAATCAGTTCGAGCGGATCGGACACCGACATGTCGAACCGGGCGGCCTGGACGAGATAGCCGGCAAGCCATTCGTTCGCAGGATCGGCTTCGAGCTGCGCCTTTCCGAACGCGAGGAGCTTTTCCCACTTGCCCTGGAGCAGGAGACCGAAGGCCTTGTTGGCGATCGCCTTCGGTTCGCCGGGCGCATGGTCGAACGATGCGAGCAGCATGGCGGCGGCTTCATCGTCCTTGCCGAGCGCCAGAAGGCAATGGCCGATATTCGCCTTGATACGAAACAGGATGCGACCGGAGGCCGAGGTGCCGACGCGCGCCAGCAGCTTTTCCAGCAGAGGCATGGCGGTCAGCGTCTTGCCGCTGTTGTTGAGCTCGCGATACTCGTCGATTTCGGCATCGAGATGCGCTTCGACGGCGTTTACCTCGACGGTGCTGTCGCCGGGCGGACTGGCAAGCCTGCCGGTCATCTCGGCGAGCATCGACTCCATACGGGCGAACCCGGCGGTGAGATCTTCGCGCGTCGCGCTCTGACCGGCCGTAATCGATTTGGTCTCGGCGAGAATCTCCTCACTGAAGAGCGTGTAGGTCGGATCGAAAGCCTTGCGCGCCGCCGCATCCTCGCTGATCCGCTCCTCAAGCGTGTTCCAGCCCCATACGAAGACGCGCATCACGTTCCGAGCCGCCGCGAGCTCCTTGGTGATCTCGCGCGCGAGCTCCTGCATCGCCACATCGTCCGGCGCAGTGGTGATGATGTAATATTCCTTGAGCGGGGGCTTGAAGGTCAGCGCCTTCGTGACCTCGCCACGAACCTCGTCTTCCGAGAGGGCGTGCCCTTCGCTCTTCAATTTGCACTGGATGCCGACATGCCAGTCCGCATCCCCGTCGCGAATGCCGAAAAGGTCGACGCCATTCTGGCGCTGGCCTCGCCGGCCATTCCGCTGGACCGAGGGATCATTGAGCAGGCCGCGCCATAAGACGACAGACGCGCGCTCGAACGCTTGTTCATCGGCGGGCTTGGGGATTTGGGTGGCGGCGAGCAGCGACATCGGCGACCGTCAGAACAAGAGGCCAGCATCGTCGGGCAACTGCGCCAGCACCGCCGGCACACGGCTGTGGTGCTCGATCCAAGCCCGCGTCCCAGCGCTGATCCAGCCGGCGACCTGCAGGAGCGACGCATAGTCTGCGGCGAGGTGGCGGCCGAAGATCGGCTCGTGATGTGCGATCCGGTTCCGGAAGGTCCGCAGATAGGCGCGAGCGACGAACCTGCCGAACAGACCCGACAACGCGACTTTTACTTCACGAGCTTGCCCAAGCGGTTGTTTGAAGATGAAAGGTGTACCTACGCCGGTCGGCGACAGCAGCGCATCTAGGATCGACCTTGCTCCGTAAGCGGCGCCCGACGTTTGAAGCACCTCGCGAATGCCGGCGTCTTCGATCTCGGAGACGTCCAACTCTATGGTCGCGTCAGGCGCTGGGTCCAGCGATGGCGGAGTAAAGCTGTAGATGAAGGTTCGGCTCATGCATCTGCCAGCTTATAGGCTGACCTGAGAAGGGCGATCGCCTCGTCACGGGTAAAGGGTACGTTGAGAGTTTTCGGGTCGAGAGTTGCGTCGGCCTCAGCCAGATCAAGGAAGCGGCGCATGTCGTCGCGAATTTGATCGGGCAAAGTGATCGATGAATCTCCGGGCAGAAGCTGGGTCAGGCGCAGCACATCATTGCGGTGCTTCTTGATGTTTTTGCTGTCGATCTTCTCCCCGGCTTCGGCTCTTGCGGACAGATCGAGAAATGCCCGCGCTTTGAAAGGAATGAGGAGTGTTTCGTCGATGACGGTCACGCCCTCGATCTTTCGCTTCGCGGACTGCAACGCTTCATAATATCCGTCGTCGAGCAGAATGGCCGAGAGACTGATGATGTCTTCCTCGACCGGGATGGGGGTGAGTTCTGCATTTTCCGGAAGGTCGAGCGTGCCGGGCTTGCGGGAAAACAGCTCGATCATGAAGGGGAAGCCCTGGTCCGAAGGCTTGTGGAAGCGGTAGAATTCCTTTTCGCCAGTGCTACGTTCGCGTGCCTGGTAGCCGCCAGCATCCAGAAATTCTTTGAAAGCAGTGCCGAAGCCGGCATCGACCACCTCAACGCAGAGCACCATGTCGATATCCTTGGTGGCCCTGAAATCGAGGCCAGCTTCATCGAACAGGAGGTCACAGGCCGCGCCACCGATGATGGCGTAGTGGTCCTCATGGCCAGCGAAGTATTTCTGAAATTTATCGATGCCGGTTACCAAGTCAGGTTCTCCAAAAGTCGATCCGCAGCCATGGCGACACGCTCGTCGCGATGACCCCGGAATTGTGCGTACAAGGACAGGACGTCCACTGTATGGGTGTCGGACAAGGCGGCCGGATCGTAGGACCATGTCTCGATGATGCAGTTAGCTTCGTCGCGGTTGGTTTCGGCCAGGTTCGCAGTTTGCGAAATCGCTTTCCAGTCGCTGGCGGCGACGGCGAAAGTGTCGATACGTGGGCTAGCCAGTTCCGTTAGGTGGGATAGTGCCGTTTCCCCGGCCAACTTCAGGTGCGCGTCGGAGGCGTCTCCGCGCACGAATTTCAGGGATCGAACCGGACTGCGCAGAAGTGGCGTGGCTTCCTCCAGGAGGTGTCGCCCTTCTGCCTTGAAGTGAATGCGTCTCTCTTTCCCGTGCCTGACGGTTTCAGCGAGGCCGGCGGCGACCAGATCGTCGAACGCTCGGCCGATCGACATAGCCGAGTAATGCAGACGTTCAGCCAGGAGGGATGGCGTTGTCACGTTCCTGTTGGGGTGCAGGATGTGATAAAAAAGGACGGTTTGGGCGGCAGGGGACAGGTCGTCCGCCTGCCGGTGGCGTGGCGCACGGAAATGCTCGCGCAGATCGAGCGCTAGATCGGGTATGTAGAGCTGGTTGCCGGGAACGATAAAGGGGACACCTTGACCGATGAGCCGCGACCGGTTGTGCGCACTGATAGTCATGGTGGCGAAAGCCACCGTCGCATTGGTGGCATTACGGACGATGTCGATGTGCTTGGCGATGTCGGCGGGAGTGCCCGTGTCTTCGAGCCTCGCGACGATGATGCAATGCCGACCTAGAATGTGGGCTTCATAGAGGGTGTAGGTTCGTCCGATAAAGGATGGCAAGCTGCGCGTGCCCTCGAATGGGCGAACATCGATGCGCTCATGAAGCAGTTCTCCCAGATAGCGCTCCAGCGCTTCCGGAAACTGCGAATCGTTGATGCTGATGTCTCTTTTTAACATTGTCTCGCACACTAACATTGATAGCGTTATTGTGCAATCTTAATGTTATCGGCAGGGGTAGTTGCAAACGTCGAGTTTGGGCCAGGGCACGAGGGGTGACTGTGCCACGGTGGTGGCCAGCATTTTCGATGGTTTGCGTTTGAAAAAAATATGAACGAAGGAAAGCTGACCAATGCCATGACCGGAGAGCTGCAAGCGTCTTTTCCGGCAAAAGGAGGGCCTTAGAGGGCTATGGAGCAGACAAAGTTATCATCATCGCCCGGTGCGGCGCGCCAGATACCGCCGAATGCCCTCTACAACGCGATATCGCCGCCGATCACCGCATACCCACCAACCGGCATGCGAAACCGCCGATTCCACGCTACAGCCCGATAAAGCTTGAAGGCCAGCAAACGGCAACTCCCGACGCCATTGCGGCCGTTCGGGGAGTTTTCGTCGGCACACGAAACCGGTCATCCATCCGAGAGACACGAATGGCGGAATTGGGGCCGGTAGCAGGCTGACCGCTAACTGATCGGCAGACCGCAAGACCGAACGTTGTTGCAGGTCGATCGAGCAACGGCCGGATTTCGCCTGATGTGGACTTGTCCGCCAGCAGCGTGGTAGCCTTATGAAGCTGTCATTCGTCTGCTGACCCAATCCCGGCCAAGCCTGAATACGTTTTGGCGCATACGGTCCGGCGCATTTGAGATGCAGCTTTACGGGATGGCAGGCCATGAACCCTATGCAGCAATCTCGGCCGCAACCGATGAGAAATACGATGGATACGCCGCCAGTGCCGGAAGCATTGCCTCATGCCTACAGACTGTGCGCACCCCGTCTCGGTCACGCACATTGTTCCACAAAACCGACAGGAAGTTTGCCACCACCCGGTCGGCAAAACCCGACTCCATGAAAGCGATAGCGGCTAGATCGCTGTGCCCGTATTTGATTTGCTTCTGGAGCCTAGAGAAGCCGTTGAAGAGGGTTTCGTCCACCGGCTCGGCGAAGTCGGCGAGGGAGGCGGTGATCATCGCCAAGTCATAGGCAAAGGCCCCCTCGCAGAGGGCGACAGCGTCCTCGACGGTTGCATGATCGCCGCTGACCCGGATGCCCAGCGCCGCCATCTTCGCATGGATATGGTGGAAGGGGCGGCCTGCGACCCAATCCGCCAGTGCCTCGGGTAAAAAGCCATCGTCGGACAACGATCGGATGGAGGGGGCCGAGTTCCAGGATATGATCTTCTCGCCCGCCACTTGCAGTAACTGGTCTGCCTGGATCGCCGCGCGAAGCTCAGCCGCATTCTCGGCAAGCCAAGCCTGTAGCTCGGCGATGATCGCTGGCGGCAGCGGCGACTTCCGGATCACCGCTCGCTGGTCGCCGTCCGTATTCGCGGCGATAGCGTCAGCGATCATTTTGAAGACATCGACAAGGGCAGGGCGAACCTCCTCGGGTGCCAGGTGATAGGCCAGCGTGTGCGAGGCGAGGTCTGAAACCCGATCCTGACCTTCCTCTTCCAGAAATGTCATATTCGCGACGAGAAAAGCCGCGATGGCCTGAATCGCCCGTGCCCGGCGTTCGATAAATTTCCGAAATTCAGCCGCGCTTATGAGCGGCTGTATGTTGAGCGCTTCCTGCACCACCACCTCGATCCGGGCCTGGTCCGCGAAAGCCAGGTCGAGCCATTGGGGTTGAATTGGCAGGACCACCGGCGGCGCGTCTTTTTGCCGCTGCTCGTAATCGTCGAACAGGTTGAGGATGCTGCTTTTCGTAGGTTCTGACTTGGAGGTGTCCAGCAGCTCCTTCGCCTCGTTCCAGCGCCAACGGTTTCTATAGTCGTTGCGCTGATCGAATATCGACGGGGTTGCAAAGATCACACTTCCCTCGGTGTGCATTCCGGCGCGGCCCGCGCGACCCATCAGGTTTTGGAAGTCGCGCACCATGATGCTCTCCGCACTTTGGCGTGTGGAGGTGACGATCAGGTACTTAAGAGGGAAATTGACGCCCTGCGCAAGCGTGGAGGTGCAGACCACAAATTTGGCCAGACCCACCTTCATGGCATGCTCGATCGATAGCCGAAGGCCTTGGGGCGTATCCGCGTGATGGGCGAATATCCCGAGGACCGCCGCTTTTGTCGCCACAGCATCGGGTCCAAGATGTGCTTCGGACAGACGTCTGAGTTTCTCGATTTCCGCCGCGTCCGACATATCTATGGGCTTCGGCAAATTTGCGCCGCGATCAAAAATATCGACGGCCCGCCGACAGATGGTCGTCACGCTATCCTTCTTGCCGCAGAAGACCGCGACGCTGCCGTTGCCGACAACATAGAGCCCGAGAAATAAGCCGACTTCGCCGCCCTTCGTTTTGGCAGGAAACCGTTGAACAACCCGTTCGCGCCCGCGAAGGTTCAGGGGAAAGTCGTCAATGATGCGAGGAACCCAGAATTCGCCTTCTTCGGGGTCAGCCGGGCTTACATATTCAAGGCGTCCTCTGGCATCCTGCCAGCTCGCGAAAGCTATGCTTTTCGACGTGGGGAGCAGGCCTGCGCCATCGATGACGGCTTCCAGGTCTCCAACCAGCCATTCCGCAACCGTGTTGGCATTCCCGATCACGGCTGAAATCAAAATGACCTGCGTCGCCTTGGGCAGGGTCAATTTCAGGGACGTAAGGAGAAGCTCATACGTCGGCCCGCGCGTGAGACCATCAAATTGATGGCCTTCGTCGTAGATGACGAGGCCGATGCGATCGACAAGCTCCGGCGCGCGTCGCAGCATGTAAAGCAGCTTCTCCGGCGTCACGATCAGGACCGTATTCACCGCAAGAATTTGCTCTAGCTGGATATCGAATTGAAAAGAGTCCGAAGCCTCGTCCAGACGGATGGGTTCTCCGGCAAATGCCGTCACAAGATCGCCTCTGATGTCGTGACAGAGCGAGCGATAGGGGGCGACGATCACGGCTAACGACGCCCGTTGCGACAAAAAGGCCGAGCGGATGATCAATTCTGTTGCACGGGTTTTACCGGCGCTCGTCGGCATTTGAATGACAGCGGAGCGGCCTTGCAGCAGGCCAGCGGATGCTATTCGTTGCTGAGCAGGCCACAGTTCGATCGGGAAATGAGATTTTCCGAGCGCGGGTTGCCACGCGGCGGCATCGAGACCCGACGCGTCAGGAAGGATCGTGCGCGACGCGTTTCGGAGCTTGGTTGCACAAGCTGCGGCTGCCAAATCCGCGTAGAGCAGCTCGCGGGGCGAGCCGTTTTGATAAGCCACTTCCCGGAGCGCGTCGCAGGCGGCAGACACCTCTGGTACGCCTGATGCGAAGGTCATGAAACCGTTCATGCCGGCGAGGACGGCATTCACCCGATCGGAGCCCGCATCGATCGGCGAAAAGTCGTTGAGCAAAATCTTGTAGACCAGGCGAGCCAACCCAGCGGCAAAGTCCGGCGGTGGTGCATCCATCTTGTTGACGATGACAGTCGCGTTGCCGACGCTGTTGTTGAGATAATAGGCGCTTGCGCAAAGAAGCGAGAATTCGACCGAAATTGTCTCGTCCAGCTTGGCATTAAGGTAGGCGTCGAAGAACGTTGAAGCGAAGCGAAGACCTTCCGATACGGAAAGCTCTTCGCCATCCCAGCTCACCGGCTCGACATCCGGATTGAACCCTTCCACGCCGTCGGCTTTGCGAAACTGATCGGCGGTGACGGCGGCCACGTCACCGAGGATACCCACTGCCAGATCGAATAGCGTCGATGGGTCCTGGTATAGTTCAATGAAATCCTCCGGGGCGACTCGGAACTCGTGCATTTTCGCCCGCGCCCGGGTTGTGGAAAGCACTCTGGTCGCGGTTGCTCTAGGCTTCATTAGCCGCTCTTTCGTAAAGGGCTTGGACAAGTTGCATCAGGGAGGGGCCCTTAATGACGAGCAGCCGCAGGTTTGCTGCGTTCTTGTGCCCGGTCGCGTCGGTCTCCTCCAGCTTCGTTGTCGCGAGGACATCGATGTCCAACACTGCGGCTGCCCCGTTTATGCGACGGAAGGGCCGCTCGGTTTCGTTCTGGAATCGCTGGACGGCCTCAACCTGCGCGGTCTCCCCGCGCACCAGAAGGCGCTGCTTCATCGCATTCAGCGTCATGGCTTCGCGAAGGTGGTCCTTCATCGAGTCCGTGACCGCGTCTTGAAGCCGATTGTTTTTTGTCGCTGACAACCCGGACTTTGACTCGAAGATGTAGAGCTCGTCGTTCGCGTTTTCGCCTTGGTTATTCACAAACTTGAAGCCGACGATATCGCAGCCCTTGGTGGAGTCCTGTCGATTCCAGCGATCCTGATACCGAAGCTCCCGAGGGCACCAATATCCCAATATGAACTCGATAAAGTCGGCGACGAGTATCTCGCTAAAGTCACCTGACCGAAGGCTTGGGCCGGGTGCCACCTTCGCATCGGGAAACAATATCGTGTTTAGAAACTCGGCTTTGCTCTTGCCGGTGCCGTCCACGAGAGCCGGAAGATCAGCGTCAGCGCAGTAATGATGTCGGAAATGTGCCGCCCACGCCGACAGAACGGCTTTGTCGTCAACGGGATCGAGTTCCCAGATTTGGATTTCTTTCCCGCATGCCGTCTGTCGACGTTCAGCCGTGTCCTTGATCCAACCAATGTGCGGCGGCGCAGCCACTTCCTTCAAACCTCAAATCTAGATGCCGAATCATGGCCAGATATTATACAGCAGCTCCGTGGCTGACTAGGATGGAATAGATAGAACAGACAATAGAATTGCGTCGGAATTTTAGATTTATATCCGGATATACCCACGTTGGCCGAGGCGCTTCAGCCGCGCGCAGCGTTGGTACGGATGTGCGGCCTAATTCGCCGGCATCGCGCCACACCTCTATCAGAGCCTTGTCGGTCGAGCGCCCAACATTCTCCAGGCAGTGGAAAGCGAACTGACGATGGTGCTTGGCGAGGGCGCGGCCGCCCTCATGCTTGAAAATCGCCTGCGGTGCATGGTTCGGGCCGATAGGGCCAATGCCGGCGAACGCAGTGAACACCCCGGTAGTTTAAGCGCTCGGGAAATTTCCCTGAACAAGCGTCTGCTTTTGGAAAGCGTGTCAGCGATGCTGGCTGTCCGGACTTGGGGTGCATTCCTGCCGAAGTTCGACGGCCAACTGAACGACAGCTTTTCCAGCTTGGGCGGCCAGAAGCGGACTAGCAGCATGCCACCCCATAGGTGCCATTCGCTCGTGCCTAAATTTAGAGGGCTATAGCGTAGACATAGTTCTCATCATCACCCTGCGCGGCGCGCCAAATTTCCCCGATTATCCTCTGCAGTACGCTATAGCCGTCGGACATACACTTTCTTATCTGGCAGAAGCCGGCCGGCGGGCAAAATGCGTATAAACGGCGGCGTTCGGCAGCGGGGAAAGTTCAACGCCTGGTACGGCAGCAATGCGCCCTTATCCTTGGCATCCACAATGGCGGTAGCCATTCCCATAACCGGCGATCTCTCTAGTCAGTTCTTAAACTCGAGGTGGCCTGCTCCCGACGGCTCACCCGTGTACTGGGTATCAGTCCTTAGGGCCTACCCAGATGTCGAGCGCTCCGGAACAAGTAATAGCGCGTGTAAACCGTTTGAGTTAAAACTATTTGATGCAGCTCCGCGACGACTCACTCCTACTCAGCGCGTCCGATTTGGTCGGACACCTAAACTGCCGCCATCTGACCGGCCTCGACATCGAGCTCGTGCACGGCACACTTTCCAAACCCGCTTTCTGGGATCCGCTATTGCAGATCCTGTGGGAGCGCGGAACACGCCACGAACAGGGCTTCGTCGATCATCTGAAGACAAAAGGATTTAACGTCACCGTGATTGACGGAGTCGGAATCGATGACGGCGCCGTTGCGCAGACCCGTGCGGCCATGATTGAAGGCCATCCCATTATCGTGCAGGGCGCATTCCGGCTTAACGGCTGGGTGGGCCGCACCGACATTCTTCGCCGCATCGAGACGCCAAGCAATCTCGGCGCATGGTCATATGAAGTCATCGACACCAAGCTCGCCCGGGAGACCAAGGGCGGCACCGTCCTGCAACTCTGCCTTTATGCCGAACTCGTGGCATCAGTGCAGGGTCTGACGCCTTCATATTCCTATGTCGTCGCCCCCTGGTCCGACTACGAGCCGCAGATCTTCCGGATGGACGACTATTCGGCCTATTATCGGCGGGTAAGGGACGGGCTCTCTCGCGCGATCGACGAGCACGGCGGGCCGGAGATCTATCCCGACCCGAAAGCTCATTGCGATATCTGCCGCTGGCAGGATATTTGCGATCAGCGGCGGCGCGCCGACGATCATCTTTCTCTCATCGCCGGAATCAGCAAAGTCCAGATCGACGAACTCAAGCGTCAGGGCATCGAGACCGCCGCCAACCTTGCGGTCATGCCTTTACCGCTTGCCTGGAAGCCCACGCGGGGGGGCGCCTATTCCTATGAGCGAGTCCGCGAACAGGCTCGCATCCAGGTGGAAGGCCGCGCGGTCAGCACCATGCTCCACGAATTGCTCCCTGTGGTGCCGGGGTTTGGGCTTGCAAGCCTGCCGGCCCCGTCCTTGGGCGATATCTTCTTCGACCTCGAAGGCGATCCCTTCGCAGGTGAAGGCGGGCTCGAATATCTGTTCGGCTACAGCTTCGCCGACGCGGATGGCACCGCCAGCTACACCGGCGACTGGGCTTTTTCCCGCGAAGACGAGAAGGCGAATTTCGAGTGCTTCATCGACTTCATAATGGCGCGTCTCGAACAGCACCCCGATCTACACATTTACCACTTCGCGCCCTACGAGCCGGCGGCGCTCAAGCGGTTGATGGGCCGCTACGCAAGCCGGGAGGAAGAGATCGACTTCCTGCTGCGCTCCAAGCGCTTCGTCGATCTGTACGGCGTTGTCCGGAACGCCTTGCGGGCGAGCGTCGAGAGCTATTCCATCAAAAAGCTCGAACCGCTGTATGGGTTCACGCGCGACACGAAGTTGTCCGACGCAAACATGGCGCTCGCTAAGGTGCAGGCCTGCCTGGAGCTTGGCGATCTGGAATTCATCGATGATGCCGACCGTACGGTGGTCGCTGGCTATAACAGGGACGATTGCGTTTCGACCTGGCGATTGCGCGACTGGCTTGAGACCCGTCGCGATGAAATGGTCGGAGCGGGCACGGATGTGCCGCGCCCGGAGGCACCGGAAGGCGCGCCGAGCGAGAAGCTCAGCGAGTGGCAGGAGAAGATCAATGCGCTCATCGACCAGCTCACCGGCGATGTGCCGCCCGATCCAGCGGACCGGATACCGGAGCAGCATGCGCGCTGGCTGCTTGCCCATTCGCTCGACTGGCACCGGCGTGAGCAGAAGGCGCTATGGTGGGAGTATTTCCGGTTATCGGAGCTCGGGGCGGAGGACCTGCTCGAAGAGCGGGCGGGCTTGTCCGGCCTTTCCTTCATCGGCGTAACCGGCGGCACTGCCAAGGCGCCGATCCACCGCTACAGCTTCCCGGCGCAGGAGACGGAGCTGCGCGGCGGCGAAAGCCTGCGGAACATGGGAGGTGCCCATTTCGGCACAGTCGAGGAGATATCGCTCGACGAACGTTGGGTCGACATTAAAAAGCGGGGCGACACAGCCGAGGTTCACAGCGAGGCCATCTTCGCTCACAAGGTGATTGATTCCAACGTGCTTGGGAAGGCGCTTGTCCGCATCGGTGAACATGTCGCCGCGAACGGCATGGAGGGCGATGGCCGATACAGGGCAGCCCGCGATCTTCTCATGCGGATGCCGCCGCGGCTCGGCGGGCAGCCGATCCGGCAGGATGGCGAACCCACGCTCGATGCCGCGCTGCGCATCGCACCGCATTTTCAGCCCGGCGTGTTTCCCATCCAAGGGCCTCCCGGTGCGGGCAAGACCCACACCGGCGCCCGCATGATCTGCGCCCTCGTTCAGGCTGGAAAGACCGTCGGCGTGACCGCCAACAGCCACAAGGTGATCCGCAATCTTCTGGATGCCGTCGTGACGGCGGCCGACACGATGGGCGTAGATGTCCAATGTATGCAAAAGCCTGCCGAGAAAGAGGACGACGTCCACCGTTTGCGCTTCACGACCAAGGCACCTGAACTGCTCGGCGCTATCAGCCACGGCGTCCATGTCGGCGGTGGCACCGCGTGGCTCTGGGCGTCCCCCGACGCCGCCGAAGTCGTCGATGTACTCTTTATCGATGAAGCGGCGCAGATGGCGCTTGCCAATGTGCTGGCCGTCTCTCAAGCCGCATCCACCATCGTGCTACTCGGGGATCCGCAACAGCTTGACCAGCCAATGCAGGGTAGCCATCCAGAAGGCACCGATGTCTCATCACTCCATCACATCCTCGGCGGGGAGCAGACCATTGCCGACGACCGCGGGCTATTTCTGGCCGAGACGTGGCGGCTTCACCCGGACATCTGCGCCTATACCTCTGAGCTATTCTACGGCGGACGTCTTCACCCACGGCCAGGGCTGGAAGTGCAGGAGATAAGGTCGGGCGGCCGTGTCTGCGGTGCGGGCCTGCGTTACGTACCCGTGCCGACCGAAGGCAATCAGAGTTCGTCGCCTGAGGAGGCTGACTGCGTGCGCGACTTGGTGGATGAGATCCTTGGTGCGGGGACGACATGGATCGACAAGCACGGGGTCGAAGCGCCTGTTACGCTCAACGAAATCCTCATCATCGCGCCGTACAATGCTCAAGTCTTCGAGTTGCAGGACCGGATCCCCGGCGGCCGCATCGGCACGGTCGACAAATTCCAAGGTCAGGAAGCGCCGATCGTCATATACTCGATGACGACGTCAAGCTATGCAGACGCGCCGCGCGGCGTGGAATTTCTCTACAGCCTCAACCGGCTGAACGTTGCCACCTCCCGCGCTAAATGCATCTGCGTGCTCGTCGCCTCGCCCTCCGTCTTCGAAGCGCAGTGCCGGACGCCGCAGCAGATGCGGCTTGCGAACGCCTTTTGCCGGTATCTAGAGCGAGCAAGCGTGACCTGAGCGGGGTTGCGGGATCGCCTATGAATGTCAATCGGCGCGGAATGTTCCATGCCGAAAAGCAGCCGATTTTAAGGGATACAGTTTATCGAGCTATAGCGTAGACATAGTTCTCATCATCACCCGGCGGCGCGCCAAATTCCGCCAGTTATCCTCTGCAGTACGCTATAGCCGGCGAACATACACTTTTTTATCTGGCAGAAGCCGGCCGGCTGGCAAAAGTGCGTAGAAACGGCAGCGTTAAAGTTCAAGGCCTGGTACGGCGGGAATGCGCCCGCATTCTGATCGTGAGACTGATTTTGCGCCCCGAAAGAAGCGGACGTTACTCATGTTGAGCTGGGATAGCAACGATGCGCCACTAGGCGACATCATAGAGTTCGCAATGAACGGCTTGAACAGTGCAACGAGAGACCGTCAGGCGCTGGTAAGGCAGCAGAAGCGGTCATTGGTTCTGCTTACCCGTCCGCATTAAAGCGACCACATCGACTTGGCCAATTGCGCTTATGGTCACAGTCACCATTTCAACTTTGGCCCAAAACCCTTCGGTCACCGCAATACGACTTCCCGAACAATTGCCTACCAGTATGTGACCTCTTCGTCGCAAACGGCGCGATCATTGCGGCCATTCAAAATGAATAGTCATTGCATTTTCAGATAATAGAATCTGCTTCACTTCTGGCTCGTGTTTTCTCTCTTTTGTAAATCAATAAACGCTAATAAGTCGCTATATTTATAACGAATAGCTTTGCCCACTTTTCGATAAGGTAAGTTCTCAATGCCCTGGACTCGCCAGTTAGCAAGGGTCTTTGGACTTAAACCTAAAACACCAGCGGCTTGCTCAGACGTCAGTAGATGATCAAGCTCATAGTTTGTTGAGGGCAGGGGATGTTCTCGAGCCCTGTCAGTCTGCGTCGTGAGAAAGCTTAATGACATATCGTATTTTCGAACAAGGTGCTCGGTGAGGCTGAGATAGAGCTGCTCAAGGCTAGGCTGCTCATTTTTGCTATCAGGCTTTTTCGCCATATATATGAGCTCACCTAACTTGGATGGTGTACGATTACGAAACGCGATGGAAGTTGTTGTTAACATTACAACAAGAATAGTCGAGTTCGACAATACAGAAATTGAAAAGCATCAATTGTAACGATGTGCAGCTCAGGCGGGTTCTGTATGTTCCCGAACGTTTTTCCACAGGGATTTAATGCTGCTTAACAAGGCAGTTTTGCAGTGCAAATTACGAGTACCGAAGGTGATTGCTATTTGATTGCTAGCGTCAATATGGTGAAAATGAAAACTAGCTACGCCATTGATTTTATGGTGCCGCTTACGTGACTCGAACACGTGACCCCATCATTACGAATGATGTGCTCTACCAACTGAGCTAAAGCGGCCCGGAACTAACGTTCCAAATCCCCGAAGGGATATCGATCAATTATGACCGAACGGTGCGCTGATAACCAATAGCATCAAGGAAAGCAAGGTCCAAAACGCACATTCTGCATGTTTGTCTCAGACCTTTTCAAATGATCCGCTCTCCGTGCATCAATCTTGGGGCAAGGCGCGTCAGGCGCCTTGGCAGATGCGGCTGCGAGCCGCAACATATTCGCGTTCGAGCCGGTCGACGAGTTTGGCTGCAGGCGCGATTTCTTTCACAGCCGCGATTCCCTGTCCGCAGCCCCAGATGTCTTTCCAGGCTTTGGCGCCTTCCTGATGCGCTTTGTCAAAATCCATTTTCGATGGATCGGCTTCGGGAAGATTGTCAGGATCAAGGCCGGAGCCTGCAATTGATGGCTTAAGGTAATTGCCCGAAATACCTGTGAAGTAGTTGGAATAGACAATGTCGGACGAATTGGAATCCACAATCATCTGCTTGTAGCCGTCAGATGCACGGGCTTCTGTGGTCGCGATGAAGGGCGAGCCAATATAAGCGAGGTCCGCTCCCATCGCTTGCGCGGCAAGAATTGCGCCGCCATTGGCAATCGCGCCTGAAAGCAGCAGCGGCCCATCGAACCATTCGCGGATTTCCTGAACGAGTGCGAAAGGAGAAAGTGCACCTGCATGTCCACCTGCGCCAGCGGCGACAGCGATAAGACCGTCTGCGCCTTTACGGATTGCGGAATTGGCGTGGCGGTTGTTGATGACATCGTGAAGCACGATGCCGCCATAGGAATGGATTGCTGCATTGACTTCTGGCACCGCGCCAAGCGACGAGATGACGATCGGCACCTTGTATTTCACGCAAAGGCCAAGGTCATGTTCGAGCCGCTTGTTGGAGCGGTGTACGATCTGGTTGACCGCAAAAGGTGCAGCCGGACGATCCGGATTTTTCGCGTCATGGGCGGCCAGGTCTTCAGTGATTTCGGCCAGCCATTCGTCAAGCTGTGCTTCGGGGCGTGCGTTCAATGCGGGAAACGAGCCGACGACGCCTGCTTTGCATTGTGCAAGCACCAATGCCGGATTGGAAATGATAAACAGTGGCGCTCCGACCACGGGAATGCGCAGCCTGTTTTTCAAAATATCCGGCAATGCCATCTCATCCTCCATAAAATTGACGTTTCCGTAAACGTAATAGTTTTAACATGGCTTTTGCCGACGGCAATATGAAATTAGGAGAGAATCAGACGGAAAATTAAATGTCTGAACCGGTCTCGCAGTCAAAGGTCGGGGGAAAATCACGGTTAAAGTTAAGATTTGGTAACTTTGACAGTTCCTAAGTCTAGCCAAAATGCGGTTCAAACAGCTAAATGCCTTGATTCAGACGTTAATTTCGCTGAGGCTCATGTAAGCATCTGTGTCCGAAAGACCCAGACAGAATACGGAAACCAAGGAAGAGCGGCCCTTTGGAAAGTATCGAACGCGCAATCAGAAATGCATTTGCAAAGGCAGATGCACATAATCCAGCTACCCGCCAACGTATCTACGAGGCTGCGTGGGGGGCGCATGAACGCGCGCTGACGACAAATACTGCACTGAGCGAAGAACAGAAAAAGCAACGTCGCCAGAAAATCAAAGACGCGATTTCCGATATTGAAGCTGAGTTCAAAACAGGGCAGGCCGCGTCTCGGCAGGAACCTAGTCTTAATGCCCCATCTTCGTCTGACCCGCTTCTGGGCGATGATGTCTATCAAGCCGGGCCTGCGCTCGATACCGCTGATATCCGAACCTCTTCCAGGAAGGGCAAGCGAGCTTCGGCTGATCTCGGCTATGAAGCGGGCGTTTCGCGCAAGGATCGCAAGAAGAAGATGCGTTCGCCGCTTGTAAGTGTCGGTATCCCGGTTATGGTTATCGTCATTCTGGGGCTTATTGGCTTTTCGCTCTACAACAGCTTTGCAGATTTCACGCGGGGTAACGGCTCGAGCCCGCTTTTGACCGATAACAGCATGGCACCGATCAAGGAAGGCGAAGACCCGGAAGGGCGCACCTGGATCAATATTTTCACGCCTGCGGATGCGACGCGCATGTCTGTTCAGGGCCGTGCAACAGCTGAGATCAAGCGCGAAGGCACCAACAGTTTCGCGCGGGTTCAGACTTCGGGTGCAAACGACAGTGTGACCTTTGATGTCGGTGAAGGCGTTCTTAATCAGCTTGCTGGCAAGAAAGCGACTTTCGACATTGTTGCGCGCAGCGATGACGGCAAAACCACGCAGATGTCGGTCAATTGCGATTTCGCGGGTCTCGGGGATTGTGGCCGCAGACGCTATGATGTTCGCGATTCTGTCAGTGATTTCCTGTTTGATCAGGAGTTTCAGGCAGGTCAATCAGCTGGACGCGCAGGCAAGATCACGATCAATTCCGATCTGAGCGGTTCCGGCAAGGCCGTGGAAATTTACGCAATCCGCGTCACGACTGCGGTTGCCGAATAATCAACTCAGCAGATTTTCCAGTGTTTCAAGCCGGTCTGCTTCGCGGGGCGGCTTGTCCCAGCGCAGTCGCGAGAAGCGGGGAAAGCGCATTGCGACACCGGATTTGTGTCGGGTTGAGCGGTTGAGCCCTTCAAAGGCGACTTCCACGACCAATCCATGATCCGGCTCCGCGCGAACGGAACGCACCGGACCAAAACGCTCAATCGTGTTTTCGCGCACGAATTTGTCGAGAAGCTTCAATTCCTCGTCGGTAAAACCGAAATAGGCCTTTCCGACGGGTACGAGCATGGGGTCTTCTTCGGGGCCGGTCCAGACCGCGAAAGTGAAGTCCGAATAGTAGCTTGAGCGTTTGCCGTGACCACGCTGTGCATAGACCACCACCGCATCCACTGTGAACGGATCGCGTTTCCATTTGAACCACGGCCCTTTCGGGCGCCCCGGCACATAGGCGCTGTCATGCCGTTTAAGCATAAGGCCTTCGATCACCGGATGTGGTGGGTTAAGACGCAATTTCGCGAGTTCGTCGAAGTCTGAAAACTGAAGGACTGGCGACAAATCAAACCGGCGCTTGTCGAGCTTTTCGACGAATTGAGCGAGACGCGCTCGTCGTTCCGAGAAGGGTAGTGACCGCAAATCTTCGCCCGATTGCTGCGTGCCATCGTGCAGAAGGTCGTATGCGCGGATGAAGGCCGGATATTCGCGCAACTGTTTGGCCGTCACCGTTTTGCGATTAAGCCGCTGCTGCAAATCAGAAAAGGTTGCGGTTTCGATGCCCGTTTCCCCGTGATGGCCTACCAGCAATTCGCCATCAATCGAGCCTTCGAAATCCATGGCCTCCAACACATCGGGAAAAGTGCCGGAAATATCATCGCCAGTGCGCGAATAAAGCCGCCGCACGCCATTTTCTGCAACGGCCTGCACACGAATACCGTCCCATTTCCATTCGGCACTATAGGCTGATGGATCAAGTGCTGGAATTTCGGCCTCATCCAGTGCCGTGGCAAGCATGACGGGCCGGAATGGCGCGTCGGCAGTGGCAGCAGGCTTGGGGCCATGGCCCTCGAGCCATGCAAACAGCGCTGTGAAGGGTTGCGTCTGTCCGTGCCAAAGTTCTTCGATTTCCACGACATCCACGCCACCAAAATCTGCCAGTGCCTGTTTGGCAAGACGAGCGGAAACGCCAATGCGTAAGCCACCTGTGACAAGTTTCAAAAGAGCATAGCGCTCTGATATCCCAAGCAGGTCGAGCCAGCCAGCCACCAGCAACGGCCCCTCACGGCGCGAGGCGTTTTGCAGTTCACGCACGACGACGCTGAGCGGCAGGTTGGCACCCGCCGGGGTTTCGTTCGGGCCAGGCCAGATCAGCGAAATCGTTTCGGCGAGGTCGCCGACATAATCATAGGAATAGGCGAAAAGCGTCGGATCGCTGCGCTCGGCAATCAGCGCCCGCAGCATGGCAGGCTTGACGCTTTGCAATTCCAGATCACGGGTGATGGCGGCAAGTGCAAGGCCACGATCTGGATCGGGTGTGGTACGGAAATAATCGACCAGCAGCCGCAATTTGCCATTGCGCTGCGGCGTGAGGACAAGGCGGTCGAGAAGTTCAGCGAAAGCCCGCATCAATCGCCCTCATCCTCATAGCCGACGAGATGGAGCGGGCGCGCGGGGATGTTTTGCAGTTCGCACCAACGCACGAGTGCTTCTTCACGCCCATGCGTCACCCAGACTTCCGCAGGTTTTATCTCGCTGATCGTTGCGGTCAGCTCATCCCAGTCGCAGTGATCAGATATGATGAGTGGCAACTCGACACCGCGTTGTTTTGCGCGCTGACGGATACGCATCCAGCCAGATGCAAAGGCGGGCAATGGGTCGGGAAAACGCCGTGCCCAGCGGTCGGAAAAGGCCGAGGGCGGCCCAACCACGATCTTTCCAGCAAAATCGGGCGAGGCTTGGCCACGTTCAAGCGTTGCAGGCTCCAGCGGACCAAGATCGATGCCCTGGGTCTGATAATAATCGCAAAGCTTTTGCAGGCCGCCGTGAATATAGATCGGCTCGTCATAGCCCGCATCGCGAATAAGCTTGATAACCCGCTGGGCTTTGCCGAGCGAGTAAGCACCTACCAGATGCTCGCGTTCAGGAAACTGTGAGAGTGACTTCAGCAAAGTCGCAATTTCACGACTTGCTTCCGGATGGCGAAATACCGGAAGCGCAAAGGTCGCTTCGGTGATGAACACATCACAGGCAACCGGCTCAAAGGGCGTGCAGGTCGGATCGGCGGCACGTTTGTAATCACCTGACGCGACAATTCGTGAGCCGTCCTTTTCGACTGCAATTTGGGCTGAACCAAGCACATGGCCTGCCGGGTGGAAGCTGACAGTGACACCGTTTACATTCAGCACCGCGCTTAAATCAGCGGTTTGTGTGCTGCCTGCAAAATCTGCACCATAACGGATAGCCATGATGTCGAGTGTCTGTTGCGTCGCAAGGACATGGGCATGTCCGGCGCGTGCATGATCGGAATGTCCGTGGGTGATCAGCGCGCGATCAACAGGCCGCACCGGATCAATGTAAAAATCGCCGGGCGGGCAGTAAAGACCTTTGGGTGTGGAACGCAGCAACTCGTCAAAACGCATGATTTATTAGATAGGTCAGCAACTTCCTGCTGGAAAGAGTGCGTAAAGTGAACTGCTGACAAAATGAGAACAAAAGTGAACAACCATCTTGGCGACGACCCTTGCCCGCATTAGATTGGGTGTGTGACGCTGAACCTGACACCCACTTCTGAGACCGGTGCCTTTCATCTGCCAGACCGTTTTGTAAAATGGTTTGCAGAAAAGGGCTGGTCGCCGCGCGCCCATCAGCTGGAGCTGCTTTCGCGCGCTGAACAGGGGCAGTCCACGCTGCTGATCGCGCCCACAGGTGCTGGTAAAACACTCGCAGGTTTTCTGCCTGCGTTGGTCGATCTGGAGCGAATGCGTAATAAAGCAATCCCAGGAAAAGTGGGTGCCGGTTCTCCGTCCAGGGTTGCGCCTAAAACAAAACAAGGTGTTCACACTTTGTATATTTCGCCGCTAAAGGCACTCGCGGTCGATATTCATCGAAATCTGACCATACCTGTCGAGGAAATGGGGCTCGACATTACGATTGAGACCCGGACTGGCGATACACCTGCACATAAGCGTCAGCGCCAGAAGCTTGTGCCGCCTGACATTCTGCTGACGACGCCGGAACAGCTTGCACTTCTGATTGCCTCCAAAGGGGCAGATCAGTTTTTCAAGGGCTTGCGTTATGTGGTGCTTGATGAGCTGCACTCGCTGGTCATTTCCAAACGCGGTCATTTGCTGGCGCTGGGGCTTGCGCGTTTGCGCCGCCTGCAACCACAATTGCAAACCATCGGACTGTCGGCAACTGTGGCGCAGCCTGACGAATTGTGTCGCTGGCTGGTCGAACAGGATGGCACAGAGCCGAAATCCGGTCTGGTCACGGTTGTTGGTGGTGCCAAGCCTGAAATTAGCATTCTCGATTCAGAGGAGCGGGTGCCGTGGGCAGGGCATTCCTCCCGCTATGCCATCCCGGATATTTATGAGGCGGTCCGTGCCCATCGCACGACGCTGCTGTTCGTCAATACGCGCAGTCAGGCAGAGATGCTGTTTCGGGAGCTCTGGCGCGTCAACGAGGATACGTTGCCAATCGCCCTGCATCATGGCTCGCTGGATGCCAGTCAGCGCCGCAAGGTGGAACAGGCGATGGCTGCCAACACATTGCGTGCCGTGGTTGCCACCTCGACGCTTGATCTTGGCATCGACTGGGGCGACGTCGATCTGGTCATTCATGTCGGTGCGCCAAAGGGGGCGAGCCGTCTTGCGCAGCGTATCGGTCGCGCCAATCACCGTATGGATGAGCCGAGCCGCGCCATTCTTGTGCCCGCCAATCGTTTCGAGGTGATGGAGTGTCGGGCAGCACTCGACGCAAATTATCTTGGCGCACAGGATACGCCGCCGCTGATCGATGGCGCGCTGGATGTGCTGGCACAGCATGTGCTGGGTATGGCCTGTGCCGAGCCTTTCAACGCCGATCAGCTCTATCGGGAAGTGCAAAGTGCTGCGCCCTATTCAAATCTCTCACGCGAGACCTTTGATCAAATTCTCGATTTTGTGGCCACTGGCGGCTATGCGCTCAAGACCTATGAGCGCTTTGCCAAAATCCGCAAAACTGCCGATGGCACATGGCGGGTTTCTAACCCGCGCATCGCGCAGCAATATCGCCTTAACATCGGCACGATCGTTGAAGCGCCGGAGCTGAATGTCCGGCTCACGCGTGGCGGTAAGGGAGCCAATGCCCGGGCCGTTGGAAGGGGCGGGCGTGTTCTGGGGCGCATCGAGGAATATTTCCTCGAAACGCTGACGCCGGGCGACACATTCCTGTTTGCAGGCAAGGTGCTGCGGTTTGAAGGCATTCGTGAGAACGAATGCATCGCTTCCAATGCTGCGGGACAGGACGCAAAAATTCCGGTTTATGCTGGCGGTAAATTCCCGCTTTCCACCTATCTCGCATCGCAGGTGCGCGCGATGCTGGCAGATCGTTCGCGTTGGCAGTTTCTGCCGCAACAGGTGCGCGAATGGCTGGAAGTGCAGGCATTCAAGTCGGTTCTGCCGCGTGAAGACGAGTTGCTGATTGAGACTTTCCCCAAAGGCGGGCGGTTCTATATGGTCGCCTATCCCTTTGAGGGCAGGCTTGCGCATCAGACGCTTGGCATGTTGCTCACCCGTCGTCTTGAGCGCATGGGCGCGCATCCTCTTGGGTTCGTCGCCACCGATTATTCGCTGGGGCTGTGGGGCCTCAAAGACATGGGCGCGATGATCGGGTCAGGCAAATTAAGCCTTAAGCGGCTGTTCGATGAAGACATGCTCGGCGATGACCTCGAAGCCTGGCTTGATGAAAGCTATCTTCTGAAGCGCACCTTCCGCAATTGTGCCGTGATTTCGGGGCTTATCGAGCGACGGCATCCGGGGCAGGAGAAGACAGGCCGTCAGGTGACGGTCTCGACCGACCTGATCTATGATGTGCTGAGAACCCACGAACCGGACCATATTTTGCTACAGGCAACGCGCGCTGATGCTGCGACCGGGCTTCTGGATATCAAGCGTCTTGGCGACATGCTGGCGCGTGTGAAGGGGCATCTGCTGCATAAGCCGCTGGACCGTATTTCGCCGTTGGCGCTGCCTGTGATGCTTGAAATCGGCCGCGAGCGTGTGGCCGGTGAGGGTGATGAAATGCTGCTTGAAGAAGCAGCCGATGATCTGATCAGAGAAGCAATAGGATGAGCACAGCAGTCTGGGGAAATGGTGAGGCTTATAGTCTGGCGCATGCGGAATTGCGCGGCGTTGCGACGATCTATGATCCGTGTGGTGCGCTTTTCCTGCCGGACCTGCATATGCTGGTCGTTTCCGATTTGCATCTTGAAAAAGGTTCGTCTTTTGCCCGACGTGGCCAGCTCTTACCGCCTTATGATACGGCCGCGACGCTCGATATGCTGGCTGCTGTCATCGCGCGTTATCAGCCGCGAACCGTTATCAGTCTTGGCGACAGTTTTCACGATGCAAAGGCCAGCGAGCGGCTGCCGTCGCTATATGCAATCCGTCTCAAATCGTTGATGGAACGTCGGGACTGGTTCTGGATCACGGGCAATCATGATCCTGATCGGCCTGCTGACTTGCCCGGCGACTGTGTTGAGGAACTTTCAATTGGACCACTGACTTTCCGGCATGAGCCATCGCGCATAGAAGCGAAGGGTGAGGTGGCAGGCCATCTTCACCCGGCAGCGCGCATCGTCCGGCGAGGACGGTCGGTTCGGCGTCCATGTTTTGCAAGCGACGGCGAAAGGCTGATCATGCCTGCGTTTGGTGCTTATACAGGAGCACTCAATGTGCTGGATCGCGCTTTTCGCGGGCTGTTCGTTGATGCAAGCCTGCGCGCCTATATGCTGGGGCAGGGTAAGATTTACCCGATTGCGCATGGTGCGCTGGTTGGCGGCTGAGGCATTTTACGGGCATCGGGTTCCGAAATACGATACCCGCTTTTCGGGATCCGCATTAATCTTTTCTGAAAAGAATACGTCCGGCCCAGCCTGTGAAGACAGCCAGGAACACGGCAAACAAGCCGTAATAGAAGCTGTATTTATGGGCAGCATCATAGATGCTTTGCTCGACACCGGCTTTCACGATTTCGAGGCTTGCATTGGCTTCGCGCAGGAAAACACCATTGCGAAACAACAAAGCCCGCGCCTTGTGACGCCCAACCGGCACATTGGCCGAGAGGTTCAGCGTTGCGCGAAACAGGGTGCGTGAGAGAAACTCAACGCCGCCGATGCGCTGGCTATAAAGCCCTTGTCGCATTTTCATCTCACGCAATTCGTTCCCGAATTTGGGGATGTTGCCTGAGAGGCTGGATGGGTCTTCCGGTCGAAGGTAGAAATTGCGGACACCAACCGAAAGCTGGCGGTATAGCTTTTCTTCTGCGATGTCCTGCAGATTGCGGGTCGATGCGAGTGAGTAGGACAGCGGTACGCCGAGGAAGGTTTCGGAATCCGCATTCACCCAGACACCGAGATAGCGTTCCTTCTTACGCACGACCAGATCGCGCGAAGGGCCTTGCAGCACGACGATAATGTCGTAGCGTCCCTGGCGCTGGATCAATGGATCGGCATTGTCGAGCGCGCCGAAAATCGTGAGATCTGTGCCGCCGAAATTGGAAGTAATGGCAATTGTTTCGGTCGAAAGGCCGATTTCGATTGTTTCTTCAGACGGGTTCTGCAACTGCGGCACGCCGTTGCCATCGCCGCTTGAATTGGTCTGCGCCGATGCTGCCGTTATGCCAAAAAATAATGCAGATAGGAGCGTGAGTTTCCTCATGTCACATATCCGCAATTGAGATCGAGAACAGATTGTCAGGCCGTACGAAAAGGCCGAAAGCGAGACGCAGGCCCACTGCAAGAACCAGCAGTGCCAGCAACAGGCGCAGCTGTTCACCGCGCAGTTTCTGTCCGGCACGCGCACCATATTGCGCACCGATTACGCCGCCAAGCATCAGCAGGAATGCAAGCACAATGTCGATGGACTGGTTGGTCGTTGCCTGCATGACCGTGGTAAAAGCCGTAACGAAAGTGATCTGAAACAGCGACGTGCCGACAACAACATTGGTCGGTACATGCAGCAGATAGATCAGCGCGGGCACCATGATGAAGCCGCCACCGACACCCATCACAGATGATAACAAGCCGATGAAAAAACCGATGCCGAGCACTGGAATGATGCTGACATAGATGGTTGAAGCGCGGAACCGCATCTTGAATGGCAGCTTGTGTATCCACGTATGCTGGCCCGGACGGCGGATTGCGCCTGCCTGTCCTTTTTTCACACGGCGCAGCGCACGTACGCTTTCAACCAGCATCAATCCACCGACCGTGCCCAGAAAGAAGACGTAGAGGATTGAAACAATCAGATCGAGCTGACCGAGATCACGCAGCCACGAGAAAACAAAGATACCGAGCAATGATCCAACGATACCGCCCGCAACCAGAAACAGCCCGAGCTTGATATCAAGCGTTCGTCGTTTGAAATGCGCTAACGCGCCGGAAACCGACGAAGCGATCACCTGATTGGCACCGGTTGCAACGGCAATAGCCGGTGGAATGTTATAAAAGATCAGCAGCGGTGTAATGAGAAATCCGCCGCCCACGCCGAACAATCCCGACAGAAAGCCCACGGCAGCGCCCATGCCGAGCAGAACCAGCATGTTGACCGACAATTCCGCAATGGGAAGGTAAATACCCAATTCCGAACCCGGTTTTCACAACGCACAACACGCAGCCCTTTGCGGTCGCGCTATGCCGCAAGGTCTGTCTCGCTTCCGTCAAAACATGGCCTCATTCAGTTGAATCAGATCATTGCTCTAACAGTTTGATTTGCCGCGCATCTTGTCCGAAAACTATCTCACACATTTCGGAATGCGCTCCTAACGGTCTTGCTCTTTCGGCACGGCGAAGTCAAACCCCGATTGAGATTAGAGTTACTTTGACAAATGATGTGGGATGAAAATGGCACATTGTTGTTTGCGAACAACAAAGTTGTCACCAGGCTTGCCACAAATGCTTCACATTATGGCTGCGAAAACCGCTATTCTATATGTCCCTGACGGTTGCTGAGAATGATCGAAATATGGTCTTTCGGCGTTATGACTGCATAAGTCGATGATGGATAGAATTGCGCTCTTATCGAAATGTGGTTCGATATGTTGTTATCGACAAGGCTACCGTTTTTGATCACATAAAGATAGGAATTGGTGATACTGGCTCCATAAGAACCGGCAAATTTGCTATTCGATGTAAAGCCGAAAGAGCTTGCGCCTTCCGAATAATATTCGCCGTTCGTGACAAGCCAGTCATCGGTCGGATTTGAACGCGACATTGCTGTTTTCTTGCCGTCTGGCGTCGAAAAATTCAGATTGAACGATAGCGCTATGAAAATGTTCTTGAGTTCTGTTGTTCCGGAAAAGACCTTGAACAAGGACTTATAGGGATGGAAATCGTCGGCCTGTATGAATTGTCGTTCCGGCGATGAGATTTCAAAGTCAATCGCGTCGCCTTGAAAGCCTTTGATGTCTTTGTCGAGTGCAAGAGGAATTTTGGCAATAATGCCGTTTTCCATTTCATTATTGACGTGCAGCAACATTATACGGCCCCCGGTTTACTGGTCAGATAATAAACCCTTGGGAATAAATTCAACCTGCTACTTCTCGCAGAACGACGCAACTTCTGTGTATAAAACTGCGCTGGTCCATATTCGTTGTTTGGCAGGGCAGGCATAACGAAAAAGCGCCAGAACATTATTCCGGCGCTCTGATTATCTATTTAACGGCATCTTTAATTGAAAACCGTTTCACAATTTTCGGGATGCGCGTTAATCATTGCTAATAAAGGACTTTGTGAAGTCTATTTGTTCTTTTCAAGAAGAAGCTGCACAAGCTGCTGATTTACTTCACCCGTTGGCTCCTGGCCATTTGCCTTCTGAATTTCAGCGATGGCATTGCGGGTTTTATTTCCCATCACGCCGTCAGCGCTACCCACATCATAGCCATTCTTCTGAAGGATGAGCTGAATGTTACGGACCGCCTTTTTCATATCGACAGGAGCTTGAGCGACTGGTTCGCCATCCGACCAGTTTTGCGGAATGGTGAGCGCGTTGGCAGCCTCATTCATTGGCTTAGCTTTCCAGAGCTCGACCGAGCCCTTCGCACGTTCAAGCTGATCTGGCTTAAGAGCTGCACCAATCTGATCACGCTTGTCAGCCGCATCTTTGTCACCAGCCTTGGCAGCAAGCGCAAACCACTTATAGCTTTCTTCCAGATTAACCGGCGTCCCAAGGCCTTGAGCTGCGAGAATGCCAAGATTGTATTGGCTGTCCTTCACGCCGAGTTCTGCTGCTTCGTTAAACCAGCGAACGGCAGACGTGTTATCAGGTTTACCGTTGGCACCGGAGGCAAACAGTACCGCGAGGTTATGCATCGCGTTTGCATTGCCCTGTTTTGCGGCCTGCTGATACCAGTCGATTGCCTTGTTGAGGTCGCGGGGCATACCAAGCCCCTTCTCATTCATGTTGCCCATGCGGTAAAGCGCAGGTGCAAAACCTTTGCCAGCTGACTGCTCATACCACTTTGCAGCTTCAGCATAGTCTTCTTTGACGCCACGGCCTTCCATGTAGCGATTGCCGATTTCAAACAATGCGCGGGCGTCGCCCGTCATTGCTGCTTCGCGCAAGGGGGCAGGGCCAGCATCATCAGGCACATCGATTGCTGTTGCTTCTGGTTCCTGTGCAGGCGTCGTGTCGGAGATGGCCTCTTCGTGCTGCTCAATTGCAGGCTGCGGAGTAGTCAGGCTGCTTTGCTGCTGCGGCTTGGCAATTGTGGTTTCAGGCACCACAACTTCCGGCATTGGCTGCATTGCTGGGGCCGGTGTCTCAGTTTTCGCGGGTGCGATTGAGGCTGTTGTGCCCTTGTCGATTGCTGGCGTCTCGGTCTTTGCCGTCAATTCTGTCTGCTGGCTTTCTTCGAGGAAGACCGAGCCAACCTGCAAGCCAGCAATGGCAAGCATGATCGCACCGATTGCCAGCAGTATCGGCTTGCGCTGGCGGTTAAAGAGACTGCTGATCGATCCCTTCTTTTTGTCGGTATCGCTTTCGTGCTGCGCTTCAAGCTTGCTGGATTCTTCGGCCGCTTGCTGAGCTGCACGACGTGCCACGCTTATCAAATCCGCCTTGCGGCTGGTTTCTGTCTTGGCTGTGTCCTGCTGGCTTCGCTCTTCACGAACACGCTTCATAATCGTGTTCAGATCAAGCACGCTGTCATTGTCCGGCTGCACGGAATCGAGCGAAGCGCTGAGTTCCGGTTCCTGGCGTGCTTTTGGCGTAAGCTTTGCAAGCTTTTCGCTTGCCACCGGCGCATCGATTGCCGGGCTGGCTGGCTTGTCTTTCTTCTCTACTGCCACAGATGGGAAAGACTGTGGTGCCGCTGAAAACGGATTAACAACCGGCTTTGTCTTGGCGACTACTGGCTGAGGCAGATGAGGCTGTGTTTCGATCTGCTGTTCCAGATTGGACAGGCGATCAACGACTTTGACCAGCGTTTCATGAACAGCTTCAAAAGTCTTACCGTTACGCTCATCGGCATTGCGGGCAAGCGCTTCGAGTGACTTGATATCATTGGCAAGTTGCGCAGCAATCGCCGTGTCGTTCTGCGAACCATGCTTGAGCACATGTGCAACGGCTGTTTCTGCCGCTTCGCGTGCTGCATCAAGAACGGTTTCACGATTGTCAGCGATGGAGCGCTCAATGGAATCCAGACGCGGCTTCAATTCGGCCAGTTCGGCTGAAGGCTTGTTGAGCTGGCGCGCGATGTTTGCAATCTGGTTTTCCAGACCGCGAATGGCTTCGCGCTCAGCGTGGGCAACTTCTTCAGTCTGTGGCGTCTGCAGCAGGCTCAATGAAATTTGCTGCGAGATGTCGTCAAGACGACCTTCAATCGCATGGAGCATACCGCCTTCGGCGTAATGGCTCGCATATTGCGCATCAAGGCGCTTGGTCAGTTCCTTGAAGCGATTGTCGATCTTATCAAGAACAGCGGGATTTGGTTCATGCGCGAGCTTTTCTGCTGCTGCCAGCTTCTGATCGATAGCGGACAGACGGACTTCAACACTGTGATAGTCCGACTGGCTCAAATTCTCCATAACCTTGCCGACCTGATGGGCAAGGAGGTTGATCTGCTGTGCGAGCTGATCAATGGCCTGCTCAGGCAACTGCGATCCTTCGCTCAGTGCATCGATGCGTTGCGAGAGCTCGCCAAGGCGGCGAAACAGTGTGTCCGCATTCTGTTCGGCGACCGAATTATCCAGTTGATGTGTCAGTTCGGTCAGGCGCTGTTCGATGCGTTCAAGACGTAGTGTTTCTTCGCGATCTGAATGCGGATGACGATTGGCAGCGATCACAGCCCGGCTTATTTCATCAAGACGGCTGTCGATCTGGCGCAATGTATTGTTTTCCGACCGCGGCGCGCGTGGCTCTTCGCGCATTTCAGCGAAACGAGGAGCAAGGGGCAGAGATGGACGGGCATCGTATTGTTCAGCCCGGTTCTGCTCTTCTGTGAGGCGGCGCAGATGTTCTGCAATCTCCGCAAGGCCGGTGATGTGCTTTTCAGCCTTTGGCTCAGGCGAGCGTGGACGGGGCGCAGCGTTTCCAATATGACCGAGACGCTTTTCCAGTTCCGCCAAAGTATTGTGCAATTCGTTCATGGCGCTCGACTTCGGCGCGATAGGCGCATGGCGCTCGCGCAAGGCGTTCAGCTCGTCAATGATGGAACGTGAACCGGATGCCTGGTGGTCGTTTGCCATGTGAAATCACTTTTCCAAAAATAGAAACAGCCGAGAGCCGAATTCACCAATGAGTCGAAGCCATATTTGCTGAGGCTATATTCTTACAAACGTGGTAAACAAGTTATTAAAATCTATCATCGATTGCATAAAAACAGCCTCCTTTGGGGAGGCTGCGATTGTTTTAAGTTTCAGAAAAATAGGGATTATTCGACGACAAGTACCGTGCGTGGACGCAAGGTAAGTGCAAGCGCGAGAAACAGCAGGCAGGCAACCGTGACGAAGACCGGGAGGCCGTGTGTCAAATATTGCTGCGCGATGCCTGCAAAGAGCGGGCCGATCAGTGCGCCGACGCCCCACATGAGGCCCATGCTGGCATAAATGCCCACAAGCTGCGCGCCTTTGAACTGACTGCCGACAACGCTCAGCATGATTGTGTAAATGCCGACAAATGCGCCACCCCACACAAACAGCAACGTGTAGGTGAGCCATGGCAGGGTGAGGGCCCATGGCCAGATCGCGGCTCCTGCAGCAGACAAGCCTGCAAGGATGATCAGGAGTGTCTGGCGGCTCATGCGGTCGCCCAGAAAGCCGATTGGAATCTGCAATACAATCGCACCGAACATCATCACCGACATAAGCTGTGTCGCCTGATTTTCGCTCCAGCCAAGATCGACGGCATAAAGCGGCAGGAACGACAGGCCTGCAGATTCAATCGCTGCATTGAGTACGGTTGCCGCCAGCGCGACAGGTGCAAGTGCCAGATAATGCAGCGGGCTTCCGTGCGGTTTGTCGGTGATCGGCGGCGCACTAACCTTTGGGTTGGCGATCAATAGCGCTGCAAGAAGGGCAAGGACTGAACCAACGAGATAAGGCAGGAAACCGCTTGAGCCGACAATCGAGAGAATGAGCGGTCCAAGCGCAAAGCCAAGCGACAATGCCGCTGTATAGATGCCCATGGTCTTAGAGCGGTTCTCATCGGTGCTCAGCGAGTTGAGCCAGGTTTCAGAAACCACGAACAGGGTTTCAGATGCGGCGCCTAACAGAATACGCAGCGGAAACCACAGCCAGATCAATGGAACTGCGGGAAATAGGCCCAGCAGGACTGCAGCCGCAGCAAGTGCGACAATCACCAGCGACCGCATTCCAAGCCACGCGCTCAGTCGCGGCAAAAGGAATGCCATGCAGAGCACGCCGACGGCGTGCATGGCCGCGTTGGCGCCAATGATTGCTTCGCTGAAGCCCATCTCATCGAGATCAAGAGCGATAAGTGCAGCGCTTAGGCTGTAAGTCAGACCGAAGATCATCGCAGTGCTGGTGACTGCAGTGCGCGAGAGCATAACGTTGGAAGGAGCGTGTTCTGTGGTCACTGTGATGATCCGGACGAGCTTGATACTGAAAATACTTAGATATCAAGAAGAGTGGGAACTCAACTACTTAGGAAAAATCTTTCAGCATCGTCATGAATATTGTTGAATCAATCGTTCTTGGGCTAAAGCTCATATCTGTCGCCAGAGGAGATAAATGTGAGCCAACTAGCCTATACCACTGTAGCCCGCCGCCCATCGGTGGAGGAATATTTGCATCTTCGTGCGGTGGCTGGCCTTAGTCCCTTCACGAAAGCCGCCGCTGCCAAAGGGCTCGAAGGCACGGTCTATTCTGTACTTGTTTTGCACGATGGCTCTGCAATCGGAATGGGTCGGTTGATCGGGGATGGCGGTTGCTTTTTTCAGGTGGTGGATATCGCCGTTGGGCCGCAACATCAGGGGCGAGGCTTGGGCAAAGCCATCATGAGCGCCATCATGAACTATGTTAATGCCGAACTTCCGTCTTCGGCCTATGTGAGCCTGATTGCTGATGTGCCAGCGAATAAGCTTTATGAGCAATTCGGCTTTAATGAAACTGCGCCACGATCCCTTGGAATGGCTTATCGCGTGAAGTCAGGGGCGTAATCGTCACTTTGCCGACCAGGGGCGCGGTCCGACAACAACATGATTGTTTGATCCTTTTCAATCGTTTATGCCTCACTTATTCGGAGGATCTTATGAAATCTTTATTCACGTTTGCATTTGTATCGGTTTTGGTTCTCACATCCAGCTCGGCCTATGCTTTGGATGCTCAGAAAGATTGCTCCACATTGAAGCAGGTCATCAAAGAATCGAAGATAAACTTCAAGAATGTTGCAGCTGATGCGGCTCCCCAGGATGTGGATGTTTATCCATCAAAGCTCACATTAACCGGCAGCAATTCTTGCCGTGTTGTTCTGCGCACGAGCGTATCTTCGGTCAGCTGGTTGTGCGTTGTTGAAGATACGACCGTGAAAGCGGTTGCAGCTTTCGTTTCGAAATGCGTGGGCAAGCCTGAAACCCCTGATGCGGCTTATCAGAGGTCTGGCGCTAAAATCTTCCGTTTAAAGCCGCAGGTTCCCGCCGAGATCATTGTTTCGGAACTGGATCGCGGGAATATTGCCCTGCAAGTCAAAGCGCTGCAGAAGAAATAGCATCGGCGGGCCGTGCGAACAGGCGCTCAGGTCTATCGTGTTCAAAGTTGCATTGATGCTTGCCGCGACGTCGCAAGGAATCCGTCGACAAAATCGATGGTTTCGTCACCGCTTCTTAGGCCGAGATGAATGCTTTTCTGAATTCCTGTCTTGCCGATCCTGACGGGGTGAACGCCGAGTGTCTTTGCTTCTTGGCGCACCAGCCAGTTTGGAATGGCGCTGACGCCGCGGCCTGCCGCAACAAGTTGCAGCATCATTTCCGTTGTCTCGACATTTCGATGGTGCCGTGGGCGGCAATTGGCAGGCACCAGAAATTGCGTAAAGACATCAAGCCTTTCTGGTGGCACGGGATAAGTGAATAGGGTTTCCTCCAGCAAATTGGCAGGCTCTGCATTGTCCAGAAGCGATAAAGGATGACCGTCAGGAACGGCAAGCACGAGCTCGTAGTCGAACACTGGCACATAACGGATGCCGGAGGTCTCAATCGGATCTGGCGTAATCAGAATGTCGATTTCGTATCCCGTCAATGCTGCAACGCCGCCGGATGCAAATGATGTCGTTAGCTCCAGATCAACATCCGGCCATTCCACCAGGAAAGGCTTTGTTACACCCATCAGCCATTGATGGCAGGGATGACATTCCATCCCAATCCTGAGGGAGCCTCGCTGCCCGTAGCGATAATCTGATAAGACATCCTCCGCCCGTTCGATCTGCGGCAGAATGCGGTGTGCAAGTGTCACAATATAGCGTCCAGCCTCGGTGAGACGAAGATTGCGGCCATCCTTCTCCCACATGGCTACGCCATAGCGTTCTTCTAGCTTACGGATGGTGTGACTAAGCGCCGACTGTGTCACATTCAGCTTTTCCGCCGCCGCCGTCAGGCTCCCCATGCGATCAACTTCGCGCAGGATTGACAGATGTTGTCTGTCCAGCATGATTATTTCCGCCTTCACTCATCTGTACTTGTCACCAGTACAGCCATCAAATTTCAGCTGGGCGGTGAAATGGCGCAGAAACGACGGCACGGAATACCGGTCGCGAAAGCGGCACTCCGGGACACCCCGCCCGTGAACGTTATCTGACGTGGCAGGTCTCCTGGCTCACGGGTAATCGCTCTCGTCCGTCTTCCCGGGGTAGACCCAGTGACAAAATTGGACGTTTGCTAACCGCTTACAGTTGCGGGGGCAGCTTCGGCGTTTGACCGAATTCCCTCTTAGCTACGGATTTAAATCCGCAGAACCACGACAGTGAACCAATGTCCTATGCCAACTGTCCGGTCAAGCCTTTCGGCCATGGCTCATAACAATTGCGTCACGCATTCATATTCGGGTGCGGTGTTCTGTCAAAGTCGGCCTAATCCGCCAACTTATGAACCTGGCTCATGCTTGTATGAAATGAAATCAATTTTAATCGTTCAACGCCTTCGGCATAAGAGGTTTAACGCTCTTATCCGAAGTCCGTATCAATACAGACTTTGCAGAAGGCCTGAGCAGAAATAGAAACTAAAGAAAGCAAAGACATCAAAGTGAATTTAAATCATAGATTGGGATGTCATGTCGCGATGAATAGAGATTTTACATTCAACATTAAGAGTATTTGCTTTGATGAGGATTACCATCCCTCAGAAAATACTCGTATCACGACCAATTTTGCTAATTTGGCGAGAGGTGACAATCGCCAAGAGAACCTGCGCAATGCACTCAGGATGATTGACAATCGTTTCAACGCTCTGGCGCATTGGGATAACCCGGAAGGCAATCGGTATTCGGTCGAACTGGAAATCATTTCGGTTGAAATGAATATTGGTGCTGAAAGCAAGAACGATGCTTTCCCGGTGATTGAAATACTGAAAACCAATATCATGGATCGCAAGACCGGCGAGCGCATTGAGGGCATTGTCGGGAATAACTTCTCGTCCTACGTGCGAGATTACGACTTCAGCGTATTATTGCCAGAGCATAATAAGAATCGGCTTGAATTCAGCACGCCTGATAACTTCGGAGAATTGCATGGAAACCTCTTTAAATGTTTCCTGAATTCAAATGCTTATAAAGAGAGCTTCAGTAAGCCGCCTGTAATATGTCTGAGTGCTTCAAGCAGCAAGACCTATCGTCGAACTGAAAATCAGCACCCCGTATTAGGGGTTGAATATGAGCAGAACGAGTTCTCTTCGACTGATAAGTATTTCAAAAAAATGGGATTGGAGGTTCGATTTTTCATGCCTCCGAATAGCGTTGCGCCTTTGGCCTTCTATTTTATCGGCGATTTGCTTGCCGATTATACCAATCTTGAGCTGATCGGAACCATCAGTACGATGGAGACTTTCCAGAAGATCTATCGGCCCGAGATTTACAACGCCAACTCTGCGGCGGGTGCCTGCTATCAACCGGATTTGAAGCATCAGGACTATTCGCTCACACGCATTGTCTACGACCGCGAAGAGCGTAGCCGGTTGGCTATCGAACAGGGCAAGTTTGCGGACGAGCACTTCATCAAACCATACAAGACCATTCTTGAGGAATGGTTTGCCAATAGCGTTCATTGACGAACCAAAAAACAAGGTTGCCTAGAATGAAACCATTGTTGCCCACCTCAACGGCTGGCAGCTTGCCAAAACCAATCTGGCTTGCACAACCCGAGAAACTTTGGTCGCCCTGGAAATTGCAGGATGAGGAATTAGCTGCTGGCAAACAGGACGCTCTGCGTTTGTCGCTGGACGACCAACAACAGGCAGGCATTGATATTGTCAGCGACGGCGAGCAGACGCGCCAACATTTTGTCACGACCTTCATTGAGCATCTCAGCGGTGTCGACTTCGAGAAGCGCGAGACCGTCCGAATTCGCAATCGCTATGACGCAAGTGTGCCGACAGTTGTCGGCGCCATCTCACGTCCAAAACCTGTTTTTGTCGAAGATGCCAAATTCTTGCGTCAGCAGACGAAGCAGCCCATCAAATGGGCTTTGCCGGGTCCCATGACCATGATTGATACGCTCTATGATGCTCATTATAAAAGCCGCGAAAAGCTGGCCTGGGAATTTGCCAAAGTCCTCAATGAAGAAGCCAAGGAGTTGGAGGCTGCTGGTGTCGATATCATCCAGTTCGACGAGCCGGCATTCAATGTTTTCTTCGATGAGGTAAACGACTGGGGCGTTGCAACGCTGGAAAAAGCAATGGAGGGACTTCAGTGTGAAACTGCTGTCCATATTTGCTATGGCTACGGTATCAAGGCCAATACCGACTGGAAGCAAACTCTCGGATCAGAGTGGAGGCAGTATGAAGAAACCTTCCCAAAACTGCAGAAATCCAGTGTCGATCTGATCTCTCTCGAATGCCACAATTCACATGTTCCAATCGACTTGATCGAACTCATTCGAGGCAAAAAGGTTATGGTTGGGGCTATTGATGTGGCCAACAACGCGATCGAGACCCCTGAGGAAGTTGCCAATACTCTGCGGAAAGCACTGCAATTCGTGGATGCCGACAAGCTCTATCCCTGCACGAACTGTGGAATGGCACCTTTGTCTCGTCGGGTGGCAACGGGCAAGCTGAGGGCTCTAACCGCGGGTGCAGAAATCATCAGAAGAGAGCTTTCGGCCTAGTGGTGGCTGGGCAGCAGGAGGCCGACATGAATATGGTGGAACGCCGGTTCAACATTGTAGATAAAGCCACGTTTCGTAATGGCATGTCACGGCTGGGTTCGGCGGTAAGTGTCACCAGCACAAAGTTCGGCGGGAAGCGTTACGGCTTTACCGCCTCCGCTGCCTGCAGTGTCAGCGACACTCCAGCGACACTGCTTGTCTGCCTTAATCGGGAGAGCTCGTGTTTTCATGCCTTTGAGAACGCGCGCTATTTCTGCGTCAACACACTGATGCCCGGCCAGGAGGACATCTCGAACCATTTCGGTGGTAAGACGTCGGTGGAGGACCGGTTCGCCTATGGGGAATGGGTGGAGGGACTCACTGGAGTTCCGGTCCTTGCCAGTGCTTCGGTCAGCTTCGAGTGCGAATTAACAAATGCCGTCGATGAGGCCACACACCGCATCCTTTTTGGGCGCGTAATCGATATTCGTGAGAATGAAAAACAAGCGGCGCTGCTCTATTGTATGCGTCGCTACCTCAGTGTTTAAGCAATCAACCGACTTTACTCCAGAACGGTTAAAGGGCAGATCGTTGACAAACAGGTGTCGCGACGTTGAGATCAGTTGACCAGCAGCGCTTGCATCGCTAACTGCTGCCCGCTTCAATTAAGATACTGCCGAAACAAACTCCGACGCGCGATCAGCTTGGGAATAACATTCCCGCAAGCACGGAAACCAGTTCAGACCATCTGGCAGCAATATCGAGCCTCGTTCAGTATGCCAGACTCCGTTATCCTCGATTGCGCATTGCTCCTTGATCATCGGCGGGTGAACAAGTTTCCTATTTTAAGAATCCTTGCAAATTTTGACGAAATGGCCTGCAGAAGAGGACGCTTCTGGCCCATGATTAGATTCACAATTTGGCAGAACCATCACAACGAATGGCCCACCAAAGCGCACGAGTAACCCGGTAGACGTCTATAATTCGCTGAAAAAGGGCAGCGCACAAACAAGTGTAATTTTTGACGTTTACGGAAACGTCAAAGTGCGCTAGTTTCGGCTCGGAATTGGAGTCTCGTCATCAATTTCAGAGCGGCGAGAGCTTCAAAAGTAGCAAAACTGGCTGGTTTTTTGAATTTTTAACCCCATTTTTGTTGCGAAGGGCATGATGTCACGCATTTGAGCATTTGCTGTGACAATCATTCTGAAAGCATATCTTCCTTGGAGGGGAAGCCCGTCCGGGGATCGCGATATGCGAGAGAATAAAACTAAAGCGCGTCGCGCTTTAGATGCAGGTGGGAGCCTGTTCCGCTTCATGCGGAGCCGAGCGGGTAATTGATTTGGAGGATTTCGATGCCGAGCTATCGCGCGCCAGTTGAGGATACAAATTTCGTTCTCAATGACGTTCTGAATTATCAGCGTTATAACAATTTGCCGGGTTTTGCCGATGCATCACCCGATGTCGTCGAGGCGATCCTGTCCGAAGGCGCGAAGCTTGCCGAAGGTACGCTGTTTCCTGTCAATCATACCGGGGATCAGGAAGGCTGCGCCCGCGCATCTGATGGTTCTGTGAAGACGCCGAAGGGTTTCAAAGCAGCATATGACCAGTATCGCGAAGGCGGCTGGCTTGGTCTTGCGGTGCCTGAACAATATGGCGGGCAGGGGCTTCCATATCTGCTGCATACAGCCGTTGGCGAATATATGTCGTCTGCCAATATGGCGCTCACCATGTATCCGGGTCTGACGCAGGGCGCGATTGCCGCGATCCTCACCCACGGAACGGATGAGCAGAAAGACACCTATCTGCCAAAGATGGTGGAAGGCACATGGACCGGCACAATGAACCTGACCGAGCCGCATTGCGGTACCGATCTGGGTCTGCTGCGTTCAACAGCGACACCACAGAATGATGGTTCCTACAAGATTTCCGGCCAGAAGATTTTCATTTCGGCTGGCGAACATGACATGTCGGAAAACATCATCCATCTGGTGCTGGCCCGTATCGATGGCGCACCGGAAGGTGTGAAGGGCATTTCGCTGTTTATCGTGCCGAAGTTCATTCTGGATGCCGATGGCAATCCGGGAGCGCGCAATGGCGTGTCCTGCGGCTCCATCGAAGAGAAGATGGGCATCCACGGCAATGCAACCTGTGTGATGAACTATGACGATGCGATGGGCTTCCTGATTGGCGAGGCACACAAAGGCCTGCGCGCCATGTTCACCATGATGAACGAAGCGCGTCTTGGTGTTGCTTTGCAGGGGCTTTCGATCGCCGAAACTGCTTATCAGAATGCCGCGATCTATGCGCGTGAACGCATTCAGGGTCGTGCGCTTTCGGGTGCCGCGGCACCTGACAAGAAGGCCGATCCGATCATCGTGCATCCGGATATTCGCCGTAATCTCATGAATATCCGTGCTTATAACGAAGCCGGTCGCGCGCTCATTCTCTGGACGGCGCTCAATTCCGATATTGCCCATCGTTCAGGCGATGAAGCAGAGCGTCAGGCGGCTGACGATCTGGTTGGCCTGCTCACGCCGGTGCTGAAAGGCGTTCTGACCGACAAGGGTTTTGAACATGCTGTCATGGCGCAGCAGGTTTTTGGCGGTCATGGCTATATCGAAGAACATGGCATGAGCCAATATGTGCGCGATGCGCGTATTGCCATGATCTATGAAGGTGCCAACGGCATTCAGGCGCTTGATCTGGTTGGTCGCAAGCTGGCGCTGAATGGTGGCCGTGCGATCACTGCTTTCTTCAAAGAAGTGGGCGAGTTCTGTGAAGCCAATCGCGAAAATGAAAAGCTCTCATTCTTCACCAAGCATCTTAAGAAGGGCGTCAACGATCTTCAGGCCGCAACCATGTGGCTGATGCAGAACGCGATGGCAAAGCCAGACAATGCCGGTGCAGCATCGAACGATTACATGCATCTCTTTGGTCTGGTGGCGCTTGGTTACATGTGGGCGCGCATGGCGAAGGTTGCCGAAGAAAAGCTGGCATCGGGTGAAGGCAATAAGGCCTATCTTGAAGCAAAGCTTGTCACAGCGCGCTATTATTTCGAGCGGATCATGCCGGAAAGTGTTGCCCATCTCGCGCGTATCCAGTCGGGTGCAGATAGCATGATGGCGCTTAACGCAGACGCATTTTGAGTTAGAGATCAGGCTAAGTTTTCGAACTTAGCGGGAAGGAGCAAAAATGGCTGAGGCTTATATTTACGATCACGTCCGCACACCGCGCGGACGTGGCAAGAAAGACGGTAGCCTGCATGAAGTGCCTGCCGTTCGTTTGGGCGCGAAGGTTCTGGAATCCTTGCGCGACCGCAACGGCATCGACACGGCAAAGGTTGATGACATTATTTTCGGCTGCGTTGACCCTGTCGGCGAAGCAGGTGCTGTTATTCCGCGTTCTTCGGCTTTTGAAGCGGGTTACGACTTCAAGGCGCCGGGAATGCAGATTTCGCGCTTCTGCGCATCTGGTCTCGATGCCATCAATCTGGCTGCTGCCAAGGTTGCGTTCGGTGCCGACGATCTGGTGATTGCTGGTGGCGTTGAAAGCATGTCCCGCGTTGGCATGGGTATGTCGGGCGGAGCCTGGTACATGGACCCATCGGTTGGCTTTCCGGGCTTTTTCATGCCGCAGGGCGTCTCTGCCGATCTGATTGCCACGAAATACGGCTTCTCACGCGATGACGTGGACGCCTATGCAGTAGAAAGCCAGAAGCGCGCTGCCAAGTCGTGGGAAAAGGGCTATTTCAAGAATTCGGTCATTCCGATCAAGGATCAGAACGGCCTCACCATTCTTGACCATGACGAGCATATGCGCCCCGGCACTGATATGCAGGCGCTTGGCCAGCTCAACCCATCCTTCGTGATGCCCGGCGAAATGGGCGGCTTCAATGCTGTTGGCATTCAGGCGCATCCAGAAGTCGAAACCATCAATCACGTTCACCATGCCGGTAATTCGTCTGGTATCGTTGATGGCGCAGCAGGCGTTCTCGTTGGCTCGAAGAAGGCTGGCAAAGCCTTTGATATCAAGCCGCGCGCGCGTATCCGTGCTTTTGCCAATATCGGCTCTGAACCAGCGCTTATGCTGACTGGCCCGGTTGATGTGACGGAAAAGTTGCTCAAACAGGCCAAGATGAAGCTCTCTGACATCGATCTGTTTGAGTTGAACGAAGCCTTCGCTGCCGTAGTTCTGCGTTACATGCAGGCATTTGATATTCCGCACGACAAGATCAACGTCAATGGCGGCGCGATTGCGCTTGGCCATCCGCTTGGTGCAACCGGCGCGATGATCCTCGGCACTGTGCTGGATGAATTGGAACGCCGCGACCTCAATACCGCACTGGTCACTTTGTGCATCGGTGCAGGCATGGGTACGGCCACCATCATCGAGCGCGTGTAAGGGGAGGAGGCGAATATGGCTTACGTAAATTTCAAAGTTGAAACCGACAATGATGGCATCGCTCTCGTCACATGGGACATGCCTGAAAAGTCGATGAATGTTTTCACCGTCGAGGCGATGCAGGAATTGAACGCCATCATCGACGCGACGACTGCGGACGAAAAGATCAAGGGCGTAGTCATCACGTCGGGCAAAGACACGTTCTCCGGTGGCGCAGACCTGACCATGCTCGAAGGCATGTTCAAGGAGTTCCAGAAGCAAAAGGCAAAGGACAAGCAGGCTGCTGTCCAGTCGCTGTTCGACAATGTAGGCCGGATGGGCGGATTGTTCCGCAAGCTGGAAACCTCAGGCAAGCCATGGGTTTCGGCCATCAATGGCACCTGCATGGGCGGCGCATTTGAAATGTCGCTCGCTTGCCATGCCCGCGTGGCGTCCGATGCACCGGGTGTGAAAATGGGCCTGCCGGAAGTGAAAGTCGGCCTGTTTCCGGGTGCTGGCGGCACGCAGCGCGTTCCTCGCCTTGCCAACCAGCAGGACGCTTTGCAGATGATGACGACTGGTTCAAGCCTGACGGCGCAGCGCGCCAAGGCGATGGGCCTTGTCACCGAAGTCGCACCTGCCAAGAAGCTCGTTGAAACTGCCAAGAAGCTCATCAAGGGTGGTCTTAAGCCAGTTCAGCCGTGGGATGAAAAAGGCTTCAAGCTGCCGGGCGGCGCGATCTATTCCGCTGCCGGTGCGAACCTTTGGCCAGCCGCAACCGCTATTCTGCGTCGCGAAACCTCCGGCAATTATCCGGCGGCACTCGCTATCCTGAAATCGGTTTATGAAGGCCTTCTGGTTCCATTCGATACCGGCCTTAAGATCGAACAGCGCTATTTCACTGAAATCCTTCAGACGACCGAAGCTGGCATGATGATCCGTTCGCTCTTTGTGTCGCTGCAGGAATTGAACAAGGGCGCACGTCGCCCGGTTGAAGAAAAGCCAACCAAGTTCAAGAAGATTGGTGTTATCGGCGCTGGCTTCATGGGGGCAGGCATTGCCTATGTGACAGCCAAGGCTGGCATTCCGGTGGTGCTGATTGATCGTGATCAGGAGTCTGCCGATAAGGGCAAGGCGCATACGGCTGATCTTATCACCAAGGAAATGCAGAAGGGCCGCGCGACGGAAGCCGACAAGGAAAAGCTCCTGTCGCTCATCACCGCAACACCTGATTATGCGCTGCTTGAAGGTGCAGATCTGGTGATCGAAGCCGTGTTCGAGGACCGCGAAGTCAAGCGTGTGGCGACCGAAAAGGCTGAGGAAGTGCTGAAAACTTCTGCGGTCTTTGCGTCCAATACCTCGACCTTGCCAATCAGTGGCCTTGCGAAAGTCTCCAAGCGTCCGAAGAACTTCATCGGTATCCACTTCTTCTCGCCGGTCGACAAGATGATGCTGGTGGAAGTGATCCTCGGCAAGAAGACATCCGACAAGGCATTGGCCGTAGCCCTTGATTATGTTCGTGCGATCAAGAAGACGCCGATTGTCGTCAACGACACACGGGGCTTCTACGTTAATCGCTGCGTGCTGCGCTATATGTCGGAAGCCTACAACATGCTCGTTGAAGGTGTTCCGGCTGCGATGATCGAAAATGCCGCCCGTATGGCCGGTATGCCGGTTGGCCCGCTTGCGCTCAACGACGAAACGGCAATCGATCTTTCGCAGAAGATCCTGAAGGCAACGCTAGCGGACTTGGGCGACAAGGCTGTCGATCCGCGTCATGTAGAACTGGTGGACAAGCTCGTCAACGAGTTTGACCGCAAGGGTCGCAAGAATGGCAAGGGATTCTACGAATACCCGGCCAAGCCTGCCAAGAAGCATCTCTGGGCCGGTCTGAAGGATCTTTATCCGCAGCAGGACCCCGACAAGATCGATGTGAAGGAGCTGAAGGAACGCTTCCTCGTCACCATCGCTCTGGAAGCTTCGCGCGTGATGGAAGAAGGCATTGTGACCGATCCGCGCGAAGCGGATGTCGGCTCAATCCTGGCCTTTGGTTTCGCACCTTATACCGGCGGCACGTTGTCTTATATCGATGGCATGGGCGCGAAGAAATTCGTCAAGCTTGCCAAGGAGTTGCAGCGCAAATACGGCCAGCAGTTCAAGGCACCGAAGCTGCTCCTTGATATGGCAGAGAATGGCGAAAGCTTCTATCAGCGCTTCAACCCATATAAGGGCGAGGCCAAGAAAGCAGCCTGATCTGCGGCCACATTAGCTATTAAAAATACGCGCGGCATTCCGATGTCGCGCGTATTTATTTATGAATAAGAAAATTTTCCCTGTAAAATAGCACATCTTGCGTAAAATCAGGTTTTCAGCTAGGTTTGGCACAATATAGGATGGATGATTAGGTTTAAAATCCTCTTTGGCGGGCTATAGCAATGTTTTCTCATGATAGCGTATGGGCTGCGATCGATGCCTTGGCAGAACGCAATTCTTTAAGTGCGTCCGGTCTTGCGCGCCGTGCAGGGCTTGATCCGACCACTTTCAATAAATCCAAGCGGTATGCCTCTGATGGACGCGCACGCTGGCCATCGACGGAATCGCTAGCTAAAGTCATGGAAGCGACGGGCGCAACATTCGATGAGTTGACCAGGCTCATTCGTGGCGAAGCCTCGACGCCTAATTATGGTGACTATTTGCAGGAGCCTAGCGCTATTCCTCTGCTTGGCATGGCAGAAGCGGGCGGGGGTGGCTATTTCGATGATGCTGGTTTCCCTGCAGGCCAAGGCTGGGATGTCGTGCAGTTTCCAGCCGCACCCACCGATAATGTCTATGCGCTGGAAGTTTCTGGCGACTCCATGTTGCCGCTTTATCGTGATGGCGATACGCTGGTTGTAGCACCCAATGCACCGGTTCGCCGCGGCGACCGCGTGGTTGTTCGTACCAAAGACGGAGAGGTTATGGCTAAAATCCTGCATCGCCAGACACCGCGTACGATTGAACTTCACTCGTTCAATCCAGAATTTCCAAACCGTTCCTTTGAGACCAAGGATGTCGAGTGGATCGCCCGTATTCTATGGGCGAGTCAGTAATGGCAAAACAGCATACAAAGAGCCATGCACGCATTGTTTTTGGTGTTTTCGCAGGCATAACCGGGGCCATTCTTGTGGCCGCATTTGTCGCGCCGTTTTATGGAGCGCTTGATCGCCCGGTCACTGTTGTCGAAAGTGGTGACGGTCAAAGCAAACCGGAATCGGGTTCGGGCAATGGAATTGTCGTCGAGCAGTTCGATTATAACGAGCCTGATAAGGACACAGGAGCAGATAATCCTGCGGCGTCAGAGACACCGGCTCCAGAAGCTGCGCCAAACACTAATGAGCAGAACTCTGCCAGTCAGAGTGGTCAAAGCGGATCGCAGCAGGATGGACTGGAGCGCGAGCCTGCGCGCCCACCTCTGAGTGATCTGGGGCTGGCCTCAACGCCAAAACCACCAGAGCCGCCAGCACCTGCCGCATCTGTAGACGAGGGCGAGCCGATGCAGCTTTTGCAGCGTCCTGTTGCGATTGCCGCGGGTAAGCTCGAGAGCCAGGGCAGGACTGTTGATCTGCAGGGTATAGAACCCATGCCGATTGAACAAACCTGTCAATCGGCCTCTGGCGAAAGCTGGCTTTGTGGCATGCAGGCGCGAACGGCGTTTCGGCAATGGTTGCGGGCACGTGCAGTCATGTGTCGTTTGCCACAAAATGACAGTGGTGCTGCTGTTTCAACGCAGTGCAGTGTTGGCAATGAAGATCCCGCACAGTGGTTGGTTGCCAATGGTTGGGCGAAAGCTGTCGCGGGCGGTGCCTATCAGGAAGCAGGGCAAAAAGCCGAAGATAATCGTTTGGGTATCTTCGGGAACAAGCCTGATGCATCCCTTCAAAGTCTGGAGCCTGATAATGGTGGAGCGTTGGAGAATCCTTCTCCGCTCGCGCCACAGACGGAACCAGTGCCGACTTCGCCGTCACCACAGCAAGGCGAGTTTCCTCCGGCGCCTACGGCACCCGCTCCAGCAAACTGAGTTATAGCTTTGCCAGCAGAAGTGCGAAGCGCCTCTGCAAGGAAATCAGTTCGCCGGACTGATTTCTTCTCCTGCTGCTTCTGAAGCCTGCGATCAGCTTATGTCCCGACCACGGCCTTCTGATCCTGTCTCAAAGGCTTCTTGAGTGGGATCGTGATCACAACGAGACATGAGATAACAAGCACCACGCCAAACCAACCCATCAGCGGCAAACGCTCGCCTACAATGATTATGGCCAGTATCGCAGCGACTACCGGTTCGATCAGTGTGATAGTTGTCGCCATGCTGGCCGGAATACGCGCAAGACCGATCCCAAAGCAGACGTAGCCAAGAAACATTGGCACAATAGCCATATAGATGCCGACTGCTGCATTGTTCCATGACGCCAGAAACGGGCCGCCGGCCACGATCAAAACCGGCATAAGCAATAATCCGCCAAGCCCGAATGTAGCGCCCATGGCGACAGAGGACCGAACGCCATTGAGCATCATGCGGCGCGCAGTCCATGAGTAAAGTGCATATGTGAGGCCACCAAGAAGTCCCAGACAAATGCCTGTAATAACGGAGCTATTTGTTTCTATAGCTGCATGGTCTGCACCTTCTGCGACCGTAATCAACACGATCCCGGCAAGCCCAATCAGCGCGCCAAGCAGCCATTGGCGCGAGAGTCGCGCACCGTCGAACAGATATTCGATGAGAGCGGAAAGCAGCGGTGCTGAGCCGATGGTGACGACCGTTCCGATTGTAACACCAGCCATCCGCATGGATGCGTAAAAAGCCAGTGGGTAAATGGCAACCGCAAGTCCACCTAAAACAAGAAGCGCCCATTGCTTATTCAGAAGGGACAAGCTGCGCACAATCCCGCGTCCGGCGAGCAGTGCCTGCAACAAGCCCCCGATCCCCATAGCTGCGGCACCGATTGCAACTGCACTGACTTCGGGCGCGAAAGTGGCAGCAGTGCCAGTCGTTCCCCATACAACGGATGAGAAGAGAACGGCAGACACACCAATTGTGTAATCACGGGATGAATTGCTCACAATGCCTCCAGCATATCAGAGACGATTGCACGGGCCTCTTGAACGCAGCCGCTATTACCTTCGAGACCTGCCCTTGAGATTGATCCCTCAAGCAGAAAAGACATATGTCTTGCGAGTGCAGCAGCACGATCAGGGACATCGGGCAGAAGCTCTGTCAAATGCGTGATGAGTAGCGCCTCAACCTCTCTTTTGTGATGTTTGACTGCCTGCCGCCCAATATCGTCTGCGGCTAGTTCTGCCGCAGCATTGAGCAGGCCGCAGCCGCGAAAGCCGCGTTCATATTCATGCTCGGCATGGTCCTGATAGGCGTCAAAAACGGCAAGAACTCTGTCTTTGGCCGTCGCCGCATGTTCCAATCGTGCATGATAAAGGCCTAGCCACTCGGCATGTCGTGCTTCGAGATACTGGTTTACCAGATCAGCTTTCGAGGCGAAGTTGTTGTAAAGGCTCTTCTTAGCAACGCCCGCCCTTTCAACAATTGCGTCGATGCCGGTGCCACCGACACCGTTATTATAAAAAAGAACGGCCGCGGCTTTGAGCAGCTTGTCGCGCGCACTTTCCGATGGAGCTTTTTCGATACTCATAGTCCTGCCTCGTCAGTAGTTAGGTCGTACTACCTACTAACGAGGATTGAGTCAACGGAGCTGATTTTGACCAAGGGCAAACGCGTCGAGCGCCATCCGCATCTCATTCGTAGAAAGCGGACCGCCATGGCCTTCCGTTTCGATAACGCGCAGCCGACTTGCAGTCCATGCTTGATGGAGCCTCCACGCGGTTATCGCCGGTCCACTGAAGTCCCTGCGTCCGCAAATCAAAATCGCCGGAATATGTGCGATCCGGCCCATATTCGCCAGAATTTCAGCGCCATTGCGAAGGAAGCCGTCATTGGCCCAGTAATGCGTAACAAGCGTTGCGAAGGCCAGGCCTTGCAGATCATCGAAACGGCTTTCGATCGGCGTCCAATTGGGATCAAGCGAGATATGCGTCGATTCCCATGCATTCCAATTCAGCGCAGCCTGCAAGCGTTCTTCCAGACTGCCATTGGCAAGCCGTCTCGCATAGGCTTCAACAACCCGCTCACCTTCTCGTCTTGAAGAGGCTTTCTCGAACTTTTCCCATTCTTCCGGAAAAAGGCATCCAACGCCTTCGGTGATCCAGTTCACTCCCTCACGGCTCGTGGTCGTGACGGCAACGAGTGCCAATTCAGTCACCCGGTCGGGATGCGCTTGTGCGTAGGCGAGCGCAAGCGTAGCACCCCATGATGAACCTGCGATCAGCCAGGCATTGACGCGAAGATGATTTCTGACTGTTTCAATATCTTCAATCAGCGTCTGGGTCGTATTGAGATGAAGCTGGTCGAGATCATCAATCACCAGCGGACGACTGCGCCCGCAACCGCGCTGGTCAATGCCGATGATAAGGTATTTTTCGGGATTAAAGCGCTGCCGATAGCTGCCCGTGCGCAAGCCGCTTCCCGGCCCGCCATGAAGATAAAGCGCTGGCTTTCCTTCCGGATTGCCCGATGCCTCCCAATAGATTTCATTGCCGTTTGATACAGCCAGCAGGCCTTTGGCGAAGGGGTCGCATTGGGGGTAGATCATTTCTGCTCCGGCTAGAGCGGCTCGCATTTAATCGTAGTCATTGCGCTTGCTCTATCTCTATATTTTTGCGCATGTCGTTTCCGGAAAACCGGTTCCCACTTTTCCGCGACATGCTTAAAGACCGGGCATAAAAAAAGCCTCACCCGGTACGATTCCGGGTGAGGCTTCTCATAAAAATATCAAGCGCTTATGACAAGGTGCCAGCAAGAGCCTTCTGAATGAGTGCGCGGGTTTCATCGATGCCATAAAGAGCAACGAATGAACCAAAGCGTGGGCCGCGTTCCTGACCGATCAGCACTTCATAGAGCATCTGGAAGAAGGAAACCGATACGCCCGGACCGCCTTCAGGGCTCTTCTTGGTGTGATCCTGATAACGCTCGATTGCACGGGCAACGTCCAGAATGGCGTTCTGGATGTCGGTGCCATCAGTACCGGCAGGCAGCGTTGCAAGCTTGGCATCAAGGCCTTCCAGTGCTGCGCGTTCCACATCGTCAGGGGTGCGGAACTGCTTGGTCGGCTTGACGAAATCATTGAAGTAGCGGATCGCATAGCCAACGAGCGCGTCGAGTTCCGGATTGTTTTCCGGCGTAACACCCGGCACATGGCGCGAGATGAAGCCCCAGAGAACGCTTGGGTTTTCTGCATTGGATGCGCTCACCAGATTGAGCATCAGCGCGAATGTAACCGGCAGTTCAACCTTTGGCGGGTTGCCGTAATGGATGTGCCAGACCGGATTGTTCAGACGGTCTTTCCACTCCTGACGGTTATAAGCCGAGAGATAAGTGAAATATTCGTCCACGGCCTTCGGGATCACGTCGAAATAGAGCTTCTTCGCGGTCTTTGGCTTCTGGAAGTTGTAAAGCGCAAGGCTTTCAGTTGGCGCATAGGCCAGCCATTCGTCAATCGCGATGCCGTTGCCCTTTGACTTCGAAATCTTCTGGCCGATCTGGTCGAGGAAGAGTTCGTAGACGAAATGCTCTGGCGCGCGACCACCAAGGATTTCGCAGATGCGGTCGTAAATGCCCGCATTGGTCTGGTGATCCTTGCCGAACATTTCAAAATCGACGCCAAGCGCTGCCCAGCGCATACCGAAATCCGGCTTCCACTGCAGCTTCACATTACCGCCGGTGACGGAAAGCGTGGTTTCAACGCCGTCTTCATCGTCAAAAGTGATGGTGCCAGCCTTGGCATCCACGCTCTTCATCGGCACGTAGAGCACGCGGCCAGACTTCGGCGAGATCGGCAGGAATGGGCTGTAGGTCGCCTGACGCTCTTCACCGAGCGTTGGTAGCATCACCTTCATGATGTCGTCATAGCGCTCGACAGCTTTCAGCAACACTGCATCAAACTTGCCGGACTTGTAGTACTCGGTCGCACTTGCGAATTCGTAATCAAAGCCGAAAGTATCGAGGAATCGGCAGAGCATTGCGTTATTATGCTCGGCAAAGCTCTTGTATTCGCCGCCAAATGGGTTTGGCACGGCTGAAAGCGGCAGTTGCAGATATGGCTCAAGGGCTGCCTTGTCCGGCACATTGTCCGGGATCTTGCGCATCCCGTCGAGATCGTCCGAGAAGCAGATAAGGCGGGTCTTGACCTTGTCTTCCGTCAGAATGCGGAAAGCATGGCGGACCATCGACGTGCGTGCGACTTCGCCGAACGTACCGATATGCGGCAGGCCCGATGGTCCATAGCCGGTTTCAAAGATCACGGTTTCAGGGAAGCCGGTCTTCTCATAGCGCTTGAGGATTTTCTTTGCCTCTTCAAAAGGCCACGATTTCGCTTCCGCAGCCGCCGCGGTCAGTTCCGGGGTCAGCGTAATTTCGGGAAGACGGTGCGAAGTCATGATTTTATCCTGATGTCCTGTGAAGGGCTTTATTTGTTGAAATCTTTTACACTGAAACGTGTCATTGCTCTATGGCGCGGTGGAACTCACACGTCAATCTTTGCCGCGGCAATTCCGACCGAATTTCCTTGCGCAAGTCTTACAGGCTCCCTAATTTTCTTGGAAATTAGCCGAAACTATGATTCCGGTTGAACGATGCAGGAGCATTCGATGAAAAACATTTCACCTCAGGACGCACTCGTTTACATCATGGTGACGACTTCCGCCGCAGATACAACCATGACTGATGCAGAGCTGGCGTCGATCAGCAATGTGGTGTCGCGCCTTCCAGTTTTTCAGGGCTTTGATGCTGCGAGATTGCCAAAGCTGGCGAGTGATTGCCTCGAAATGCTTTCTTATGACGACGGCCTGGAACGAATTCTAGATCTTGCGCATGATGCAATGCCGGAAAAGCTTTACGACACAGCCTATGCACTGGCGGTTGAAGTGGCGGCGGCTGACCTGCATGTCGAGCAGGAAGAACTTGAATTTCTTCAGATGCTTCGTGATCGCTGGGCGCTGGATGAGCTGACTGTTGCAGCCATTGAGCGCAGTGCGCGTGTGCGTTTCCGCAAGCTTTGAATTAGAGATTGTGATTGAAAACGGGCGGGGTAAATCCCGCCCGCGGCATAAGTTAGTCTGGCTTAGCAGACGACAGGAACGCGCCGTGCTTTGCGCCATTCAAGTGCTGTCCGCATCATATGGGCAGCTTCGGCGAATGTGGCATTGTCTTTCCAGCGTTCCGTATGAATAAGATTTGACGGAACGATATCCCTCAATGCTTCAAGCGTATGGCGAGGGACTGTATCGGTGCAGCGCCATAGACGACGGAAAACGACGCTGATACGCGTGATCTTACCATTGATTGCTACGACTGGTTCGGCCGTTTCAAGGTTCCAGTCTTCATAAGCATCCACTGCGTCCTGAAATGCGTGATGCAAATAGATCGGTGCATGACCGTCATGAAGTGGGGGCAGCAAACTAGACATTTCTGTTTCCTCTCTTCCAATGGTGGTTCAGCTACAGGCACTTACGGAACTTTAGAGCGTCGTTCGCCCTCCTGGGCGCATAAAGGTTGCTCTAATACTCTCACACAGGACTCCGCAAATGCGGTTCAAAAGAGCTGATCTCGGCTCTTCAACTGTGTGCCGTATCAATTTCTCCTCACGAAATACGACAACACATAATTAACCATGATCTATGCAAGGGAGGGTGTTTGGCAAGGAGAAAATTTCTTTAAACGAGCAGGAAGGGGAAAATCAGTTCGCTTCCCTTAAGACGGTCAACATTGCTTCTGACCGCTGTTTTGTGGGATTTTCGGGCTCATTCGAAAGTGACGTCCATTCCAAAAAGAGAAACAGTTTTCGATATTTATTGCCACTGTGACAGGATTTTCCCTGCAATTCGCTGAGGCCCGGTGTAGACAAATACAAAGGGAATTGAATTTCAGGGGCAGTGATATGGCTCGGTTTATTGCATCACGCAGGGCATTTCTGGTTGGTTCGACATCGCTTGCGGCTTTGCCGCTGTTGCCCCGTTGGGCGCGGGCCGGAGGCACTCCGCAAAAAGGTGGACGACTGGTCGTGGCCGCAGATTCCGAGCCACGCAATCTGAACCCGGCCATTGTCGCTTCCAACGGCGTTTTCTTCGTGGCGAGCAAGGTGATTGAGCCTCTGGCCGAAGCCTCATTTGACGGTGAGAACGGTCTGGAGCCACGCCTTGCGACCAGCTGGGAAGGCTCTGATGACGGTCTGACCGCAACCTTCCACCTGCGTGATAGCGTCAAATGGCATGACGGTAAGCCCTTCACATCCGCAGACGTTGCGTTTTCGGCGTTGCAGGTCTGGAAACCTCTGCAAAATCTTGGCCGCGTGGTGTTCAAGGCGCTTGAGAAGGTCGAAACGCCGGATGAGCATACGGCAGTTTTCCACTTCAGCGAACCAACACCGTTTCAGCTTATTCGTAATGCGCTGCCAGCGCTGACCGCAGTGCTGCCAAAGCATGTGTTCGAGGGCACGGATATTGCCGCCAATCCCGCCAATGAAAAGCTGATTGGCACTGGCCCATTCAAATATGCCGAGCACAAAACCGGCGAATATTATCGCCTTGCGAAAAATGAAGATTATTGGGGCGAGGGCGAGCCTTATCTCGATGAAATTATCTATCGTGTGCTGCCGGATCGTGCTGCAGCAGCAGGTGCGCTGGAATCCGAGGAAATTGACCTTGCTGCGTTTTCCGCCGTGCCTCTGGCTGATCTCGACCGCATTTCAAAAGTGCCGGGGATCAATGTCATTTCCAAAGGCTATGAAGCGCTGACATATCAGCTGGTCGTCGAAATCAATCATCGCCGCAAGGAACTATCAGACCTTAAAGTTCGTCAGGCAATCGCTCATGCGATTGATCGTGATTTCGTTGTGAAGACGATTTTTCTGGGCTATGCCAAGCCGTCGACTGGGCCGGTTCCGCAATATGACAGCCAGTTTTATACCGGCGATGTTGCCGCTTATCCTTTCGATGCAGCGAAGGCCAATGCGCTGCTGGATGAGGCGGGTTATAAGCGCGGCAAGGACGGCACGCGCTTTGCACTGAAGCTGCTTCCAGCCCCTTATTTCAACGAAACCAAGCAGTTTGGTGATTATCTGCGGCAGGCGTTGGCGGAGATCGGCATTGATGCGCGTATCGTCAACAATGATTCAGCAGCACATCAGAAGGCAGTCTATACCGATCACGATTTTGATCTCGCCATCGCACCGACCGTCTATCGCGGCGATCCCGCAATTTCGACGACCATTCTGGTTGAAAGCGGTATTGCGGCAGGCGTGCCGTTCTCCAATCAGGGTGGTTATGCCAATGCGGAGCTGGATGCGGTGATTGCCAAGGCTGCACATGAAATTGAGGAGGAAAAGCGCACCGCGCTTTATCATCAGTTCCAGCAATTGGTCGAAGCTGATCTGCCGCTAATCAATGTGGCGGAATGGGGCTTTATCACGGTTGCCAATGACCGCGTTAAGAATGTCTCTAACAATCCGCGTTGGGCAGTTTCCGACTGGGCAGATGTGTTTATTGCACAGTGACGAAATTTTGTGACGAAGCGTTGCTTTGATTGTACGCTCGCGGCGTGGCGCAGATTCTCACCCTTTTCAGGAAACGTCTGATCAGCAGCATGATTGTGCTGCTGATTGTTATTATTGGCTGTTTTTTGATGTTGGAAACAGCACCGGGCGATGCTGTTGATGCCTATGCGGTAAGCTTCGGCGGTGATGCGAATGCCATTGCCGAAATGCGCGCTCGCTGGGGGCTGGATCAATCTGTTTGGCACAGGTTGACTGCCTATCTTGACGCACTTTTGCAGGGCAATCTTGGCTGGTCGGTCAGTTTCAACCGCCCAATTCTCGATGTCATTCTCGAACGCCTTCCCAATACGCTTTTGCTGATGGGCGCTGCGACGGCGCTGTCATTCGCGGTCGGCTCGGCTCTGGGGATTGTCGCAGGCGCAAGACCGGGAAGCTTTCGCGATCGTTTCCTCTCGGTTGCCTCGCTTGTCCTCTATGCAATTCCCGGTTTCTGGCTGGCACTTGTGCTGGTCATCCTGTTTTCAATCCGGCTGCGCTGGCTGCCTTCAAGCGGCATTGAGACCATTGCTTCCGGCAAGGAAGGTCTGGCGCGTGGGCTTGATATAGCGCGCCATCTCCTGCTGCCGGTGGTCTCGCTGGCGCTGATTTATCTAGCCCTTTATCTGCGTGTGATGCGCGCTTCCATGGCCGACATCTGGCGCATGGATTTCGTCCGCGCACTGAAAGCGCGAAGCATATCACGCCCGCGCATCGTGCTGTGTCATGTGGCTCGTAACGCGCTGTCACCGCTTGTCACCATGCTTGGGCTGCAAGCTGCTTCCATGCTGGGTGGTAGCGTGGTGATTGAAAGCGTCTTTGCTATTCCCGGCCTTGGAAGGCTTGCACAGGAGGCGGTTGCCAGCCGCGATACGCCTTTGCTGCTGGGCGTCATTTTGACGAGTGCCATCATGGTGATCGTGGTCAATTTTATTGTCGATCTTCTCTATCTCTGGCTTGATCCGCGCATATCTGCGGGAAAGGCCCGGCCATGAGTGGGATGAGACGTTACTTCGGATCGGGCGAAGGCATTGCAGGCGCGATTATTCTGCTCGTGCTTATCGCAGCAGCACTTCTTGCGCCGCTGCTCTTTCCCGGCGATCCGCTGCGTATTGTTGCAACGCCGATGCTTGCGCCGTTCGACAATGCATCGTTTCCGCTCGGAACAGACAGGCTGGGTCGTGATGTGCTGGCCGAGCTTTTCCATGCGAGCCGTGCATCGCTGGTCGTGGGGCTGGCCGCAGCGGCTGCATCCATTCTGATTGGCAGCATTGTCGGTACGCTGTCAGGTTTCGCCGGTGGTCTGGTCGATGAAGTGCTGATGCGCATCACGGAAGCTTTTCAGACTGTGCCGGGCTTTTTGCTGGCGCTGGCACTGGTCAGCATAGCCGGACCTTCGCTGCCGGTCTTGGTTGCGGCGATTGCACTTTCTAGCTGGACGCAGGCTGCACGCCTTACGCGGGGGCAGGTGCTGTCGATCCGTGAGCGCGATTATGTGGCGTCAGCCCGCGTTATCGGTATGCACCCGCTGGAAATTGCTTTCCGGCAAATCCTGCCCAATGCCTTGCCGCCCGTGCTGGCGCTTGTGCCGGTAATTGTCGCCTCTGCAATTCTGATTGAAGCAGCGTTGTCATTTCTGGGGCTTGGTGATCCCAATCGCGTGACATGGGGTGGCATGATTGCCGAAGGCCGCACAGTTTTACGCTCTGCACCGTGGTTGTCCATTCTGCCCGGGCTTGTGCTGGCTTTGACTGTCGTCGGCGTCTATCTCGCGGGCGAAGGCATCACGCAGGCTGCATCGCGGCGCGAGGTGCAGGCATGAGTGTGCTCGCCCATATTGAAAATCTCGGCGTGCGTTATGGCAGCGATACCGCGCTCAACAATCTTGACCTCGATATATATGCCCGTGAAACGCTTGCGATTATCGGTGAAAGCGGTTCCGGAAAAAGCACATTGGCGTTGGCCCTTGCCGGCCTGCTGCCAGCCAATGCTCGCATTTCAGGCGCAATCCAATGGCCGAATGGAAAACCAAAGCCGGGCCGCGATGTGGGCTTTGTGTTTCAGGATCCGGCTTCAAGTTTCGATCCCTTGATGCGCGTTGGTGCGCAACTCGTTGAGACAATCCGCGCCCACGAAAACATTGATCGTCATGAGGCAAAAGATAAGGCGCTCAAGCTGTTGGCGCGCGTGCAGATAGCGGAGCCTAATTCAAGTTTTTCGCGCTATCCGCATCAGTTTTCCGGTGGGCAGAAACAGCGTATCGCCATTGCACTTGCCATCGCAGCAAACCCCACTCTGTTGATTGCGGACGAGCCAACCAGTGCGCTCGATACCATTGTGCAAAGGCAAATCGTGGCACTGCTGCGCGCCTTGGTTCAGGCTGACGGCATGACGCTGATCTTCATCACACATGATATTGCGCTGGCTTCCAATTTGGCGGATCGTATTGCCGTGTTCCGTCATGGTGAACTGGTGGAGAGCGGCCCAGCGCGTGCGATCATAGCAAACCCAAAGAGCGATTATACAAAAGCGCTGATTGCAGCCGTTCCCGTGCTGGAGCCGCAACATGGATAGAACTGTGTTGCAGGCGACTGATCTGACCGTGCGCTATGGCGACAAGCTGGCGCTGGATCACGCAAATCTTGAGATTGCAGCAGGTGAAACGCTGGCGCTGGTCGGGCCTTCCGGCAGCGGTAAATCCACATTGGCGCGCGCACTTCTAAGGCTGCATCCGCTTGAATCCGGTTTTATCCAGTTTGAGAATGAGGATTGGCTCGCGCTCAAAGGCAGCAAATTAAGAAAGCGCCGCGCGCTGATGCAGATGGTATTTCAAGACCCGCTTTCGGCATTCAATCCACGCGCAACGGTGCATGATCTGCTCAGCGAACCGCTGCGTATTCATGGGATAAGACGCGATATTTCCGAGCTTTTGCAAAAGGTTGGCCTTGATCCCAAGTTGAGCAAACGCGGAGTGCATGAGATTTCCGGTGGCCAGCGTCAGCGGGTGGCAATTGCGCGGGCCTTTGCAACAACACCGACGCTCATCGTTCTGGATGAAGCAGTGTCGGCGCTCGATGTGACGGTGCGTGGCTCAATTCTGAAATTATTGAAGGAAATACAAAAGGCCGAAGGCACGGCCTATCTCTTCATCACGCATGATCTGGCGGTTGCTGCACAAATGGCCGATCGGATTGCTGTGATGGAGCGGGGGCGTATTGTCGAATGTCGCCCTGCGCGAGATTTGATCGCGGCACCGCAAGCGCTTGTTACAAAGGCGCTTATCGATGCAGTGCCGAAAATACTGATTTAGGCTTTACCCAGCTCAATCGAACGCTTGCGTGCCGCATCGACAGCATCCGCGACCAAATTCTTGAGGCGATCTTCACCCATCAAGACGTTCAGTGCTGCGGCGGTTGTGCCATTGGGGCTTGTAACCTGCTCGCGCAGCTTGGTTGGGCTGTCGCTGCTTGCGGCAGCCAATGCACCTGCACCCATGACTGTCTGCATAGCAAGAAGCGCTGCCGTTTCGCGCGGCAGACCAGCGGTCACACCAGCATCGGTCAGCGCTTCAATGAAGTGGAACACATAAGCTGGGCCCGAACCGGAAACGGCAGTCACGGCATCCATCTGGGCTTCATCGTCGATGCTTGCGACCTTGCCCGATGTCTTGAGTAGGCTCTTTACGAAAGCAGCATCGTCATCGCGGACATTGGCATTCTTATAGGTGACAAGCATTCCCTTGCCGATTGCGGCAGGCGTGTTTGGCATACAACGCATGATTTTTGCATCGCTGCCCAGGTGCTGTTCGAAGAATGAAACCGGAATGCCAGCAGCCACGCTGACAAAGGTAGCATTAGGTGCAAAGCGCTTATAGGCAGGCAATACATCGCCCATGACCTGCGGCTTGACGGCAACCAGCACCATGCGCGGATTGAGATCATCGGAGAGGGAGTCGGCGCTTGAGCAGGCATTTACACCTGCAAGCGCTGCGCGGCTCTGAAGGGCTTCGGAAGGTTCAACCACATGCACATTCTCGGATTGTAAAATGCCGCTGTCGAGCCAGCCTTTGAGCATGGCAAAGCCCATATTACCGCAACCGACGAGAATGACTGTATCTTGCATGAGAAAGTTCCACCTTCATGAATCGAGTGTTTAAGCACTGTCGTTTGTTGGGTCCGATATAGCCCTCCATAAACACAAACCGCAAGGCGCGAAGGCAAAAACTCTGGAGAAGAGACGCGCTTTAATGTTTCAAACTTGCAATCAATTCTTTGTTGAACAGATGCTGTTTTATGGATAGGTCTCTTTCTGGAAAATAGTTACGACCTAATAAAATCTGTTGTAAATCATTGCTTTAAAAGGTGAGCAAATGCTTGGAAAAGCTTTCCATATCGTGCGTGTGGTTGCAATTGCAGCCGGTGTTATGACCGCAGGTGCAGCCGTCGCCGAAACGCCAAACGGTCCGGAATGGGCCGTTAAGGAAATCAGCAAACTGTCCGATGCTGATCTTGTTATTTCGTCACCCGCAGGCAAAGCACTTATGGATAAGCTGGCTCCCGACCATGACAAAGCTTGTGGCAAGCCAGACGAAAACCGCCCGGACTTTGACGAGTATTGCTCATGGGCTTTCAACAATGAAGAGGCCGATTTTGATGTCCTTTTCGGCATTAAAGACGGCAAGATCGTCAGCGTCGTAGCGTCAACTGTGCCTGAAAATAACGATGTATGGGTATGCGGGCCGACCAAAAAAGATATTCCTGAGAGCGACTTGCAGACATGCAATGTGCGTTCAGCTGATGAAAAGAGCCGTGCGCATTGGTCGGAAAGCTGGGAAAGCTTCCTGAACTCGATCAACTAATGCTTAGTAACTAAGCGCAGGCTTTTATTATTCATAATAAGTGGCGCTGACGTAAGTTGGCGCCACTTTCTTTTTATAATTTTATTGTGATTTATTGATTGCTTACTCTTTATGTTCCAAGATGCGGTGCATATTGCATTGAGGGGAACAATGGATCCTGCATTAACGACTGGCGTGCCACCTGCGGAAGCTTTCACGCATGTTCGCATCATCATAGGCATTATTCTTGGTCTTTGCGTATCCCGTCTTCTGACGGGTTTCGCGCGTTTCATCCAGCATCCAGGCAAGCAGAAAATCTACCCGGTTCATCTGGGCTGGGTGGCTTTCATCCTGCTTTCCGTCATCCATTTCTGGTGGTTCGAGTTTAGCCTGCGCACCATTCCTCTATGGACCTTCGAGAAATATTTCTTCGTTATTTTCTATGCCGGGCTTTATTTCCTGCTCTGCACGCTGCTCTTTCCCGACAGCATGGAAGAATATACCGGCTATCGCGATTATTTCCTCTCGCGGCGAAAATGGTTCTTCGGCATTCTCGCGCTGGTTTACGTCGCTGATGTCATCGATACGCTAATCAAAGGCATGGAGCACTATAACCTTTACGGGATCGAATACCCAATTCGTGTCGGTGCGCTGATCGCGGGCAGTCTCATAGCGATGTTCACCGATAACCGGCGCTATCATGCGATCTTTGTCAGCGTCGCGCTCCTCTATGAAATAGCCTTCACGCTCCGGCATTTTGCGACTTTATCCTGAAACTTGCCTTTTCTGAGATTGTCATCTCAGTCGATGACGCTTATTGGCATGTTTTCAGGATCAAGGCGCTGTATCCCAAGGCATCGCCTGTTTAAAACGGAGCATTCGATATGGCCCAATTGATCGATGGCAAGAAGCTCGCCGAGGATGTGGTTTCCACGGTGAAGCGTGAGACCGAAAAGCTCGTTGGCGCGACCGGCGTTGTGCCGGGCATTGCAGTGGTGATTGTCGGTGAAGATCCGGCAAGCCAGGTTTATGTCGCCTCTAAGGGCAAGAAAGCCAAGGAATGCGGCTTTGTTTCCGTTCAGCACGATTTGACTGACGATGCTTCTGAGCAGGAACTTCTCGATCTCATCGACAGCCTGAATAACGATCCTGCCATCCACGGTATTCTGGTGCAGCTGCCGCTGCCAAAGCACATCGATTCAGGTCGCGTGATCCAGACAATCTCGCCAGAAAAGGACGTTGACGGCTTCCATTTCATCAATGTGGGCAAGCTTGGCACCGGCGAAGTCGACACGGCTTTTGTTCCATGTACGCCGGCTGGCGCGATGATCATGATCGAGCGCGTTCATGGCCGTGATCTGTCGGGCCTTAATGCCGTTGTGATTGGTCGTTCCAATATCGTTGGCAAGCCGATGTTCAACCTTCTGCTCGCAGCCAATGCAACAGTAACCGTAGCACATAGCCGTACTAAGGACCTGCCAGCGATTGCCCGCACCGCCGACATTCTGGTTGCGGCTGTTGGTCGTCCGCAGATGGTCAAAGGCGACTGGGTCAAGCCGGGTGCGACAGTGATTGATGTCGGTATCAATCGCATCCCTGCGCCTGAAAAGGGTGAAGGCAAGACACGTCTGGTTGGCGATGTCGATTTTGCGGATGCGGAAAAGGTGTCAGGTGCCATTACGCCTGTTCCGGGTGGCGTCGGTCCGATGACTATCGCTATGCTGATGGCCAACACTTTGACGGCTGCTTGCCGCAGTGTTGACTTCGAAAAGCCAGTATTTTGACACAATTGAAAGGCGTTTTTTGCGCCTTTTTGTGAGTTTTTCGTCAGTTTAAGAGGCAAAGCGGCATAAAAACCGCTTTGCCTTATTTTTAACACGTCAAATTTCAGAAGACCGAAGCGCCTTCGTCAGCTCGCCCGGCGATGTTGCGGAAAGCGCGGAAAAGTTCGCGACCCATGCCATGTTCATTGGCTGAAAGATCCGGGCGCTGTTCGATACGTTCATCAAGAAGCGCATCACTGATGAGAACGTCCAGAGTACCGTTCACGGCATCAAGACGAACAATATCGCCAGTGCGGATTTTTCCAATTGCGCCACCATCGAGTGCTTCCGGCGTCACATGGATGGCAGACGGCACCTTGCCGGACGCGCCGGAAAGACGACCATCGGTAACTAGCGCCACGCGCTGTCCACGATCCTGCAAAATACCAAGCACCGTCATCAGCTTGTGCAGTTCGGGCATACCATTGGCTTTCGGCCCCTGATAACGCACAACTGCGATAAAGTCGCCGGTCAGGTCGCCAGCCTTGAATGCCGCCTGCAATTCGGCCTGATCGTTGAAGACTTTCGCTGTCGCTTCAATGACATGGCGCTCCGGCTTGACAGCTGAAACCTTGATGATCGCATTACCGATATTGCCGGTCAGAACCTTGATGCCGCCGCTTGGCTGGAAGGGCGAGCCGATCTTGGCAAGAACCTTTTCGTCGCCGCTCTTTTCGGGAACGGGCTCGCGAACAACCGTGCCGTTTTGCCCGAGCTTTGGCTCAATCGCATAAGGGCGCAGGCCTTCACCCCAAACGGTGCGAACATCTTCATGCAAAATGCCGCCATCGAGCAATTCGCGGATCAAAAAGCCCATACCGCCCGCAGCATGGAAATGGTTCACATCGGCAAGACCGTTTGGATAAACGCGCGCCAGCAAAGGCACCACGTCTGAAATCTCCGAAATGTCCTGCCACGTCAGTTTTATACCGGCGGCGGCTGCCATCGCAATCAGATGGATCGTGTGATTGGTCGAGCCGCCGGTGGCGTTTAACCCGATGATACCATTGACGAAAGACCGCTCGTCGAGCATCTCGCCGACAGGCGTATATTCATTGCCGCAAGCCGTAATCGCCAGCGCGCGCTTGGCAGCTTCGCGGGTCAGTGCGTCGCGCAATGGCGTGCCGGGATTGACGAAGGATGAACCGGGCAAATGCAGCCCCATGATCTCCATCAGCATCTGATTGGAGTTGGCTGTGCCATAGAAAGTGCAGGTGCCGGGGCCGTGATAGGATTTTGACTCGGATTCGAGCAATTCTGCGCGGCCAACCTTGCCTTCTGCATAAAGCTGACGGGTCTTTGCTTTCTCGTCATTCGGCAGACCGCTCGTCATAGGCCCGGCTGGAATGAAGATCGCTGGCAAATGTCCAAAGGTGAGGGCGCCGACGATCAACCCCGGTACGATCTTGTCGCAAACGCCGAGATAGACGGCAGCGTCGAACATATCATGCGACAGGCCGACGGCTGCTGCCATGGCAATGACTTCGCGCGAGAACAGCGAAAGCTCCATCCCGGCAAAGCCTTGCGTAACGCCATCGCACATTGCAGGTACGCCGCCCGCAACCTGCGCCACGCCGCCTGCTTCGCGCGCGGCTTTGCGGATCAGCTCCGGATAGGTTTCAAACGGCTGATGGGCCGAAAGCATATCATTGTAAGCGGTGATAATGCCGAGGTTTGGTACGACATCGGCGGTCAAAGCCGCCTTGTCATTCGGGCCGCAGGCTGCGAAACCGTGGGCGAGATTGGCGCATCCAAGGATAGAGCGATGCGGCTTGCGGGAAGCAGCCTCGCGCACGCGTCCTATATAGGCTTCGCGGGTCGGTTTCGAGCGCTCAATGATACGCTCGGTGATGGCTTTGATGCGGGTATGCGCAGTCTGCGTCGTCATGGGTATCACCTGCTGAAATAATGCCAGGCTTGCCTGTGGCTAATTATAAAACCCACAGTCTCAAACGCAAACTGCTGCGTTCGATGGGACTGTTAGCTCGTCCAGTAGAGTTGTATCGGCTTGCGGGCGTGACGGAACACGGCGCGAACCGGCATTTCATTTTCGTCGTCGTTGGCAAGTGCTTTCTCAAGCGTTGCCTGCTTGGCAGCGCCTTCGATATGCAGAACAAGCATGTCCGCTTCCACCAACAGTGGCAAAGTCAGTGTCAGACGCTTTTCGCCTGCGCCTTCCGCATGAATTGGCAGAACGACAGCTTTGGTCTTGGGATCGATTGCCTGATCAAGCCTGTCAGCATTCGGAAAGAACGAAGCCGTGTGGCCATCATTGCCCATACCAAGCACAACAACATCAAACGGGCGACGCAATGCATCGATGCGATTTGCTGCTGCAAGTGCAGCGGTTTCTGCGGTTGCTGCCGGATTATAGAGGCCCACAAACTTCGCAACGCCTGCATGATCGCGCAACAGGTGGTCGCGCACCAGCTTTTCGTTGGAACGCTCGCTGGTTGGTGCAACAAAACGCTCATCGACGAGCGTGATTGTAACAAGCGTCCAGTCGATCATCTTGCGGGACAGGATGTCGAACAGCTTGAGCGGCGTTGTGCCGCCGGAAACAGCGATTGTCGCTTGCCCCCGCTCAGCGATAGCGGCAGCCAGCTTGTCCGCAATCGCTTCAGAAAGCGACTGTGCCAATTCCGTTCCGCTGGTAAAATCGTGCCGTTCGATGCTCATGCCATACCTTTCAAGTCAGGACAGAGCGAGCACCCCCTACCAGGTATTCGCGCTCGCTCTTTCTTTTTGGCACAAAGACTGATCCGGAAATGTCTGTCAACGTCTCCGGGTCTTTGCTTTATCAGCTTTCGTGCCAGGTCCGTCCGTCACGCTCGATAAGAGCGATCGAAGACGACGGACCCCATGTGCCTGACGTGTAGCCCTGAACCTGCTGGTTGTTCACATCCCAACCCTTGAGAATAGGGTCAACCCAGCGCCATGCAGCTTCAACTTCGTCGCGGCGCATGAACAGGGTCTGGTTGCCACGAACAACGTCCATGATCAGGCGTTCATAGGCATCCGGGTTACGTTCATTGAACGACTCGGCGAAGCTCATGTCGAGCGGAACGTGACGAAGACGCATTCCGCCCGGGCCTGGATCCTTAATCATCAGCCACTGCTTCACACCTTCATCAGGCTGTAGACGGATGACGAGCTGGTTGGCGACGACCTTGCCAGCATTTTCGCCGAAGATCGAATGCGGGATCGGCTTGAAGGTGACGACGATTTCCGAAACGCGCGATGCAAGACGCTTGCCCGTACGCATGTAGAAAGGAACGCCAGCCCAACGCCAGTTGTCGATTTCAGCCTTCAGCGCAACAAAGGTTTCGGTGTTGCTATCGTCGCTGCCGAGATCTTCGAGATAGCCCTTAACAGGGCCGCCTGCGGATGCACCAGCGCGGTACTGACCGCGAACCGTAACGTCTTCGACATTGGCCGTGGTGATTGGCTTCAGCGAACGCAGCACCTTGACCTTTTCGTCATGGACGGCATCGGCTTCGAGTGACGAAGGCGGCTCCATGGCGACGAGGCAGAGAAGCTGCAGAATATGGTTCTGCACCATATCGCGGAGTGCGCCAGCGGTGTTGTAATAGCCTGCACGGCCTTCAAGGCCGACGGCTTCGGCAACCGTGATCTGCACATGATCGATATGCGCGGAATTCCACAGTGGCTCATAAAGAGCATTGGCAAAGCGCAGAGCCATAAGGTTCTGAACAGTTTCCTTGCCCAGATAATGGTCGATACGGAAAATCTGGTCTTCGCGGAAAACGCTGCCGATGGTGTCGTTCAGCGCATTGGCGGATTCAAGATCGCGGCCAATCGGCTTTTCTACGATGATGCGCGTGTCGCGGGTGATAAGGCCATGCGACTTGAGGCGGCTTGCAATATCGCCAAACAGCGTCGGGCTTACGGCCAGATAGAATGCGCGAATCTTTTCAGGCTTCTTGCCAATGGCATCTTTCAGAGCGGCCCAGCCGTCTTCCGACTTCGCATCGACTGCAACATAGGTAAGGCGAGCAATGAAAGTCTCGACTTCCTTGGCGTCGATTTCAGAAGCTTTGACATGCTCGTTGATCGCATCGCGGGCAAACTTGCGATATTCCTCATCGGTCATGGCGCTACGCGAAGCACCGATGATGCGCGTCGGCTCACTGAGCTGACCTGCACGCTGGCGCTGATAAAGCGCAGGAATCAGTTTGCGCTCGGCAAGATCGCCGGAACCGCCGAAAACGATACAATCGAAGGGCTCTACCGGTATTATCTGGCTGGTCATATATTGCTCTCTTCCACTTCTGACGCAAATCACTGTGCTATAGCATCTGCCCAAAAATCGGAATCGATTTTTGGAAAGCACGATGCGTAGACTGAATAATTTAGAGCGTCCTTTGTACGCCCAAGAGGGCGTACGGCGCTCTAATTGCAGATTGCGATTTTCGTGCAGCCTTTGTCTATAATCTAATCGATTTAAATTCAACCGTCCAATATAACATTCTCGCGAATGTTGCCAATTACAGCTGTCTTTGCATTCCGGTTAACCGCATATGCATAGATGACATGTTCAACATAGAGCCATATTCAGGCATGAACACAGCTGTGCTGAACAAAGTTTTTAATGGTTTGACGGGCGGATCATATCTCTCATCCGCAAAAGGAGAATGACATGAAGAGGCTGCAGGATAAGGTTGCGATCATCACAGGTGCGGGATCGGGTTTCGGTTCTGCCATAGCGCGCCGATTTGCAGCCGAAGGTGCAAAGGTCGTACTGGCTGATGTCAATGTGAAGCGCCTTGAAGACGAGCTAGCCGATATTGGCGAGAATGCATTGTCTGTGCAGGCTGATGTTTCGCGCAAGGATGATATGGAGCGGCTGGCGCGTGCGGCATTCGACAAGTTCGGTCGTATCGACATCATGGTCAACAATGCCGGTTTTACGCATCGTAACATGCCTTTGACGGAGGTAGATGAGCATAATTTCGATCTCATCAATGCGGTCAACATGAAGGCGATTTATTATTCGACATTGCTTGTCGCGCCGATCATGGAACACCAGGGCAGCGGCGTCATCATCAATACCGCATCGGCGATGGCCAATCGTCCACGCAAGGGCCTCACATGGTTTGCTGCTTCCAAAGGCTGGGTTGTAAGCGCCACCAAGGCGATGGCGCTTGAACTTGCTGAGAAGAATATCCGCGTCAACTGCATCTGCCCTGCTGAAAGCGAGGGTGAGGCTCTCGGGTTGTTCCTGGCGGAAGATACCCCAAAGGCGCGTGAAGGTCTGAAAGCCACCATTCCGCTTGGCCGTTTCTCCAAACCGGAAGATGTGGCGGAAGCCGCACTTTTCCTGGCATCGGATGCATCATCGATGGTGACAGGAACCGCGCTCAATGTTGATGGCGGTTACTCGATTTAATAACCCGCCTCGCTCAGGAAGTCATTGAATATGGCTTCCAGTTTTTCATGGCGTGCCGCCGCCATCTGGCTTCCGGTTTCAGTTTTGAAGCCGGAGGCAAGTTTGAAAAGCTTGGTGCGGAAGTGATCCAGCGCATAGATTTTATCATCCAGCGGGCGGTTTTCGGCCATCGGATCGTTGCTGTCGTAAAGTGCGCTGCCAATGCGGCCTGCAATATAAAAGCAGCGCGCGGCACCAATTACCCCAATCGCCTCCAGTCGGTCCGCATCCTGCAATATCTTTGCCTCAAGCGTGCGCGTCTCGATATTGGCAGAAAAGCTGTGTGCCTCGATCACATGGGCGGTGGCAGCAATACGTTCTTCATTCCATCCAAGCTCACGCAGAAGATTGGACGCTTTTTCAGCGGCCAGTCCTGATGCGCGATGGCGATCCGGCGAATTCTTTTCGACGCTGACGCAATCATGGAGCAGGGCGGCGGCGAAGAGTATTTCCGCGTCGCCGCCTTCCGACTTTTGAATTGCAGCAGCATTTTTCCATACGCGCGCAATGTGGGACAGATCATGCGAGCCGTCGGCTTTTGCCTCCAGGGCGTGCGGCAGAAGCTGTTCTGCCAGTGCATCGAAGGGCGCGAATGGTTGGAATGTCATGTCAGGCTTTCAAAAAGGACTCAATTGATGGGTGTACCTATTCCCGCCATACGTCAGTTCTGTGAAGCCCTGCGCAAAACCATCCAATTATAAAGCGCCCCCATCGCCATCAAGAGACAGGTGCCGATAAATACCCACGGCATACCCATGCGTCCGCCGACAAAGCCACCGGCGACCGGACCCGCAACCTGCCCGACATATTGCGCCGAAACAGAGAGGCCAAGTACGCTGCCTGCAACACGGTCAGGGACATTGTGCCGGATGACGCTGCTGATGCAGGGTAAAAGGCCGCCGAGCGCCAAGCCCATCAGGAAGCGTAAACCGATCAGCTGCCAGGCTTCGGTTACGAAAGCCTGCGGAATCAGCAGGATTGCGGCAATCGCCAAAGCGCCAGTGATAACGCGGGTATGGCCGATACGATCTGCCAGACGGCCAAGACGCGAGGCCGACAGGATGCTGCCGAGCGCTGCCGCAGCCATCACGACGCCGGAAATCAGAGTGACCTTGGTCTGGTCATCCATGAGCTGCATCACATAGACGGTGATGATCGGTTCGATCGACATATTGGCGAACATCAACAACATACCGGTCGCAAGCATGGCAATGACCGGTCTGCGGTCGGGAACCGCTGCCCATATCGATTGCTTCTTTTGTTCCTTGTTTCGCTTGGGCGGTTTGCGATCTTCGCGGATCAGAAATGTCGTTGCAAGGAAGGTCAGGAAGATCACGCTGCCCGCCAGCCAGAAGGTCGCGCGGATGCCTATCAGCGGTGGAAGCGCGCCACCCAGCAGAGGGCCAGCCAGATTGCCTGCCATGATGCCGGCAGAAAGTGCGCCGAGCGCCCAGCCGGTCTTATCCTTTGGTGTCTGGGTCGCGACGAGGATCATGGAGCCGGACGAATAGCCGCCTGCGATGCCGACGAACAGGCGGAGTGCGACGAGCTGCCAGATATCTGTGACCATGCCCATCAGCGACATGGCAATAGCCATGCCAAGGCTTGCCCGGATCAGCATCAGCTTGCGGCCATAAAGATCACCGAGCTTGCCCCAGAACGGAGCTACAATTGCGGCTGCGAGAAAGGTCGCGCCATAGGCAATGCCTGACCATTGCACGATAGCGGCATGATCGGCGACGCCCAGTTGTTCAACATAAAGCGGTAGGAACGGCATAAGCAGCGACATGGCAACAAGCGTGGTGAACGAACCGATCAGGCAGATGAGAAGGTTCTGCTTCCAGTAGCGTTCGTGAATTTCGTCTGCGACGGTCGCGTTCTTCGCATCCGCGTTGATTGTGGCCTTGCCGCCGCTTGTGGCGTGCTGGGTGCTCATGCTGTGTTCCGTGTTTTTATGCGTGATTGCATTGTATGCCATTTTGGGATACCAAAATGGAATACACACATGCGCCTGTCCTGACGGCTTGTCAATCAGTCGCGCGCCAGAATTATTGAGGGTCCAATGTCACAGATGCGTCAAGTCGAAGAACAGCTACGCGATATGATCCTCGGGCTTGAGCTGGGGCCGGGTGAGCGGCTGACCGAACGCTGGATCGAAGCGCAGTTTAATGCTTCACGCACGCCGATCCGCGCAGCGCTTTTGCGTCTTGAGGCGGAAGGGCTTGTCGGGCGGGAAGGGCGCGGCTGGACCGTTTCACCGATCAATCTATCGGAGATTGAACAGATAGGCGTTTATCGCGAGGCGCTGGAGATTGCTGCCCTCGATGTCACTTGCGCGCTGGAAGATCGCAGTGGCGTGGAGGCGATTGCCGAAATGCTCAACAGTTGCGATGCCAAAAGCACGCGCGAGGAATGGCATCGTGTGGGCATGGATTTTCACATCGAACTCGCGCGGCTTTCAGGCAATGAATTTCTCAGCCGTGGTGTTCGCGATGCCATGCAGCGGCTGTCACGGGCGCGCTGGCTTGAAGTGCGCGACGCGGACGCGCTGGCGCGTGCGTGGCAGCAGCATCGCGCAATTCTTGATGCCGTGCGGGAAGGAGATGCGTCGCAAGCGACAGCTCTGATGACATCGCATCTTGGAGGAAGCCGGTCGCGCCTGATCGATAATCTGCGCGAGGACCGGCGAGGTTTGAAAGCGCGCGGCTTTGCGGTGGTTAGCGGCTAAAAGCATTTCCAGAAAAAGTGCGAAGCGGTTTTGCTGGAAATGCGTAAAAACAGATAACTTTCACCATTCAGGCAGCTTGTGTCCAGCACGGTCAAAGCAGGATGGTCGTCCTTCTTTAATGCCCACATCGCGCAGCAGATATTCCGGCGAATTCTCGCTGATGACGTAATGGCTCGGCTTCCGCTTGAACAAGCGTGCAATCCACGCACGCAGGCCGGAAGACGCTATTTTTTCAGGGCAAACAACGGCAATCGTAGAAGAGTTGATCTCAACATCACGCATGGTCGATCTCGATTTTTTCTGAGCTTAGAGCCTAGTGTGGTGGATTTGAAGTTCCTATCATTTGTGTTGCATTCACGTTTAGGAACTTCAAATCCGTAAACCACACTAGATTCAAAATTTTACTCGTATGGCTTAGAACCCGAAATTCGCTCCGAGAACTGCTTCAAAGTGATACGAATTTCGGGTTCGCCATACTAGTGGGAGGCTGGGCTGTCGGTTAAACTGTGCCTATAGTTATGACAGAAAAACGCGTTGTTTTCCAATCGAACGTCGATTATGATGCATAAGGAGAACTTATGTATTATGACGTCGCCCTTACCACCGCTCTCAGCCATTCGTGTTTTTGAATCCGCCTCCCGCCATGCAAGCTTTACGCGGGCTGCGGAAGAGCTTGGAATGACTCAGGCTGCTGTCAGCTATCAGATAAAATTGCTGGAAGAGCGTGTCGGCGCACCGCTGTTTCTGCGAAAGCCGCGCCAGGTGGAATTGACCGAACTGGGCAAGCGTCTTGCTCCCGCCATCAATGACGCTTTTGAAACCATGCGGGCCGCCTTTGCATCGGCTCGCGAAGATACGCAAGGCGTTTTGACGATCAGTGCTGTGGTGACTTTTGCAGCCAACTGGCTTGTGCAGCGGTTGGGATCGTTCCAGATGCGGCATCCGGCGCTGGCTGTGCGGCTGGATACATCGAACGATATGGTCGATTTCGCGACCTCGAATGTCGATATGGCCATACGCAGCGGGCGAGGTGAATGGCCCGGTATGATCTCGCATGAGCTGATTAAAGCGCAGTTTTCACCGATGCTTAGTCCGAAGCTTATTGAATCTGTCGGCGGTATTAAAGAACCTGCTGATCTGTTGCGTCTTCGCGCCGTTGACCCCACCGATCCATGGTGGAAAATCTGGTATAAGGCTGCCGGAATTGAAAACCCCGATATCAAGGGCAACGCATTCAGCCGGTATGGCGCGCAGCATCTGGAAGGGCGAGCCGCTGCAGCCGGGCAGGGCGTGGGTATCCTGACGCCTGCCTTTCATGCGGCTGAACTGGCATCAGGGCAATTGATCCAACCCTTTGATCTTCTTTGCGATGATGGACAGGCCTATTGGCTGGTCTATCCCAAAGCGCGAAAGAACATGCCCAAAGTCCGGGCTTTTCGTGAGTGGATTTTGAGTGAACTAAGTTAAGTCTTGAAGACGAATACCAAGGTCCTCGATTTCCGTATCTGCGAAAACCTCAATGCCATGGCCGCGAAGAAGAGTGGCGGTGACACCCGCACCAGAATGCTTCTGGCCGATGAATTTGCCATCATAGATCGTGCGACTGCCGCAAGACGGGCTACCATCGATTAACAGAGCAAAGCGGCAATCATTTGCTTGTGCAATAGCAAGCGCGGCCTGAGCACCGGCGACAAATTGTGCGGTTACATCGCCGCCGGTTTCTTCAATGACGCGGCCTTTTCCGGAAAGAACGGATTCACCATCGCCTCCCGCAGCGATTTCTGCAGGGAGGCGCGGCACGCTGAATCCCGCCATCAATTCGGGGCAAACTGTCACGAGTCGCCCTTCGGCACGCCACTTATCGACAAGTGGATGTGCAAGCGGCTTTGCCGATCCGTTGTAACGGACCGGATGACCCGCAAGGCAGGCGCTGATCAGTATTTTGCCGCTCATGGTGTGAACCTTTGATTATGGATGCGGATTGGGGAAACCGTGCCGCTCGGCAAGAACTGCGAGAATAGCGTCCTTGTCCGAAACGAAAGCATTACCTTCATTCTCGCCGGTCTGATGGACCGAGCGATCCCCTTTCGTCAATATGAACAAAGGTAATGACTGGTTTTCTTCCCCCACAAGAGCAATGACTTCATGCCTTGGACGCGGCCAGGCGACCCGCTTGATGTCGAGGTCTTTCCCGAGTTCGGGAAAGGAAGCCAGAACCCCTTCCATCAAGGCACAATGCTCGCAATAGAATTTTTGTCCGGGATAGGCCGGGTCTTCAAACCCCGGCTGCAAAAGGTAAAGCGTATCGCGATTCATGATTTCAACTTCCATTATTGCTTTGGAACAGGGCGCCATACAGCAGAATTCCATAAACTTGAATCAGTTTAAGACAAAATTATGCTGTAAATATAAAGTGTTAGATCGGCCTTTATGCGCCCAAAAAGGGCGCATAAAGGCCGATCGAGTCATGCTTGAGAGACTCGGCTGAGTTCTTCATTCAGATTAGCAGCCAGTTCAAAAAAGCGCTGACGAATTTGCGGTGCAAAGTCATTTGCACGTTCGATGGCATGGAAAACCTCTGGTGCATCATGGCGCACCATGCCGACGGCCTGCATAATGAGATCGAAGCTCTTCGTCGTCATACGCGTTGGCAATGGCTCCATCTGCACCAGCACTTTAGCGATCAGATGCGTGAGTCCCTGAACCATGGCCGCATCGCGATCATGGTCTTCGGGCGTTGTCATAATCACATCAAGCGCCAGTTGCTTGCGCAAGAATGCGCCGATGCGAAGCGCTTGCGTGCCGCGAACCGGACAAATGGCAATCTTCAGGCCAGCGATCCCGTTGCGTGCGCTTTGCGGACCAAACAACGGATGCGTGGCGACAATATCGACATGATCCGGCAGGCCTTTGAGCATGATATTGGCCGGGCCAACCTTCACCGATCCGACATCCATAACCAGTGCGCCGGGCAACAGATGCGGAGCAATTGCCTCAACAACACCTTCAAGGGTTGATACGGGTGTTGCCAGAATAACGATGTCGCAACCGGCTGTATCTTCGATTGTCGCAAGTGTTACAGAGAGCGCGCCTGCAACATTATCCAGTCTTGCGACAGGATCATAAGCATACAGACGGTAATATGGGCTGAGGTAACGGGCGATAAGCTGCCCGAATGCACCAAAACCGATAATGCCGATTGTTTTATGCTGATGATTTTCGTCGAAAGACATAGACTGACCTCTGAATGGCTGGATCGCCAGAGGCACCGTCTTCAAACTAAACCGCTGGCAATGCAGCGGTTGAACTATGACAAAGCAAAAACACCGCTATATGAGCGGGGCGTAATAAGACCGGGTGTTGATGAGCGCTTTAATCATGGTGCCTTGCTATTCCTGCCGGGACGCATTGTCAATCACTTGAATGCGCCCCGGCGTTCAATCGTTCAAAGGTTGCTCACGCCGCCGTCGACCTGAATTTCCGAACCGACCACGAATGTCGATTCATCGGAGGCAAGAAACACCGCAGCTTTTGCAAGCTCAACGGGCTTGCCCATCCGCCCAATTGGCACGAGCTTGCGTATATCCGCACGCAAGGCTTCTTCTTCATCGGCAGCAAGTCCCAGCTTGCCAAAAGCCGGCGTTTCAGTCGGGCCGGGACTCAGACCATTTACACGAATGCCGCGATCGACAAGTTCACCGGAAAGTGTCCGTGCGAGCGAAAGAATCCCCGCCTTGCTGGCTGCATAGACACTGCTTTGCGGTAAGCCGATATGTGCGCTGGCCGATCCGCACAGGATGACGGATGAGGGATTGGCAAGAAGCGGTAGCAACGCTTTGATGAGAAAGAATGGCCCTTTCAGATTGATCGCCATCAGGCGGTCATAGGCCTCTTCGGAAAAGTCCTGCAGCGGGCTATGGGTGACGTCGCCCGCATTTATGTAAAGGGCATCCAGGCGCGGCCATTGTTCTGCAAGCGTCTGTGCAAGCTGCTCCTGTGCCGCAACATCTCCTGAATCACTTCGGATTTTGAGAACACTGTCAGGCAGCTCGCGAGCAGCCGAGTCCAGACCTTCTGCCTTGCGGCCTGTAATGGCCACGGTCGCCCCTTCAAGGGCGAACTGTCTGGCTGTTTCAAGCCCGATACCGCTCGTACCGCCTGTAATAAGCGTATATTTTCCTTCGAGACGACCCATAATTCACCTTTCTGCAGCCGAAGCATTTTCGCTTCCGGGAGAAAGGACATTGTGTCCATTAGTATCCAATGTATAGTAGGCACCAATTTGGTACTAAAGGAATAATTTTCCGATCTGGAGATCACGTCCATGGGTGACATATCGAGTGAGGTGTCCACCGACAGTCGGTGCCCCATGGTTGATTTCGTCAATCTGATTGCTGGAAAATGGGCGATACCGATCCTGTATCGGCTGATCGTTACGGATGGTCCCATCCGTTTTGGTGAATTGCAGCGTGCTGTCGCGCCGATCACCCAGAAAGAACTGACGCGGCAGCTCCGGCTGTTTGAAACACGCGGGTTGATTACCCGCGTCGTTTATCCGGAAATGCCGCCAAGAGTGGAATATGAGGTGACGCCGTTAGGCAAAACCCTGCGTGATACGCTTGATTCACTTGCCTGCTGGATGCAGGCAAATGGATCAAAGCTGAAGGTCTGAAAGCCGTGTCTTATACCAAGGCGGCTCGAGATGCTGGCGCATCACGCCTAGAGAAAGTTCGAACGCTACTCGGACTAACCAGAACTCCATGAGGCATTCTCATAGAGTTTTGGTATTATGCAGGCTGGTTGGCGGCGCGCATATAGCGAACCGTCGCAAACCACAGCACCACGCCAATGCCGAGCAGCACAGCGGCAATAGCATATTGTTCTGTATCGCGTCCGGTCCAGGGACCGGCAAGGAATGTGCAGCTGATAGCACCCAGTATCGGCAGAATCGTGGGTGTGCGGAAATGCTTGTGATCGACATGATCATTGCGCAAAACCAATACTGCGACATTGACCACCGCGAACACACAGAGAAGCAATAATGCGGTCGTACCGCCGAGCGCTGGAACACCACCTGCAAACAGAATAAGGCCAACTGCCAGCAGCGAAGTGAAAATAATCGCGATATGCGGTGTGCGGCGACCCTTGTGCACCTTGCCTAACACGTCCGGAACCACGCCTTCACGCGCCATACCGTAGATAAGGCGGCTTGCCATCATCATGTTGATCAATGCGGAGTTGGCAACGGCAAACATGGTGATCAGCGCAAAGACACCAATCGGGAAGCCCGGTGCACCAGCTTGAATGACCTTGAGAAGCGGGGTATCGCCTTCACCAAGTTCGGCGGCGGAAACCAGCGTAATGGCCGAAATGGAAACGAGCACATAGACAATACCCGTAATGGCCAGGCCTGTGAGGAGCACTTTCGGGAAAAGGCGACTTGGTTCTTTGCATTCCTCAGCCATATTGACGGAGTCTTCAAAGCCGACCATCGCGAAGAAGGCGAGGGTCGTTGCGGCGATAACAGGCCAGAAATAGCCGCTGCCTTCAGGCGTTTCGAAAGTCCAGGCGCGCGATACATCGCCTTGGCCGCCAGCGATTGCCCAGAGGCCGATGCCGATAATTATGAGCAGGCCTGTGACTTCAACAACAGTGAGAACGACGTTCATTTTCACGCTCTCGCCAACGCCGCGAAAATTGACGGCCGCAATCAGTGCAATAAAGCCGACTGCAATGAGCGGTATGCCCCATTCACCGAAAGCCAGGCCCAGCGATGCCTCGAAGTTTGCAGCAAAGGCGCGTGAGGCCGTGGACGCGGAGGTGATGCCCGAAGACATGACAGCGAAAGCCACAAGAAAGGTAATGAAGTGAACGCCGAAGGCTTTGTGCGTATAGAGTGCTGCGCCTGCCGCACGCGGATATTTGGTGACAAGCTCAAGATAGCTACACGCAGTTAGCAGCGCGACCACGAACGCGATCAGAAAGGGTAGCCACACAACGCCACCGACTTCTGCCGCAACTTCACCGGTCAAGGCATAGATGCCTGTACCCAGCACGTCGCCAATGATGAAAAGTAAAAGAAGACCGGGCCCCATCACCCGTTTCAGTTCAGTTTTTTCTTCGCCCGCATTGTCGATCGGATTTTGCATCGAGTCCTCCTCATTCCGGGCACAAGCAGTTTCAAAGCTGCGCAAAGCCAAGATTTGCCGCAGCAAATGCAAGTATCGTCAATAAAAGCAGTCCAGACATCTTTAATGAACGAATATGCGAAGTGGTTCCGAACATCGGGCATTTCTGGAACGGGTAAAACAGATCACCACTTAATCTCGATCAACATTTTCTAGTTTTCAGACCGCTCAAATCCCGCCGAAAAAATCCCCCTTTGAGGTAGAGCCTACGCCTATTCGTGGAGGCTTTAGCCCGGATTGCTGGAATATTTTCGGTTGGGTCATCGGCTATGATCAGATTCGTAATCTTGGGGCGAAGCAACAGAAGCAGACCATCCGCGTAACACGGATTGGAAGCTTCAGATTTTTGATTTGACGCATCGTGCTTTGCAAAAATCCAAGTTGATTTTAGCCGATGCCTGGCATTCGAAGAGCGGAGGGATCCATGTCATCAGATAATAACCCGCACTCGCCTCGCAATCGCGCGCGACGACACTTTTTAGGCGCTGCCGCAGGAATGGCCGCAAAAGCTGCGGCGCTTGGCGCTTTGGCTTCGTCAATTTCATCACTGCCTGCGCGCGCCATGGGCACGAAATGGTGGGAGAATGGCGGTGGTTCGGCCGCCAATTGCCTTCTCAAGGGCACGCTCATCGATACGCCAAAGGGGCCTGTTCCCGTCGAAAAGGTGGCGATAGGTGATCTTGTCAAAACGGTTCGCGGTGAAACGCTGCCGGTTAAATGGATTGGGTGGCAATGTCTCGTAAGCTCTGGCGCGGAGTGGAATGAGAGCATCATGCCAATCCGCGTCAAGCGTCATGCGCTTGGCGGTAAACTTCCGCGGCGTGATCTTTATCTTTCGCCAAACCATGCCTTGTTGATCGACGGCGTTCTCATCCGCGTAAAAGATCTGGTCAATGGGCATTCGATTGCACGCATTTCAGAAGATGACGCCATCGATTATTACAACATCGTGCTCGACAGCCACGATGTGGTTTTTGCAGAGGGTGTGGCGGTTGAAACCTATCTAATGCGCGACGAAAACTATCTGAGCTTCACGAATTTCGCTGAGTATCAGCAGCTCTATGCTGATGAACCGCGTGTGACCATGACACCTTTCGCGCCGATCATGGGCTATGAAGGCGCACGGGAACATATGCACGCTCTTCTGTGTATGAGCGGCGTGCTGCCCATGCGCGATGTCGTGGAAGAAACCTATCAGAGATTGGCTACACCATCGGCCTAGAAATCAATTTTGATTTTTGGAAAGCACGATGCGTAATTCATGAAGTCATGGTGCCTGAGTAAGTGTCACTTAGAGTAACAGGTCAATTAAACTTGCGGGCGATACATCCTCAGATGTGTCGCCTGCTTTTTTAAATCCGATCCATCAGCGCGTACCATGACAGTGCAAGGAAGAGGAGGGGTGCCCTGAACGTGCGGCCACCCGGAAACGCCGGAATGCGTAACTCTTCAAACAGCTTGAGCTTGTCGCGCTTGCCGGAAATGCTTTCCGCGTAGAGCCTGCCCATGTAATTGGCGAGCATGACCCCATGGCCGGAATAGCCACCTGCGGAAATGACACCGGGCATCACTTCACGCACAAATGGCTGGCGCGGCATGGTTATGCCAACGGACCCACCCCAGGCCTGCGTGATTTCAACCTTGTCGAGTGCGGGATAGATTTCCGCGATCTGTCGGCGGATATGTTCGCTGATGTCGCGTGGATTGTCCGCCGTATAGGCTTCACGACCACCAAACAGCAGACGACCATCCTTGGATTTACGGAAATAGCGAACGACGAAGCGTGAGTCATCAACCGACTCCCCGCCGGGAATGACCGGGCTGTTATCGCCCAAGGGTGCCGTTGCGCCGATGAACGAACGGATCGGCATGACATGGGCAGCGCTCGTAGGCTCCAGATCGCCGCCATGCGCATTGACCGCAAGAAAAGCGTTCTTTGCTGAAATCGTGCCACGCGGGGTTTGAACTTCAACGCGGCCGCTTGCTGTCGTTATCTTCGTGGCTTTGGTGTTCTCAAACAGGTGCGCACCGGCAGCTTGTGCCGTCTTCGCCAGACCAACCAGCAATTTCAGCGGGTGAATATGCCCTGTCCCGGTATCATAGACCCCGCCGTGATAGCGGTTTGAACCGAGAAGCGTGGCCATTTCGTCGCGTTCGACATAGCGAATGTGAGGGTAGTTGAAACGCGTAGCCATCAGTTCCGCATGGTCCTGATAGTTTTTGAGATAGCGCGGCTTATGTACGGCCGAAATCTGGCCGGGCATATATTCCATGTCGATATTGTGCTCGCGGGCAAAACCAAGCAAATAAGTCTTGGCTTCTTCCGCAACGTCAAACAGGGCTTTGGCACGTTCAAAGCCATATTGCTTTTCGAGATCTTCGGCCCACATGCGCTGCCCTGTGCCGAATTGGCCGCCATTGCGGCCCGATGCCCCATCACCGAAGCGTGCAGCTTCGATCAGTACGACATCGGCTCCCTGCTTTGCCAGATGATAAGCCGCTGAAAGCCCCGTATAGCCGCCGCCAATAACCACGACATCCGCCTGACGGGCGCCGTCGAGTTCTTCATATTGCGGGCGTTCTCGAACACTCGCTTCGTACCACGAGAATCCGGGCGAGATTGGGGACTTATATGGCATCAACGACTCCGGAATAGGGCAATAGGGCAGTAAGGCAGTAGGGCAATATGTCTTTATTGATCGGATAATTTCCGGATCAACAATCGCAATAGCTTGCCTACGCTTTCACTCGTTTCCATTATTGAGCTCATCGTCTCTTTGTGTGTGAAATTCAGTCTTTCGGCAATTAGAAGGTGTGTTTCCATTTCTTTGAGGGAGCCTTGAGCGATACGAAGAAACTGTTGATATGAACCGCGATTTTCGCGTCCGAAACCTTCGGCAATATTGGCAGGAACAGAAACAGCCGCTCGGCGCACCTGACTGGTCAGTCCATAAATCTCTTCTTTTGGCCAGCTGTTGGTCAGCTTATAAATTGCAGTAACCAGTTCCATGGCTTGGTTCCAAACCAGGAGATCACGATACGAATTGACTGTCATGTTCCCCCGGGTTTGTATCCTACTGCCCTACTGCCCTACTGCCCTACTGCCCTACTGCCCTACTGCCGTAACTCAAACATTCAACAGCAGGAACTCACGTTCCCACGGGCTGATGACTTCCATGAAGGTCTCAAATTCGGCACGCTTGATCGCCGCATAGGTTGTGACGAATGAATTACCGAACAGATTGCGTAACTCCTGATCATTTTCAAACAGTTCTACCGCGTCGATCAGGCCGCGTGGCAGGTCGATTTCCTTGGTGTTGACGCTGGTTGAAGCTGGCTGATCCGCTTCAATTTTGTTCACCAGGCCAATCAGCCCGCAGGCAAGCGAAGCAGCAAGCGCCAGATAGGGATTTGCATCCGACGATGGAATGCGGTTTTCAACGCGTCGACCACCCGGCTCAGACCGCGGTACGCGGAATGCAGTCGTGCGGTTGTCGTAGCCCCATTTCACGTTGACAGGAGCCGACGCGGACGGTGTCAGACGACGATAAGAGTTTACATAGGGAGCAAACATTACGAGCGCGTTCGGCACATGGCGTTGCATACCGCCGATGAAATGGCGGAAGGCTTCGCTTTCACTGCCATCTTCATTGGAGAAAATGTTGCGTCCGGTCTTCTTGTCGACAATCGACTGATGAATATGCATCGCCGAACCCGGCTGGCCCTGAATAGGCTTGGCCATGAAGGTTGCATACATATCATGCTTGAGCGCTGCTTCACGGATCGTGCGCTTGAACAAAAATACCTGATCGGCCAGTTCAACCGGATCGCCATGGCGCAGGTTGATTTCAAGCTGGGCTGCACCTTCTTCGTGGATCAGCGTATCGATCTCAAGGCCTTGGCCTTCAGAGAAATGATAGATGTCGTCGATCAGTTCGTCGAACTCGTTGACTCCAGCAATCGAATAGCCCTGACCGCCGCCAATGGCGCGACCGGACCGACCGACCGGAGGTGTGAGCGGGTAATCCGGGTCGGGGTTTTTGCGGACCAGATAAAACTCGATTTCCGGTGCCACGACCGGTTTGAGGCCGCGCTTGTTATAGGCAGCAACGACAGAACGCAGCACGTTGCGCGGTGTGAATTCAACCGCACGTCCATCCTGATAAACCAGATCGCAGATAACCTGCGCTGTGGCGTCGGATTCCCACGGCACGGCGGAGAGGGTGGAAAGGTCTGGTAAGAGTCGCAGATCGCCGTCGTCTTCGGGATATTGGAAGCCATGGCCGTCTTCAGGATAATCGCCCGAAATCGTGGTCATGAACACCGCCGATGGAAGCGCCAGCGAAGTGTTCGATGTGAACTTCTTCGATGGCATCATCTTGCCGCGGGCAACGCCCGCCTGATCAGGGGTGATGCATTCGATGTCTTCAATGTCTCGCCATGCCAGCCATTCTGTGGCTTGCTTCCAGTTCTTCACGCCGCGAAGCGATTTGACATAAGCAGGCGTACGGCGACGCGGCGCACGCGTAACCTTCTTCTCCGTCGTATCAGCAGACATCCAACACCAAAAAATGATTTCGTATGTCCGCATGATAGCGGGGACATTCAACAATGACAAATGACCTTTGAGCAACAATAACATTAAATATTGTGGCGTATTTTGCGGGCTAGGTTGGTCCTGTTGGGCGGTCGGCACCCTTCGTTAACATCCGCTGTGTCAGCATGTGAGCAGCTCAGTTGCAAAGAGGGGCAAAGATGTGGATTGCCACTTTTGCGTAATGTTGGCGCCACGTTTGAGAGAAAAATTCCCAAATGCATTTTTTTGGAGATTTTCTTTATGCAAAGAACGATCAAAGCGGCTTTCGGATTGGCAGGCGGCACCTTGCTTGCGATGCTCGCCCTGCAAGGGCAGGCCTCGGCTGCAGGTCAAAAACTCACCTGCATGATCATCCTCAATGCGAACAGCGGTGAGGTCATCGCCAAAGAGGGCGAGATTTGCGACAAGCGCAACAGCCCGGCATCAACCTTCAAAGTGCCATTGGCGCTGATGGGTTTTGAAAGCGGCATATTAAAAGATAGCCACAACCCGTCCTGGCCTTACAAGGAGGGTTATCCGGCGTGGCGTGAATCTTGGAAACAATCTGTCGATCCGACCTATTGGGAAGACCAGTCGGTAGTCTGGTTCTCACAGGAGCTGACGCGGAAGCTCGGAAAAGAAAAGTTTCAGGAATACACAGACCAACTCAACTACGGCAATCGTGATCTGAGCGGCGATCCGGGCAAGAATAACGGCATGTTGCGCTCATGGATTTCCTCGTCGCTGACGATATCGCCCAATGAGCAGGCGGATTTTCTGATGAAAATGGTCAATAACAAGCTGCCGTTCTCGGAAGCTGCAATGACCAAAACCATGGCCATTCTGCCGAGCCATAAGCTTTCAAACGGCTGGACAGCTCATGGCAAAACCGGTTCGGCGTTTGAAACAGGTCCCAAGGGCAAGCCGGATCGGCGTCGTCAATTTGGCTGGTATGTCGGATGGGCTGAGAAAGGCGATGAAAAAGTCGTATTTGTGCGCCTGAACCGAAATATGCTGGCGCATAATGCGGGTATGGGGCCGGTGACGCGTGACGAGCAATGGTCGATACTGGAAAAGACACTTAAATAATCTGAATAGCGCGCCATCGAAATATCTTTCACGGCGCGCTATCGTTTTAAAGTCCGAAATGCTCTTTGATGGATGGAGCTGCAATAATCAGTTGGTCCACCAGATTTGGATCGCGTTCACGGATATATAGAAACACCTGATTTCCGGCATCGGTGATCTGCTCGCTTGAAAGACCGCTTGTGCGGAGATTGGCAGCAGCTTTGAGCAACGCGCTCATCTTTTCGCCAGCAATTGTGTCCATCAAACCTGAAAAAACACCGAGAAAACCGCCGCTTCCCGTGGCGAGCACGTCATGGCTTTCCGCCAGCGGCTTCGCATCGGGTAAAAGCTCGAACACTTTCTCTCCAATTTCCGGTGTGCTGTGTTGCAGCACGGAAAAAACTGATCCGGTCAGTTTTTCGGCAAGCGGCTGATCGATATTGACCCGATTTGCAACGGTGTCGACGAGCGATTGAATGGACATAGTGGCTCCTGATTGCGTCCTGCGACGGTTTTATGGGCCCTGCTTATTGATGGCAATTGTCAAGAACGCATCAAGATTTGATCGAGTTCAGAACTTGCGATGCTTGGCGAAGAAGCGCAAAGACTATAAGCACCGCCCGTAACATTCTGGGATATGCACTAAAATGATCGTTCGTCCGCGTCCGCCCTTGTGGAAATTATTCTTCATCCTCAAAGGCTCTATTGTCACGCGGATATTGCCACAAATCTTTGCGGTATTCGTACTGTCGCTCGTTGTGGTCTGGGCGCATCGCGCCTTTCCGGGTTGGGTTCCGGCATTCAACAATGGCACAGCCTTCGCGCTGCTTGGCATTGCGCTTTCGATCTTTTTGGGCTTCCGCAACAATGCTTGCTACGACCGCTGGTGGGAAGCGCGCAAAGTCTGGGGCAAACTTGTGCATGTGGCACGCAGCTTTTCGCGTCAGACAATGGTGCTGGACCATCTGTCGGGTGCGGAAGGCGCGCGCGCGAAGCTTCTTCATTATGTGATTGCATTCACGCAGTCGATGGTGCCGCATCTTCGGCCAGATGATGGTCAGGCAAAAGCCCACAAGTGGCTTAATTCTGATGAGCAAGCAGCCTTTACTGCAAGCCGCAACGGGCCGGATTTCATTCTACGCAAAATTGGTGAGATACTTGCAGAATTGCGCGGTGCAGGGCGTATTGATGCGATAGATTTCCAGACACTTGATGAAACGGTGAAAAGCCTTTCCGAAGTGCAGGCGGCCTGCGAGCGTCTGCGCTTTACGCCGGTGCCGTTTGGCTACACGTTGCTGTTGCACCGCACGGCCTATCTGTTCTGCTTTTTCATTCCCTTTGGTTTTGCAGATATGCTGGGCTGGGGAACGCCGTTCGCGACCACGCTGGTCGCTTACACCTTCTTCGGTCTTGATGCGCTTGGCGATGAGCTGGAAGAACCCTTTGGCACGCTGCCCAATGATCTTCCGATCGGCGCGATCGCTGATACGATCGAGATCAATCTGCGCGAAGCATTGGGTGAAACGAATTTGCCAGACCTGCCGCAGCCGAAAGATTACCTGCTCATGTAAAAAAGAACCCGACTGGCAGAGCCAGCCGGGGAGGTCAGTCAGGCCAGTCCAACATGGATGAACTGGTATATCAAGGTCTAATCGACTTTCTTTGGATGAAACGACCGGTATGCGACATTTACGCTCGTTATTTCCCGTCGCCGCAGCTTCGCCGAAGTAAACAATATCACGGTGAAGGTAATGGTCGTGAGCGTCATCATGGGTTTCGGGTAATGATAACCGGGATCAGCAGATCCCCCCATTTGCCTTCGCCATTCCCGTGTTGCCGTAGGCACACAAAAATAAAAAGCATGGTGGCGAAGGCAATTGTCGTGAGCGTCATCATGGGTTTCGGGTAACGATAACCGGGATCAGCAGATCTCCCCAGTTGCCTTCGCCACCATGATGTCGAGCGGAGCGAACCAGCTCAACGGAAACACCGGCCTCGACTGCATTCATAACCGACTGGTTGAGGCGGTGCAGGTCATTGGCAAGCATACGGATCGCGCTTTGCTGATCGGTGCTCATCGAGGTTGATTGCTCTTCGGCTCTTTCCTTAACGCGTGCAATCGAAGCCATTGTTATTCTCCTCTCAAGAATTGGGCGTCACTCAGCAGCCGGACGGAACTGTGCTGTTTCGGTGGATTCCTTCATGGCGGTGGTCGAAGACTGGCCGCCGGTGATTGCGAGCGACACGGCATCGAAATAGCCGGTGCCGACTTCGCGCTGGTGTTTGGTTGCGGTGTAACCATTGGCTTCAGCTGCAAATTCTGCCTGCTGCAGCTCGGAATAGGCCGCCATCTGACGATCTTTGTAGCCGCGTGCCAGTTCGAACATGCCGAAGTTGAGCTGGTGGAAACCGGCCAGCGTGATGAACTGGAACTTGTAGCCCATCGCGCCCAGCTCACGCTGGAACTTGGCAATCGTTGCGTCGTCGAGGTTCTTTTTCCAGTTGAACGACGGCGAGCAGTTATAAGCGAGCTTCTTGCCCGGATGCGCCTTATGCACGGCTTCCGCAAAGCGACGAGCCTGCTCGAGATCGGGCTTTGATGTTTCCATCCAGATCAGATCGCAATAGGGCGCATAGGCAATCGCACGGGCGATGCACGGCTCGATGCCGTTCTTCACCTGATAAAATCCTTCCGCAGTGCGGCCCGCATCATAATCAACGAAAGGCTGATCGCGTTCGTCAATATCCGAGGTCAGAAGTTTGGCGGCTTCCGCATCCGTGCGGGCGATAACCAGCGTGGAAGTTCCCATAACGTCAGCCGCCAGGCGTGCCGCATTGAGGTTGCGGATATGGGCCGCAGTCGGGATCAGAACTTTGCCGCCCAGATGGCCGCACTTCTTTTCAGATGCCAGCTGGTCTTCATAATGCACACCGGCAGCACCCGCTTCGATGAAGGCCTTCATGATCTCGAAAGCATTCAGCGGTCCACCGAAGCCTGCTTCCGCATCGGCAACAATTGGCGCAAACCACGTATCGACCGACAGTCCTTTGCCTTCTGCTGTTTCAATCTGGTCGGCACGCTGCAACGTCTTGTTGATGCGCTTGGCGAGTTCAGGTGCGGCATTAGCCGGGTAAAGCGACTGGTCGGGATACATGGCTGAAGCCGTGTTCGCATCCGCTGCAACCTGCCAACCAGAAAGGTAGATCGCCTTCAATCCGGCGCGAACCATTTGCATGGCTTGATTGCCGGAAAGCGCGCCAAGTGCGTTGACGAAGTCTTCCTCGTGGATGAGCTTCCACAGACGGTTTGCACCCATCTCGGCCAGCGAATACTTGATCTCCACCGAACCGCGCAGCCTTTTCACGTCTTCGGCTTTATGCGCACGCTGGATGCCGTCAAAGCGGCCCTTGGGTGCCGAAGGGATGAGGCTGTAAAAATCTGTCATTTCGGTGTCTCCTCACACTTGGATCAGGTTTTTGAAGAGCAGATTATCGTCGCTCTTTCTGTGACTAGATTTACAATCCCACTGCTTAAGCGGCCAGAAAAAGCAGAAAAAAGGCCAAATAATTGAGGTAATGCTGTCTGAAAATTGACTGGGCGGATCTGTAAATTTGTAAATATTGTCAAAGGTGAAATTTGAAGCTATTTTGTCACGAGTTGTAAAACTCATCATTGCTGGTTTGGGAGGACCTGATGAGCGAACGCAAGATTTTTGCCGGTCCACGCATCAGGCGCATCCGCAACGAGCGCGGTCTGACGCAGACATCGATGGCCGAGGCGCTTGGTATTTCGCCGTCTTATCTCAATCTCATTGAGCGCAATCAGCGTCCGCTGACGGTGCAGCTGCTGTTAAAGCTTGCCAGTGTTTACAAGCTCGATCTCGATAGCCTGCAGGCAGAAAGCGGCACGACGGTTGCGGGCCTGAAGGAAGTGTTTTCCGATCCGCTGCTGACGGGAGAATTGCCGGGCGATCAGGAGCTGGTGGAAATTGGCGAGGCAGCACCCAATGCTGCTAGTGGGATCGTCAAACTTTATCGCGCCTATCGTGAGCAGCAGCAGCGCCTTTCCGATTTGTCGCAGTTGCTTTCGCATGAAGGCAGCGATGCGCAGCTTTCCGCTACGCGGTTGCCGCTCGATGAGGTCCGTGATGTCATGGCGCGGCGGCCCAATCATTATCCGCGTATCGAAGAAGAGGCGGAGAGTTTTTATGGTCTGCTGAAGCCCGATGGCGACCTGTCGGGCGCACTGAAAGAATGGCTGCGGCGCGAGCATGGCATTACTGTGCGTACGCTGCCCGTCGCGACCATGCCGAACTGGCGCAGACGTTATGACCGGCATTCGCAGCGGCTGTTTATATCGGAGCGATTGTCGCCCTTTGATCAGTTGCAGGAAATTGCCATGGAGGCGGCGCTTATCCGTATACAGGTGATGATCGGCGCCGAAACGGAAGCGCTGAAACTCTCGTCCAGTGAAGCAAAGCGCATCGCGCGTTTTGAGCTGGCGCGTTATGCGGCGCAGGCCTTGATGATGCCCTATCGGCAGTTTCGCGATGCGGCTGTGCGGGCGCGCTATGATGTTGACGTGTTGCGCTCGCGCTTTGGTGTGTCGTTTCAGCAGGCGGCGAACCGGCTCACAACGCTTCAACGACAGGGTAATGCTGCTTTGCCGTTTTTCTTGATGGAAATCGACCATGCGGGCAATCGCTTGCGCATGGCGGGCTCGCAAGGGTTTCCTGTCCGGTTTGGTGGGCAATGTCCCAAGCTGCCGGTCTATGCGGCCTTTACACAAGCGGGGCAGTTGTTGGTGGAACCAGCCGAATTGCCCGATGGTTCCGCTTTTCTGACGATTGCGCGAACACTTGAAGGACCGCAAGGCGCTTTCAATGAACGTCCGCGGCGCACTGCCATTCTTCTCGGCTGCTCGCTCGATGCAGGTTCTGAGACAATTTATGGTGCGAATAGTGCTCCGCGCACGGAAATCGGACCGGCCTGTCGGCTTTGTGAGCGACAGGGCTGTATCACACGGGCCGAGCCGCCGCTTACCCGTCCATTGGGACTTGATGAAATGGTGGCGGGATTATCGGCTTTCGACTTCCAGTAGAGCCGGAAGATTTTAGCTCTGACGGTCTGCAAATGGCGCGACATCGCAATTTTTGTGTTCGTCTTGTCATCAGCCGGTTGACGAATGCTGCACAATCTAAAAAACTATGAAGTTGAAACAGTTTACCCACCCTTGAGCTGTACCTGGAATCACGGTGCAGAATGGAGCAAGCGATGAGGATGAAATCCTTTCTTCTGGCGACTACAATGGTTTCTGGCCTTGTAAGCGCCGCCGTATTTCCCGCAAGCGCGCAGGAGCGGGTGGTCAATATCTATAACTGGTCGGATTACATCGACGATTCGATCCTCAAGGATTTCACCAAGGAAACCGGCATCAAGGTCGTTTACGACGTTTATGATTCCAACGAAATTCTCGAAACCAAGCTTCTTGCAGGCGGCAGCGGCTACGATCTCGTGGTGCCATCGGGCGAATTCCTTGGCCGCCAGATCCCAGCGGGCGTGTTCCTGAAGTTGGATAAAGACAAGCTCCCGAACCTCAAGAACATGTGGGACGAAATCTCAACCCGTGCCGCGACCTACGATCCGGGCAACGAATATTCCATCAACTACATGTGGGGCACGACCGGCATTGGCTATAACAAGGCCAAAATCAAGGAAGCGCTGGGCACCGACACGATTGACTCGTGGGACGTTCTTTTCGATCCGGAAAAATCGGCAAAGCTTAAAGGCTGCGGCATTTACCTGCTCGATTCAGCCAGTGAAATGCTGCGTCCGGCTCTGAACTATCTCGGACTTGATCCAAATTCCCCATCGCCGGAAGATCTCGAAAAGGCGCAGGAACTTTATCTCAAGATTCGTCCGAATATCCGCAAGTTCCATTCTTCGGAATATATCAATGCGCTGGCTAACGGCGATATCTGCATGGCCGTTGGCTATTCGGGCGACATCTTCCAGGCACGTGATCGTGCAGAGAAGGCGAAACAGGGCGTAGAGATCGGTTACTCGATCCCGAAGGAAGGCGCGCTGATGTGGTTCGACCAGATGGCGATCCCGGCAGATGCGAAGAATGTGCCTGAAGCGCTTGAATTCATGAACTATATCATGCGTCCGGAAGTTGCAGCCAAGGCGTCGAACTTCGTGTTCTATGCAAACGGCAACAAGGCATCGCAGGAATTCATCGACAAGGAAATTCTTGATGATCCGGCTATCTATCCAAGCGATGAAGTTCTGAAGAAGCTCTTCGTACCGACGCCTTATGACACCAAGGTGCAGCGCGTTGTTACACGCGCCTGGACCAAGATCGTCACAGGCCAGTAACAGTCGGATAATATGACGGCTATTATTAGCCGACGCGGGTTTGCCCGTTGAAATTGAGAGCGGCTCACTGTTCGTACAGCTGGGCCGCTCTACGTCTTGTAGTAGATCAATGGCAGGCTGTGCCTGTGAATGTCAGGTTCCTGATAAGTCGATAGGGGAACGGAATGGAATCTTTTGGCAGCTTTCGCCGCAAATTCGCACCCTGGAATGATCCGGCGGCGAAGCCTTATATTTCTTTTGAAAATGTGACCAAGATTTTCGGCGATTTTACTGCTGTTGATAATCTGTCGCTGAATGTTTTCAATCGAGAGTTCTTCGCGCTGCTAGGGGCGTCCGGTTGCGGCAAGACCACGCTGATGCGTATGTTGGCTGGTTTTGAAGAGCCGACATCTGGTCGAATCACCCTTGATGGTCAGGATATGCGCGGCATTCCTCCCTATAAGCGTCCGGTAAACATGATGTTCCAGTCCTATGCACTGTTCCCGCATATGACTGTTGAAAACAATATTGCTTTCGGTCTCAAGCAGGACGGCATGGCAAAATCGGAAATCGATGCCCGCGTTGCTGAAATGCTGAAGCTCGTAAAGCTTGAGCAATATGGCAAGCGCAAGCCGCATCAGCTTTCGGGCGGTCAGCGCCAGCGTGTGGCCTTGGCCCGCGCCGTTGCGAAACGTCCAAAAGTGCTGCTGCTCGACGAACCGCTTGGCGCGCTCGACAAGAAGCTGCGCGAAGAAACACAGTTCGAGCTGATGGATTTGCAGGTCAAGCTTGGTCTCACTTTCATGGTCGTCACCCACGATCAGGAAGAAGCCATGACAATGTCCGATCGTATCGCCGTTATGGACAAGGGCCGTATCATGCAGGTGGCAACACCTGCCGAAGTATATGAAGCGCCGGGCTCCAAGTTCGTGGCCGACTTCATCGGTAATGTGAACATCATTGAAGGCGAAGTGGTGAAAGCCGCGAATGGTGAGGCAGAAATCGCCACCGAAAAATTCGGCTTCAATATTCAGACCGAAACCCGCGAACAGCTGAGCGCTGGCCAGAAGGTCTGGTATGCAGTGCGCCCTGAAAAGACACGCATCACCCGCGAAAAGCCGGAAGAAACCTCCGTCAATGCGGTTGAGGGTGAGCTTTGGGATATTGCCTATTTTGGCGATATGACGGTTTTCCACGTTCGTCTCGACAATGGCCGCACCATCAAGGCTGCAAGCCTGAATGCCGTGCGCAAGACGGAAAACCCGCTGACCTATGATGAGCGCGTATGGGTTTCGTTCGATACCGATGCCGGTCTGGTGCTGACAGCCTGAGGAGGGGAGGCACATGCAAAAGCTCATTGCTTCCATAACCAGTCGCCTCGTGATCGCAGTGCCTTATCTGTGGCTGTTGATCTTCTTTCTGGTTCCATTTTTCATCGTCTTCAAGATTTCGTTGTCCGAAGTCACGATGGCGATCCCGCCTTATCAGCCGGTCATTGATCTGACGCAGGGCTTCAGCCTTGCATGGGAGCGCGTGAAGCAGCTCTCCTTTGATAATTACCTCTGGCTGATGGATGATCCGCTTTACTATATGGCGTATCTCTCCAGCGTGCGGATTGCAGCAATCTCGACGTTCCTGACGTTGCTTGTCGCTTATCCGATGGCCTATGGCATGGCGCGTGCGCCGCAAAGTCTTCGCCCGACATTGTTGATGCTGGTCATTCTGCCGTTCTGGACATCGTTCCTTATCCGCGTTTATGCGTGGATCGGTATCCTCAAGCCTGAAGGCCTGCTTAACCAGTTCCTGATGTGGCTCAATGTCATCGATACGCCGCTTAACATTCTGAACACGGATACAGCCGTCTTTATCGGTATCGTCTATTCCTACCTGCCGTTCATGATCCTGCCGATCTACTCGTCACTCGAAAAGATGGATTACTCGCTGATCGAAGCAGCACAGGATCTGGGCTGCACAGCTTTCTCGGCTTTCTGGAAAATCACGTTTCCGTTGTCGCTTGCAGGCGTCGTAGCGGGTTGTTTCCTTGTGTTCATCCCGGCCGTTGGTGAATTTGTGATCCCTGATCTTCTTGGTGGTTCGCAGACACTGATGATCGGTAAAACAATCTGGAGTGAGTTCTTCTCCAATCGCGACTGGCCGGTTTCTTCGGCGGTGGCAGTGGTTCTGCTGCTCCTGCTTATCGTGCCGATTGTGATTTTCCAGCAGGCGCAGGCGCGCCAGCAGGAGAAGGGGAAATAAGATGCAGAACAACTGGTCTCGTTTTAACATCGCATCAGTCGCGCTCGGCTTTGCCTTTCTCTACCTGCCGATAGTTCTGCTGGTTATCTATTCGTTCAATGAATCCCGTCTGGTCACTGTCTGGGCGGGCTTCTCGACCAAATGGTATGTGGAACTGTTCCGCAATCAGGCGCTGATGGATGCGGCATGGGTGACGATCCGCGTCGGGCTTTTGTCGGCCACGATTGCAACCGTGCTTGGCACGCTGGCAGCCCTGGCATTGACCCGCTACACGCGGTTTCGCGGGCGCATCCTGTTTTCGGGCATGGTCTATGCGCCGTTGGTCATGCCGGATGTCATCACCGGTCTTTCGCTGCTGCTTTTGTTCGTGGCGATGAACTTTGATCGTGGTTTCTGGACGGTAACGCTTGCACACATCACCTTCTCGATGTGTTTCGTGGCTGTCGTTGTGCAATCGCGTCTGGTAAGCTTTGATCATTCGCTGGAAGAGGCGGCGATGGATCTTGGCGCGCCACCCGTAACCACGTTTATGAAAATCACTTTGCCGGTTATTCTGCCTGCGGTGGTTTCCGGCTGGATGCTGGCCTTCACCCTTTCGCTCGACGATCTGGTGATTGCAAGCTTCACATCGGGTCCGGGTGCAACAACGCTTCCGATGAAGATTTACTCACAGGTGCGGCTCGGTGTGACGCCGGAAATCAATGCGGTTTGTACCATTCTTATCGCCCTGGTGACGACAGGTGTTATCATTGCATCGGTCGTCAACAAGCGCCGCGAAGTGCAGCGCCGCCGTGATGAACAGGCGGCATTCCGCATCGGATAATCTGTAGAAAAATGCGGCGGGGCAGGTTTACTGCCCCGTTCCGCTTCCTGTCGATGATGGGGAAATAAATGGTCGATCCCATGAGCCGCCGACGAAGAAATGAAGCGGCGGCTTCGCTGCCGCGCCCTGAGCGTTTGGATCGCCCTGGGCTGGCTGGCCCTGCTGATTGTCGGCATTCTGCTGTTGCTGGGGCTGGCTGTCAGGGAAGATAACTTCGCCACTCAGCGCCAGACTGCGATCGACAAAAGGCACAATGCCAGCAAGGTTGAGCGTGCCTTCCGACGTTGCCAATGTCGCATTTTCCAGCGATGCCACACCATCCGAGAGGTTGGCTTTCATATCGAGGCGATTGAAGGCGAGCGAGACATTGTCCTGTCGCTCAAGGGCAAAGAAGCCCTGGCTTTGTGCCTTGGTCAGAAAGTCCTGAACCGAAAAGCCCTGCATCTGGCCATTGTTTAACTGTACCGAGACATTGCCCTGCGCATTGTTGAGCAAGCCGGACCAGCGATTGGCCGGTCCCTTCATGAACAACGACACATTGCCTTTGCCATTGATGAAAGGTTTGTCAAAGCCGAGCGCCGCAAACAGCTGCGAGCTATCGATGTCGGAGGCATTAAAGCGCAATTCGCCACTGGCGGTCTTCAAATCGCGCACAATCTGGAGATTGGCCTGAAGAATACCATTGAAGGCTTTGGCGTCGCCGATATCGAACATCGCACGGCCGCCTCTGATCTGGACGGCTGCAGCCACACCCGTCATTGAGACAGGCCCGGCAGTTGCCGTCTGTGCTGACAGCCGCAAATCCAACTCGGATCGATTGATGAAGCTTGTATCAATGGTGTCGCGTTCGTTCTGATCACGTTCGCTCGGCGAGCGGGGCTGGCTTACAGGCAGCGGCACAAAGATCGAAAACAGGCGACGCAGGTTCAGTTTCTCAAAAGCGAGCGTTCCCGTGACGGCGGGCGTTTCCTGCTCAAATCCAATCTCGATCACACCCTTGGCCGGGCTTTCATCCGTCGTCATCTCGACATCGGCAAATTTCAACCGACGCGGTGTGGAGGTGATGGTGGAGTCGAGTGAGAAGGCGCCGATTTCTGTGCTGCCCGCGACAGGTGGCAAGGCAAGCCAACGCAGCGAATTGCTCAATGAAGGCGTCTTGGCGCTCAAAGCACCTTCAAAGAAGCGATCATTGGAAATATTGGCTTTGCCCTCAAAGGTGATGTTGACCGGGTTGGACGTAAAGCTCGCGGTCACGTCAGAAGTGCCACCTGCGAGCAACGGAAGGGCTTGCGCTGCAGTCAGGCTGAACTGGGTGTTCTCGCCGCGCCATAGCGCACTGCCGCGAAGCGTTGCAGCACTTGATGTGCGTGGCCATTCGAGAGTGGCATTCACCTTGGTGATCTGCTGGTCTTCTTTTGGTTCTTCTTCCGAATCCGGGTGGTTGAACGAGATTGTGCCGTCGCGAACCACAACGCGGCCAAAAGGCTGCGAAGCCTGCTGCGTTGCAAGAGTCTTGTCATTGCCGCCATTTTGCTGCTGCAAGGCGCGTTGCGCGCGTATCGCTGTGCCCAATCGACCATTCGAACTTGCAATCGCATCCAGCAGCTCAGAAAAATTATCGACCGGACCGCCAATGTTAAAATGCGGCCTTACAATCTGTGTTTCAGAGAATGACAGCCTGCCCATGATAGCATCAAGCGGCGAAAGCTCGATTTCAATGCGGTTGGCGCTCATGAAAGGCTTGGCACCCTGATCGGACAGTTTGCTAAGTGTCACGCCATCGAGCGAAGCCCGAAGAACCGGAAACACGCGCAAGCGCGGTGCTTCGCGCAGTTCAACGCTATAGCCGGTCCACGCGCTGATTTCCTGCGCCACACGAATGCGGATCGCATCGGTTGAGACGATGAAAGGTATGATCGCGAGCAGGGTAGCGACCGCTGCCGCGCCCAGAATGACGAGCGCAATAATAAGGCGCATAAACTTCGGCCAGCGCATCAACCATCCTATCAGTGAGACATATTCCGTAATCTAAACTAGCTCAGCACTGTGGCAAAGCAAAGCCGCCTATGCTGATTCCATCTTATGGTTAAACAATTGTTTCTCAGAAATTAACCCTGATTTTACAGGAGTTTCCAATCTCTAAATTCCGACATCGGATTTTAAGGCCGTATTAACCAGCTAGGCGCGATATAGAATGCAACACTGAGTAATGATCGAGCCGCTTGTTGTGCTTATCTGTCACTTGCTTTCGTGTCTTTGTCTCTGAGATTTATCGCGCTGGCTTTTGCCGGCGCTTTTTTTGTTTGCAAATGAAAAGCCCTCCGGCCGGAGGGCTTTTATTCATATCTAGAGCATTTCCTATTGAAAATGCTCTATCTTTTCCGAAAACCGGTTCCCACTTTTCGGGATACGCTTCGATCATTCCGCGAGAACGCGTGTGGGTGGGAAAACGATTTCCACCACAGTTCCCTGGCCGGGTGTGGAGTCGATGGCAAACTGTGCGCGGTTGGCTTCAACCATCGCCTTGGTCAGCGGAAGTCCAAGTCCCGTGCCTTCGTTGCGCCAGTCTTTTGCGCTTTCGGCCTGACGCCGCTGCATCGTGTTGACCTGACGGAACGGCTTCAGTGCCTGTTCGATTTCAGCCTTGGTCATACCGACGCCGGTATCTCGCACACGCATCACGACATCGCCATTCAGCTCGTAATTCGTCGAAACGATAACCTGTCCGCCGGTTGCGGTGAAGCGTACGGCATTGGAGAGCAGGTTGAGTGCGACCTGCTTGATCGAGCGCGCATCGGCGACGATATCCGGCAGGTTCGACTGGAAGCTGGAACGGATAATGACACGTTCGCGGTTGGCCTGCGGCTGCATGAGCGCAATGGCTTCGCCGATAGCGTCATTGAGCGAAACCGCTTCGAACTGCATGTCGAGCGCACCGGCTTCGATCTTTGAAATATCAAGGAGATCGTTGACCAATGCCAGCACATGATTGCCGGAACGGTTGATGTCACGCAGATAGTCGCGATAACGCTCGTTGCCGATCGGGCCGAATTTTTCATCGGACATTAGTTCCGAGAAGCCGATAATGGCATTGAGGGGCGTGCGAATTTCATGGCTGATACGCGCAAGGAATTCCGTTTTCTGACTGGACGCACGTTCGGCTTCGCGACGTGCATTGGTCAGTTCTTCCTCTGTGCGCTTCCACTGAGTAATGTCGCGCAGAACTGCACAATATCCGTTTGTATGCGGTAGCTTGCCAATAGTCATGAACAGCGGAATGAAACCGCCCTGTGCTTCACGACCAATCACCTCGCGTCCGTCATTGAGGACACTCAAAACGCCATTACCGGAAAGGCCATGCAGATAATCCATCGCCGCACGCTGGCTTTCGATGGCAAAGAGCATGGAGAAGAACTTGCCTTCCGTATCGTCCTGATCGTAGCCAAACAGCGCCGAGGCCGAATGGTTCATCGAGCGAATGCGGCCCTCGGGATCAATCAGCACAACACCATCGGTTGCGGTGTCGAGAATGGTCTTGAGCTCTTCGATATGGGCCTGCAGTTCCTGCTTTTCAGAGCGATCCTCAGGGGCCGGTTCTGGTGTACTTTGAACAAGTGCAGTCGTTTCAACTGCGACAGGCATAAGGCTCAGCATCAATGCGCGGCCAGAACGCCAGTTGATCGCATTAAGATGTGCATCGACCGGTTCTTCATGGCCGTCGGCATGACGTAACACCATGCCCTGGCGTTTTTCACTGTCGTCGGCTTCGCTGTTAAAAAGCGCATCAACGCCACCAGCCTCACGGATGTCTTCAATCGCGTCATAACCCGTCAGATCAAGCAGCGCCTGATTGACGTAATGGATATCGCCGCCAGACTGAATAATCACCGGCACAGGCAGATTGGCAAGCAAAGCCGTTTCGTCAGCAAACACCTTTTCTTCAGAAACAGCGGGTGTTGTGGCCTCTGTGGCAGGCTGTTCGCCGGAATTTGTTTGAGCAGGTTCCGAAACCAGCGCGACAGGTGAGGCGCGTTCGGCGGCAGGTTTTATCTGCTCCGCTGCAATTGTCTTCTCATCTGTTGCATCTTGATCCTGACGCGAGTTAGCGAGACCTTGCTTGCGCAAGCGGTCAGCGATTTCGCGGAATGCATTGCGCTCGGTGGCAGTCAGGCCGCCTTCAGGGCGTTTGTCAGTCTTTGTCTTGTGTTCTTTTTCGTGATCCGCCGCGACTTTTTCGCGGGCTGCAGCGTTGAGAAGCTCAAGCACCTTGTCGGATTCCCGACGACCCGGATTAGGAGTCAGAACCACAGGTGGCTGATATTTGGCTTCTGAAGGATGATCGTCATTCGCAACTTCTTCTGAAAGCGCCAAAACATCATCGTCCGCACCGTCGAGCGGTAGACTGCTCTGTTGTTCTTCTGGAACGCGCTTTTGCGGAACACCGCCAGCCAGCACAATGCCGATGGTTTCAGGGTCTGCTTCTGCATCCTGTGGGTTCACAAGGCCGAAACCACGGAAACCGATAAATTCGCGATCGCGCGAGTAAACGGGAAGGGCGGCAAGCTCTACTGGCACGCGGAGATTTGTGCCCTCAACCGGCCAAAGCAGCTTTTTACCGGACCAGGTATCGCGCTTTTGCAGCAGAACGGCGATAGCGCCATCTGTGTCGAAGCCAAATACATTGGCAACTTCCGCAAAGCGGCGACCGATAACATCGGCAGCATTAGGCCCGATAATGATGCCCAGTTCTGGCGATAGTTCGGTAAATGTACCGGCCGCATCCGTCTTCCATATGAAGCGGGCTGGTGCGCCGTTACGGTCAAAAGCAAATTCCTTTGGCTTCTGGACCTCTTCGGTCTCGACCGCTGTGTCTTTCACTGCGGGTACGATATTTTGTTCAGCCAAAGGCGCATCGGCGGTCAAAGCCGCCTGTGTCGCTTCGCCGATAATGCAGAGCAGGTGCAGAGCAGGGTCGTCTGAAAGACGCGCCAGCGCACCCGGAACTGAATGCTTTCCCGCACGAATACGCCGCTTGACCAGATGATCATCCGCATCTTCTGCTTCGACGATTAGATCTTCAAGGGTGGATGCGGAAATATCAAGCGCTGCAAAACGTGAGCTCGCAGCAAGAATTCTCGCCTGTGCATCAATGAGTGCGACATGCGTTGTGTCATCAGCAAGGCCGGAAATAATATCGCCCGGCTTAACATTCTGACGGTCGACAGACATCAGCAAGGCTTCAATGCCATCGGGCAGGGCGATATTCGAAATCTTCAGGCGGGTCAGTTCGGCCCGCATTCCTCCGCCCAGACGAACGGCAACAATCCTGGGCGCGATGTCGGTTTCATCGGTGGAAGCTGTAATCTGTCGGCGCGTTGCGACCGGCAGATCAAGGGCGCCGGCGATCAGGTCTTCGATACGATCATGGCCAAAGAGGTTTGCGCCAGCGCCATTTGCCCAAAGCACTGTCGATAAGTCGCGCGTCAGCACGAGCTGCGCGTCGCCCTTGGCAAAGCCTTCGCGGATTTGATCCAGCGCGGCAATATCGATGAAGGGGTATGATCCTGACATACCGGTCCTTTACCTGTTCTTCCGTCCACCCAAGAAACCTCTTAACGATCTGTTAATAAGCCTCTTGCGGGTTCGGGTCCATATTTGCATTCGATATGGACCTTACTTTCTGTTCCATTAGTTAATGCAGGTAAGGCAATTTTATGTGTCGGTGGATAATCCGCGTTTATGCACAACCATGCATAAAACATGGTAACCGGATTGCGTCGAATTTTAACGATTGCGGCTTTCGAGCTAACAAACGGGGAAATCTTCAAAAAAGATCATTATAATCACTTGCAATGTGGTTCGATTCTCCGTATGTGACCCCCTGTCGACGGACACCGAAGCGAGTTCGTTGAGATTTAGGTACGCGGTCGTAGCTCAGTTGGTTAGAGCGCAGGATTGTGGCTCCTGAGGTCGGTGGTTCGAATCCACCCGTCCGTACCATCTAATTTCCAACATATACTGTAGACAGTGCCTGAAACAGAGCAGCATGTTGTGTGACATGCTGAAGTCTCTGTATTTGAGCGGAACGTCGGCATCTTTTTGCAATTTTAAAAAAGCTTCCAGCAAGTTATTGAAATTTCGTGATTCTGGATATTGTTCTTCATGGAATCCCGTAATATTGCCGGGCAATTTTGGCTAGCTTCTTCCCTGTGGAACAAAACCACTACCCAATCATTGGGCTATTGTAGGAGCGTCCAGAAAGGGAGGTATTGTTTCATGAAACAGGTCAGCCCGCGTGAAGCGCGACAGGGTCGTGAGGGCAAACCCGTTCTTGTAATTTTGCTGGTTAGCATAGCTGCAGCTGCAGTTGTCTGGCTGCTTGTTGAGCTTTTCGGTAGCGCAATTGCACCTGAAGTGCCTTCCAATAGTGAAGGCTCGGTGCCACCAGCCAGCACCGAAACTGTTCCGCCTGCTTCCGGCAATTGATCTTTAAAAACCAATATGAATTGCGGATACATATTGCGTTTCAATCCGCCTGAACAAAAGCCGAGAATTTCCGTTGAAGGGCATGGATCAATTCTGGGCTGAATTCACCCACGATAATATGCTCAGCCTGCCAGTCGTATTGGCAAGAATGCTGCTCGCAACTCTTCTTGGCGCGGTTATCGGTCTTGAAAGAGAATGGCGAAAGCGACCGGCAGGGTTGAAGACCCACATGATGGTCTGTCTCGCATCAGCAACCTTCACAATCGTATCGCTTGAGCTGGTGAATGTGCCGGTTTTTGACGATCAGAACATCCGCATGGACCCTTCGCGTCTCGTAGAAGCGATCACCAGCGGTGTGGCATTTCTTGCGGCTGGCTTTATCATCTTCGCCAAAGGCCAGATTACCGGCATTACAACGGGTGCGGGCATGTGGCTTGCTGCAGCTATCGGTCTCGCAAGCGGCCTCGGATTGTGGCACATCGCGATTATGGCAACGGCCATCGCCGTTATCATGCTGATCGGAGTTGGAAAGATGGAACGATCGGTAAGACCAGACAGAGGCGACTAGAGCGAATCCCGAAAAATGTGTGGCGGTTTTCGGACAAAGATGCGTGTCAGAAAATATTCAGAGCGCCGCCGCTGCCGTGGCCAGCTCAGTTGTTACTGGGCTAATGCTTGTTCAATTGTGTCTTTCAGTGCAAGCCGCTGCTTGCGCAGGTTGGTTTCCTCTTCCTGACTGACAGGTGCTATCTTGCTTTCGGCCCGATGAATACGGTCATTGACCGAGTCATATTCCTCCAGAATGCGAGCGAAACGCGGGTCAGCGGCCTTCAGGGCATGAATAGCAACCAACTGACCAGGAAACTCTTCACCAAGCGTGTGAGGGGAGTTTGACATGGTTTTCTCCTTCCTTTGATGAGAGCAGATTGGCAGGTGGAAACCGAAGCCTCATTGATCCCAATCAATAGGGATAAATATCGTTATATGCAGTTTCTGCATTGCTCTTATGCAAAGGCAGCACTTCAAACAGAAGTTGTGAAACACCATCTCAAGGGTGCGGACCAATAAGGTGTCCGTGATGGAGATGAAAATGTTTGCCCGCTTTAATAATCGTTTCGGTCGTGCCTTTGCGCAATTCGGTAGTGCCGTTCGCGCATCTGCTGCCCTGCGTGTTGGCCATCAGCCAATGGCAAAAGACCTTGAGACGCTCGGCATCGACGTGGCTCAGTTCCGTAAGATTCACGACTAGGCTTGCAGTTGTTTATTGAAGTAAAGCCCCGGTTTCCCGGGGCTTTTTGTTTTTTGAGTGGATTTCACTCCGGTCGGACTATGCTCTAGTCTTCGTCTGTTGCCATTTGCTTGAGCAACTCGCCCTTGCCGCGCTGGCGCATAATCATCGGCACGACGACTGCCGCGATTGCCAGTGCAATCAGCGTTATCGATACCCATGAATGTACCAGTGTCATCGGGTTTCCCTGGCTGATCTGCAGTGCCTGACGCAAACTCTTCTCTGCCATCGGTCCGAGGATCAGACCCACAACAACCGGTGCAATCGGGTATGAGAAGCGGCGCAGCACATAGCCAAGCAAACCGAAAGCCAGAAGCAGACCCAGTTCAAACGATACCGGAAGACCAAACAGCATTGATGTCGATGCGTTGGCACCGATAGTACCCAGTGTAGCGAAGACCAGAATGCCCGCATAAAGCCAGTGGCGCGGGATGGTGAGCATCTTCACCCAGAGGCCGATCAGCGGCAGGTTCAGTACCAGAAGCATCAGATTGGCGACCAGAAGGCTTGCAACCAGCCCCCATACCAGCGGCGCATTGGTGACAAAGAGCAGTGGTCCCGGCTGCAAGCCGAATTGCTGGAAACCAGCCAGCATGATTGCCGCCGTTGCAGTGGTTGGCAGACCGAGCGTCAGCAGCGGCACGAGAGTACCCGCAGCCGATGCGTTGTTGGCGGCTTCCGGGCCTGCAACGCCTTCAATAGCGCCTTTGCCAAACTCTTCCGGATGTTTGGAAAACTGGCGTTCTGCTGAATAGGACAGAAAGCTTGAAACGTCCGCGCCGCCCGCTGGCATCGCGCCAATCGGAAAGCCGATTGCCGTTCCACGCAACCATGGCATCCACGAGCGCTTCCAGTCATTCTTGGTCATCCAGACTGAGCCTTTGACGGCGATGACTTCATCGTCGGGGCTGAGCTTTTTGGAAACCACCGCCAAGGTCTCGCCAATAGCAAACAGCGCCACCGCAAGCGTGGTAACATTGATGCCATCGAGAAGGTTCGGCGTGCCCATGACCAGACGGGCCTGTCCGGTCAGCTGATCGATGCCGATAAGGCCAAGCGTCAGACCGATGAACAGCGAGGTGAGGCCGCGCAATGTGGAATCGCCAAATGCCGCCGAGACGGTCATGAAGGCAAGCAGCATGAGCGCGAAATATTCCGAAGGTCCGAAGGAGAGGGCGAATTTCACCACCCACGGGGCCACAAATGCCAAAGCCAGCGTTGCAATCAAGCCTGCAATAAACGAGCCGATTGCAGCGGTTGCAAGGGCTGGCCCACCGCGCCCCGCTCGGGCCATTTTATTGCCCTCCAATGCCGTAACGATGGAGGCGCTTTCTCCGGGCGTATTCAGCAAGATCGAGGTGGTCGATCCGCCATACATGCCGCCGTAATAAATACCGGCAAACATGATGAGAGAACCGGCGGGGTCGAGTTTATAGGTAACGGGCAGGAGCAACGCCACTGTAAGTGCTGGGCCGATGCCCGGCAGCACGCCAACAGCCGTGCCAAGTGTGACGCCAATCAGCGCGTAAATAAGGTTTGATGGCTCAAGGGCCACCAGTAGTCCGTTGGCGAGGAGAGTGATTGTATCCATGTTCTTTCGCCTTAAACGAATTGTTCAAGCCAGCCTGACGGCAGCGATAGCTGCAGGCCGCGTGCAAAAATGAACCAGATGACGAATGAGAAGACGATGCCGACCGGCACACTTATCCAGAATTTGCGATAGCCAAATCCGCGCGCCGTTGCTGCAAACAGCAGACCCGTTGCGATGGAAAAGCCCATGGTTTTCATGGTCAGCATCTGGATAACCAGACCGCCAACAATCCACGCCATAGGTGAAATTTCCTGATGTTCACGTTCGGGAAACTCGCCCTTCAATGCGCTGATTACGGTCCAGATAGACAGGATGAATAGCCCAGCTGCAATGATATAGGGGACGGTTTTAGGCCCAACGGGCGAGTAAGACAGCACATTGTTGCCATAGGCCGTTGACCAGGCAATTGCGATAGCAATTGCAGCAAGGATTAGGGCTATGACAAGAGCTGCGTAGTCTGGCGCCGTTCCAGCGGAACGGCGCTCTCCATGCTGTTCAGATCCTGTCATTTGACGAGGCCGATTTCCTTGAGGATGGTTTCAGTGGAAGCCACATCTTTCTTGAGTTGCTCTTTAAAAGCATCGCCTGCAAGATAGGTATCGGCCCAGCCCTTGTCGGCCAGTGCCTTCTGCCAGGATTCAGACTTCACCATCTTTTCGATATCTGCATTGACGGCCGCTTCCTGTTCGGCGGTGATGCCCGGAGCGGCGCCGACCATGCGCCAGTTCTGGATCGAAACGTCGACGCCACCTTCCTTGAAGGTCGGAGCGTCGATGCCTTCAACGCGTTCATCGCTGGAAATACCGATAATGCGAAGCGTACCAGCCTTGATCTGTGGGTCAAATTCGCCATAGCCGGAAATGCCGACTGTTACCTGATTGCCAAGAATTGCAGCGAGCGCTTCGCCACCACCGGAAAAGGCAATGTAGTTGACTTTGGTCGGATCAACGCCTGCAGCCTTGGCAAAAAGACCAGCTGTGATGTGGTCCGTACCACCTGCCGAGCCGCCGCCCCAGGAAACGGAGCCCGGATCAGCCTTGAGCTTGGCAACAAGATCGCCGAGGTTCTGAATGTCGGACGATGCCGGAACGACGATGGCTTCGTATTCGCCGGTGAGGCGGGCGATTGGTGTAATCGCGTCGAGATTGACGGGCGAATTGTTGGTCAGGATCGCACCGACCATGACATAGCCGCCAACGATGAGCTGGCTCGGGTCGCCCTTGTTCTGGTTGACGAACTGCGCCAGGCCAATCGTGCCACCTGCGCCCGGAACGTTAATGACCTGAACGCTGCCGGAAATCTTTTCATCCTGAAGCACGTTCTGCATGGTGCGTGCTGTCTGGTCCCAGCCACCGCCCGGTGCTGCTGGCGCCAATACCTTGTAATCTTCAGCCGAAGCTGCACCCGCCATTGCAAGCGCTGCCACCGACGAAATGGCCAGAATCCATTTACGCATAAATCCTCCCTGAATGCACTTTGCGTGCATTTTGCTGCTGTCTTTGCGACAGCCCTCCTCAAAAACCCCTGCTTCCCAAGCAGAGACTCCTGATCTGGAGACTACAGGAGAGAATTACAATATACCAGCAAGCAGCATCGCTTGTTTTTACTTGCAATATCGTATTAGCAAAAAGTCTTATATAGCGATTTTATAGGGCTGAATAAGCGACCCGGCTCGCTTGACGCTTATATCGGTGCGATGTAATACAGTTACGACGGTTCCCCGACCGAGAGTGAAGGGGATTAATAGGGAACACGGTGAGGACGACCCAAAAGGGACCGAGACCGTGGCTGCCCCCGCAACTGTAAGCGGATTGCCGTTCATCCTTGTGATGCCTCAAAGCGTCATGTCACTGAGACTGTTCCAAACAGCTCGGGAAGGCAGATGAACAGCGAATATCTGTGAGCCAGGAGACCTGCCGTCTAACGTAGTCCATTGTCACGGGCGGGGATGCCCGGTGCAGGAGAGTTGGTTATGACAGCTTTAAGCGTCGCAGGACGTTGCCTCCCATCGTCATTCATATCCCCGGATATGTCCGTCTTCTTTACGCGCCGGATCGCTTCCGCCGTTTGATGCGGCTTTTTCTCTTATCATTTCGGGGTTTTAAATGAACTTTATCGGCAAGACGTCGTTTCGCGTTGCCTTCTCAGCAGTTGCTATTCTTGCGAGTGGCTTCGCTGCACAAGCTGCTGAAACTCAGTATCCGCTGACGCTGAAAAATTGCGGTCGCGATGTTACGTTCAAACAGGCACCAACCCGCGCTGTGGCCGTTGGTCAGAGCAGTACAGAAATTCTTTACAGCCTCGGTCTTGGCGACAAAGTTGTCGGTACTGCTGTCTGGTTTGGCCCTGTTCTGAAGGGTTTTGAAGAAGTTAATGCAAAGGTCAAGCGCCTTGCGGACAACGACCCAAGCTTTGAAAGTGTGCTAGCGGAAAAGCCTGAAATCGTCACTGCTGATTTTCAGTGGCACGTTGGCCCGATGGGCATTGTCGGTAAGCCTGAACAATTTGAAGAATTGGGCATTCCAACCTACACCTCACCCTCCGATTGTGTAGGCAAGGATAATTCCGGCGGCGGCGATGGCGTCCGCACGGCACCTTTCAAGATGGAAATCGTCTATCAGGAAATCACTGAACTTGCTGAGATCTTCAACGTACAGGATCGCGGTGAAAAGCTCGTTGCGGACTTGAAGGCTCGTGAAGCTGCTGCGCGTGAGAAAATTGGCTCCACAAATGGCAAGCTTTCCGCGATGGTCTGGTTCTCCAGCACGCAGATCGATGCTGATCCCTATGCAGCCGGTAAATTTGGTGCTCCCGCCTATATCCTTTCCGCGCTTGGCATCAAGAATGTGATCGAGAGCGAAGAAGAGTGGCCAACTGTCGGTTGGGAAACAATCGCGAAATCCAACCCGTCGATGATCGTTGCAGCGAAGCTTGATCGCCGTCGTTATCCTGCCGACGACATTGCTGTGAAGCATCAGTTCCTTGAAAGTGATGCTGTTACCAAGCTGATGCCAGCCGTCTCAGGCGGCCATGTCTTCGATATGGATGCGCAGTCGATGAGCACTTCGCTCCGCGTGATCGAAGGTATTGAAACGCTTGCTGCGGATATTGCCGCTTCGGATCTCAACAAGTGATAGCACGCGCAGCCACTTCTGGCATTCATCTGGGCAAGGGCATGAGCGGCAGGTTGCTTTTCGTAGCGCTGGCGCTTGTCCTGCTTCTCGGTGCCTTGTGGCTGGGCGCTGCAATTGGTGAAACTGCGATACCTCTGGACGTGGTGGCGAAAACAATCGCCAACCGCGTCTGGAATGCAGGTTATCCGCTTGAGCCGATAGATGAAGGTATTGTCTGGAGCTATCGTCTCAGTCGTGCGGTGGTTGCCGCATGTTGTGGTGCAGCACTTGCCCTTTCCGGTGTGGTGCTGCAATCGCTTCTACGTAACTCATTGGCCGACCCTTATATTCTGGGCATTTCCGCCGGTGCGTCCACAGGTGCGGTCAGCGTTGCCATTCTAGGCATTGGCGCTGGTGTTCTGTCGCTTTCGCTGGGTGCGTTTATAGGGGCAATCATAGCATTTCTTCTGGTCTCGCTGCTGGCGCTAAGAGCAGGGCGAGGAAACAGTGCAATCATTCTGGCAGGTATCGCGGGGTCTCAGCTCTTCAACGCATTGACTTCGTTTATCGTGACGAAGGCTGCAAATGCCGAGCAAGCTCGCGGCATCATGTTCTGGCTTCTCGGCAATCTGTCGGGTGTCCGCTGGCCTGACGCGGCACTTGCCTTTCCTGCATGTATCATTGGGCTTGCAATTTGCCTTTGGCACGCACGGGCGCTTGATGCCTTCACCTTCGGCTCTGAATCTGCCGCCTCGCTGGGTATTCCAGTGCGTCGCGTTTACGCGGTTCTGATTGGTGTCAGTGCCATGATGACGGCGGTCATGGTTTCCATTGTTGGCTCAATCGGCTTTATCGGTCTGGTTATTCCACATGCAGCCCGAATGGTCGTTGGCGTTCGCCATGGGCGATTGTTGCCGGCAGCCGCACTGATTGGTGCAATCTTCATGATCCTCGCCGATATCCTGTCACGAATAATCATTCCGGGTCAGGTTCTACCCATTGGGGTAATTACGGCTCTGGTCGGCGCACCGGCCTTTGCACTCTTGCTCGGGCAGAGGAGGGATCAATCATGATGCTTTCGACGAAAAATGTTGGCTGGTCGGTAGGTGGTGCAGAAATTCTGCGGGATGTTTCGCTTGATGTGCAAGAAGGGGAATTCCTCGGCATTATTGGACCGAATGGGTCCGGTAAAACGAGCTTGCTTTCGCTGCTTTCCGGTGTGCGTCGCGGTCGCGCTGGCGAAGTAAAATTGTGCGGAACGCCGATCCATAAGCTCAACCGTCGCGAGATCGCACGCAAACTTGCACTTGTCGAGCAGCAGGCAGGCACAACTGATCGCATCACTGCACGGCAAGCCGTTGAACTGGGGCGGACACCCTATCTGGGTGCTTTATCGCCATGGTCTGATGCGGATGATGTCATTGTCGAACGGGCTTTAGCCAATGTAGATATGGCGCATCTGGCAAATCGATATTGGCATACGCTTTCAGGCGGTGAACGTCAGCGCGTGCATATTGCGCGTGCGCTGGCGCAGGAGCCTCAGATTCTGCTTCTGGATGAGCCGACCAATCACCTCGATATTGGCCACCAGATTGGTTTGCTCGATCTTGTAAGGCGTCAAGAGCTAACAGTTGTTGCGGCACTTCATGACCTCAACCATGCGGCGATGTTCTGTGATCGTATCGCAGTGATGAACAAGGGGCAGATTGTGGCGCTGGGTACTCCGCGCGAGGTACTACGGGCCGAATGTATTCGCAGTGTTTTCGGTGTTGAAGTCGACGTCGAATACTATGGAGTACGCGGTTGCCATATTCGCTATCGCGCACCAGGTCATGAACAGCTGCATCTAAAGCAATCAGCATAAGCTAAATTAGAATATTTCCAGCAAAAATGGAAACCGGTTTTGCGTCGGATAATGCGATAAAACAAAGAGACAGAGCGGTTTCAATGATTCAGCGCTAGCAGAAACAACTCCTAATAAAAGTTGTTATTAAAGTAGAGTTACCTAATTTATATAATTTGTTGATGCTTATAAAACGATAATATGTTTCACTTTTTACTTAAGTTTGTCACGCTATTGTGACCCATTTTGTTGACAAACTGTTTCCGTTTCATTGACGGTTTGTTTATATGGGACATCTCGTGTTTGGATAAGTGCCGTTTCAACCGCTTGAGTTGGGCAGCATCACCTGAATTTGCGATGCAGTCATATTGCGAATGTATTGTTATTTCTGGTTCCAGATATGCGGGCCGAATTCGATTCGCATAAGCTATTCGTGAAGAGAAGACGGTTCAGTTTGAATAAAGAAATAATATTTGCATTCCGCTCTGCTTAGGCAGTTTTAAAGATGGAATGTGAAAAAGGCTGTTTTAATATCAATTATTGTGAGCATTATTCAGCGGCGACTTGGCTTTTTGACAGGTCGCCGCTTTTTTAACTACGGATACTGCGCACCCGTGACGGTCAAATAGACCGCGTAGAGCGATTTCGTTGCCGCAATGAAAAGCCGGTTGCGACGTGGGCCGCCAAAAGTGACATTTGCAACAGTTTGTGGCGTCTTGATCTTGCCGAGAAGCTGGCCTTCTGGCGAGAAGCAATGCACACCGTCGCCTGCACTTGTCCAAAGGTTGCCATCCGTATCGAAGCGAAAGCCATCTGGCAGGCCGTTATCAATCGTGCAGAAAATATTACCACCCGTGACACGCTTGCCGTCGTCAACGACATCGAAAACCCGGATATGACGGGGTGCTTTTTCGTCGTGGCTATAGGCGCTGTCAGCAACAAACAGCTTTGTTTCATCGGGCGAAAATGCGAGGCCGTTTGGCTGCACAAAGTCTGTGATGGCGGCAGTAAGCTCACCGCTTTTCGGATCAAGTCGATAGATATTGCGGGTTGGCTGTTCGGGATCGGCTTTATAGCCTTCATAGTCTGCCAAGATTCCGTAGGTCGGATCGGTAAACCAGATGGTGCCGTCAGAGCGTACGATAACATCATTTGGTGCGTTGAGCTTCTTGCCCTGATAGCTGTCCGCAAGCACGGTGATGCTACCGTCAACTTCGGTGCGGGTAACACGACGCCCGCCATGTTCACAGGAAACGAGCCGTCCTTCACGATCGCGCGTATTGCCATTGGCAAAATTCGAAGGCTGACGGAACACAGAAACGCCGCCTTCCGGCACCCAACGCAAAATACGCTGGTTGGGAATGTCGCTCCATAGCAGGCAGTTCAGATCACTAAACCAGACCGGGCCTTCGGCCCAGCGACAATCGCTGTAAAGTTCATCAAGACCAGCGCTCGAAACAAACATCTGTCTGAATCGTTCATCGTGAATTTCGTAAATCGAATGATGTTGAGACAAGGAAATAGCTCCAAGGAATGTTGTTTAACGCTCAGGTCTGCGGCTGCTGGCAAGGAAAATCACCGCAATGATGGTGAGCCCTGTCAGGACCAGACGAACACCGGCACCAAAGCCGTAGGTGTTGAGCATTGAGACTATGAGGAACATGAAGAGTGCTGCACCCCAAATGCCGGGGATGTTAGAATCTCCACCTGCTACTGCCGTGCCGCCAATAATGACGACTGCAATCGACATCAGAAGATATTCAGCGCCCATATTGAGTGCTGCGCCACCAGAAAAACAGGCAAGCAGGAAGCCACAGAGCGAAGCCAGAACTGCGCAGAGCAGATAGGTGACGAAGCGTGTGCCATCGACTGGAACACCTGCCATACGTGCTGCAAACGGGTTTTGCCCGATGGCTGAAATCCAGCGGCCATAAATGCTTTTCTTGAGAAGCACCCAGCCTAAAACCGACAGGAGCAGTGCCACGATTGCAACATTGGGAATGCCAAAGACAGAGGAGGTGGTGAACTGTGCCAGAACTTCAGGCGGCTTTACGCGCAGACCGCGATTGCTCCAGATGGCAGTCGACTGGATAAGAAAGCTCATCGACAGGGTTGCGATGATTGGCGGGATGCGCAGCAGCTTGATCAGCGCATAATTGCAGATGCCAATGCCAAGGCCGATCAGAAGTGCGACCGCAAGCCCTGCCAGCACCATGCTGTCTTGCGAGTCCATCAGCTTCAATGCCAATGTTGCGGCAAGGGTCATGGTTGCAGGAACGGAGAGGTCGATATTGCCGGGACCAAGCGTGATGACGAACATCTGCCCGAGGCCGACAATCACCGAGAACGATGCGAAGGTGAAAGCCGCGTGAGAAAGCCCTGCGGCACCCGCACCGCCCGTAAACAATACGGTGATAATCCAGACCGCAATGGTTGCGATGAACGACCATATCCATGGACGACTTGTGAGAACGGAGACAGCGCTCATTGCTTTTTCTCCCTGCGGTCGAGGCGATTGAGGAAGAGGCGAAGCGCCAGCACGACGATGAGGATTCCGCCCTGCGCGCCAATCTGCCAGTCAGGTGAGATACGCATGAAGGAGAGGAATGAACCCGCAAGCGTGAGTGTCAGCGCTCCGATGACTGCGCCAACGGGAGAGATGCGGCCGCCAACAAACTCACCACCACCAAGTATGACACCGGCAATGGAGAGCAGCGTATAGCGCAGCGCAATATTGGCATCTGCCGAAGTGGTCAGCCCCACAAGCGCGATACCGGCAAGCACCGCAAAAAAGGCCGCAAGCGCATAGGTTCCGGCGCGGATTGCGGTGATTGACCAGCCCGCACGCTCAATGGAACGCCCATTGCCACCTGCACCACGCATCAGCACACCGAATGTTGTGCGCATGACGATGAAATGCGTGACAATGGCAATCAAAATGCTTGCGACGATTGCCATGGGTATAAATGGCGGCTTGGTCGTCATGATCCAGCGTGCCCAGTCAGGAGCCTGACCGCCGGGTGAGGGCAGGAGCAAAACGGCAAGGCCACCCCACACGAACGACATTCCGAGTGTGACAACGATAGATGGCAGATTGCGCAGATGGATGATGGCACCCAGTGCTGCATAGGCTGCAATCGCTGCTGCAAGGATCAGAACACCGATCAGGGGTGTCGTGTTGAGATATGTCGCGGCTACACAGACCACGAAGCTCACAAAGGTTCCCATCGAGAGATCAAGGTCATTGACCGCCATGATGAGCATCTGCGCGATTGTTGCGAGTGCAATTGGTACTGCGAGATTGAACAGCAGGTTAAGGCCGGTATAGCTCATGGCACGCGGCTGCATGTAGAAAACAGCGGCCAGCAGCAAAGCAAGCGAGAAAACCGGCGTAAGCAGGCGGAGAGATGAAGCGGAGAGACGCATTATTCGTGTCCTCCCTCAAAGGATGCAGCAAGCACGTTCTTTTCCGTGATTTCGTCGCCGACGAGTTCTGTCACGATTGCACCGTCGCGGAAGACATAGACACGATCACATAGTTCGATCTCGTCCATTTCGGTGGAATACCAGACAAAGGTACGGCCATTTTCTGCTTCATGGCGCAGGATTTCATAGACTTCCTGCTTGGTGCCAACATCCACGCCGCGCATGGGATCGTCCATCAGGATGGCGTTGGCAGTGGTGGCAAGCGCTCTGGCAAAAAGCACTTTCTGCTGATTGCCGCCGGAAAGCGAAAGAATGCGATTGCCCATATCGGGTGTGCGGATTTGGATCTTGTCTTTCCATTGGGCGCCGAGCTGATCTTCACGGCTCTGATCGACAAGCTTCAGCGATGAAAGGCGATCAAGCGAACCTATGGTGAGATTGTGCAGGATGCTCCAGAGCGGAAACGTACCGTTAAGGCTGCGATCACCGGCCACGAAGGCAATTTCGCAATTGCGTGCAGGCAACCAGTTTGGCCGACGTGCATAATAAAGATCGAGCAGCATCTTGGTTTGACCGTGACCGGCAAGTCCAGCGAGGCCGATAACTTCGCCCTTGAAAGCCTGAAACGGCTTGCTGTCATGGGGGCGTTTTTTTGCAGAGAGAACAGCTGTGCCCGTCGTGTCGGTTTTTGCTGCGCGGCGTGCCGCTTTTTCACGTTCGACACTGCCCATGGCTTCGACAAGGCTGCGGTTTGTGAAATCGCCTGCTGTGCGATTGGCGACAACCTTACCGTCTTTCATCACGACGATGCGGTCGGATGTTGAGAGGATTTCACCAAGCATATGCGAAATGAGGATCACCGAACCACCTGTGCCGACAAAGCGACGCACATAGGCCATCAGCTGTGCAGCAATGCCTGCATCGAGCGATGAGGTCGGCTCATCGAGAATAACGAGCTTTGGCGGTGTGCCGGGAGCGGTGAAATTGATGGCGATTTCAACCATCTGCCGTTCAGCAATAGACAACTCATCAACGGTTGCCGCGCAATCGATCTTGTGACCGGGGAAAATCTCACTGAGCTTTTTTGCAATGAGATCAACAGCCTTGCCGCGCCAGTTCGCGCCCGTAAGGTCGCGCTGCATGATGCGGACATTTTCGGCAATTGTCAGATTGGGGAAAAGCGACAGCTCCTGAAAGACGCAGCGGATGCCGTGCTTGCGGGCAGTCGTCACGCCATAGCCTGCCTCACCGTGATAGGAGAGGCTGCCTTCATGCGGGGTAAGACCACCATTGATGACATTGACTATGGTGGATTTGCCAGCACCATTATGGCCGACAAGTCCGACACATTCGCCTTCATGGATAACAAGTTCAGCGCCATCCAGTGCCTTTACCGCACCGAACTGCACGCGAATATTGCGTGCGGCGACGACCTCGCCTTTGTCGATTGAATGAGACATGCATCCGAACTGTATTGGAGATAAGGGAGGGGCGGACAAAGGAAATGTCCACCCCCTGGGAGAAAAGGCTTACTTTGCTTCTGCGATGACCTTCTGTGCGTCTTCCAGCGAATATTCGACATTCGCAACGCCACCCTTCTGGGTATTGCCGAGATCCTTATCGAGCGATTCCTGGCTGACGCTCAGAAACGGAACAACGAGGTCTTTCTTGACTTCTTTGCCATCAAGAATCTGCTGTGCGACCCAGAAAGCCAATGTTGAAACGCCCGGCGCGATGGAAACCGACATGGTTTCATAGCCGTTCGCATCTTTCTGCTGCTTCCACCACTGCAGTTCGTCTCCACGGTTGCCCATGATGATGATCGGCGTTTCGCGCTTTGCAGCGGCAAAGGCCTGTGCAGCGCCGTAACCGTCTCCGCCCTGTGTTACCACGGCGTCGATCTTCGGCAGGCTTGGCAGAACGCCTGCGACTGCACGCTGTGCAACATCTGCAGCCCAGTCACCATGCACAGAGCCTACGATTTTGAAGTTCGGATGCTTCTTCACGCCTTCCTGAATACCGGCGTGCATCTCGTCATCAACGGAAACTCCTGCAAGACCGCGAATTTCAAGCAGATTTCCGCCTTCTGGCAGACGCTTTGCGAGATATTCAACCTGGCCTTCGCCCATGGCCTTGAAGTCAACCGCAATACGCCATGCGCATGGCTCGGTGACAATGCCGTCGAACGAAACGACTGTGATGCCCGCATCGCAGGCTTCTTTCACTGCGCCGTTAAGAGCGGTTGGCGATGCGGCATTGATGACGATGGCATCATAGCCTTGCAGAATCATGTTCTGGATTTGCGCTGCCTGCTCGGTAGCTTGGTTTTCAGCGGTGGTGAAAGCATCGGCTGCAGAAACTGCACCTGCGCTGACGGCTTCCTTCGTCACCTTGTCCCAGCTCTGTAGCATGGCCTGACGCCATGAGTTGCCGGCATAATTGTTGGAGAAGGCGATCTTTTTCGATGATGTGTCGGCAAATGCGCTACCGCTTGCCATCAATGTGGCGAGTGCGGCGGATGCCAAAAGAATTTTCCCAAGCTTCATTTCATTCCTCCCAGTTACAAATATCCGCCCCGCAGTGCGCAATAACACTTCGGATTGTTCGAATTTGAATGTGGCGCGAAACCTCCCGCACCGCCGCTCCTCAACGGCACCAACTTGCCCGTGACATTTCCTGTTGTCTTGCGGGCAATTTTCTGGTGAAGCGAGGATGAAATAAATGCGTTGCGCTGTGAAGGCTGATCGAAGCAACCATGCTGCGGGTTTGCGCAGCAAAATTGCGGGAACCCGCAAGACGCGCCGGTAGAGAAGCGGCGTAATATAAGAGCAAAGCAATCTGTCTTTGGGAGGAGAGTCGCTTGCTGGAACTAGCACCTGCGCGCCTGCTTGACCGCTATCTGAATATTTCCAGATTGCTGGCAGGCCAGCTCGATTTCGATTCCATCATTCAGGCCGTTGCTGCCGAGATCAATCATATCCTGCCCTATGACCATCTCGATGTCTGTATCAAGATGATCGATGGCAAGTTTCACATTGCCTATGAGAGCGGGATTGAGACAGCATGGAGCCGCAACCCGCCCGCGCTTTTGTCAGGAAGTCCGATCCGCACGCTACTGTCCGGCGAGGTCGCCTATTTGCTGACAGACGATGCGCGAACCGATCCGCGCTTTCACTTTGAGGGTGCGTTTTCGACACCGATCATCGAACATGATCTCAAAGCTCGCCTGCATGTGCCGCTGAAAGCGCAGGGAAATATCATTGGCGCGTTGAGCTGTTCGAGTTTGCAAACGGGCAGTTATTCGACGCGCGACGTGGAAAATGCGCAATCGATTGCCGATCTTCTGGCGCCATATTTCTTTGCCATCCGTGCCGCTGAACAGGCCAAGCGCTCGGCGATTGTGGAGACGGAAGCGCGGGCCCGCGAAGAAGGTTTGCGCTTTGGCGCGCTCAAACTCACCGAGGCTTTGGAGATAGAACGCCATCGTATCGGCATGGATTTGCACGATCAAACCTTGGCTGATCTTACGCGTCTTGCCCGTCATGTGGAGCGGCTCACGCGTGTGCCTGACCTTTCCGGAGAACAGCTTGAGCCGCTGTTCCGCGGTTTGCAGCACTGTATGCAGGATCTGCGTCAAATCATTGAAGAAGCAAAACCTTCCGTGCTTCAGCTGTTTGGCTTTGCACAGGCAACGGAGAACCATCTTGACCGCTCGATCCGCGAAAGCGGCGCTGCGATTGAATGGTTTCTGGAAGACCAGAGCGACGGCATGACCGACAGGCTTGAAGAGACGGTCGCGACTTCGCTTTTCCGCATTGTGCAGGAAGCGATCAACAATGCGATCCGTCATGCTCTGGCTGGAGAAATCCGCGTTCGCCTCCGCGATAAGGGTGGTCGGCTTCTCGTTGAAGTTATGGATGACGGCATTGGCATGGATCGTCAGGCGCAGCGTATTGGTCATGGCATCGATAATATGCGCACAAGAGCGCGGCTCATTTCTGCGAGCTTTGCCATCAGGAAGAATACGGACGGCAGTGGCACATGCGTAACGATCCACCTGCCGCCGGAAATGTATGAACCAATTGGAGGGTAAGATGCAGGTTCTGATCGTGGAGGATGATCCGTTGCATCGCACCTATTTGGGTGAAGCGATCCGCGCAGCACTGCCCGAATGCAGTGATGTGCTGGAAGCGGATAATGGCTCGACTGGTGAAAAGCTGGCCCGAATGCATCGTGCAGCACATATTGTGATGGACCTGCAGATGAGCGGGCGTAACGGTATTGAAGCTGCACGTACCATCTGGAAGGAAAATCCGGAAACCCGCATTCTGTTCTGGTCGAATTACGCCGATGAAGCCTATGTGCGCGGTGTCTCGCGTATCGTGCCGGAAGGTGCGGCCTATGGCTATGTGCTGAAATCGGCTTCCGACGACAAGCTGCGCTTGGCACTCCGCAGCATTTTTGTCGAAGCACAATGCGTGATCGACCGTGAAGTGCGCGGCTTGCAGCAAAAAAGCCTCGGTCACGCCAGCGGGTTCAGTGAAAGCGAATATGAAATTCTGATCGATATAGCACTTGGCCTGACGGATCGTGTCATCGCGCGTCGGCGTAACCTGTCGCTCAGAAGCGTTCAGAACAGATTACAGCAACTCTATGAAAAGCTTGGTGTCTATCAGGAAAAGGGTGAGCCGGAGGAGGGGCGTTTCAACCTCCGTGCTCGTGCTGTGACGGTTGCGCTTTTGCGTAAGCTGTTAAATTACAGCGCGTTGGAGCGCGCCGAAATTGAGCTGAATGACTGGATTAGCCGACAGCCGCCTTCAGGCGACGCTGCTCCAGATCGAGGCCGAGTTCCTTCGCGCGAGCAATGATGGGTAAAAAGCGGCGCTGCTTCTTTTCTGCGTGATTTGAAGCAATGTCGGCAATGCGGTGCTTGAGGAACGGGTTTAGGAAGCGCTCGCGAACAGTAATAACATAGGCTTCAGCCTGTTCGCCCAGACCATCAGCGGCAAAAACCGGCAGAACTTCTTCACGCCAAAGCGATTCAAGTTCATTGCGGATCGTTTGATCGTTCATTGCTTCCAGCACGATTTCGTCCTTCGGACGATTACCGTTCAGCCATTGCTCCGCAATGAAAGTGTGACCAAGATTAAGCAGATAGAGCTTTAGACGCTCATAAAGCGCAAGATTGTCCGTCAAGACGATGTCGGGATGCGTGCAGGGAAGCGTGAGTCCGTCTGTCTGTTCAATGGCCCAGATCGCATAGGGTTCGGCAATTGCACCGACCGGATCGATCGGTTCTGATACGATGCGGTCAACGAGGCTGTTGGCAAAAACACAATTGCTTTCAATCCATTGCGTGAAAGCTTTCGGCAGGCTCCAGCTTTCTGCGAGACCAAGCACAATCGAGCGCAGCTTGTCGCCATTGCGCGAGATCAGCTCGCACGGGAAAATCGACAGCGGCGCATCTGGATTGATCTGCCAGCGATGATGCAGCAGCACAAGCAGTTTAGCGGGAAAGCTTTTAGGAAGGTGGTCGATTTCGCTCAGCAGGGAAACATCGTCTGCAGCATCCAGCTCAAAACCTTTGTCGCCAGTATTGGACAGGATCACCTGAACTTGTGCGCTCAGGGCGCGTATGGCGTGCCAGTCGGTGTGGGCGGAATAGGCGGCACTCACGCTTTTTGCCTGATGTTTTTCATCAACGGGCTTGCCGTCACGCAATCCACGAATGATGACCGGATAGCCTTCTCCACTGTTCAGCGCTGCAATGCGGCGTGCGCTTTCAGGGTTGGATGTGGTCTGAACAATGGCAATTGTGCCGATCGCGTCACCTTTATCCAGTGCTTCCGAAATGAAGAAATCCGCATGTCCGAGCAGAAAACGGCTCGTTCCAAACTGTAGAATCGATGGCTGCGCGGTCATGTATTCCTCCCTTGAATTGTTCTGAAATAGCTATGCCAGTGGGTAAAATTGGTCAAGCCACTCTTTAAAAGTCATCTAAAACAAGGTGCGACAAAACTGACAAATTAGCCAATATATAATAATAACAATAGAATAGACCATATTGCACTTTTTGCGGCTTCAAAATATGGTAAGGCCAATTTGGGAGAGAGCATGAGCGAGCATATTGGCTCCGTGGAACCACGGAGGCTTTACCAACAGATTGCCGACCGGGTCAGACTGCTGATCCGCCAAGGTCATTTTCCGGCTGGAAGCAGACTTCCCGCCGAGCGCGAACTTGCGCATCAGCTGGGCGTGTCGCGCCCTTCCTTACGTGAAGCACTGATCGCGCTTGAAATTGCAGGCAATGTCGAAATCCGCATGGGATCTGGCATTTATGTTGCAGCTGAGGAAACACGGCTCCCAGCACAAGGCGGTTCGATTGGCGAAAGCCCGCTCGAAATCATGCAGGCGCGCTCGCTGATCGAAGGCAGTGCCGTCATCATGGCTTGCAGCCAGATCAACACGGAAGCGCTGGAACGCCTGCGCGGCAATCTCGATGCGATGCGGCTGCAGATCGAAGCGGAACGTAAGCCGATTGAACTGGATCGCCAGTTTCATCTGATCATTGCCGAGCAATCGGGCAATTCGGTTGTTGCCCGTATCGTGCGTGATTTGTTTGACGAGCGGCATAGCCCGCTGACCGCGCAAATGCGTACCCGATATGAGAATGCCGAAACATGGACATATGCTTTGGCAGAGCATGAGAAGATTTATGCTGCACTGGAGGCGAGGGATCCGCTTCTGGCGCAGGCAGCGATGCGAACGCATCTGGATACATCAAAGCAGCGATGGATGGAGAACGAGCCCAGATAGTTGGGCTCGTGTTTAACGCTGTTGCGATCTTGGGAGTGAGGTCAGAAAAATGAACGACAAGGCTGTTTCGGCTGTGACGCCGGTAATCCTTTTGCATCCGTCCGATGACGTGGCGGTTGCGCGTATTTCGGTTCGCGCAGGCGACCCGATCGGACTTGGTGACATTATCGCGCGAGATCTGATCGGGCGCGGTCACAAGGTGGCTTTGCGCGATATCGCGGCCGGTAAAGAAGTCCATAAATATGGACAGGTGATCGGTGTTGCCATTCAGGATATTGCGGTGGGTGAGCATGTGCATCTGCACAATCTCGCAATGCTGCCATCTGAGCATGAACATCAGTTTTCGGTCGATATTGAAGAACGCGGTATGCTGCCGGAAGCGGAGCGCCGCCAGTTCATGGGTTATGATCGCGGTTTCGGTGGCGTCGGTACGCGCAACTATATCGGCGTTATTTCATCGGTAAATTGCTCTGCGACCGTGTCTCGCTACATTGCGGATTATTTCAACCGCATGGGTGGTCTGGATGGTTTTGAAAACGTTGATGGTGTGGTGGCACTCACGCATGGCAGCGGCTGTGCGCTGAACACCAAGTCGGAGGGTTATCGTCTGCTGACCCGTACCATTCAGGGTTATGCTAAGCACCCGAATTTCGGTGGCATTCTGCTGATCGGTCTTGGCTGTGAAACCAACCAGATCGCGCCGATCATGGAACATTATCGTATGGAAGAGGGTACTCGCCTGCGCACCATGACGATCCAGCAGCATGGCGGTACGCGCAAGACAATCGACCATGCGATTGCCGAGATCAAAGAAATGCTGCCGCTGGTGAATTCCGCCAAGCGTACGCCGCAGCCTTTGTCGAAGCTCAAGGTGGCACTCGAATGCGGTGGTTCTGACGGCTATTCCGGTATTTCAGCAAACCCGGCTCTGGGCTATGCATCCGATCTCATCGTGCGCAATGGCGGCACGACCGTTCTTTCGGAAACGCCGGAAATTTACGGCGCGGAACACCTTCTGACACGCCGGGCAGTTACGCCTGCGGTTGCCGAAAAGCTGCTTCAGCGCATCGACTGGTGGCGCGATTATACCGCTCGCAACGGCGACGAACTGAACAACAATCCATCGCACGGAAACAAGCTCGGCGGCCTGACCACTATTCTTGAAAAGTCGCTGGGTGCTGTTGCCAAGGGCGGCTCAATGCCTCTCAAGGCTGTCTATGAATTTGCTGAAACCGTAACCGAACAGGGTTTCACTTTCATGGATACGCCGGGCTACGACCCGGTTGCCGTGACTGGACAGGTGGCGGGCGGTTGTAACGTCATCTGCTTTACCACAGGACGCGGATCGGTGTCGGGTTTCAAGCCTGCGCCCTGCATTAAAATCGCGACCAATTCCGAAATGTACGAACACATGAAGGAAGACATGGACTTCAATTGCGGTGGCATCGTCACCGGCGATGAAACCATTGAAGAGTCCGGCACGCGCATTTTCGAGCACATTATCGCGGTGGCTTCCGGTGAGCAGACGCTGAGTGAAATCTACGACTATGGCGATAACGAATTCGTACCGTGGCAGGTTGGCGCCGTAACCTGATCTGCCTCATGCAATAAAAATGACAGGAATATTCTGATGGTCAAAGCTCTGCGTATCGAGAGCGAGAACGTAACTCGTTTTGCTGAAATTACGGAAGCGCCACTGTTGCCTGGCCATGTCCGGGTGAGCGTGAAGCATGTGGGGCTTTGCGGCAGCGATCTGAATACGTTCAAGGGGCTTAACCCGCTGGTGGAACTGCCACGCATTCCCGGTCATGAAATCGGCGGCGAAATCATCGAAGCGGGTGAGGGCGTGAGCACGGCCTATGCCAAGGGCAAACGCGTTATCGTGCTGCCTTACACCAATTGCGGCCAGTGTTCGTCTTGTCGCAAAGGGCGTCTGAACGCCTGTCGTTATAACAAGACGCTCGGCGTGCAACAGAATGGCGGACTGGCAGAACAGATCGTGCTGCCAGCCGAAAAACTGATCCTGAATGATACGCTTGCACCACGTCATCTCGCATTGGTCGAGCCGCTTTCGGTTGGTTTCCATGCGGTCGAACGTGGCTGCGTTCAGGCTGGTGACACGGTTGCGGTGCTTGGCTGTGGCATGATCGGCATGGGTGTGCTGATTGGTGCGGTTGCGCGTGGTGCCAAGGTTATCGCCATTGATCCGAGTGCTGAAAAGCGTGAACTGGCGCTGAAGTTTGGCGCTACGCACGCTCTGCCGGGAGGTGAAGGCGTGGTGGCATCCGTGCAGGAACTCACCAATGACGACGGTGTTGATATCGCCTTTGAAGCGGTCGGTCTGCCGATCACTTTCACGCAGGCGGTTGACCTCGCAGGCTTTGCTGGTCGTGTGGTTTATGTCGGCTATTCCAAGTCGCCAGTGACCTATCAGACCCAGTTCTTCAATCTCAAAGAACTCGACATCATGGGTTCGCGCAATGCGACGCTCACCGATTTTGAGGCTGTCATCGCGCATCTCGAAAAGCTCGGAAGCGATGCAGACCTGCTTATCTCGAAAGTGTTTCCTTTTGAGGAAGCAGAACAGGCGCTGCCCTATTGGGATGGCGACCGCAACGTTCTGAAAATCATCATTGAACGCAACTGAATCGAAGCAAATGCTCCGTGCCGGGAAGGACGGCACTGGGCTGCCACGCATCGATGAAAAGTCGATGCGTAAACTGAAGAAATTAGAGCGTCCTTTATGCGTCCAAATTGGACGCATGGCGCTCTAACGGAGGAAACCGGCCTCGTGGCCATTGTTTGAAGACCCCAAAAGGGAGGAATATCATGAAAAAACTCGTTACCGGCATGATCGCCGCTGGCATGTTGCTGGCAGGAAGCATGGCAACCTATGCTGCCAATGTGTCGATCAAAGTTGCCTATGAAAACAACCCGGGCGAGCCTTTTGATGAGGTGATGCATTACTGGAAAGACGATCTCGCCAAGCGCAGCAATGGCGAAATCACGCTGGAGCTTTATCCAAGCTCGCAGCTCGGCTCCAAGAAGGATGTGACAGAGCAGGCCATGATGGGCCTCAATGTCGTGACGATTTCCGACGTTGGCTTTCTGGCCGAATATGACCCGGACCTTGGCGTGCTTTATGGCCCGTTCCTGACCGATGATCCGGCACAGCTTTTCAAAGTTTATGACGGCGATTGGTTCAAAGGAAAGAGCGAAGAGCTGAAGAAGAAGGGCATTCACATCGTAATGCCAAACTACCTCTACGGTATTCGCCAGATTATTTCCAAGAAGCCGATCCGCACGCCGGAAGACCTCAAGGGCATGAAGATCCGCGTGCCGAACAATGTCATGCAGATCAAGACTTTTGAAGCCATGGGTGCAACACCGACCCCAATGCCACTGGGTGAAACCTTCCCGGCGCTTGCGCAGGGCGTGATCGATGGTGTCGAAAACCCGATTTCGGTTCTCTATGGCCAGAAGTTCCAGGAAGAAGCCAAGTATCTGAGCAAAGTCGGTTATCTGACCAACGTGGCTCTGATCGTCGGTGGTGAAGCCTTCTTCTCGACGCTGCCTGAAGAGCAGCTCAAGATGATCCATGAGTCCGCATATGATGCCGGTCTCTACAGCCAGAAGTTGACGATCGAAAAAGACAACGAGATGATCGAGAAGATGAAGGAAGCTGGCGTCGAAGTGATCGAAGTCGACCGCGCTCCGTTCAAGGCTATGGCCGAGAAAGTCTACTCGCAGTTCCCGGAATGGTCTGACGGTCTTTATGAAAAGATTCAGGCTGAGCTGAAAAACTAATCCTTCCTATTCGGATATTGTCATGTCGCAGCCCTTGCTGCGGCGTGACATGGCTATGGAATTAATCCGATGAAATACTTTGAAAAACTGATCGAATGGCTGGCCGCTGCGCCGCTCTTTGTTCTTTTGGCTATGTTCAATGCTGCTGTCGTCATGCGCTATTGGCTGCATCAGCCATTGCAATGGACCGAGGAAATGGCCGGTCTTCTTATGATCTGGATTGTGATGCTGGGCGCTGTCGCTGCCGAGCGCAGCAATCAGCATCTTGCGATTCCGATGTTGGTAGACCTGTTCTCCGAAAAGGTTCGCGAGGTGATCAATGCGGTTATCTCATTCCTGTCGGGATTGTTTCTGCTGTACGTATCTTACGCCGGGTACAAGCTCTCTGTTGCGGCACAGTTCAAAGTGACTGACGTGCTTCGTGTTTCCTATTTTTGGATAGACATCGCAGTTCCCGTCGGCTTCGTGATTATCTCTGTTTATATGTTTGCAGGTGCTTTCAAGTCCTTGCGCGCCGTCTTTGCAGGAGCCAAGGCATGAACCTGACCACCATCGTTCTTATCATGCTGGCACTGATCGCGCTCAATATGCGCCTTTATGTGGCCATTCTGATTGCGGTCTTTACCTATTTCATCTTCTTCAATCAGATGCCGATCGCAATCGCCGTACAACGTTTCATCAGTCCGGCGCAGAATACATCGCTTCTTGCGATCCCGTTCTTCATCATGCTTGGAACGGTCATGTCCCACACAGGTATTGCTGAACGCCTCATCAAGGTCGCGGATATTCTGGTTGGTCGTATGCGCGGCGGTATGGCGCTCACCAACATCATGGTTTCCACTCTGATGGGCGGTGTGAGTGCTTCCAATCTTGCCGATAGCGCCATGCTCACGCGCATGATGGTGCCGGAAATGGTCAAGCGTGGTTATGACAAGGCGTTTTCATGCGCGGTGACGGCCGCAGGCTCACTGATTACGCCTATCATTCCGCCAGGTATTGCACTCATCATCTATGGCTTGATTGCAGACGTATCCATCGGCAAAATGTTTATGGCTGGCGTTGTGCCCGGTATTCTTGGCGCTGCCATTCTGATGATTGCAGCTTACATTACCTCGGTTAAACGCGGTTACAAGCCAAGTCGCGAAAAGCGCATGAGCGGTGCCGAAGTTGCATCGACGCTTGCATCTGCATGGCCTGCGGTCCTGCTGCTGTTTGCGATTATCGGCGGTATCCGCATGAACATCTTCACGCCGACGGAAGCCGGTGCTGTTGCTGTCACGCTGGTTCTGATTATCGGCTTTGTGATCTATCGCGAAATGCGCGTGTCGCATGTGGTGGATTCGCTTATCGAAACCGCAAAATCAACTGCTTCCGTCATGCTCGTTATCATGGCGTCGTCAGCACTTGCATGGGTATTTTCGCTTGAACAGGCCGGTCAGTCGCTGATGCAGCTGATTTCCTCCTTCACCAGCAATCCTTATGCATTCCTGCTCGCAGTCAATGTGATCCTGTTGATCCTTGGCGCGTTGATTGAAGGCACGGCACTGATGATTGTTCTTGTGCCGTTGTTGATGCCAACCGTGAAGGCTCTCGGTATTGATCCGGTACATTTTGGGATCGTCGTCATCGTCAACCTTTCGATTGGAACGCTGACACCGCCAGTCGGCACAGTGATGCTGATGGTTTGTAATATTGCCAAGGTCAGAGTGGGTGACTTCACCCGTCAGGCATTCAGCATGTATCTGGCGCTGTTCATCCTGCTGGCACTGGTGACTTATGTACCATTCATCTCTACGTTTCTGGCGCATTGATTAGAGCATTTCCAGCAAAAGTGCGAAGCGTCTACGTAGCGAAGTCAGTCCACTGGACTGATTTCTAATCCTGCTGCCATGCGACGGATAATGCGAAAAAACAAAAGAAAAGCGCGGGAAATTCCCGCGCTTTGCTTTTTTACCATGGGTTTTCGACCCGCGGCCAAATTGGCCGTGTCATTTTCTGGTAGTCGGTCACACGCGGATTGACCGGGTAGGAACTCGGCGCATCGACATAGATAATTTCTGCGGCAATCGGCGCGAAGCCTGCATGAAAATGATTGGTCGATTTCACAACCAGAATGTCTTTTTGCATCGGGTCTATGCCGCAATTTGAAAAGATATCCGGCTCAAATGTCTGCGTGCGATTGGTGTTGAGAATGATGTCGATCTCAGTTCCCACGATGCGGACGACTGCCGAAGGACCGAGTGTTACGCGGCTGAGTCCAAAACTCTGCCACCCTTCCTGCAACACTTTCATCACAGTGACGCGCGCATCAATGGGTTCGCCCGCCTGCGGGCCGGATTTGCCACCAATGCGCAGATTGATGACGGCGCCTTCGCCAGCAGCATGGCAGAACGTGACCGCCAACGTATCCCAGATTGTTGCAACGGCGGCCTTCTGAATGCCGCGTTCGATCAAGCGTCGCAGAATATAGGTGCCGTCTCCCGCAACACCACCGCCGGGATTATCCCAGACATCAGCGATGACAGCAGGCTTAGACTGCTGAGCTGCATGGGCAGCGATTGCGCGATCAATGCCTTCGTCAACGTGATACATGGTCATCGGCGTTTGCTCGCGCATGGCGATGAGCTCACGGCCAAGTTTCTCGGCTAATGCTTGCCCCTTGGCTGCATCATTGTCGGTAACGACGAGTATCCGTGTTCCCATTTCGGGGACGTCGGCTGCCATAAATCCATGAATAACTGAAACGGATAGAATGCCGTCCTTGCCATGCAAGTCTTTGATACGGTCTATAAAACTGCGCATCGGCTCCTTGCTGGTCGGGAAAACGCCGATCATCCGGCAATCAAATGTCGAAATGACAGGTTTGATCTTGCCCTTGAGGGTATCCAGAGCCAGAGATACAACGTGCTCGCCGCGCTCATAAAAATCCGTGTGCGGAAATTCGAGGAATGCAGCGTAAATATTGAGGTTTTCGACCCGCTTTTGCGTCAGATGGCTATGCGGATCAAACTCGCTGGCAATAAGAATATCTGGTCCGACGATTACTCGGATACGTTCAAGCAGATCACCTTCGCAGTCATCATAACCTTGCGCAACCATAGCGCCGTGAAGACCAAGGACCACTGCGTCGACAGGCATCGCTGCTTTGAGCTGATCCAGAATTTCATCGCGCAGTTCTTCAAAAGCTTGCCTCTGAAGCAAACCGCCCGGCTCGGCCCATGTGGCAGTGCCTTCAATGACAGTTAAGCCTTCAGCTGCTGCACGCTTGCGCAGAGCGACGATAGGCGATGAACACAGCGTCGGCGTGTCCGGATGTTTTCCGGGTGCAGCATAAAAAGCCATTTCAAACGACGCTCGGTCGGTTGGTACGGGCGAAAATGTGTTGGTTTCAGTTGCAAGCGACGCTGTGAAAATGCGCATATGGTTTGCCCGGGCTATTTTTGCGGTGCGTAGGCGATGGCTTCAATCTCGATCTTGATGTCGATCATCAGACGGGATTCGACCGTGGTGCGTGCCGGAGGATCTTTTGGGAAGTAAGTCGCATAAACCGCGTTCATACGTCCAAAATCGCGTGCATCTTCAAGCCAGATCGTCGTTTTGACGACGTCTTCCATGCTTGCTCCGGCGAGGGCCAGTGCTGCCTTGATGTTCTCAAGAACCTGCTTGGTCTGGGCTTCAATATTGCCTTCTACGATCTTGCCGTCAGCGCCCATTGGCACCTGACCGGAAATGTAGACTGTGTCGCCAGCGCGCACAGCAGGGGAGAGCGGTACGTGGGACGCACCGAAAGCCTGTTTCTTTGACATGATGACTCCGTTTATTTTACAGCCCCGAGCGCCAGACCTTTGATCAGGTAACGCTGCAGCCATATGAAGAGGATTGCGACCGGCAGAGTGGCTACGAGAGTAGCGGCCATGACGTAGTGCCATTCAACCGTGTAGCGGCCTGCAACCAGCGAGAAGACCTGGATAGGAAGGGTGTAACTTCCCTGACTGCGCAGCATGGTGAGTGCGACGACGAACTCGTTCCATGCATTGATGAAGGTGAAAATCGCTGTAACGGCGATAGCAGGCAGACAGAGCGGCAAGAACACTTTGACCAGCGTCTTGAAGCGGCCAGCCCCTTCCATCCAAGAGGCTTCTTCGAGATCTTTCGGGATCGTGTCAAAATAGCTCTGCAGCATCCATACTGTGAAGGCGATATTGAAGGCCATATAGATGGCGCCAACTGCTGTAACGCTTTCAATCAATCCATAAGCTGCAAGCAACCGGAAAAGTCCGAGCACCAGCACTATTGGTGAAATCATCTGCGAAACAAGCAGGAACTGACGGAATGCGCCATGCCCCGCAAAATGGAAGCGTGACATGGCATAAGCTGCTGGGATCGACACAATGATTGCACCGATGGAAGCAATGACCGAGACGTAGAAGGAGTTGAGAAGAGCCGTGCCGAAGCCGGTTCGAACCCACATTTCGGAGAAGTTTGCCCAGCGGAATTCACTTGGCCACCACGTTGGAGACAGAACCTCTTGCGGCGGTTTCACTGCTGTCAGGAACATGACCGCAAAAGGGAACAGCGTCAGCACGATCAAAGGTGCTAAGATGATCCAGGCGATGAATGTACGTTTTATTTTGGATGCGGTCATGCGCGTTCGCTCCGCATGGATAGCCGGATATAGATGGCCGTGAAAACAAGCAGGATGGCGAGCATGATCAGCGATACCGCCGAGGCCTCACCGAGTTTTCCGAGCCGGAAAGCGAGCTTATAAAGGTGAGTTACGAGAATATCGGTGGAGTTCGCCGGTCCGCCCTGTGTCATCACCCAGATGATCGGGAAGGAGTTGAACACATAGATCGTGTTGAGCACGATCGCGATATTCACGAATGGCTTGAGCAGTGGCAGCGTGATTTCACGAAACTGTTGCCAGAGGCTTGCACCTTCAAGCGACGAAGCTTCGTAAAGGTCTTCCGGGATAGAAGACAGACCGCCAAGGAAGATCGTGGTTGTAAATGGTACGGTCACCAGAATGCCGACGAGAACTTGCATCGGAAAAGCGGTTGCAGCACTGGCGAGCCACTGGATGTTACTGTCGATCAGTCCCAGATTGCGCAAAGCCGAATTGAGCATTCCGCTTTCGCCGTTCAGCGCCCAGCGCCAGACGATTGCTGTCATCGTGAGCGAAACTGCCCACGGCAACATGACGATAACGCGCGCTACGGAACGACCATAAAAATCCATATTGAGGATGATCGCAACGGGTATGGACACAACAAGTGCGCCACCGACCACAGCCACGGTCCAGACGGCTGTTCGCCACAATGCATTGAGAAAATCGGGTGATGCGATCAGGGCCGTAAAGTTTGCGCCATCGTTGAAATCGCGCAATTGGCCAAAACGGTTCACGTCATGGGTGGCGATCTCAAAGAGATGCACAACCGGCCAGAAGATCACCACCGCAGCCAGCAGCAGGCTTGGCAGGATCAGAAAATAGGGCAGGGTGCGATTTTGCATCGGCCAAAAAATCCACGGAAGAAAAAGGAACCCGGCAGCAAAACAGCGCAAACTGTCTTGAGTTGACCTGCCGCCGGGTTGATGGGATTACTTCTTCAGGATTGCATCTGCCTTGGCAGCAGCTTCCTTCAGAACGGCTTCCGGTTCGCCTTGACCCAGATAGATGCTCTGCATCGCATTGGATGTGATGTCGGCGATTTCTTCCCAGCCCGGAATGATCGGTGCAAAGCGCGCATCAGGAAGCAGAGCCGTGAATGCAGCGAGATCGGCATTATTGACGTAATAATCCATCTTCGCTTCTTCCTTGTTTACAGGAAGGAAGCCTTCGCCCTGCGTGAACTTAGCACGCCATTCGGTCTGGAACAGGAAGTCGAGAACCTTCCAGGCCTCTTCCTTGTTCTTGGAGTTCTGGAACATGATGACAGAGTCAGTCACGCCATAGGTGCCGCGAGCGCCCGTTGGGCCAGCAGGAATTGCGGTGACACCATATTTCAGGTTTGGCGCTTCTTCCTTGATCTGGTTGGACAAGAACGGCGCAGTGATCATCATGCCGACCTTGCCCTGCTTGAAGAGGTTCTGAACATCTTCACGCGCATAGGACGTAACGCCCGGCTGGGTGAGGCCACCGTCGATCATCGATTTGTAAAGCTTTGCAGCTTCCAATGCGCCCGGAGTGCTCAGGCCAGAAGTGCCATCCTTGTTGAGGATTTCTGCACCCTGCGACCACATCGCATAATAATAATAAACGTCTGTTTCGATTTCCTTGCCCTGAAGGCCGAAACCGTAGTTTTCACCGCCAAGCGCCTTGATCTTTTCTGCAGCAGCTTTGACTTCATCCCAGTTTGCGGGAGGATTGGTGACGCCTGCTTTCTCAAGCAATTCCTTATTGTAATACATAGCGCGTGCAGATGCTGCGATCGGCAGGCCGTATGTCTTGCCTTCCAATACCGAAGGCGACAGGAATGTTTCGATGAAACGACCCTTGAATGAATCGTCCATATAGCCGTCAAGCGGCTCGGCGATGCCCTGCTGAACGAAGTCGATCAGCCAGCGGGTGCCGATGATCGAAAGATCAGCATTGGTGCCTGCCGAGATGTCGGTGGTTAGTTTCTGCAGAAGAACATCCCACGGCACGACCTCGAAATTGAGTGTGATGCCAGGATTTGCGGCTTCAAAAGCCTTCTTCACTTCTTCAAAATATGGGCCGGTCTTGGAGCTGTACTCCGCGACTGTCATACGCACTTCGCCAGCCTGCGCGGCTGAACCAATTGCCAGAATGCTTAATCCAGCCAAAAGGCCGGCCTTCCATTTATTGATAGACATTTTCCCGTTCCCTTGTTTGCCCATGCTTCATGTGAAGACGTCTTAATTTTTGTTATTTTCTTACATTATCGGCAAATTTTGCGCTTTCAAGTAAAAAGTTTTGTTGCAAACTTACATTTTCACTTTTAGGCTGACCAGAATAAGCAGGCGCGAAAAGTGCTGTATAAAGGGGAAGAGAGTGGAGCATTCAGGCGAATTTGCCGGAAAATCCGTTTTGATTACCGGCGCAGGCGGCGGCGTCGGCACAGCGCTCGTGCAGCTATTTTCATCGCGTGGGGCGAGAATCATTGGCTGCGATACAAGCATTGATGTGATGCAGGCTGATGGTTTTGACAGCCGTCATGCATTTGATCTTCTGGACCGTAATGCGCTGGAAAATGCAGCGAATGATATTATGGCAAGTGATGGCGTGCCTGATATCGTGATCAATAATGCTGGCTGGACGCGCTCCGAATCATTCGAGGAGCTTGATCAGGCCGCGATCAACCGCGAAATCGATCTCAATCTGACCGGCGTCAGCGCGGTTTCCACGGCAATCGCCAAGAAAATGGCGGCGCGGGGGCATGGCACATTCGTGTTCATTTCATCCGTCAATGCGCTCTCACATTTCGGCAATCCTGCCTACGCAGCTGCAAAAGCAGGAATCAACGCTTTTGCGCGGGCGCTGGCTGTTGAATACGGGCAAAACGGCTTACGGGCCAATGTGGTTTGCCCCGGTTCAATTCATACGTCAGCCTGGGATCATCGCATCGCGAAAGACCCCGCCGTTTTCGACAAGCTCAAGCGACTTTATCCGCTTGGACGAATTGTCAAAGTTAATGAGGTGGCCGAAGCGGTTGCCTTCCTCGCATCCGACAGGGCATCGGGCATCACCGGCACAATATTGCCGGTCGATGCCGGACTTATGGCCGGCTGTCGTCCATTTATCGATGATATTCTAAACGGGAACTGAGTGATGAAAAATGTTTCCCTGCGTGGCATTACCAAATCTTTCGGACAGATGAATGTTCTTGATCGGGTTGATCTCGATATTGAGGATGGCGAGTTTCTAGTGCTCGTCGGCCCGTCTGGTTGTGGTAAATCCACGCTTCTGCGCATGGTCGCGGGGCTTGAGCCAATTTCGGGCGGTGATTTGATTATTGGCGGCCAACGCGCCAATGATCTGCCGCCGCAAAAGCGCAACATCGCAATGGTGTTTCAGTCCTATGCGCTTTTTCCGCATATGACGGCACGCGAAAACATCGGATTTGGTCCGCGTATTCGCGGCGAAGATGGTTCAACCACTGCAGCCAAAGTGGATAAGGCCGCGTCGATCCTCAATCTGCATTCCTATCTTGATCGTTATCCGCGCCAGCTTTCCGGCGGTCAGCGTCAGCGAGTCGCCATGGGACGTGCGATTGTGCGTGAGCCGTCGGTTTTCCTTTTCGATGAGCCGCTTTCCAATCTCGATGCGCAGCTGCGTGTTCAGATGCGCACCGAGATTAAGGCACTCCATCATCGTCTGAAATCGACGGTCATCTATGTCACACACGATCAGATCGAAGCCATGACTATGGCGGACCGTATCGTTGTGATGAATCAAGGCAAGATTCAGCAAATTGGTGCGCCGCTCGATCTCTATGATCGTCCCGCTAATAAGTTTGTCGCGGGCTTTATCGGTTCTCCTTCCATGAGCTTCATTCCGGGTGAACTGATCGAAGGTGGAAAATTCCGCACAAATGAGGGTGAAGAAATCGCCATACCCGGAAAATCTGCTGCCGGGCGCAGCGTTGAATTGGGTGTACGGCCTGAAAATTTCGTCATTGCGAAAGAGGGTGGCGGGCTGACGCTCGCTATTGAAGTGGTCGAGCCAACGGGACCGGAAACCCATGTTTATGGGAAAATTGCTGGCGAAGCTGTGCGAGCCGTATTCCGCGAACGTATTCACCTTGCACCGGGAGAGCGAGTCCCTGTAACGGCAAAGCCCGAGCATATTCATCTCTTTGATAAGGAAAGCGGTTTGCCGCTGTAAATCCCGTATGAGCAAGGTTGCAGACATCATCACAAGGCTTCATGCCGCAGCACAGGACGGGTCGAAATCCGACCGTCGACTGGCTGCATTGGTGCTGTCTGATCCTGACTATGCGTCAAAGGCAGCAATCTCAGAAATAGCAGCGCGTGCAGGGGTGAGTGAGCCGACGGTAACGCGCTTCTGCCGTGCTTTGGGTTGCGATGGTGTTCGTGATTTCAAGTTTTTTCTCGCGCAGGCGTTGGCGATTGGTGGCCAATATCTGACGGCAGAAGTGCCTGCCCGTGATATCCGCGAGGCCCGCATTGCTTCTGCGGTTGCTGACGCCGCGGTCGCTGCAATTCATCGCGCAAGCGATAACCTCGATATGTCGATCGTCATGAAGATCGCCGAACGGATAATCAGCTCTGGTTCCGTTCTTTGCATAGGCTCTGGCGGCATTTCATCAATGATGGCAACGGAATTGCAAAACCGGCTTTTTCGGCTTGGAATTCCGGTGTTGGCGCAGGTGGATGGCCAATTGCAGCGCATGTATGCGGCTGTTGCGACGCGTGAAACAACAGTCATCGCGTTTTCAGTTTCGGGCTACGCCCGGTCCGTTGTCGAGGCGATACTGGTGGCGCGGCAATATGGTGCCGAAACCGTCGCGATCACCGCACCGGGGTCTGATTTGGCGAAGGCTGCCAACACGGTCATTCCGTTTCAGCCCAATGAAGATGGAAATCTCTATAAGCCGACCTCTTCCCGTTTTGCACTTATGGCAATTCTCGACATGATTGCGACTGCCACCGCTGAAATTCATGGACCGAAAGTGCTTGAGAGCCTGAGACGCATCAAGCACAGTTTGAACACACTCAAGATTGATGATCCGCGCTTGCCGCTGGGAGATTGACGAATGACAAGGCCTACAAACGTCCGTGAGATTGATACGCCTGCAATTCTGATTGATGTTAATCGCGTTCAGGCCAATATTGCCAAGGCGCAAGCCCATGCTGATGCGATCGGCGTGAAACTCCGCCCACATATCAAAACGCATAAACTGCCATTCTTCGCGCGGCGGCAGCTTGAAGCAGGTGCAGCCGGTATTACCTGCCAGAAAATCGGCGAAGCGGAAGTTATGGCCGATGCGGGCATTGTCGATATCTTCCTGCCTTATAATATTCTGGGCAAGGAAAAGCTCGACCGGCTTTATGCCCTTCATCAGCGCATAACGATCTCGGTCACAGTCGATAATGCGACGAGCCTTGAAGGTTTGGCAAAGCGCTTTACCAATGAGGGGCGGCCGCTCAAAGTGCTGATCGAATGCGACACAGGCATGGGGCGCTGTGGTGTGCAAACATCTGAAGAGGCGCTGGAACTTGCGCGTCAGATTGAGCAGAGCAAGGGTCTGAAATTCGGTGGCCTTATGACTTACCCAGCTGCAGGTAAGGCTGAGCAGACTGAACAATGGCTTCTGACAGCACGCAATCTGCTCGCAGAAAATGGCATTCAGTGCGAGACGATATCAAGTGGTGGCACACCCGATATGTGGCGTTCGCCAACGCAAAGCGTCGTTACAGAATACCGGCCGGGCACCTATATCTATTTTGACCGGTATCAGGTGGCAAAGGGTGCTGCGACTTTGAATGATTGTGCGCTGACCGTACTTTCGACGATTGTCAGCCATCCAACTGCAGATCGCGCAATTATCGATGCGGGCTCCAAGTCACTTTCAAGCGATACGCTCGGGCTGGCAGATTTTGGCGAGTTGGCCGGAAAGCCTGAAGCCCTGGTAACAGGCCTCAGCGAAGAGCACGGCACGCTAAAAGGCGATCTGGCCGGTTTGAAAATCGGCGACAAGGTTAGGGTCATTCCCGATCACGTCTGTGTCGTATCCAATCTTTTCGACGAAGTGCATCTCATTTCCGGTGACGATGTCATTGATATTCTGCCGGTCGCTGCGCGCGGAAAACTAAAGTAATCAGGAGGGGTATGTGAAAGAAGCCGTCAATCCATTTGCTGGCGATAGGGATCGCGAGCAAATATGGGAAATGCTTGTGCGCCGCGATATCGAGGCATTCGTGACCGAAAACTGGTCTCTGGTCGCCGATGATTTTGATGAACCGCGCTTTCTGGGCATCCATGCTCATGGTGAATCCGATCCCGATAAATGGGACGCAGCATTCCCGACACTTACCGCCTATCGCGATGAATGGCTGCGTCAGGCAGCGGAAAGCGCTGCAACGGAATATGCCGAATCTCTTGCAGACGGCGTTTTCCGTGCCACGCGACTCAACGTGATTGATATCAATGGCGATGTCGCTATTGCGCGTAAAAAGTTTGATGGGACCATCGCAAAAGCAGATGGAACGCACGACAAATTAAACTGGCAAACGCTTTATTTTTGCCGTCGCCACGGTGATCGCTGGCGTATCACCGGATTCGTTGGATATATGGTTAATCGCTAATCCAGGCCGCTTCATTCACGTTGAAATTTCGGGCACGGATCGCTTGATCTGTGCCCGTTTTTCTGGCAAATGACGCCAGATAAGGCATAAGTATAATCATACAAATTTACTGCAATTAAGCGAAATTATATTCTGCGAATACTAAATTGCCTCATGTCGCAGCTAATTGCATATTTGTCGCAGCTCGCTCGTGTGCAAGCCTTCCCCCGGATTACTATTAATGCCAGACTGGTTGATTAGTCCTCACAATTGGACCTGTCGATCAGCTCGCATATTTCGTCGTGCAACCCATCAAAAATAATCATGGGAACGGGTTGCGCCAAGATGAATCCGTCACTGTGGGTGGACATGTCGGGAAATGGCCTATATAAATACATCACACCAATCGCCAATCATTCTCAGCGGGTCAATCAACGCCTGCAAGTTGCGCATGTCCAATTCGCGCATGAATGAAGAAATAATGATGTTACAAAGGAGATTAAACCCGCCAGCACAGCGGGGTTAAACATAATGCATGGTATTTTATACAAGGAAGATAGTATGAAGTCGCCTGCTAAGACCAAGATAAGCTTGAATGGCGTTTTTAAAGTCTTTGGCGACGATCCGGAGCGCGCAATGCAGGAATTGCGTGCAGGCAAATCAAAAGCCCAGATTCACAGTGATCTTGGTGCTACAATCGGCGTAGATGATGCGACCTTCGATATTAAAGAAGGCGAAGTATTCGTCATCATGGGCCTTTCTGGCTCAGGTAAATCGACGCTTCTGCGACTTCTCAATCGTCTGATAGAGCCAACGGCAGGTTCCATCGAAGTCGATGGCCGTGATATCGTTAAAATGTCGAAGCGCGAGCTGATTGATCTTCGCCGCCGCGACATGAGCATGGTGTTTCAGTCCTTTGCTCTGCTCCCCAACCGTACAGTCTTGAACAACGCTTCATTCGGTCTCGAAGTGGCGGGAATGGGCGAGGCCGAACGCCACGAGAAAGCACTCAAAGCGTTAGCAGCTGTTGGACTTGAACCTTACGCCAACTCTATGCCTGATCAGCTATCCGGTGGCATGAAACAGCGCGTTGGACTTGCGAGAGCACTTGCGAGCGAACCGACCATTCTGCTGATGGATGAGGCTTTCTCTGCACTTGATCCGCTGATCCGCACGGAAATGCAGGATGAGCTGAAGCGTCTTCAGGCAGAACATAGCCGCACGATCATCTTCGTGAGCCATGATCTCGATGAAGCCATGCGTATTGGCGATCGTATCTGCATCATGCAGCATGGCAAGGTCGTACAGGTTGGAACGCCGAACGAAATCGTTTCTGCGCCCGCCAATGATTATGTGCGCTCGTTCTTCCGTAATGTGGATGTCTCACGCGTCTTCAAAGCGGCAGATGTTGCGCGCGAGGATGAGTTGATCGTCTTCGATCCAGCGCAATTGTCTTCGGCACTTGAACGTCTTGATGCGAGTGGCAAGTCTTACGGTGTTTTGCTTGATGGAGATCGCATTTATCGTGGCGTTGTCACACGGGATGCGCTCGCAAGCGGAAGCTTTAAGGCGGAGAGCGATCAGCTGGACGGTGCGGCCGCGATACAGGCCGATGCTCCTCTTTCCGGTCTTTTGGTGCGTGTCGCTGAAAGCCCTTGGCCTGTGCCTGTCACCGACCGGCATAACCGCTATCTCGGCGCTATCAGTAAATCGGCTTTGCTTGAGACTCTCGGCCGCGCGGGTTGATCCGCGCGCTCATATTTTCTCAGGCATTCGGGTTTGATCCCGTATTGGACACCCGTATTGGACAATGTCCAGCCATAGGTAACTCGATCTGAAATGGACGGTAAACCATGGATCTGAATTTTAGTATCGGCGGATGGGCGGATGTAGTGGTGAACTACATTCTTGATCACTTCACGCCTGCGCTCGATATGATCGCAGCCACAATCGGTTTTGTGACCGATGGCATTCAAAATGCTCTTCTTGCAATTCCGCCTTTCGGTGGCATTGCTATTCTCACGCTGCTTGCGCTTTGGCGTGTGGGTTGGAAATTCGCAGTTTTCACAGTTTTTGCACTTGCTCTTATTATCCATATGGGATTGTGGAGCGGCACGATGGAGAGCCTGTCACTTGTGCTTGCCTCCACGATTATCGCAGTGGTGATTGGCATTCCACTCGGTATCGCAATGGCGCGCAGCGATGCTGTTGCATCGGTGGTTCGTCCGGTGCTTGACTTGATGCAGACGATGCCTGCCTTCGTTTATCTCATTCCGGCAGCAATGTTTTTTGGCCTTGGCGCAGTGCCAGGCACGATTGCTACCGTCATTTTCGCCATGCCACCTGTGGTGCGTCTCACTAATCTCGGCATCCGTCAGGTTCATGCTGAATTTGTTGAAGCGGGCCTCGCTTTTGGCTGCACCTCGCGCCAGCTGCTGTTCAAGGTACAGCTTCCCAACGCCATGCCTTCCATCATGGCGGGTATGAACCAGACGATCATGCTGTCACTTTCAATGGTCGTTATCGCGTCGATGATTGGAGCCGGCGGCCTCGGCAACACGGTGTTGACTGGTATTCAGCGTCTTGATGTCGGTAAGGGGTTTGAAGGCGGTCTCGCGGTGGTCATCCTGGCTGTCATCCTCGACCGTATCACACAGAGCTTTGGCAAAAGAAATTCCGGGGGCTTGTTGGGCTTCTTCAAAAGGCTGTCCTTTATGAAAAAGACAGCAGATGAGCCATCCTCATCTGCGTTCCGCAAGCAGGAAGCATAAATAATAATAACGGGAACGACAGTTAATCACAAAGGAGAAGCCATGTTAGGAAAGCTAACAAAATTCGGTCTTGCAGCAGTGGTAGCAGGTAGCTTGTCTGCCGGAGCAGCCTTCGCGCAAGACGGCAAAACGGTGAAGATCGGCTGGGCTCCCTGGTCTGACGCAGAATTCGTCACCAAGCTCGCAGCCAAGCTGATCGAAGACAAGCTTGGTCAGAAGGTTGAGCTGGTTCAGACCGACGTAGCCCCGCTTTATCAGGGCGTAAGCCGTGGCGATATCGATGCCATGATGATGGCCTGGTTGCCGGAAACGCATGCTGATTATTACAAGCGTGTGGAAGACAAGGTCGAAAATCTCGGCCCGCTTTACGAAGGTGCAAAGCTTGGTTGGATTGTTCCAGACTATATCCCGGAAAGCGAAATCAGTTCGATTGAAGATCTGAAGAAGCCAGAAGTTCGTGAGAAGCTGAAAGGTGAAATTCAGGGGATCGATCCGGGTGCAGGTCTGACCCGTCTTTCGGACGAAGCAATCAAGAAATACGGCCTTGATTACAAGCTCAATATTTCCAGTGAAGCTGCAATGTTGACGACGGTTGATCGCGCAATGCGCTCGGACGGCTGGTTCGTCGCCACCTCTTGGAGCCCGCATTGGATGTTCGGCAAGTATAAGCTGCGCTACATTGCCGACCCTGAAGGTGCGCTTGGCGGTGCAGAACATATCGATGCTCTGGCTCGTAAGGGCTTCAAGGAAGAAAACCCGAAGGTTGCGTCTCTCCTTGAGAAGATGAGCATTCCAATCAATGAGCTGGAAGCTGCAATGTTCGATGCGCAGGAAACTTCTTACGAGAAGGCTGTCGACAAGTACATTGCCGATAATCCGGATCGGGTTAAAGAATGGCTTTCTGAATAAGTTCGTTCTAACTTCTAGTTTTGATGCGCGTCCCGAAAATCGTTTCACATTTTTTGGGATGCGCTCTAAGACGCAGAAAAGCCCTGGCCTTTGCCGGGGCTTTTCTGTTTCTTTTCCATAAGATAGGCCTAAATTTGCCTCACAGCATAATTACTTAAAATTGAATCAGTTTAAGGTAAAGTTATGCTGTAAATATACAGTGTTAGAGCGACCTTTGTGCGCCCAAAAAGGGCGCACGGCGCTCTAAAATTGAAAAGGAGCAGGCTCCTCCCCAAGAACCTGCTCCTTAATGCATCGCCCCCCGCCAAGGGATGGTCGATGCTTGTTCTATAGTCTTGGAGCGACTTGTGTGCGCTCAGGAGGGCACATGGCGCTCTAATAGTATTTCGATTAGGATGAACTTATAAAGTTCCCAAAAACTTACAGCAACTTTAACGCACGTTACTTTAGGGATGCAACTGGAATTTGTCATCCGATATGTCATTTTTGACATTTTTAGTCTTAAATCGAAAAGCTGGTAGTTTTAACGGGGTCTCAGTCCAGCCCGCAGGCACGCAAAAACAGCGTCGAGACTTCTTTTTCGATGCGATCAAGGTCCAGCGGCTCGTCTTTGCTGAGCGACATCATGCTACGAACCTGTGCTTCAAAATCAGCATAGTGCTGGGTAACTGCCCAGATATGCATCTGAAAAAGCAGAGGGTCCAAAGGCTTGATACGACCGTCATCGACCCATGACTGAATGAGCTTCACCGCATTGTGCGTTGCCGAGACGTGCTTCTTCCAGTGACGGCTCAGATAGGGCGCGCCATTGGCAATCTCGGTGGTAAAAAGACGAGAGGCCTTGGGGTTTTTCTGGCTATATTCGAGCTTGGCGCGGATATATTGCCTGATCACCTTGGCCGGGTCTTCCTCGGTGCTGGCACCAAGGAAAATATCTTCCCACTCGTCGAGGATGAAGATGATGATATCTTCATAGAGTTCTTCTTTGCTGGAGATATAGTAATGAAGTTGCGGCTTGGTGAGACCAGCACGCTGGGCGATGCCTTGCGTTGAAGCGCCCACAAGTCCTTTTTCCGCAAACTCATCAATGGCGGCTGTGCGAATAGCGCTCTGAATGCGACGCCTGCGGTCGAGAACCTTGTCCCGCCCTGTCAGATCGTCATCGTCATTCTGTTGGTTTGTCGTCATGCGCTCCAGCCAGCGTTGGCACGGAAGCCGCAGAGCGGCTTCCAGATTTTTAAAAGGTGCTTATTGGCCCAGTTGCTTCTTGATGTCGAGACCTGCGCCTTTGTTTACGAAGGCGTCGGTGGCAACCTTGGTCATATCCAGCTCATCACCGCTCACGATACCGGACTTACGAGCCAGTTCGTAGAATTCCTTGACGCGGTTCATATCGATGGCGCCGATACCCTTTTCCAGCGTGTCGCCACTGTCGATGAGCTTAAGGTCCTTGAGACGTGCAAGCTCTGCATCGAGCGTTTCCTTGCTCATATCAGCGTTGTCTTTGAGGATCAGCTCATAGGCCTTGCTGTTGTCGCCATAGAGGAAGTTGGTCCAGCCTTCGATTGAAGCGGTTACAAAACGCTGTACGAGATCAGGGTTATTTTCGATCAGATCCTGACGCGTTTCGATGGTGTTTGCATAGGTGCTATAACCCTGATCTGCGAGCAGGAAGGTTGTGACTTTCGCGCCTTCTTTCTCAGCATAGATCGGTTCTGCTGTAGCATAGGCCTGCTGCACGGTCTTCTTGTCGCCAAGGAACTGCGCAAGGCTATAGCCATAAGGGCGGAGCTGTTCGTCCTTGAAGCCAAAATCTTTCACCAGCCATGGCCAGAACGAGAACTGACCATCCTTGGAAATCAGGATTGTCTGTGCATTGACGAGGTCTTTGAAGTCCTTGTATTCGCCTTCATGCGCCATCAGCGCCTGCGGGTCTTTCTGATAGAAAGCCGCGACAACCGTTGTTGGTACGCCATTGGCAACATTGTTGAACGACAAAAGCAGATTGCCGGTCAGCAGAAAGTCGAGACGACCAGCGGCCAGCATCGGGCGATTGTTGACCTGAGGTCCACCCATTTCGATCTTCACATCGAGGCCGTATTTCTCATAGGTGCCATCGGCAACAGCCTGATAGAAGCCGCCGTGACCGGCCTGTGCCAGCCAGTTGGTGCCGAGCGTCACCTTATCGAGTGCATAGGCCATCTGTGCGGATAGGCCGAGCGAGAAAGCGGCGACTGCCGCAAAGAGTGCTTTTTTCATTTTGGTTCCCCTTGATTAGTCTTTTGCTACCATGTCAGCTGTCCAGCCGCGGGTTTTGCCCGGATTAAGCAGACCATAAGGATCGGCCTGCTTCTTGAATTCGATCTGCATGCTGTCGATTTCCTTCATGCCGCCGTCTTCGATTGTATAGGCATGGGGATCGTAAATATCGCAGCCGTCAACCTGTTCCAGCTCTTCGATCAGGCGATACATCTCATCACGGCCTTCAAAGCGTACAAGCGGCAAGGCAAAAATCTGAACTTCGCCTTCCAGACGTGCCATTTCGTGATGCATATATTGCGTTTCGCCGTAGCGTTCGATCTGGCGTGTCACCACATCAATGTCGAACGGACGCGGATAGGCAACCTGCAAATAGGTCCAGCCCGGCTCTGCCTTCAGCGCCTGAAGGGTGGTGTGGTTCCAGCCGCATTCGTATGCAGGCTGAAGACCGGCTCTGTGCAGCTCATCCAACGTCATCGAGAAGGAAACATTGCCGCCGAACTCTGTGGCCAATTGCTCGAAACGAGCCAGTTCTTCCGGTGCAATCATCGCAAAGACCGCATCCTTGTCGGATGGGAACAATTCGCCAAACCTGGTGTAAAAACGTGCAAAGCGGCGATCTACCGTCGTCAGCAGATAGCAATCGAGGTTTTCTTCGAGTGCTTTGAGACAGAATTTTAGTGTTGCCTCGTAGCTGTCGAAGAGGGCCGCGGTATGCACCCATTCGGTTGCTTTGGTGAGGCCGATTTCGAGCTCTAGGATAATACCATTGGTGCCATAGGCGTGCTGTACCTTATGGATATCGCGGCCTGTCAGCTCAATGATTTTCGGTTCTGGCTCAACGGTCAGAACCTTGACCGAATAGACATTGCCATCGTCACGCAACATGCCGTGGCGCAGCGAACCAATGCCGCCCGAACCGCCTGAGAAAAAGCCGCCAATAGTGGCGATGCGACGGGTGGAAGGATACATCAACAGTTCCTGACCCGTTTCGCGCACCGCGTCGTCGAGGCGCGAAATACGCGCGCCGCCTTCAACGCGAACCTTGCCCGGTTCGATTGCGATGATGCGGTCGATCTTTGTCATATCGAGAATGACACCGCCTTCGAGCGGAACGCACTGGCCGTAATTGCCGGTGCCGCCACCGCGAACGGTGATCGGAATGCGAAGCTTGGCGGCTGCGGCTGCCACGCGGCGCACTTCATCCTGATCTTTTGGGATGACAACGAGATCGCCCAAATAATGGCCGATGTCTTCCGTCAGGATCGGGCTATACCAGAAATAATCGCGGGACCGCAGCTCGACCTGCTTGGGGTCGTCATAAATGCGGATACCTTCGATTTCGGCGCGAAAGGCGGCCCAGTCATAGATGCGCTGTGGTGCGGCAGAATTCATGGGGTTCTCCGATTAAATTTTTGTACCATCGCGCCAGATGACGCGACGCGCTTGCGGATGGCTGATAAGGTCGTTGATGTCTGTGGCGTCATGCCAGATAAAATTCGCAGTCCCGCCTTCGTTCGGCGCCTGTACGCGGTCGCTTCCGATGAAACGCGCGGGGAGGGTGGTGATGCTGTCGAGCCATTCATCCGGCTCAAGGTGGCAGACCGGGGCTGCGAGGCGCAGAACCGAAAGCGGATCGTAATCGCCATAGGGATAGAAAGCGTCGCGTACATTGTCGGACCCAAGCATGGCGTTCATGCCCGCACGACGTGCTTCTTTAAGCGGTGCCACACCGCGAAGACGCGGCGATTTTCCGCCAAGTCTGTCTTGCAGATAGAGATTGGATGTCGGCAGCGATACAAGCGCTGTTCCCGCATCCGCAGCGGCATCAAGAATGCGGCTTAGTTCCTCGGGTGAACGCAGCGAAAGTGAACAGGCATGACCGCAAAGAACGCGGCCTCCCATATTGTGACGCTTGGTTGCCGCAACAATCAGCGAGAAGCCATCAGCTTCCAATTCAAGCCCTTCATCGACGTGAAAGTCGAGCTTGAGATCATGCTGCACGGCGAGACGAAACATCTTTTCGATTTTGGCTTCAAGATCAGCATTGCGATAGAAGAAAGCGCCAAGGACGCCGCCGTCTTTTGCCACGCGCTGGGCAATTGCAGCACCTGCATCCAACACAATATCGCCATGGATAAGCGCTGCTAGCTCAAGGTCGATGCGCTCTTTCCATTCCTGACGTAGCTCATTCAGCACCGGCCAGGCGGTCGGCACATCAGGTGTGGTCCAATCAACATGAGTTCGCATGGCACCAACGCCCTGCGCATAGGCTGTTTCCAGACCGCGTGTGGCGCGTGCGCGGATATCGTCGGAGTTCCAGCTCTCACGGTCGATATTCATAAGGTCAATCGCATCGAACAGACATTCAACTTTGGCGCTGCCACGCTCGGCAATGCGACCGATGGTGAATGTCTTGTCGAGATGCACATGCACATCAGCGAGAAGTGGTGTGATAAAGCCGCCGCCTGTTGCTTGCGAAGGCGTCAGCGAAGCAATTCGTCCGCTATCGATGCTGATATCATAGTGCCCACTGCGACCCGCAACCGCGACGCCTTTGAGTAAATCAGCCTTGCCAATCTTATCTTTCACGACGGATCTCGCTTTCATGCCAGCGTCCCAGCACAAGGCGCGACAGCCAGCTTGTGATCAGGAAAATCACAATGCCAAGCAGCGAAACGAGGAACAGTGCAGCAAACATGCGCGGGATTTCATTGCGGAAGCTCGATTCCAGAATACGCGAGGCCAGGCCCGTGCTTTGGCCAGCACTGCCGGCAACAAATTCTGCCACCACTGCACCGATCAGCGAGAGCCCACCCGCGATCTTGAGCGCTGCCATGAAATAAGGCAGGGCGCTTGGAGCAAGCAGATAGCGCAGACGCTGCCATGGCGAGGCGCGATAGAGTTTGAACAGATCGCGCAGATTATGATCGGCGCTACGCAGGCCGATAACCGTGTTTGACAGGATCGGGAAGAAGGCCACGATCCATGCGCAGATCAGCAGGGCTGAAAACGTATCGCGCACATAGATCAGGATCAGCGGTGCAATGGCAATGACTGGTGTTACCTGAAGAATGACGGCAAATGGAAAGAAAGCCATTTCAATCGGTCGCGACAGCGCGAAGATCATGCCAAGCAGTACGCCGCCGACAATCGCGCAGAGCAGCGAAATCAACGTGAGCTTGACCGTGAACCACATCGACGTCATCAGCGATGGCCCGTCTTTAATCAGCGTTTCGCCGATGAGCGACGGAGCAGGGATCAGATAATGTGGCACATTATAATAGCGCACCAGACCTTCCCAGATGCCAAGTGCGATGATGATCGCAAGCGTTGGCATGATTATCCGCAAGTTGCGGTCTCTGCGGGCGAGGCGATGTTGTTCGGAATTCAGAACAGGCGTTTGGTTTTGCATGATCCCTGTCCTCAATGGTCGATGTCTTGCGACGAAAGCGTTGCGGTGAGTGCATCGGAAACCGTCGCGCAATCCTTTGCGTAAGCTTCCGTGGTGCGGAAGTTTTCAGCGCGCGGATAGCTGCCTTCAATAGCAATATCGGCAACGACCCGTCCGGGACGTGCGGCCATAACGATGACGCGGTTTGAGAGATAGACCGACTCATAAACGCTGTGCGTGACGAAGACCACGGTGAGGCCGTGTTCCTGCCAGAGCCGCAGCACATCATTGTTGAGCTTGAAGCGCGTCATTTCATCAAGCGCTGCGAAAGGCTCATCCATCAACAGAAGACGCGGACGCGTGACCAGTGCGCGGGCAATCGAAACGCGCATTTTCATGCCGCCCGAAAGTTCGCGTGGATAGGCCTTGGCAAAGCGGGACAGGCCAACCTGCGTCAGCACTTCTTCCACGCGCGGCGTGGCTTCCTTGCGCGACATGCCGGAAAGACGGAGCGGCAGATAGACATTGTCGAAAACGCTGGCCCACGGCATCAGGGTAGGTTCCTGAAACACAAAGCCGATGTCCTGCGCACCAATGGGGCCTTTGCCCGGTGCATGGCCATTGACGTGAATGTCGCCCGCCGAAATGGATTCAAGGCCTGCAATCATGCGAAGTGCTGTACTCTTGCCGCAGCCCGATGGGCCGAGGAAGCTTACGAACTGACCTTGTTCGATCTTGAGCGACATATCGCTGACCGCAATGACGCCTGTTCCATATTGCTTATAGACGCCGTTGATATCGATCAGGGAAGATGGGGTTTGCGAGTTGGGGGCCACGCTCATCGTCCTTACCAGGCAGGTTGATTATCGAGCCACGAGAGCGGCGCTCGTTCGATCTCAGCCAGCACCTCGACCAGCCGCTCGGCAGCAAAGTCGATGGTCTTGCGGCCTTTTTCAGCGGTGGCAATCGATGCGTCGCCAGCAGCGCCATGTGCGTTGATGTCCTGCACCTGCCATGCTGGCTTTGCACCACCGCTCAGTGAAAGATGCTTGTAATCAGAAGCCAACGTTTCGGTCAGTGTGCGGAAATTCTGCGCTTTCGACATATCCACCAGGTTCGGGTGGAATTCGAGCATGACAGAGGTTTCCATGTCGCCGGCATGGATGCCGTGCTTGAGATCGTGCTCGCTATAAACGCCTTCAGGCATTCCGAGGCCAAACCAGTTGACGCTGAAAACCATCATATTGTGTTTGATACGCAATTCGCGCGCCACAATGTCCATGACCGTGATCTGGCCGCCATGGCTGTTCAGCAGCGCCATTTTGCGAACGCCGCTTGCGGCAACGCAGGCGCCAATTTCACACCACATGCGAATGAGCGTCTCTGCCGAGAATGTCAGTGTGCCGGGATAAAGGCTGTGCTCATTGCTTTTGCCGATAGCTTGCGTTGGCAGGAACAGCGCTTTGCTTTCATCGGGAAGGCGGGCGATAGTTTCTTTCACCATGCCGTCCACAATCGCTGCATCCACTGCCAGAGGAAGATGTGGTCCGTGCTGTTCGATCGCGCCAACGGGCAGAACTGCCACGATTTTATCGCGCTCCAGGCGGGAGAATGCCTCACTCGTATATTCTGACCAATATCGTTTCAAGTGGAGGCTCCTGGCTGGCTGCTGGGGGTAGGCTGCGTGCTGAAGCAAAGAACTTACTAAACAATCTGACCGATCGGTCAAACTAAATGTTTAAAAAAATAGGGAGGCGTGCAATTAAGGTGTGAATCCGTGACGAATTCGCCACGCGACCGCCTGTCTCATGATTATGATGCGCGGGAAAATTCCGGAGGTCCTATGGACAACAGATGCATTATTATTGGCGCGGGCCACGCAGGTTCGCAGGCAGCAATCAGTCTGAGACAGGAAGGCTATGCGGGCGAGATCATCCTGATCAATGATGAGCAGGATATTCCCTATCACAAACCGCCGCTCTCCAAGTCCTATCTGAAGGCGCCGGAAGCAGGCATTCTGGTTCTACGTCCGGAAAGTACCTATCGCGATAATAATATTGAGCTGCTTTTCGGGCACAGCGTTGAGCATGTGTCTCTGACTGACAAGACAGTCACGCTTGATGACGGCAAGGTGCTAAGCTGGTCGGAGCTGGTTTTTGCGACCGGTGCCCGCGCACGCATTCCTGACATGCCAGGTGTTGGTCTCGATGGCGTTGTCACGTTGCGCCGTTTGGGTGATGCGCGCCGCATTGCAGATATGATGCCGCGTGTTGAAAACGTGGTAATTATCGGTGGCGGCTTTATCGGTCTTGAAATGGCGCATAGTGCTGTAGCTCTTGGCAAGAAGACCGTTCTGATTGAAGCAGCCCCTCGTGTGCTGGGTCGTTCGGTTGCAACACATATTTCGGCGCATGTCGAAACACGCAGCCGTGCGTCGGATATTACGCTTCTGACGGGCGTGGGCGTTGAGGCGATTGAAGGCAAAGATGGCCGCGTGACAGGTGTGAAAGCGGCCAATGGCACGCTTTTTCCAGCTGATATGGTGGTGCTGGGGACGGGGGCTGTCCCAAATGTTGAGCTTGCGACCGAAGCCGGACTTGTTGTCGATAACGGCATCGTGGTGGATGAGCATATGCGTGCGTCGAGTGAGCATGTTTATGCGATTGGCGATTGCGTGAGCTATGACCATTTCCATGCAGGTCGTCGCGTGCGACTGGAATCGGTGCAGAATGCAACCGATCAGGCCAAGCATGTTGCGCGCTCGATTGTCGGGCGCGGTACGCCGTTTCGTGATGTGGCGTGGTTCTGGTCGGATCAGGGCGACATGAAATTGCAGACCGCTGGGCTTTCGTTCGATGCCGACCGTCATATTCTGTCAGGCAATCTCGAAGATAATGCATTCTCGGTGTTTCATTTTGCGGGCGAAAAGTTGGTTGCGGTCGATTCCATCAACCGTCCAGCTGACCACATGATTGCTCGGCGGCTGCTTGCAGCGGGTATCAATCCCACCGAAGACGATATTGCAGCGGGTGCTGCACGGCTCAAAGAATTGCTGGCATCTGCCCCAAAAGCCTGAGGACATAAAATGACTGTTTTGAAACATTTGCTGCCAGCCGATATGGCTGCTCCCTTTGCCGCCTATAGTCATGGCGTGAAGGTGGGTGCGGGTGCCGAGCTGGTATTCTGCTCCGGCCAGCTTGGCATTGCGCCAGATGGATCGGTGCCGGAAGATGCAGGCGCGCAGGCGGAGCTTTGCTTTGAAAACATCGGTCGTATTCTGCGCGATGGCGGCATGGAACTTTCCGATGTCGTGCGTATCAACGCCTATGTGACGGATCGCGCTTATATGCGTCCCTATATGGATGTGCGTGATCGCCTGTTTCCGCAGCCCGCACCGGCTTCAACGCTGATGATCGTTTCCGGCTTTACACGGGAAGAATTCAAGGTCGAAATCGAGGTTGTGGCGGCTACAGCATCATTCCTTAAACCTGAAGCAGTTTAAGGTAAAATTATGCTGTAAATATAAACTGTTAGAGCGAAATTTGTGCGCCCAAAAGGGCGCACGGCGCTCTAAGTAAGCAGCGATTTTCCATGCGCTTATCACGATAAAGCGTATCGCCTTTGCCTGAAAGGAGTGGTAGGGTTGTCCGACATCCTCCATTCCCTTCAGGCACATTCATGTCAAAAATTCAAACTTCGGCTTCGTTGCCGGAAACTTCGTCACGTTCGCCTGCGCGACTGGCGGAACTCGCACTCGCTATTGGCGGCTTCGGTATCGGCACAGGCGAATTCGCGATCATGGCACTTTTGCCGGATATCGCACGCGATCTTCAGGTCGATATGCCCTCAGCGGGTCATCTCATAAGTTCTTATGCATTGGGCGTGTTGATCGGTGCACCGGTGCTTGCAGTCATTGGTGCAAAGCTTGATCGCCGCAAACTGCTCTTTCTTTTCATGGGGCTGTTTGCACTCGGCAGTCTGGCCAGTGCATTCATGCAGGACTATACCGGTCTTTATATCATGCGTTTTGTTGCGGGCTTTCCGCATGGCGCTTATTTTGGGGTTGCTTCTTTGGTGGCTGCTTCCATGGCGGCGCCCGGAAAGCGTGCGCAAGCCGTTGGCCGCGTGATGATGGGGCTGACCGTTGCAACATTGTGCGGAACGCCTTTGGCGACATGGCTCGGACAAGTGGCTGGTTGGCGTGCAATGTTTGCAGCTGTTGGCCTGATCGCTATCCTCACGATGGTATTGGTTACGATATATGTGCCCAAGCAGCCTGCAGACGAAGGTGCTTCTCCGCTGCGTGAGCTTGGTGCCTTCCGTCGCAAGCAGGTCTGGCTGACCCTTGGAATAGGCGCGATTGGCACCGGCGGATTGTTCTCCGTCTTCACCTATGTGGCTGCTACAGTGACTGAAGTTTCGCATGTCGACGTGAAATGGATGCCACTGGTCTTTGCTACATTCGGGCTTGGTATGGTGCTTGGCAATATCGTCGGTTCAAAGCTGACTGACCGCACTGTGATGGGCACTGTTGGAATGGTGCTGCTCTACGACATGGCTGTCATGCTGGCATTTCCATTTTTGATGCAGCATCCGGCCACAGCATTTTTAAACATATTGCTGGTTGGCGGTGGCTTTGCGCTCGTTCCAGCATTGCAGACACGCCTTATGGATGTTGCGGCGGATGCGCAGACATTGGCAGCAGCGCTTAATCATTCAGCACTCAATCTTGCCAATGCGATTGGCGCGTCACTGGGTGGTTTGGCGGTTGCATGGGGATTTGGCTGGACTTCAACCGGAACGGTCGGTGCGCTTCTGGCAGTTGCCGGTCTTATCGTGTTTGCAATCTCTATCGCACTGGATCGGATGGGTCGCGAAAAGTCGGCGCTTGCGATACAGGAGGCTGCATAAAGCATTTCCAGCAAAAGTGCGAAACGGTTTTGCATAGGATAATGCGTAAAAACAAAAACTTACAGCGGTTCCAATGATTCAGTCTTAACTGGAGCCGCTGTTAAAAAAACAACACCCGCCGCGGGAGGGGCGGCGGGTGTCATTTAGGGTAAGACCGGCTTGGGAGGAGGAGTTCCGGTCTTGCGGTCACCGGGGGAATGGGAGGAAAACGCCCCGGCAAAAACCTTGGAAACTGTGAGGACCGCGCGGTTTAAAGGGTCGCGGTCCAGAAAAAGGCGGGTGCCTTTCGAGGCGCTATTAGCGAGCAGCTGCCTTGCGTGCAACGAACGGGATTTCCGAAGCAAGAATGCCAAGGTCGTTCAGTTCGCGTGGGCTCAGGCGGCTCAGTTCATTTACCGTGTTACGGTAGCGGCGCCAGTTGTTGTACGAGCGGATCAGGTTCATTTCTCTCACCTAGTAAAATCTTATCTCTCTGTGTTGCGAACAGCATATAGGCTCGATGATTTCGGAAGTGGAGAGACAGATTTGCATAGCTGCTGTGCAATTTAGCCTGTCGATTGCATGGCTTTTGCGCAGCTTGGTCATTTTATAATCACAATCATCATGCCGACTGCCCAAATCACCAATTTGAGCGTCCTTTATGGCCTCAATCCTTAACGGATTGTAAATTTCCAGCCATATTCACTAATGTAAGGGACTTCGTTAGAGGGTTCTTTTGTGCTTTCGGGAAAGATCGATTTTTGTCGCAAAAACCCCGGGAATTGTCGTCTCGTGACAATAATTATACATGACACCAGAAACGGTTTAAGCTAAGTGACTTATGTCGTGTGATGGAGCGTTGCGTTCTACGAGAATGTTCTGTCACTGTTTGTCTGCGGGAGAGAGCTGACGCAAGTTGGCCACCGAAGGGGAAATCGCCCGAAATCTCTCAGGTACAAGGAACCGCAGACGGGTAAGGCAACTCTGGAAAGTCGGGGGAAACCCCGCGCCGAAGGTGTAAGTATAGCTTTATAGCTATGCGAGTCTCTCAGGCTTGAGACAGAGGGGCACGAAGCAACCGCATTTCGCGGAGGCATACGTGCGACTCTGGAGTTGTTATGGGCGATACCGCACACTTGAATACCCTGCCTTTGCAGGATCTGCATGAGGAAGCTGGCGCACGCTTTGGCGGTTTTGCTGGCTGGAACATGCCGATCACTTATCCGCTTGGCGTTATGAAGGAACATCTTCATACGCGTGAGCATGTCGGCCTTTTCGATATTTCTCATATGAAGCTGATTGAAGTTTCGGGCGCAGATGCAATCGCGCTTTTGAGCGAAACCTGTCCGCTTGATCCTTCGGTTCTGAAAACCGGCCAGTCGAAATACACTTTCTTTCTCAATGACCAAGGCGGTGTTCTTGATGATCTTATCGTCACGCGCCTTGGCGAAGACCGTTTCATGGTCGTTGCCAATGCGGGCAACGCTGATGCCGATATTGAGCATCTCAATGAAGCAGCATCTGGCAAGGATGTAACGGTCAATCCACTGGATCGCGTTTTCCTGGCCATTCAGGGTCCGGAAGCCGAAAGCGTCATTGCCGATGCCGGTCTTAAAGGTGCAGAGCTCGGCTTTATGAGCGGCTTTGAGCCTAATCCCAATTGGTTCATGACCCGTTCGGGCTATACCGGCGAAGATGGTTTTGAAATTGGCTTACCTGCCGATGAGGCGCGCGCGCTTGCAACCAAGCTTCTGGCTGACGAACGCGTCGAATGGATCGGTCTTGCTGCCCGCGATTCCTTACGCCTTGAAGCGGGTCTTTGCCTGCACGGTCAGGATATTACGCCGGAAACCGATCCGGTCTCTGCTGGTCTTACATGGGCAATCACCAAGTCAGTGCGTGAAAAGGCTGCCTTTAATGGCGCCAAAGCCGTTCTGGATGCGATTGCCAAGGGTGCGACCGCCAAGCGCGTTGGCCTTAAGCCGGAAGGCCGCCAGCCAGTGCGTGGCGGTGCAGAACTTTTCGATGAATCCGGTTTTCAGATCGGCACCGTCACATCGGGTGGCTTCGGCCCATCCGCAGGTTTCCCGGTTGCCATGGGTTATGTCGAGGCAAGCCTTGCAGTCCCCGGCACCCGCATTTTCGCAGACGTCCGCGGTAACAAGGTTCCCGTTGATGTTCATGCACTTCCCTTCACACCGCATCGCTATCGCAAAGGATGATTTCCATGGCCAATATCCTGTTCACCGAAGATCATGAGTGGATCAGCGTCGAAGGTGGCGTTGCCACTGTCGGCATCACGATCCACGCACAGGAACAGCTGGGCGACCTCGTATTCGTAGATCTGCCGGAAGTCGGTCGTACCGTTTCCAAGGGCGAAGGCATCGTCGTTGTTGAATCGGTCAAGGCCGCTTCCGACGTTTATGCTCCGGTCGATGGCGAAGTGGTTGAAGTTAACGACGCCGTTTCGAGCGATCCGGCTCTGATCAATCAGGCTGCAGAAGGCGAAGGCTGGCTGTTCAAGCTCAAGCTTTCCGATGAAGGCCAGCTTTCGGGACTTCTCGACAAGGCTGGTTACGACAAACTTGTAGGATAAAAAGATGACGCAACAGGTTCTCCCCTTTGTTGCCCGTCATATCGGGCCACGCGTAGAAGACGAGCGCGCAATGCTTGCAGCGCTCGGTCTTCCTTCCATGGAAACACTGATCACGCAGGCTGTTCCGGCATCCATCCGCTTGAACCGCGCGCTTGATCTGCCAGCGGCTTTGAGCGAACACGCAGCACTTGCCGAGCTCAATGAAATCATGGGCCGCAATGTGGTGAAGAAGAGCTTCATCGGTGCGGGCTATCATGGTGTGCAGACGCCACCTGTCATTCAGCGCAACCTGTTTGAAAATCCGGCCTGGTACACGGCTTACACGCCTTACCAGTCGGAAATCAGCCAGGGCCGTCTGGAGCTTCTGTTCCACTTCCAGACGCTCGTTGCCGAGCTTTCCGGCCTGCCGGTTGCCTGTGCATCTCTGCTGGATGAAGCAACTGCTGTTGCTGAAGCTGTGGGCGTTGCTGTTCGCCATCACCGGGACAAGCGCTCGCGCATTCTGCTTGCAGGCGATCTGCATCCGCAGAGCGTGGATGTGATCAACACTCGCGCAGAGCCACTTGGCTGGCAGATTGAAGCCGGAAGTGCTGTTGACGACAACACCGCTGCCGTCATCGTGCCATGGCCGGATACGCGCGGCGTTTATGGCGACTTCACCGCTGTCATCGCCGATGCAAAGGCCAAGGGCGCTCTGGTTATCGCTGTTGCCGATCCGCTGGCGCTGACCATTCTGGAAGCGCCTGCCAAGTGGGGCGCTGACATGGCTGTCGGCTCCATGCAGCGCTACGGCGTTCCAATGGGCTTTGGTGGTCCACACGCTGCATATCTCGCAGTATCTGAGCCACTGACGCGTATCATTCCGGGCCGTATTGTTGGTCAGTCGGTCGATGCGCATGGCCGTGCCGCTTATCGTCTGGCTCTTCAGACGCGTGAGCAGCATATCCGCCGCGACAAGGCGACTTCCAACATCTGCACCGCGCAGGCTTTGCTTGCCAATATGGCTGCATCCTTTGCCATCTGGCATGGTCCTGCTGGTCTTCAGGCTATTGCAACGCGTGTTGCCGGTCTTGCGTCTCGCTTCGCAACCGGCCTCAAGGCTGCTGGCGTCGAAATCGCGGGCGATAGCCTGTTCGACACCGTAAGCGTCAAGGTTTTCGGCAAGGCGCAGGCCATTGCTGATGAGGCTGACAAGGGTGGTCGTCTCATCCGCATCATTGATACGGATACGGTCGGCGTCACCTTTGACGAAACCTCGACGGAAGACGATCTTGCAGCACTCGCCGTTCTGTTTGGCGCAAAGCCAGTCGGCAACGACGATCTGCTGACGCCGTCAAAAGGCCGTGGTGAAGGCTTCCTGACACAGGACGTGTTCCATTCGCACCGTTCGGAAACCGAGATGATGCGCTTCCTGCGTCGTCTGGCGGACAAGGATCTGGCGCTAGATCGTGCGATGATCCCGCTCGGCTCCTGCACGATGAAGCTCAATGCGGCAGCAGAAATGATGCCGGTGAGCTGGAACACGGTTGCCAATCTGCATCCGTTCGCGCCTGCCGCACAGACGACTGGCTATGCCAAGATGACCTCGGACGTTGAAGCATGGCTTTGCGAAATCACTGGCTTTGCAGGCGTATCGCTGCAGCCTAATGCTGGTAGTCAGGGCGAATATGCGGGTCTTCTCGCAATCCGTCACTATCACCAGTCACGCGGCGAAGGTCATCGCAACATCTGCCTGATTCCATCGTCTGCACATGGCACCAATCCTGCCAGCGCATCGATGGCAGGCATGAGCGTTGTGGTCGTCAATTGCCGTCCGGATGGCGATATCGACATTGATGATCTGAAAGCCAAGGCTGAGAAGCATCGCGATAATCTTGCGGCGTTCATGATTACCTATCCGTCGACCTATGGCGTGTTCGAAGAAGGCATCAAGGCTTTCTGCGAGATCGTCCATGACAATGGCGGTCAGGTCTATTTCGACGGCGCAAACCTCAATGCACTCGTCGGCCTCGCGCGTCCTTGCGATATTGGTGCTGACGTTTGCCACATGAATCTGCACAAGACCTTCTGCATTCCGCATGGCGGCGGCGGTCCGGGTGTTGGTCCGATTGGTGTGGCCAAGCATCTGGTGCCTTACCTGCCGGGCCATGTTGATCTCGGTTCCAAGCACGCTGTTTCCGCAGCACCGTTTGGCAGTGCATCCATTCTGGTCATTACGTGGATGTATATCCGCATGATGGGCGGCGCGGGTCTCAAGAAGGCAACCGAGGCTGCAATCCTCAACGCCAACTACATCGCGCATCGTTTGAAGGACGCTTATCCGATCCTTTACACCGGCGCGCATGATCGTGTGGCGCATGAGTGCATCGTGGATACGCGTGTTCTGAAAGATAGCGCAGGCATCACCGTGGAAGACGTGGCCAAGCGCCTCATCGACTATGGTTTCCATGCGCCGACCATGTCATGGCCGGTTGCCGGAACGCTGATGATTGAGCCAACCGAGTCTGAGCCGAAGTCGGAAATCGATCGTCTGTGCGATGCAATGATTGCCATTGCAGGCGAAGCGAAGAAAGTTGCCGATGGTGTCTGGCCTGCGGATGACAATCCACTTGCCAATGCACCACACACTGCAGGCGACACTCTGGCAACGGAATGGACACATCCTTACACCCGTGAGGAAGCAGTGTTTCCAGGAAGCGCGTTGAGTGGTGATTTTGACACGACGGCGAAGTACTGGCCGCCTGTCAGCCGCATCGACAATGTGGGTGGCGACAGAAATCTCATCTGTTCTTGCCCGCCGGTTGCATCTTACGGCTGATACAGCTCATCGGTCGTATTTTAACGCTTTGTAAAGCGACAGGTCGGAGCGGTACTCTATCGCTCCGACAGAAATAAAATTACCACGTTTGGACGCAGATTTTGTTTGTCGGCGAAAGAACTTGCAATGCGTTTTTACAGCCGGAAAGATGATGAGAACCATGTTCTTTGACAGTCATTCCTGGCGAGAAAAAAGGCATTGTTTTTGGAAGCGCTGCGGTAACGCGGCGCTTTTTATTTTAGTTCTAACTTACTGAAATTTAGGCAAAAAAAGAGCCGGACTAAAAAGTCCGGCTAAGTTATGAAGGTGCCATAAAGGCAAACCTCCAGAGGGGAACACTTACCGCGCGCAATGGGAGGAGGCGCAAGCGGTAAGCACCTGTCATATGGACCGGTTGCAACCATTCTTCAACCCCTGAAACGCGAAATTTTTGACCATTTCGGAAAATTCTGAAACTTTTCGGAATTTTGACTGTTACAGGCAGCTTATTGGTCAATATTTGTTTCCGTCCGGGCTTTCAGAGTGCTCCAAATCGAAACAATCTCCTGTTGCAATGCCGGGACAGGTGCGACTCGTAAATCGGTCCCCCAAAATTGGGGGATGTATTCGCTCTGGCTGATGGCTAGGATGTTTGTGGGAACATACTGGCATCGCTGCGAACGGGAGAGTTCATGGATTTGCGGCTGCTTCTGCTTATGGTTATCGCCGGGATAGGTTTCGGCGTATTGGCAATTCATTTTCTGGGTGGAGGTGTAAAGCGCAGCATTCTTGCGAGTGACGAAATCGTCAAAGCGCGCTTTCATATCGACTATCCGGAAATCGCAGTCAGTGAGATTTGTTATACGGAAGATCGTCGCACAGCGTTTTTCCCGTTGAGGGAGGCCGAAACGGGGATAGTTCACGGTGTTGGCGATCGGTTTCTTACGCGATGTGTGGCAGCATCAAATGTGCTTGCCCTTGAGGAGAAGGGTAGCGCCGAACTGATATTGCACATGAAGGATTTTACCTGGCCCAAGGCGAGGCTCCTTTTCAGCGATGCTGCAGATCGGCAAAGAGTGATAGACTGGCTTTCAGGCTCAGATGGGGAGAGGGGCCGAAATGGATAGCAATCCGGTATTCTTCGATGTGACGCGTGTTGCAATCCCGCTTTATGTGCTGGGAATTTTGATTGAACTGGTGGCAATCCGCTACTGGCAGCGCAAAGGCGAATTTGAAACGCGCGATGCTTTCACAAGTCTGCTGATGGGAGCAGGCAATGTCGCGGCGGGGCTGCTGCTCGGCTTCGTTTCAGTGACGGCGCTGCTTTGGGTTTGGCAGTTCCGCTTTTTCGATCTTGGGCTGCATTGGTGGGTGTTTGTAATAGCCTTCATCTTCGATGATCTGCGTTATTATTGGTATCACCGGATTGCGCATCGCGTTCGCTGGGTTTGGGCGGAGCACGTCAACCATCATTCCAGCCAGCATTATAACCTCACAACCGCCTTGCGGCAGTCGTGGACCGGCCAAATGACCGGCATGTTCGTGCTGCAGGTGCCGTTGGTTTTGCTCGGATTTCATCCGGCGGTGATTGCCTTCGTTTATGGCTTCAATCTGATTTATCAGTTCTGGATTCACACAGAAGCCATCGACAAACTGCCGAAGCCTATCGAGCTTATCTTCAATACGCCTTCGCATCACCGTGTCCATCACGCAACCAATCCGCGTTATCTCGATGCCAATTATGCAGGCACGCTGATTATCTGGGATCGCATGTTCGGCACTTTTGTTGAAGAATTGCCCGAAGATATGCCACGATACGGCATTGTGAAGAATGTCGGCACATTCAATCCTGTGCGCGTGGCATTCCATGAATGGGTTGGCATGTTCAAGGACGTGTTCTCATCCGGTCTCAGTCTTCGTCAGCGGCTGATGTATATGATTGCGCCACCCGGCTGGAGCCATGATGGAAGCCGCAAAACCTCTAAAGATTTGAAGGCTGACTATGTGAGGCTAAACCCGTCGGAAGCGGGCAAAGCGGGATTGCCCGGAAATATTGAACGGTAATTCGATAGCATTTCGGACGGCAGCCGAGGCTTGATAGCCACAATTCAATAGGTGAAAAGGCTTCACTATGAAGCCTTTTCAAAGGCTTACTGCACCCCCATAAAACTTGCAGCCTCATCAGGGGTGTCTAACTTACATCGCTGTAAGCTTCTGAAATAATTAGAATAATTCTAAAACATTCCCATGGTAGTCAACTTCATTTGGCTTGCAGTGGTGCGCGCGTAGATATAGAAAGATGACTAGAGCATCGGCCCAAAAATCGGAATCGATTTTGGGAAGTAAGATGCGTGTGTTCAATAGTTTAGAGCGTCTTTTGTGCGCCCAAGAGGGCGCATGGCGCTCTAATAGACGAAGGCTCGTGCCGGTTGTGAAGAGTGTCAATCAAGGGGCGGATTGATCACTCCGCCTTTTGGATGAAATCGAATGCTCGTACCATTTCTCATCATGTTCCGCGAAGGCGTGGAAGCTGCGCTAATCGTTGGCATTATCGCGAGCTATCTGCATCAGACCGGGCGCAGCGCCTGGATGCCGGTTGTGTGGATTGGTGTCCTGCTGGCTCTGGCGATGTCGCTGGCAGTTGGCGCAATCCTTCAGCTCGTAAGCGCAGAATTTCCGCAAAAGGCGCAGGAGCTTTTCGAGGCCATTATCGGGCTCATCGCCGTTTTCGTGCTGACGTCCATGGTTTTCTGGATGCGTAAGGCCGCCCGGTCCATCAAGGCGGAACTGCATCATTCCATTGATGCGGCATTTGAAACGCCCACGCATAAGGGCTTCGGCCTGATCCTGATGGTATTCTTTGCTGTGGCCCGTGAGGGGCTTGAGTCGGTCTTCTTCCTGCTTGCCGCATTCCAGCAGAGTGAGGGTGGCGCTGCACCGCTTGGTGCATTGCTCGGCGTTCTGCTTGCCGCTTTGGTTGGTTACGGCATCTATCGTGGTGGCCTGAAACTCAATCTGCGCCGCTTCTTCCGCTGGACGGGTGTTTTCATCCTGATTATCGCAGCGGGCATTCTCGCAAATTCGGTGATGGCGCTGCATGAGGCTGGCATCTGGAACCACTTCCAGACGGTCGTGTTCGACACGAGCGAAATCCTACCGCTCGACAGCACGCTTGGCTCGGTTCTGGCTGGTATCTTCGGCTATATCGCAACGCCGACGATCAGCGAAGTGGTTGCCTATCTCGGCTTCCTCGTGCCTGCGCTCATTATTTTCCTGATGCCATCTTCCGCACCTGCGCAGAGCGCAGCCGCGAAGCACACAGTTTAATCGAAGAGATTTTCCATGACCAAGCCGCAAAGCCCAAAACCTGCTGCACCATTCTCCCGCAACCTCGTGCGAGCGGTTCTGGTGCTGGCCATTCTGCTGATGCTAGCGGCAGGCGCTGCTTTCTATTACGCCTCGCGCGTTTCAGATAAATCGCGCCATGCAGATGGCGATGGCAAAGTGCAGATTGTGGTCAATGCGAAAAGCTGTGATCCAGATGAACTGACGGTTCCGGCTGGGCGCACGGTTTTTGAAATCGTCAACAAGTCTGACCGCTCGGTTGAATGGGAAATTCTCGACGGCGTGATGGTTCTCGAAGAGCGTGAGAATATCGCACCGGGCTTCAAGCAGACACTTTCCGCCAAGCTTTCGCCGGGCGAGTACCAGATTACTTGTGGCCTTCTTTCCAATCCGCGCGGAAAGCTGATTGTGACGCCATCGGCAAGCAGTGAAGCCGAAAAGGGTAAGATGCCGCTAACCGCTTTCCTTGGTGCTTTGGCTGAATATCAGATTTATCTCGCTACCGAAGTTGCGGAGTTCCAGAAGGCTGTTGCAACGCTTTCGGATGCCGTTTCAAGCGGCAATATCGAAGCCGCACAGGCTGCTTATGCACCGGCGCGTGAAGCTTATGCCCGTATTGCTCCCGTTTCAGAAGCTTTCTCTGATCTTGATACAGCGATCAATGCGCGCGCCGATTTCTTTGAAAAACGTGAGCAGGACCCTGCATTTGGTGGCCTGCATCGCATTGAATATGGGCTGTTTGAACAGAAGTCGCTGGACGGCTTGCAGCCCGTCGCCACAAAGCTTGTTCAGGACGCGGCTGGTCTGAAAGATCGTATCCGCGCGTTGCGTATTTCGCCTGACCGGATGCTGGCCGGCACATCGTCAGCGCTCAACCGCTTTGCGTCTACCGCTGCTGACGCAGGCGACGATCGCTACGCACACACAGATTTGCAGGTATTTGCAGGCCTTGTTGAAGGCTCCGCAAAGACGGCGGACGTATTGCGTCCGATCGTTGTAAAAGTCGATCCCAAGGCATTTGAAGGGATTGATGCTCAGGTGTCTGCCGTGAAAGCGCTGCTAAGTGCTCAGAATGGCAAGGCATATGACACGCTTTCTGCTGACGAGAAGGCGCAGATCAAGGACGGCGCGACTGCTCTCGCCGACCAGTTTTCAAAACTCCGCGATCAACTTGGAGTGGATTAATGACCAAGAAATTTTTCAAAGACGATAGTTCTGAAACAGACAACCCAACGTCGCCAGCGCGCCGCGCCCTTTTGCTCGGTGCCGGTGCCACAGGTGTCGCGAGCGTGCTTGCATCGCAGGCGGCTAACGCACGCGCCTCTAACAACGCGCTTTCATCGGAAAGCGTGACGAATGCACCTGAAAGCGACAAGCTGCAGGAGAGCCAGCCATTTTATGGCGTGCATCAGCCCGGCATTGTGACGCCGCGCCCTGCCACTGGTCTCGTGGCCTCTTTTGATGTTCTGGCGCGTGATCGCGCGGGTCTCGAACGCATGTTCAGACTTTTGACAGAGCGCGCAGCCTTTCTCATGAAGGGTGGCGAGCCACCGGCGCTTGATCCAAAGTTTCCGCCATCCGATTCCGGTATTCTCGGGCCGACCGTAACCCCTGATAACCTGACGATCACCGTGGGTCTAGGCAGCTCGCTTTTTGATGATCGTTTTGGGCTCAAGCCGTTCAAGCCAAAGCAGTTGCAGCGCATGACGGGCTTTCCCAATGATGCATTGCAAAAAGATCTCTGCCATGGCGATCTGGTAATCCAGTTCTGCTCGAATACCGCAGACACGAATATTCATGCGTTGCGCGATATTATGAAGAACATGCCTGATCTTCTGATGGTCCGCTGGAAGCAGGAAGGTTCTGTGCCGGTGCAGCCGCCGCATTCACCGAAAGCCAAGGAAAGCGCACGCAACTTCCTCGGTTTCCGCGATGGCTCTGCCAATCCAGATGCCGCTGATAAAGCCTTGATGGATCGCATCGTCTGGATCCAGCCCGGCAAGGATGAGCCGGAATGGGCTTCTCACGGCAATTATATGGCCGTGCGTATCATCCGCAATTTTGTCGAGCGCTGGGATCGCACGCCGCTGCAGGAACAGCAGACAATTTTTGGCCGTCACAAGGATAGCGGTGCGCCATTCGATGGCAAAACCGAAGCTGATGTGCCCGACTATTCAAAAGATCCGGAAGGCAAGGTTACGCCGATGGATTCTCATATTCGGCTGGCCAATCCACGCGATGCCAATGCCGAACAACATCTGATTTTGCGTCGTCCGTTCAACTATTCCAATGGGGTCACGAAGTCCGGCCAGCTCGATATGGGGCTGCTGTTCATCGCTTATCAGGCCGATCTGGAAAAGGGCTTTATCACTGTTCAGAAGCGCCTCGATGGCGAGCCTCTGGAAGAGTATATCAAGCCAATCGGCGGCGGTTATTTCTTCACGCTACCCGGCGTGAAAAATCAAGATGACTTTTACGCAAGTGCTCTTTTGCAGGCGAGTGGGCCGCAGAATGCGCGTGGGTGAGGGTCTTATCACCACGGAGAGGTAAACATGAAATATCGTCTGCCACTGCTCGCGTCGGCTTGTGTCGTCGCCCTGTCTCTCAGCTTCGGTGCTGCAAAAGCCGAAGTGTCCCCACTCGATCTCGTTCAGCCAATTGCTGACTACAAGATTTATGTGCAGGAAAATCTCGATACGCTCGTGAAAGACACCAAGGCTTTCACCGATGCGATCAAGGCTGGCGAACTGGATAAGGCGAAAGAGCTTTATCCGTCTTCACGCGTTTCCTATGAAAAAATCGAGCCAATCGCAGAGCTTTTTGCGGATCTCGATGCTTCTATCGATAGCCGCGCTGACGATCACGAAGATGCAGAGAAGTCGGAAGACTTTACCGGCTTCCATCGCCTCGAATACGGCCTGTTCGCACAGAATTCGACCGAAGGGCTCGATAAATATGCTGACGAGCTCTACGCAGATGTTGTCGAGCTGCAGAAGCGTATCAAGGACATGACCTTCCCACCTGAAAAGGTTGTTGGTGGTGCAGCAGCACTTATGGAAGAAGTTGCCGCAACCAAGATTTCCGGTGAAGAAGATCGCTACAGCCACACGGATATCTGGGATTTCCAGGCCAATGTTGATGGCTCGCAGAAGATCGTCGAACTCTTCCGTCCGCTGATCGAAAAGGAAAATCCTGAGCTTCTGAAGAAGTCGGATGCGAATTTCAAAACCGTCAACGACATTCTTGTGAAATACAAGAGGGGCGATGGTTATGAATTATACGACAAGCTGACCGAGGAAGATCGCAAGGTCATGGCTGGCGCCATCACCACGCTGGCAGAAGATCTTTCGACACTGCGCGGTACGCTGGGCCTGAATTAAGGCATTTACAGCGGTTCCATTTAAGACTGAATCGTTGGAACCGCTGTAACTGATTGTTTTTACGCATTATCTGACGCAAAGCTGTTTCGCGCTTTTGCTGGAAATGCTTTTAAGTTGCACTGAAAATGGCGGGCTTGGCCCGCCATTTTTATTTGTAATGTACGATACTTATAAAGAGATATTGCCCACTGCGATATCAAGCCATAGGCTGGGTTGTCCGGATTCATCGAGGAGGATTGTAAGTCATGACCAAGCTGTCCCGCGCAACGCTCAAGAGCTTCAACAAAGTTGATAAGCCTGGTTATGATCTGGAGGCGCTGACACCGGGAATTGTGCATTTTGGCGTGGGTAATTTCCATCGCGCGCATCAGGCCGTTTATCTCGATGACCTGTTTGGTCTGGGGCTCGATCACGATTGGGCTTTGGTCGGCGCAGGCGTGCGGGCCAGCGACGATGCCATGCGCGATACGCTGAAAGCTCAGGATTGGCTCACCACGGTGGTCGATCAGGAAGCTGAACATTCAGAAGCGCGTGTAACTGCTTCGATGGTCGATTACGTGACTATATCGACGGATGAGGGCCGGAAGGCCTTGATGACCTATCTTACATCGCCGGATATCCGCATCGTTTCGATGACGATCACCGAAGGCGGCTATTATATCGATCCGGCAAGCCAGCATTTTGATCCCGCGCATCCGGATATTGTCTATGACAGCGTTCATACCGACAAGCCGAATACCGTCTTCGGCCTCATCATGCAGGCGCTGAAACTGCGCAAGCAAGCCGAAGTTGAGCCGTTCACGGTCATGTCCTGCGATAATATTCCGGGCAATGGCCATGTTACCGAAGATGCGGTCGTTGGCCTCGCCAAGCTCAGCGATCCGGAATTTGCTGACTGGATTGCGGCCAATGTGGCTTTCCCGAATTCAATGGTTGATCGCATCACGCCGGCGACGGGTGCGCGCGAACGCGATATCGCGCTGAACGAGTTTGAAGTTGAAGATGGCTGGCCGGTCTTCTGCGAAGGTTTCAAACAGTGGGTGGTCGAAGACAAGTTCCCGACCGGACGTCCACGACTGCATAAAGTAGGTGTGATCTTCTCTGATCAGGTCGATGCTTATGAGCTGATGAAAATCCGTATCCTCAACGGCGGACATGCGGCGATTGCCTATCCGGGCGGGCTTCTCGACATCCATTTTGTTCATGAAGCAATGGAAAATCCGCTCATCCGGCAATATCTGGAAAAACTCACCAAGGAAGAAATCATTCCTGAGGTGCCACCAGTTCCAAATACGGTTCTTGAAGACTATCGCCTGCTTATCGACAAGCGTTTTGCCAATCCAAAGATCGGCGACACAATCCGCCGCCTGTGTCTTGACGGTTCCAACCGTCAGCCGAAATTTATTCTGCCGACAGTTTCAGATCGCCTGGCCAAAGGTCATTCGGTCACTGGCCTTGCACTGGTATCCGCTCTCTGGTGCCGCTACTGCTATGGAACGACGGACAGCGGTGCGGTGATCGAACCCAATGATCCGTCATGGGATCGTCTGGTAAAGCAAGCGGTTCTTGCCAAGGATGAACCGGCGCGCTGGCTCGAAATGACCGACATTTTCGGCGCATTAGCCACCAATCCTGCCTATATCGAGGCCTTCTCGGCGGCGCTCAAGCGTATCTGGCAGGATGGCACAGCCAAAACGCTCGAACGCTATCTGGCAGATCAGCCGCTATAAAATCTATCCCGAAAAGTGGAACCAGTTTTCGGGATAGGCGTGAAGTGAACAGTTACAATGCGCCCGGATAAACTCTGACCGGGCGGTTGTCTTTGACAGACTCCATCACCACAAAAGTGGAGGTGCTTGCCACATTGGGCAGGCTCGAGATTTTCTCGCCCAGCACCTCGCGGTAACGCCGGATGTTGGGCGTCCGCACTTTCAGCAGATAGTCGAACGAGCTTGCAATCATGTGGCATTCTTCGACTTCGCGTATCTTTCGCACCGCAACATTAAAGGCGGTGAGGGCCGCTTCGCGCGTGTCCGATAATTTCACGGTCGTAAAAGCGATATGATCAAGGCCAAGCTTTTCGGGATCAATCGCTGCACGAAAGCCGATAATATAGCCTTCATCGACCAATCTTTTGACGCGTGCCTGACACGGCGTCTTGGAAAGACCGACTTTTTTTGACAACTCCGTCATGGCGATGCGACCATCATCGCTCAGCACTTCAAGAATGCGACGATCGAACTGATCCATATCGTCTACAGAGTCTATCTTTCGCATTCAAGCTGCCTCTTAAAGTCGCTTTAATAAGATTGATTTGCCTTTATATGGATCAAATGAAGACAGAATGCAATTTGCGTCGATGATAGTGTGCGACCACATATAAGCATAGTTGAATTGGGCCGAAGCCTGTTTTTGCGAGCATTGCACCATGACTGATAAAGTATCCGCTCACACCACTCCTGTTTTCCAGAACTTCGCGCCGCCAATCCGCGAGAAGACACCTCTGCGCAAGGCGATCACCGATGCCTATCGTCGGCCAGAAGCTGAATGCGTGACCGCGCTGGTTCAGCAGGCGACCCTGCCTGAAGAAACGATCACGCAGATCAGAGCGACCGCTCGCAAGCTGATCGAAGCCCTGCGTGCCAAGCACAAGGGAACGGGCGTTGAAGGTCTGGTGCATGAATATTCGCTGTCGAGCCAGGAAGGCGTGGCGCTGATGTGCCTTGCCGAAGCTCTGCTGCGTATTCCGGATATGGCAACGCGTGATGCGCTGATCCGTGACAAGATTTCCAATGGCGATTGGAAGTCGCATGTTGGCGGCGGTCGTTCGCTGTTCGTCAATGCTGCAACCTGGGGTCTTGTTGTCACCGGCAAACTCACCAACACCGTCAATGACAGCGGTCTTTCGGCAGCGCTTACTCGCCTGATCGCCCGTTGTGGTGAGCCGGTCATCCGCCGTGGCGTGGATATGGCCATGCGCATGATGGGTGAGCAGTTCGTCACCGGCGAAACTATCGATGAAGCACTGAAGCGCGCAAAATCGCTTGAAGAGCGCGGATTCCGTTATTCCTACGACATGCTCGGTGAAGCTGCCACGACTGCTGCCGACGCAGAACGTTATTACAAGGACTACGAGACTGCGATCCACGCGATTGGGCGCGCTTCCGCCGGCCGCGGCATTTATGATGGTCCGGGCATTTCGATCAAGCTTTCGGCGCTGCATCCGCGCTATGTTCGCGCGCAGAGCGAACGCGTCATGGGCGAACTTCTGCCAAAGGTGAAGGCGCTCGCAGCCCTTTCCAAGAAGTATAATATCGGCCTCAACATCGATGCGGAAGAAGCAGACCGTCTTGAGCTTTCGCTCGATCTTCTGCAGAGCCTGATTGAAGATCCTGATCTGGCTGATTGGGAAGGCATCGGCTTCGTGGTGCAGGCCTATGGCAAGCGCTGCCCGTTTGTGCTTGATTTCATTATCGATCTTGCCCGACGCAACAATCGTCGCGTCATGGTTCGTCTCGTCAAGGGCGCTTACTGGGATGCCGAAATCAAGCGCGCGCAGGTTGATGGCCTTGAAGATTTCCCGGTCTACACCCGCAAGGTTCACACCGACGTTTCCTACATTGCTTGCGCCCGCAAATTGCTTGGCGCCCGTGATGTGATCTTCCCGCAGTTTGCAACGCATAATGCGCAGACGCTTGCCACGATCTATCATCTGGCAGGCCCGGACTTCAAAACCGGCTCTTATGAATTTCAGTGCCTGCATGGCATGGGCGAGCCGCTTTATGACGAAGTTGTCGGTGCATCGAAGCTGGGTCGTCCAGCTCGCATTTATGCGCCGGTTGGTACGCATGAAACGCTGCTGGCCTATCTGGTCCGTCGTCTGCTCGAAAACGGTGCGAACTCGTCTTTCGTCAATCGCATTGGCGACAAGAGCGTGTCGGTTGATGAACTGATTGCCGATCCTGCGGAAGTCGTTCGTTCGATGGCCGTTGTCGGTGCGCGTCACGACCAGATCAACCTGCCGGAAGGCCTTTATGGCATTCGCAAAAACTCGGCAGGTTTCGACCTTTCCAATGAAGAGCAGCTGGCAGAACTGAGCGAAACGCTCAAGTCCAATGCTACGCGCGTCTGGACCGCGGAACCGCAGGTTGCGGGTGCCAAGGTTAAGGGTGAAAGCCGCCCGGTTCTGAACCCCGGCGATCATTCTGATGTCGTGGGTACGGTTACGGAAATCGCCGCCGACGATGTTGCGCAAGCAATGAAGGCGGCTGAAAAGGCTGTTGCAAGCTGGTCTCAGGTTTCGCCTGCTGATCGTGCAGCCTGTCTTGATCGCGCTGCCGACATCATGCAGCGTGAAATGGCAGAACTTCTCGGTCTCATCATGCGTGAAGCTGGCAAGTCCATGCCAAACGCTATTGCAGAAGTGCGCGAAGCTATCGACTTCCTGCGTTATTATGCCGAACAGACCCGCCGCACGCTGGGCGTTGCGCACAAGCCGCTTGGTCCGATTGTCTGTATCAGCCCGTGGAACTTCCCTCTGGCGATCTTCACAGGCCAGATTGCAGCAGCTCTTGTTGCAGGCAATCCGGTTCTGGCAAAGCCTGCTGAAGAAACCCCGCTCATCGCAGCGCAGGGCGTGCGTATTTTGCATGAAGCTGGCATTCCGGCCGATGCATTGCAACTTCTGCCGGGCGATGGCCGAATTGGTGCAGCCCTTGTTGCAGCACAGGAAACCTGTGGCGTGATGTTCACCGGCTCGACTGAAGTTGCACGTCTTATTCAGGCGCAGCTTGCGTCGCGTCTACTGCCTAATGGCAAGCCGATCCCGCTGATCGCTGAAACCGGCGGCCAGAACGCCATGATCGTGGATTCGTCCGCTCTTGCCGAGCAGGTCGTGTTCGACGTGATCGGCTCGGCTTTTGACAGTGCCGGTCAGCGTTGTTCGGCTCTGCGCGTTCTTTGCCTGCAGGAAGATGTTGCTGACCGCATTCTGACCATGCTCAAGGGCGCGCTCAAGGAACTGTCCATTGGCCGCACCGATAAGCTGAAAGTTGATATTGGCGCCGTAATTACTGCTGAAGCCAAGGATATCATCGAAAAGCACGTTCAGACGATGCGCGATATGGGTCGTAAGGTGGAGCAGCTTCCGCTTGGACCTGAAACCGGGAAGGGCACCTTCGTTGCTCCAACCATCGTTGAAATCGACAGTCTGCGCGATCTGAAGCGTGAAGTGTTTGGTCCGGTTCTGCATGTTGTGCGCTACAAGCGTAACGACATGGACCGCCTGATTGATGACATTAACGCAACCGGCTATGGCCTGACTTTCGGCCTGCATACGCGTCTTGATGAAACTATCGCTCACGTTGCTGATCGCATCCGCGTTGGCAACGTCTATATCAATCGCAACGTTATCGGTGCGATTGTGGGCGTCCAGCCTTTCGGTGGCCGTGGTCTGTCCGGCACGGGCCCGAAGGCTGGCGGTCCGCTCTATCTTGGTCGCCTCGTTGAAACAGCGCCAATTCCGCCGCGTATGGCTTCGGTTCACACCGATGCCGCGCTCAACGATTTCGCAAAGTGGCTTGGCAATCGCGGCATGAACGAGCTGGCGCAGGCTGCTCGTGAAACCGGCAGTGCTTCTGCACTTGGTCTGAATATCGAGCTTCCGGGTCCGGTTGGTGAACGCAACCTCTATGCGCTTCATGCGCGTGGTCGTATTCTTCTGGTTCCACAGACTGAAACCGGTCTCTATCGTCAGCTGACAGCGGCACTTGCCACTGGCAACGAAGTGGTAATCGACGAGGCTTCCAGCTTGCGCAATGTTCTGAAGGACTTGCCTTCAAGCGTCGCTACGCGTGTTGTCTGGACAAAGGACTGGCAGGCCGATGCGCCTTTTGCCGGTGCGCTTGTTGAAGCAGAGGGCGCACGCCTGACCGATATCAACAAGAAGCTGGCAGCTCTTCCAGGCCCGCTCGTGCTGACACAGGCAGCAACTTCGGCGCAGCTTGCCGAGAGCGCTGATTGCTATTGCCTGAGCTGGTTGCTTGAAGAGGTTTCGACTTCCATCAACACAACGGCAGCAGGCGGTAATGCCAGCCTGATGGCAATCGGCTGATTGGTCTTTAGAGCCCCGATCTGAATGAAAAAGGTCGGTGCTCTAACCGTTTTTATTTGAACCCTAATCTTATCGACCTCGTTTCCAACGGGTCGGATTAAGCTCTAAATCAGTTAGAAAGAGGCGGTCTTCGGGTCGCCTTTTTTGTCTTTGTGCATTATTGCAAGGCTGTGCAGAAACAGAATTATTAGACCGTTTCCAGAATTTTCAGAATGAAATTTACAAAAGCAGATTGACACATAAGCTTAAAAGGCAAAGACTGTGCACAGGCTTGCAAAAAGCCGCAGCGTGGAGGCGCTGCATAACAAGTGGAGGTAGAGCGCGATGGGCTTTCAGCCGATCAAGCCGTGCTCTAAAGGGAGGAATAATGATGCGTTGGGCACTCACAGCCGCGGCACTTGCCGCTGGCGTTTCATCATTTGCGGTTTCGGCACAGGCTTCTGGTAATCTCAATCTCATTTGTTCGGCGGACGTGGTGATCTGCGAGCAGATGAAGAACAATTTTGAGAAAGAAACTGATATCAAGGTCAATATGGTGCGCCTGTCTTCTGGCGAAACCTATGCCAAGGTTCGCGCCGAAGCGCGCAATCCGAAGACCGATATCTGGTGGGCTGGTACAGGCGATCCGCATCTGCAAGCTGCTTCCGAAGGCCTGACGCTCGAATATAAATCGCCAATGCTCGACCAGTTGCAGGATTGGGCAAAAAAGCAGGCAGAAAGCTCGGAGTTCCGCACTGTGGGCGTTTATGCCGGTGCGCTCGGATGGGGCTATAACACCGACATTTTCAAGAAGAAGAACCTGAAAGAGCCAGCCTGCTGGGCCGATCTGCTTGATCCGTCCTATAAGGGCGAAATTCAGATGGCTAATCCGAATTCTTCCGGCACAGCCTATACGGCGCTGGCAACGCTCATCCAGTTGATGGGCGAGGAGAAGGCGTTCGAATATCTGGCAAAGCTGAATGCAAATGTGGCCCAATATACCAAGTCGGGTTCGGCCCCTGTAAAATCAGCTGCGCGCGGTGAAAACGGCATCGGTATTGTGTTCATGCATGATGCGGTTGCGATGACTGCCGAAGGCTTCCCGATTAAGTCCATCGCGCCTTGCGAAGGCACCGGCTATGAAATCGGCTCCATGTCGATCATCAAGGGCGCGCGCAATCTCGAAAACGCCAAGAAATGGTATGACTGGGCGCTGACAGCAGAAGTTCAGTCGAAGATGAAGGATGCAAAATCCTTCCAGCTGCCATCCAACAAGAACGCCGAAGTGCCGAAAGAGTCGCCACGCTTTGAGGATATCAAGCTGATCGACTACGACTTCAAGACCTATGGCGAACCGACCAAGCGCAAGGAAATCCTTGAACGCTGGGACAAGGAAATCGGCGCAAAGGCGAATTAAACCTTAACCGCCTCTGCGGTTAGCAATCCATTTTCGTTATCGACCCTCCCGCCGTTATCAGGCGGGAGACGGATCATTGCGTCCACTTTGCCCGCCATGAGCAAAAAAATGAGCAGAAAAGCGGATAGGTATGAAACAACACAATCGACGCCTTGATCTGGTTCTGGTGCTGGCTTTGGTCGCGTTCCTGATCCTGCCCTGGTATCGCATCGAGCAAGGCTTCTTCCGTTTCAGCTGGCTTGAAGGGTTTTTCAGTCAGGCCGAAAACGGTCCCGGTATTCTGCAAATATTCGCTTATGGCCGACCATGGCTGGCTGTTGTCGCGGTACTGATGCTCATTTGCGGCTTCGCACGCTTTGCGATGACGCCGGAAAAACGAACATCCGTTCTGATCGGCGCTAGCCTTCTGGGCGCAGGCTTCCTTGCGCTGCAAGGACTGGCAATCGGTTTCACCGGCTGGAACTGGATGGTAAGCGAAACCCTCTTCGGTCAGCTTTCCGATGGACAACCGGCCTTCGGCGCAGGTGCCGTCCTGACAGGTCTTTGTTTCCTGCTGATCTTTTCCTTCGGGCTTGCCGAACGCGGAGTGATGAAAGGCGATGCCTTTGTCGTTTCCTCGATTACGCTGCTTGTCGCTCTCGTCAGTGTTTTTGTGTTCTATCCGATCTTCAGCATGTTTGCAGGTTCGGTTCAGGATTTTGACGGTTCTTTCAAGCCAGATGGCTTTATCGGTAATATTCAGGATTCTTCGATCTGGAGCCTTGCCTGTGTGATCGGCGAGGGGCGTTGTGGTGTTGCATGGCGCACGCTCTGGCTGGCGCTGATGACGGCAACAGGCTCGACAGTGCTTGGGCTTTCCTTCGCACTCGTTGCAACCCGCACAGGCTTTCCGTTCAAGAAGGGCTTGCGCATTCTCACAGTGCTGCCGATCATCACGCCTCCATTCGTGATTGGTCTGGCGCTGACATTGCTGTTCGGTCGTGCCGGCGTTGTGACAGAACAGATTTCCAATCTCTTCGGCATTGAACCGGGCCGCTGGCTTTATGGTCTTACAGGCATCTGGATCGCGCAGGTGCTATCCTTCACACCAATCACTTTTCTTGTGCTAATTGGTGTGGTCGAAGGTGTTTCGCCTTCCATGGAAGAAGCATCGCAAACTCTGCGTGCCGACCGCTGGCGGACGTTCAACCGTGTTTCATTGCCGCTTATGGCGCCGGGGCTGGCCAATGCATTCCTGATTGCTTTCATCGAAAGCATGGCTGATTTCGGCAATCCGATGGTGCTTGGCGGTAGTCATGGTGTGCTTTCGACGGAGATATTCTTTGCCGTTGTGGGTGCGCAAAACGATCCGTCACGCGCGGCTGTTCTGGCGATTGTGCTGCTTTGCTTCACGCTTTCAGCCTTCCTCATCCAGCGTCTTTGGCTGTCTGGCAAAAACTTTGCAACCGTCACCGGCAAGGGCGACTCCGGCATTCATGCTGGCCTGCCAAAAGGATTGAAGATCGGCGTGTACGCCCTTGTTATTCCGTGGATGGTATTCACTGTTGTCGTCTATGTCATGATCCTGATTGGCGGGTTCGTGCGCACATGGGGTCTCGATAATTCGCTGACACTTGACCATTATCGCCGCGCTTTCTCGGTGGCATGGACGGATAGCGGCTTTGCATGGACGGGCGTTGCCTGGAACTCGTTCTGGACGACTATGGAAATATCACTGATCTCGGCACCGCTCACTGCTGCAGTCGGATTGCTCACCGCCTATCTGATCGTGCGGCAGCGCTTCTTCGGACGCAACGTGTTTGAGTTTGCACTGATGCTGAGCTTTGCCATTCCGGGTACGGTCATTGGTGTCAGCTACATCATGGCATTCAATCTGCCTCCGCTTGAAATGACCGGCACAGCACTGATCCTGATTGCCTGCTTCGTGTTCCGCAATATGCCGGTTGGTGTGCGCGGCGGTATCGCTGCCATGAGCCAGCTCGATAAAAGCCTTGATGAAGCATCGCTCACGCTGCGTGCAGGCAGTTTCCGCACGATCCGCAAGGTGATCCTGCCGCTTCTGCGACCGGCGATTACTGCGGCTCTGGTCTATTCTTTCGTGCGTGCGATTACATCGATCAGTGCTGTAATCTTCCTTGTTTCGGCGGAATACAACATGGCGACCTCTTATATCGTCGGCCTCGTCGAAAATGGCGAATTCGGTGTGGCGATTGCCTATTCGTCGGCACTCATTCTGGTGATGGTGGTTGTGATTGTCACCTTCCAGCTTCTTGTCGGCGAGCGCCGGTTGCGGCGTGAAAACCGCGTTGCCACGCTCACGCCGATCAAAACCGTTCAACAGGAGAAAGCCGTATGACCACGATCCGTCCCGGCTCCGTTACCTTTCAAAACGTCACCAAGAAGTTCGGCAATTTCACCGCTCTGCCCGATCTGTCACTGACAGTGGAACCCGGCACGCTTGTTACGCTGCTTGGTCCTTCGGGTTGCGGCAAAACCACGACCCTGCGCCTTCTGGCGGGGCTTGAACATCCGACATCGGGCCGTATCCTGATCGGCGGCAAGGATGTGACCATGCTGCCTGCCAATGAGCGCGATGTGTCCATGGTGTTTCAGTCCTATGCGCTGTTTCCACATATGAGTTCGCTCGACAACGTTGCTTATGGGCTTGAATCTTCGGGATTAAAGAAGAAGGAAGCGCGTGAGCGGGCGGAGGAAGGGTTGAAGCTTGTTGGCCTTGCCGGTATGGGGCATCGACTTCCGGCCGAGCTTTCAGGTGGGCAGCAACAGCGTGTGGCCGTGGCCCGGGCACTGGTCTTGGAACCACAGGTTCTGCTGCTTGATGAGCCGCTTTCCAATCTTGATGCGCGTCTGCGCCGCCGTGTGAGAACTGAAATCAGAGAACTCCAGCAAAGGCTTGGTTTTACAGCGGTTTATGTCACCCATGATCAGGACGAAGCTTTGGCTGTGTCCGATACAATTATTGTCATGAAAGACGGCGATATAGCGCAGCAAGGCAGTCCGCGTGACCTTTATGAGTCTCCCGCATCTGCCTTCATTGCAGACTTCATGGGTGAGGCCAATGTCGTGCCCTGTGAAGTCGTCAGCGCAGAAAATGGAGAAGCTGTCATTCGTATCGGGAAGCTCAGTCATCGACTGGCATCATCACATGCAAGGCTAGGACCAGCGCAGCTGGCGGTGCGCCCAAATGCGGTGAGCCTGCAAGCCCAGAGTGGCGGAGACTTTCCGGGACGCGTGGCCCATTCCGCCTATCTCGGTGATCATATCGAATATGAAATTGAGACTGAACACGGCAAGCTTTTCATTGTCGATCCGGCTGTGGAAGAAGCGCTTCCGCCACAAACGGATGTGGCTATCCATTTCAAGCCGCGGGGCCTTGCCATCATCAACAATTGAGCGCATGAACCATGCGCCTTTATTCCCTCTGACTGGAAACCAAGCATGACATCAGACATTTCAAAAGAGCTTGAAGCACGGTTTAAGCTTGCGCAGGACATTGCGCGCGAGGCTGGTGTGCTGGCACTCGATTATTTCAATCGCCGCGAGACGCTTGTGATTGAAATCAAGCGCGATCCGCAGGATGTGGTTTCCATTGCTGACCGCAATGTCGAACAGCTGATCAATGAGCGCGTATCGGCAGCTTTCAGCGATGATGGCTTTCTGGGTGAAGAATATGGACTGAATGCGGGCAGCTCAGGCTATACATGGGTGGTTGATCCCATTGATGGCACAAGCCCTTTTGTCAACGGAATGCCGAACTGGTGCGTTTCGATTGCCGTGTTGAAAGATGGCGAGCCGGTGATCGGTGTTATTCAGGCGCCATGCTTTGATGAGCTTTATGCATCCGCCAAGGGGCAGGGTGCAACGCTTAATGGCAAGAAGCTTGTGCTTGATGAAACGCGTACAGTTCGCAACGCGGTGACGGGCATTGGTGCCAATAATTACGTAACCCCGCAGGTGGTTGCGAAGATCGTTGAAGATTTGCTTGAAGCAGGCGGCACATTCATTCGCAATGGCTCTGGCGCGCTGATGATTGCCTATGTGGCAGCAGGGCGTCTGGTGGGCTATTACGAGCCATATATGCACGCTTGGGATTGCATGGCAGGTTTTTGCCTGGTCCGCGAAGCAGGCGGCTATACGCACCCATTTCCAACGGAAGGCGAGCAACTGACCAAGGGTAGCAAGGTTTTCGTTGCTGCACCCGGTGCGGTGGACGATTTGAAAAAAGTGGCAAAACTCTAAGAAAAAAGCCCCGGAAATCCGGGGCTTTCTGTTTATGCTGATGGATTATCGCGTTTATAAATCCAGTCGTGATCCGGATGGTTTTTAAATCGCCATTTGCGGATCGGTCCAGCCATGACGTTGAGATAATACATCTCATAACCATAGGGCGCGCCGCATGGGTGATGTCCCTTTGGCACCAGTACGACATCGCCGTCAGAAACGGCCATGGTTTCATCGAGACTGCCATCTTCGGTAAAGACCCGCTGAATACCATAGCCCTGCGATGGGTTTAGGCGATGATAATAGGTTTCTTCCAGATAGGTCATATCCGGGAAGTTATCTTCATCATGCCGGTGGGGCGGATAGGATGACCAGTTGCCCTGTGGCGTGAAAACTTCCGTCACCAAGAGGCTGTCGGCGACATCGCGGCCTTCCATGGCAATGTTGAAGATGTTGCGGGTATTCGCACCTTGTCCACGCGTATCGAATGTCAGCCCTTCCGGTCCGAGTTTTTGTGCTTTGCGGCCCGGTTTGCCAGGTGCGGTGCAGACAGCAAGCACGCAATCGGTTGTCGCCACTGCATCCCAGTCGCTCTCAGCAGGCACATAGAGGCAATGCGGAGCGAGTTTTTCAAACACGCTCATTCGCTCGCCCATTTCGCCGAAATCTTCTCCCGAGGCTTTGAGCTTTGCTTTGCCTTCGACCAGCACCAGAATGACTTCCCGGTCGCCGGTTTTCTCGGTTGCGGTTTCACCTGCTTTCAGACGATAGAGGCCAAAGCCAACATAGCCCCAATTGGCGCTTTCCGGCGTGATGTCATGCACCTTGCCATGCTTGCCGCTGGGTTTGCGTAACAGATTGGCCATAACTCAGTCTCCTTTGTCTAACCCTGCTTCGCGCGCAAATGCTTTGAGCGATTTCAGCCCCAGCGACTGATATTCGAATGGATTGCGCACATCAGGGTCCTGTTCGGCTTCAATCACCAGCCAGCCCTGATAGCCATGCTGGGCTGCGACCGTAAGCACGGGTACAAAATCGACACCGCCTTCATGATCGCCGGGAACAGTGAATACGCCGCGGCGCACACCTTCCAGAAAGGAGAGGCTCTGGTCGCGTACCTGTGCCGCAATCGCCGGGCGTACATTCTTGGCATGGATATGGCGAACACGCCCCATATGGTTCTTTGCAACGCGTTCAGGATCACCGCCGCCAAACAGACAATGACCTGTATCAAGCAGCAACTTGGCATGTGGACCGGTATGTTTCATCAGAAGGTCGATCTCGTCTTCGCTCTGAACAATCGTGCCCATGTGATGGTGATAGACGAGTGCAATACCCTGCGCGCTCGCATGTTCGGCCAGTGCTTCAACGCCCGCACCAAACTCAGCCCAGTGTGCTTCTTCCAGCACCGGACGTTCGGAGAGCGACTTGCTATCGTCTCCATGAATGGCGTTCGACGTTTCGCAAACGATGATGACCTTGCATCCCATGGCGTTCAGAAGATCAAGTGCTGGCTGCATTGCAGCCTTCTCATCCTCAACGGAATTGGTAAGAAGGTTCAGCGAATGCCAGCCAGAAACGTAGCGCAGATTGCGTGGTTCGAGTACTGCTTTAAGTTCCGCTGCAACTTGCGGAAATTTATGACCTTTTTCGATTCCATCGAAGCCGATTTTTGAAGTCTCATCAAGGCATTGATCAAGGCTTATATGCGCGCCAAGGTTGCGATCGTCATCGTTCGACCAGGCAATCGGGTTGGTGCCATAGAGGATCATCGGTCAGTTTCTTTCTTTGATCTGAGCTTCATAATTTTTACGCGCGGCGCGTACTTGTTCGCGGTCCGAGACTTCCGGCACAGCCACGTCCCACCACCAGCCGCCGGTTTCAGGCGTTGGGTAAGGATCGGTATCGATGACGATAACTGTGGTGCGCGGGCTATTGCGCGCTTCCGCCAGCGCATCTTCAAGTTCGCGGATAGAACCGACTTTCTTACTGTCGGCACCCATCGCACCTGCATGGGTTGCGAAGTCGATATTCGATGCATTCACATGGGTTGTGTGGTCGAGCAGATTGTTGAACTCGGCACCGCCGGTCGCCATTTGCAAACGGTTGATGCAGCCATAACCGCGATTGTCGGTAAGCACGACTGTGATCTTGATGCCCATCATCACAGAGGTCGCAAGCTCTGAATTGGCCATCATATAGGAGCCGTCACCGATCATCACGATCACGTCGCGATCCGGTTCAGCCATCTTGATGCCAAGTCCGCCTGCAATCTCGTATCCCATGCAGGAGAAGCCATATTCCATGTGATAGGACATCGGGCGACCGGCTTTCCAGAGCTGGTGCAATTCACCCGGCATGGTTCCAGCCGCGCACATGACGACGGTATTTTCTTTCGACTGACGCTGAACCGCGCCGATCACCTGCATGTCTGTGGGAAGCTGGTTGGCGTCACCGGGCGCCGCCGTGAAACGGTCTGCTGCTTCAAACCAGCGTGCTTTAAGCGTGGTGTCGAGTGTACTGCGTTTATAGTCTTTTAGGCCATTTGAGAGCGTTTTTAGCGCAATTTTTGCATCTGCAACGAGTGAAATCGCGGCATTCTTGTGGCTATCATATGGCTGAACATTGACCGAGAGCAGCTTTCGGCCCGGATGTTTGAACAATGCCCACGAGCCGGTGGTGAAATCCTGAAAGCGTGTTCCCACCCCAATCACCAGATCGGCGCTTGCTGCAACTGCGTTTGCACTGTCTGCACCAGTAACGCCGACCGGACCGAAATTGAGCGCGTGATCCCACGGCAAAGCCGATTTGCCTGCCTGTGTTTCGATAACCGGAATGTTGTGGGTTTCTGCAAAGCTTTTCAGCGCTTCATGGGCACCTGAACAATGTACGCCGCCGCCTGCAACGATAACCGGGGTCTTGGCAGCTTTGATTGCGGCAATTGCCGTTGCCAATTCGTGTTCATCGGCTGGCGGTCGCCGCCAATGCCAAACCTTTGGCGCGAAGAACTCCTCTGGCCAGTCATAGGCTTCGGCCTGCACATCCTGACAGAAAGACAGCGTTACGGGTCCGCAATCCGCAGGATCGGTCATTGTGCGGAAGGCGCGCGGCAGGGCAGTGAGAAGCTGCTCGGGGCGGGTAATGCGATCAAAATAGCGGCTTACGGGTCGGAAACAGTCATTGACGGTCATGGTGCCGTCGTTGAAATCCTCAATCTGCTGCAACACTGGATCAGGACCGCGATTGGCGAAGACATCGCCGGGAATGAACAGGACCGGCAGACGGTTCACATGGGCGAGTGCCGCCGCTGTGACCATATTGGTTGCGCCGGGGCCGATGGAGGAGGTGACAGCGCAAGCGCGCTTGCGACCGAGTTGCTTGGTATAGGCGATGGCCGCATGAGCCATGGTTTGCTCATTATGGCCGCGCCAGGTCACGAGCTTGTCGCGGATGCCATGCAGCGCCTCTCCAAGCCCAGCCACATTGCCATGGCCAAAAATCGCCCAGACACCAGCGATAAAGGGTTCACCATCGGATGTCATCTGATTGGCAATATAGCGCACAAGAGCCTGTGCCGCTGTCAGTCGAACGGTCTTCATTTTTCCTCCCAGCGGAAATCCGCTTTCTCGCAATTTCAGATTCAGGCCTCCACCTGTTTCCGAGATGCGTTTATTTCTGTCGCAGCCTATCCCAAAGATCACAGAAACCGCGATAGCGTTTTGCCATTTCTGTAATGGCTTCTGCATCGCTTAGCTTGTTCGCAAGCCACTGGCGGGCAACATCGCCCAGAATGGTTCGACCAATGGCAAAGCCTTTCACCAGATCAAAATCGGCAGCAACTTTCAGGCTTGCTTCCAGCTCTTCTGCAGGCGCATCAAGCCCCAGAACAACAATGCCACGCGTATGCGGATCATTGCGGGTGATCGCCTCACAAGCATTGCGCCATGCTTCTGTGGTCTTCAGTGGCTCAAGCTTCCACCAGTCTGGATAGACACCAATCTCATAGAAGCGCTCAATGACTTTTGCCGTGCTCATATCATCGACGGGGGCGACCTTTGATGGAATGATTTCCAGCAGAAACTCCAGACGATTACGCCGGGCAGCAGTGAAAAGCCTCTTTACGGTGGCTTCCTGCTGCGCCTTCACGTCGTCGCTGTCGTCAGGGTGGTAGAAGCAAAGAAGCTTCACAACATTTTCGACGGGCCATTCCACAAGGCCACCGCAATCGGGACCGAGTTCTGGTTCAAGCTCCAGGGGACGTGACCCTGGCCATTCTGTCGGGCGTCCGATCCACAGGCCGCTGCCAGCCGCGCGGTGGAGTGCATCGCGGCCAAGCCGTCCATCGCAAAGGATGCCATAGCCGTTTTCACCGCCCGAAACCTCTAATGCAGCTTTCAAGCATAGTTCCTTGAATTCACCGATCTTTTCATCTGTGGCGCCAGTTTCCTGCGCCATTTCTTCCAGCTGGATACGGTGGTCAAAAGCGAAGACCCGCATATGCGGCCAGTCGCCATTGCGGTTGGTTGACCAATGCACCTGTTCAAGCGCCTGATCCTTGCGCAATGCCTTGTCGCGAATGCCGGTCTTGAAGAAATACTGCAGCTCTTCCCAGCTTGGATAAGCGGGGGTACAGCCATGACGTGACACGGCAAAGGCACCGCATGCATTGGCGAACTTCAGGCTGGTCGGCCAATCTTCATCCTTGAGCCAGCCACGCAAAAGGCCAGACATGAATCCATCGCCTGCGCCGAGCACATTGAAAACTTCAATCGGAAAACCTTGTCCTGATTGCCCCTTGTCGAGATGGTCAGGAATGTCGCCTTCGAAAACCACAGCGCCCATCGGTCCACGTTTGCAGACCAGTGCTGCCTTGGTAACTTTGCGGACGGCTTTGAGCGCCTCAAGCGTATCGGTTGAGCCGCCAGCGATATGGAACTCTTCTTCTGTGCCGACAATGAGATCGAAGAGATGGAGCGTTGATTGCAGCTTCTTGGTTACAGCAAGGGATTCAATGAAACGGTTCTCGCCATCACCATGGCCTGAAAGTCCCCAGAGGTTGGGGCGGTAATCAATGTCGAGCACAGTTCGGCTGTTGTTTTCGCGCGCAAGCCTGAGAGCCTTGATGACAGCTGCTTCAGTGCGGGGATGCGAAAGATGCGTGCCAGTGGCGAGCACACACCGGGCCTCGGCGATGAAGTCGGGATCAATATCATCTTCGCAAAGCGCCATGTCGGCACAGTTCTCACGATAGAAGATCAGCGGGAAGTGTTCCTGATCCCGGATGCCGAGGATGACAAGTGCTGTCAGACGCTGCGGATCGGTGACAACGCCGCGTGTATCCACGCCTTCGCGCGCAAGTTCGCGCAACAGAAAGCGCCCCATATGCTCGTCGCCAACGCGGGTTATGAGAGCAGATTTGAGACCAAGCCTTGCGGTGCCGGTTGCAATATTGGTGGGAGAACCACCAACATATTTGTTGAAGGACGACATATCCTCGAGAAGACCGCCGACCTGTGCCCCGTAAAGATCTACCGAAGATCGGCCAATCGTAATCAAATCAAGCCGCTTCATCCAATTCCTCCCTCGGCGCATGGGTCTTTTTTTAGCTTGGGAAGGCTGTGTGTGACTCACATTACGCAGCAGCCATTCTATTTCTGATTAAAATGGATTTATTATTCCATTTCAACCGAAAAATAGAATGCTGTATTATTTTACGATTGGCGTTCCGTGCCGACGGCAACGGCGAGGGTAATAGCAAGGCAGAGTGTGGCCGAAAGTGACCGGAATGCGCCGAAGTCCACTTCGGAAACAAGCAGCGATTGCTGAGCAAACTTGCTCATTGGGCTGACAATCGTGTCGGTAATCGCAACAACATCGATGCCGCGCTCGCTCGCATTTTCCGCCATTGCAATGGTTTCAGGCGAGTATGGCGAAAAGGAAATGGCAAGGAGCACATCGCCTTTGCGGATGGCGTGCTGGTTCTCCAGTTTGCCGACAGTGCTGTGAAGCATCGCTGGAACCTGCATCTTTTCAAGAGCATAGGCCAGATAGCTTGCAACCGGAAATGCGCGCCGAACGCCAATGATGTGAATGGTTTCTGCCGTTGCCAGCAGCTTAACGGCTTTCTCAAGTGCCTCGGGTTCGATGGTCTTCAACAGGCTTTCAAGTGAAGTGCGGCCTGCCTCGGCAAACTCTGCCAGAAGGGCCGGGGCGCTTCCTGCCGCCGTTTCACGCAAATGCTCAAGCCGCGTGGAATAATCGGGCCAACCGCCAGCATAGGAGTCGCGAAAAAGTTTCTGCATTTCCGAAAAGCCGGAAAAGCCCAATATCTGACAAAAGCGCATGAAGGCCGAACTTTGAACGCCTGCACCTTCAGCCATTTCGGCGACCGTCGAAACAGCGATACGGTCCTGATTGGCAGCAACAAAATCGGCGCATTGTTTGAGGCGTTTTGGCAATCGGTCTGCGACTTCGAGCAGTCTCGCCTCAAATTCTTTGACATTCGTTGGGGCTGGCACACTGGCGGGAGTATCGGCTTGTGCTGCAACAGCTTGTTCGGTGTCCATTGCCATCCTTTCAGAAACGGTCTCTTGACATCCTATATATCACAATCTAGCAAAATAGAATAAATATTCCATTGCGCTTTGTTTCTCCCGAATAGTCGGGAATCGCGCAAAACGGAATAGCGAAACTGTTTTGTCGGTCAATCGAGGATGACCGTTTTGGGAGGATGAAGGCAATGGTTACACGTCTTGCTCTGCTCGGTGCTGGCCGTATTGGTAAGGTTCATGCAGGCGCGATAGCTTCCGACAAGCGCGCGAAGCTTATCGCAGTGGCGGATGCCAATCAGGACGCAGCACGCGCCATTGCTGATGCCGCTGGCGCGCAAGTGCGCACCATCGACGAGATTGAAAATTCGTCTGATGTGGATGCGGTGCTGATCTGTACGCCAACCAACACTCATGCCGATCTGATCGAACGCTTCTCCCGTGCTGGCAAAGCCGTGTTCTGCGAAAAGCCTATCGATCTCAACATTGAGCGCGTGCGTGCGTGTCTCGATGTCATCAAGGAAACCGGTGGCAAGGTTATGCTCGGGTTTAATCGCCGTTTCGATCCGCATTTTGCGGCTGTTCGCAAGGCGATTGATGAGGGGCGGATTGGCAAGGTCGAAATGGTCACGATCACCAGTCGCGATCCGGGCGCGCCGCCTGCGGAATATATCAAGGTTTCTGGCGGTATTTTCCGCGACATGACGATCCATGATTTTGATATGGCGCGTTTTCTGCTGGGTGAAGAAATTGCAACGGTTTCTGCATCAGCTTCAGTTCTTGTCGATCCAAAGATCGGTGAACTGGGTGATTTTGACAGCGCAAGCGTGATCCTGACGACGGCTTCCGGTCGCCAATGTGTGATTTCCAATTCGCGTCGGGCTTCTTACGGTTACGACCAGCGCATCGAAGTGCATGGCTCGGACGGAGCGGTGTCTGCTGAAAACCAGCGCCCGGTTTCCATCGAAGTGGCATCGAAGGACGGCTATACCCGCCCGCCGCTGCATGATTTCTTCATGACCCGCTACACGGATGCTTATGCGGCTGAAATTGCTTCGTTCATCGATGCGATCGATGGCGGCAAGGCACCAACACCGTCGGCTGAAGATGGTTTGCAGGCTTTGGCGCTTGCAGAAGCAGCTCTCCTTTCAGTCAAGGAAGGCCGCACTGTGAAAGTTGCGGAAGTTCTAGCTTAGAGCATTTCCAGCAAAAGTGCGAAGCGGTTTTGCGTAGGATAATGCGTTGAAAAAAGAGTTAGAGCAGTTTGAATGCTCCTGCTTAGATAGAAATTGTTCTAACCGCTCATTTTCGTTTGCCTTTTTCCGCAATCGGTTGCGATATGCGGAACATGGCTTATGAATTCGACAAACTGCCGCTCGATGAGCTTTTTTTGCCCGTGACGAATGCCACGGCAGCATTAACGAGGCTTGACGAGCGGCTCGCCCGTTCTCCAATCCGCGACGGAATGCTGGAGCGTATGCATATGCAGGACGCTGTCGCATCCATGTGGCTTGAGGGTGAGCTGGTGCATCTGGAAGATCTTGTTCTGCATGATGCGCTTATGGATACGCGCACGCCTAGCCATGCTCTGACGATTGCTTATTCTGTGTTGCGACTGCGTCGGCAGATTGTCAGTCGTGCGCCGGGCTGGGCTTTAAGCACGGCAGGTATTCAGCAATTGATTGGCCGAAATATCGAGGTACGTGAGGAAGAAAAGCGTGATTATAGCGAAGTGGCGGAGGGCGAAGCTGATCCGCTGCTGGAGGATATCGACGCTCTGCTAGCTCGTACGGATGCTTTGTTAAAAGGCGTTGTCAAAGAGAAACCAAAGCCGCAGCCTGTTGAGGCGGATGCGCTACTTTATGACGATGACTGGGATGAAGATGCGCGTTTGCAGGAATGGCGCGACCTGTTTGCCAAGACTGCACATCTGCCTTCGATACTATGCGCTGCAATTATGCATGATGCCTGGTATTCTCTTGAAGTGGTGCAGCGTTCAAACTGGATCGGCCGTTTGTTGACGTCTGCATATCTGCGTCAGTCGGGGATTACGACTAATCACCTGCCTGCAATCAGCATAGGCCTTCGGACGAAAAGGCCAGATGAGCGCCGCTCGTCAAACCGGTTGATACGGTTGAAGACATTTTTGTCGGCAATTGAGGACGCGGCGGACGCAGGCATGAAAGAACATGACCGCCTGATGCTTGCGCGTGAACAAATGCAACGCAAGCTCAGAGGACGGCGATCAAATTCACGTCTTCCGCAATTGGTTGATATGATGATGCGCAGCCCTCTGGTTTCGAGCCAGATGGTTGAGAAAGAGCTTGCAGTCACGCAACAGGGTGCGTTGAAGCTGATATCCGATCTCAACTTGCGGGAAATTACCGGACGCGGCCGGTTCCGCGCCTGGGGCGTTTTGTGATTTATTTCTTCATGCAGTGATTGCGCAGATGGGCCGCAAATAGCTGATACTCGTTGCGGCGGGCAGCATTGGCGCGCCATGCCAAAGCAAGCGAACGGTAATTGTGCTGCCCTTCATAGGGCACGGTGCTGATCTCGCTGCCGCGTGTAACGCCCGCCTTGATGGCGACTTCCGGCAGCAGCGTCACTCCCATTCCGAATTCCACCAACTGCACCAGCGTCATAATGCTGGTTGCATGAACATCGCCGCCTGTCTGCGTTGGCTTTGAACCGATTGCCGCCATGACGTGTTCACGCAGACAATGGCCGGTTTCAAGCAACAGAAAAGGCTGATCCTGAAGATCGCTTGCGTCGATGCGGTCACGATTGGCGAGCGCATGATCGCGGCGCACTGCAAGAAAGAACGGGTCCTGACCAATTTCGGCGACTTCAAAGTCATCAAGATCATAGGGATGGGCGACGAGCGCCACGTCAAGGGAGCCTGAGCGCAGACTGTCGAGCAGAGTGCGTGTCAGGCCTTCGCGCACGCTCAATTGCAGTTCTGGAAAGGCCTTGGCCGTCGTGGGCAGCACTTTGGGCAGAAGAAACGGTGCAATTGACGGAATGACACCGAGCCGCAAACGTGTGGTCAAAGGGCGCTCTGCCTGACGTGCATGTTCCGGCAGTTCTTCGATTGATGCGACGATTTCCTGCGCACGATTGAGGAAGTCTTCGCCTGCTGGCAGCAGTTGCATCCGCCGCCCGGTGCGGTCGATCAGAGTAACCCCGATCTCCGCTTCAAGCGCCTGAATTGCTGCACTTAACGTGGATTGTGTCACGCCGACGGCCTCAGCTGCACGCGAAAAGGAGCCTGCTTTGACGAGGGCGATAAAATAGTGGAGCTGGCGAACGCTGATATTGAGCATGGTCTTGGGCTAGACTTATCCCCATCGTTAAAATCGATGGAATTGATCGTTTTAATCGCTTTGACCGATTGATTTAGAGTGCCTATATATGACTCGCAAGCGGATAGTTCTGAAACTTCTGAATTTTCTGCATAACAACGAATTTACAGGCAGGTATGAGATGCTCGGTATCGGTGACAAGCTTCCTTCTTTCAAAGTAACTGGCGTAAAGCCAGGCTTCAACTTCCACGAAGAAAATGGCGTTTCGGCTTTTGAAGAAGTCACTGAAGCAAGCTTCGAAGGCAAGTGGAAGGTTATCTTCTTCTACCCTAAGGACTTCACCTTCGTTTGCCCAACGGAAATCGCAGAATTCGCACGTCTGGCTTCGGATTTCCAAGACCGTGATGCGGTTGTTCTCGGCGGTTCGACCGACAACGAATTCGTGAAGCTCGCATGGCGCCGCGATCATCAGGATCTCAACAAACTGCCAATCTGGTCGTTTGCTGACACCAACGGTTCGCTGGTCGATGGCCTCGGCGTTCGTTCGCCAGATGGCGTTGCTTACCGCTACACCTTCGTTGTCGATCCGGACAACACGATCCAGCACGTTTATGCAACCAACCTCAATGTTGGCCGCGCTCCTAAGGACACGCTGCGCGTTCTCGATGCTTTGCAGACTGATGAGCTTTGCCCATGCAACCGTGAAGTCGGTGGCGAAACGCTCAAGGCTGCTTAATCAGCATCCAATTGCTTGAGAGAAGGCGGGTTAAGGCCCGCCTTTTGTTTATCCAGAACTGATAGTTAAAGAGGGTTCCATGTCCATTGATGATCTGAAGTCAAGAATTCCGGACTTTGCCAAGGATGTTCGTCTTAACCTTTCGTCCATGGCGAGCGATGAAACGCTGACGCCACAGCAGAAATACGGCCTGTTCGTCGCCTGCGGTATTGCTTCGCGCAACGCCGATGTGCGCAAGGCGCTGACTGCAGAAGCAGCAGGTAAGGTTGATGCTACGGTTGTGCAGGCTGCAAAATCTGCAGCATCCATCATGGGCATGAACAACGTTTATTATCGCTTCGTGCACCTTGCCACCAACAAGGAATACCGCACGCTTCCTGCCAAGCTGCGCATGAACGTGATTGGCAACCCAGGCGTCGACAAGGTTGACTTCGAACTGTGGTCACTGGCCGTTTCGGCAATCAATGGCTGCGGCATGTGCATCGACGCCCACGAAGATGTGTTGCGTAAGGCTGGCGTTTCGACGGAAGCAATCCAGACTGCTGCACGCTTCGCCTCGATCATTCAGTCTGTTGCTATTGCTCTGGAAGCTGCTGACACCGAAAAAGGTTAGTCGAGCTTACATTTAAAAGAAAAGCCCGCGTGGATCGCTCCACGCGGGCTTTTTTGTTTGGTATTTAGTTTGGCTTATTCGCCGCGCTTGAACGAGATGAATGCAAAGCCGATCAGAGAAATCACGGCGGCAGCAGTCATGTAGTAGCCAACATAAGCAAAGCTATAATGGGTCGCGAGCCATGTTGCGATGTAAGGTGCAACCGATGCGCCGAGAATGCCTGCCAGGTTGAAGGTAAGCGAAGCGCCGGTATAGCGAACCGAAGTCGGGAAAGGTTCAGCAAGCGCTGCACCAATTGGACCGTAAGTCAGTCCCATCAAGCCAAAACCAAGGATAAGGAAGGCGAGAACGCCAGCTGTTCCGCTCAGGAAAAGCGGAGCCATGAGGAAGCCATAGATACCAATCAGCACCGTGACGATGATCATGACCGGACGCATTCCGTATTTATCGGAAAGCAACGCTGCGACCGGGATGGTGAGGCCGAAGAATATCACGCCGACCATCTGCAGGATGAGGAACTGCTCACGGCTATAGCCGAGCGCACGCGTACCCCAACCGAGCGAGAACACGGTCATGAGATAGAACAGAACGAAGGTTGCAACAGCGCCGATGGTGCCGAGAAACAGGCTCGCCTTGTGCTTCTTGAAAAGCGTTGCGACTGGAACTTCAACGCGTTCAGCCTTGTCGATAGCCTTCTGGAATTCTGGTGTTTCAGCAATCTTCAAGCGAATGAAGAGGCCGACGCCAACCAGCAGTGCACTGGCGATGAAAGGAATACGCCAGCCGAACGACATGAACTGTTCTTCGGTCAGGAGTTCAGCCAAGACCAGGAAGATACCCGTTGCAAGGATGAAGCCAACAGGCGCACCGAGCTGTGGGAACATGCCGTACCAGGTACGCTTGCCTTCCGGTGCATTTTCGGTTGCGAGCAGAACTGCACCGCCCCATTCGCCACCAAGGCCAAGGCCCTGACCCAGACGGCAGAGTGCGAGCAGGAGAGCCGCCCATACGCCGATGGATTCATAAGTTGGCAGGAAGCCGATAGCGACTGTGGAAATGCCCATGGTCATAAGCGCTGCAACGAGCGTTGCCTTACGGCCAACCTTATCGCCGAAGTGGCCGAACAAAGCGCCGCCGATCGGGCGTGCAAAGAAGGCAATAGCGAAAGTTGCCAAAGACTGGAGCAGCGCCGAGTTACCGTCACTTGCCGGGAAGAAGAGGTGCGGGAAAACGATTACCGCGGCGGTAGCATAAATATAAAAGTCAAAGAATTCGATTGTTGTACCGATCATGCTCGCGGCCAAAACGCGGCGCGCAGAATTTTTCTTCGGAACAACTGCTTGAGCTACAGTCATTGTTTCATATCCATATTTGTGGGCTGTACGTTTTGGGGGAAAGCCCGAGATATTGCCTTCTTAGTGCCACAAAATACGAAACCGCAAGCTTAAAAGGGCTCTCACGTAATTTTCTAATTTCGAATGTGCTGTTTTCGAAACAAAATGAATGCTTCAGGTAGTTTCAAGGAAAAGGATGGAGGTCTTTCAATTGCCTTAAGGCAGCCTTAAGCTGAAATTCAGAACATGGAATCACAATGACTGCGCAGGTTTTCAGAAACAGCAATATTGGTATGCGTTTTCGCAAACATTCTGTTTTGCGAATGCCTTCCCGTATGCTGATTGGGCTGTTCTCGTTGCTGTTTCTGGTTTCAACGCAATTTTGTTATGCCATGGCGCATGATCTGCCACTGACGGCAGCAGTTATTGACTGTCACACGACTGTGCAGGTTGCAAAACATGATGGTGGGCATTCAATGCCGACGGATCATGGCAAGAAGGCATCTGCCGCCTGTGTAATGATGAGCTGTGGCGGCATCATACAGCTTAGCTCCAGCGTTGCTCTGTTCACCCCCGATCACGAATTCGGCCTGCCGCCACGCGTCGCAGCATTGAACAGCAACGACCCCTTCGGCGTTCTCCGACCTCCAATACTCAGCCAGATCTGATCTTCTGAAACGCTGTCGGTTTTTCGGCCGCAATAAGCGCATTTCGAAGGTTTCGATGCGCGTTGATTGAGATTTATCTGGAGAATTATTATGACGAGTATGACTCGCCGTCGTCTTTTGACGCTTGGAGCAAGCGCTGCTGCCTTATCCGTCGTCCGGCCTTTTGAGGCCTTTGCGCAGGACCCACATCAGCAGCATATGAAGCATGGTGGAGCCAGCACACAGGCAAAGGCGCAGGCGCTGCCTATTCCGGCTTTAATTGAGCCTGATGCTGCAGGCGTGGTGAAGCTGACCGTCCAGAAGGGACGCCACGCTTTCACACAAGGCAGCGATGCGGCCTGTGCCGGGATAAACGGCACCTATCTTGGGCCGGTCGTCCGCCTCAAAAACGGTGAAGCGGTCACGCTTTCGGTAAGTAACGGCATGGACGAAGACACAACGCTCCATTGGCATGGTCTTTTTGTTCCGTCTGTTCTCGATGGCGGGCCGCATAATGTCATTGCGGCAGGCACTAGCTGGGAGCCAAAGGTTACGGTCAACCAGCCAGCTTCGTTCAACTGGTTCCACCCGCATATGCATGGGGACACTGCGCGGCAGGCGCATATGGGAATTGCCGGGTTGATGATTGTCAGCGACGGCAAGTACGGGGAACGCGGCTTGCCTCAAACCTATGGTGTTGATGATATTCCGCTCGTCTTGCAGGATCGCAGGGTGATCGATGGCGATAAGGTTTACCAGCCTGACATTATGGATCTGATGCATGGCTTTCGCGGCGACAAGCTTATTGTGAATGGCGTTATCGCGCCGCAAGCGCATGTTCCTGCTTCAGTGGTTCGGTTGCGTATTCTGAACGGTGCAAATGCACGCAACTTCCACATCCGTCTTAGCGACGACCAGCCGTTGCAAGTCATTGCATCTGATGGCGGCTTTATAAGTACGCTTGATCCGGTTAAACGACTGACAATCAGTCCGGGCGAGCGCTACGAGGTGTTGGTCGATTTTTCCAAGGCGAATGATATGCTCGACCTGCTGACAGCCAGTGATGACAGCGGTGGCGATGACCAGCCTTTGATGCAGTTCATCATCGATGACAAAATCGAAGGCGCAATCAAAACCTTGCCGACAAAGCTCGATGGTCCGGAACAGCCGGATGAAAAACTTTCTGTTCGCAGACGTTCATACTTCTTCGATGAACGTATGGCGGATAATATGAAGCCTATGATGGGTGGCAAGTCGAGCGATCCGCATGCTGGTCACAACATGGCGAACATGAGTGACCATGATATGCATGGTGGGCGGAGCAATGCGGACGCCGGACCTGCGTTGCAGGCTTTGACATCAGGCGTTCAGATGGCGATTGCGGAGAAGCCTTTCGACATGAACCGCATCGACGCCGAGGTTAAGCTTGGATCATGGGAGATCTGGGAGTTGTCGACGAAAGAAATGGCGCATCCATTTCATGTTCACGGAGCATCGTTCCGCATCCTGACATTGAACGGCGAAACGCCGCCACTGCATCAATCAGGCTGGAAAGACACAGCACTGATTAACGGCAAGGCAGAAATTCTTGTTCATTTTGATCGTGAAGCGAAACGCGATCATCCTTTCATGTTTCATTGTCATGTTCTGGAACATGAGGATGTTGGCATGATGGCGCAATTCGTTACGGTCTAAGTTTCAAATGTTCTACGCGCTGGCAAAACTGGCGCGTGGTTCTTTACAGCGGTTCTAGTTAAAACTGAATCATTGGAACCGCTGTAACTGTTTGTTTTTACGCATTATCCGACGCAAAACTGCTTCGCACTTTTGCTGGAAATGCTATAAATTTCGAACAATTCGCGCCTCTACGCGTTTACCGCTTATCCCACACCAAATTATAGGAGGAGATAATGCGGTCTCTGATTTTAGCTTCGACTATTGTTCTTATCGCCGGTCCGGCTTTGGCGGAGGGCGCAACCGTAAAAATGTTTGAGGCATTGGAATCCGGCCAAGGCAAAGAAATGGGTATTGTTACAGTTTCCCAGAGCGCCGATGGACTTTCTTTCAAAGCAGATTTGAGTGGTTTTCCTGCGGGTGAGCATGGTTTTCATGTTCACGAGAAGGGAAGCTGCGCGCCCGCTGAACAAGATGGAAAAGTGACGCCGGCGCAAGCTGCTGGCGGTCACTACGATCCGGACGGCTCAAAACACCACATGGGTCCAGAAGGACATGGTCATATGGGTGACTTGCCGCTTCTGAAATCCAATGCGGATGGCAAGGTTAGTGAAACTGTTGTCGCACCCCGTTTGAAATCACTGGATGAAGTCAAAGGTCGCGCATTGATGGTTCATGTTGGTGGCGATAATTATTCCGACAAGCCTAAGCCGCTCGGCGGTGGCGGTGCGCGCTTCGCCTGTGGTGTGATTGAATAAACGTTATCTGTTTTTGCACGCTTTTACCGGCGCTGCCTTAACCCCAGTTCTCGATACGGATTTTCGAGCCGTCGGAGAAACGCGAGATATGGAACGGCGATGGATCGACAACCGGCGTTTCGCCGCTGACCATATCGGCGACCAATCGTCCTGCACCGGGGCCGATGCCAAAGCCATGGCCTGAAAAGCCTGTGGCGAGGATCAACCCGTCAATGCCGGGCAGGGGTGAGATAACCGGAATGACATCCGGCATCGTATCAATCAGACCGGCCCATTCCTGCGCGATCGTTGCAGATGCAAAAGATGGGATGGCGACTTTAAGTTTGCTCAGCACTGCTGCATTCGCTGCCCGGTGCGGTTCGGGATCAAGCGTGCGGATTTTTTCAAACACCGAGACCTGATCTGCCGGACGGAGCTTCCATTGGAAAGCTTCTTCAAAAAAGCGTTCACCGAAACGGAAACGCAGGGATTTCCATTCTGTTGAGAGCGATGGAAGGAAGTCGCGGAAGAAGCGAAAACTGTCAGGCACAATGTCGGCGATGGAGCCGCCAAGGCTCGCAACCGTATATCCGCCATCAAGTCGCTTGCGCAGTGCGAAGTCCGAAAATGCGATCGCCGGTTCAACGCCACTCTCGATAGGCGAGGTGCGGAAGACGGACGAGCGCACTTTGAGCTGCGGTAGATGGGCATCAAACGACGATATGATCAGTCGTGACCAGGCGCCGCCAGCAACGACAATCGCTTCGCAAGCTACGCGGCCTTTTTCAGTCAGGACAGCTGACACACGTCCATTGGTGGTTTCGATCCCGCGTACGGCACAGTTTTGCAGAATGACAGCACCGAGTTCCTGCGCCTTTGCGGCAAAAGCAGGCACTGCCTTTTGCGGCTCCGCACGACCATCGAGCGGAGTGATCATGCCACCTTTGAGTGGACGCGTCAGTCCCGGTGCGAGACTTGCTGCCTGCTGACCGTTCAGCAGTTGGGCTTCGATGCCGTGCTCGCTGGCCATTTTGATCCACTCTGCGTAGCGTTCGACTTCTTCTTCCTTCTCGGCAGTGTAGGCAATGCCGGTAACGCGAAATCCAGTTTCGCGACCCACACGTTCATTCATGCCGTCCCAGAGACGCATACTCTCGACAATCAACGGCATTTCGCGGCTGTCGCGGCCGGTCCGACGGCACCAGCCCCAGTTGCGACTGGATTGCTCGCCTGCGATTTCACCCTTTTCAAAGAGGGCAACAGGAATGCCGCGCTCGGCCAGAAAAAGCGCTGTCGATACCCCAATCACACCACCGCCGATAATGGCGACCTTCGTTTCCTGCGGCAAACGCTCGGCGGTTGCCACTTTGTCGGTGATCGGCCCCATGATCAGACTCCTGCAATGCGAATACGAAATGATTTGTGAGCAGAATTGCGCGATTTGCAAGCCAGTTCAACTGGATAGTGCAGCAAACTATTGCGCTTTAAAGGGTGTTTCGACAAATGCCTGACGCGTTTGGTCGGGTTTTATTGGCAAAGTCGTCCAAGTGCATTTATATGCGGATTGATGATAACAGGACTCTCGGCCTCATCTATGGATGCACGCACTCTGCAGGATACGATGCTCGGTAATGAAACGGCTCCGGCACTGACCCTCTCGGGAATTGGTCGGCAGTTTGGAACCGTGCGCGCACTGGACAAAATATCGCTGGATGTGCAGCCCGGTGAGATCATCTGTCTGGTCGGGCATTCCGGTTGCGGCAAGACTTCACTCCTGCGGATTATTGCTGGCATTGATGCACCCGATGAAGGTCAGCTTACGATGGGCGGGCGCACGCTCGTCGGGCCATCGATCTTCGTTGAGCCGGAAAAGCGAAACATCGGCGTAGTCTTTCAGGACTACGCATTGTTTCCACATCTGACCGTGCGTGAAAATGTGCTGTTCGGTCTGCGCAAGGTTCGCAAGGAACAAGCGCTCAGCCGCGTGGATGAATTGCTCGAACTTGTCGGTCTTTCTTCGATGGCGGATCGTTACCCGCATATGTTGTCGGGTGGGGAGCAGCAGCGTGTGGCACTTATTCGGGCTTTGGCACCGAAGCCTGATCTGCTGTTAATGGATGAGCCGTTTTCCAATCTGGATCGCGGCTTGCGTGCGCGTGTGCGTAGCGAGACGATGGCACTGTTACGCGCACTCGGCACACCGGTCATTATCGTTACGCATGAGGCGGAAGAAGCGCTTTCAACGGGCGACCGTGTTGTCCTGATGCGCTCTGGCGAAATCGTGCAGCAAGGCTCTGCCCGTGATCTCCATAACCACCCGAATTCTCGCTATGCAGCCGATTTCTTCTGCGACTTCAATGCGTTTGAAGGCAGTGTTCGCGGCAAAATGATTGAAACAGAGCAGGGCGTCTTTGATGCTCCGGCCGACTTCGCAAGCACTGGTGAAGTTCTCGTTTATATCAGACCGCGCGACATTGAAATTCTGCCGGATGCTACTGCGGGCGCTTTAAGCGGACAGATCGAAACGCGAATCTATCTTGGTGAAACCGAAGAGTTGCTAATCCGCCTTGACGGAAGCGAGCAGAGTCTGCGTGTGCGAACCGACCATCATGTTCCGGAAAGTGCTCATTCGGTCTTCCTTCGAATAAATTGGAGCAGAGTGCTGGTTTTTGCAAAATAATGAGTAAACAGGTCATATTTAGAGTGCCGCGCAATTGACCCTGCAAAACCGAGTTCTTATATTCCAATTGCATACCATATAGTTCCAAATGAACCATATTTTTTCGGAGGTAAAATGCCCAAGATCGCGCGTGCTGGACTTGCACTCATGGCTGCGACGTTTCTCTCAGGTGCTGCAAATGCAAATGAGATTAATATTTACACGACGCGTGAGCCAGGCCTGATTCAGCCTTTGCTCGATGCCTATAAGGAAAAGACGGGCACCACCGTCAATACCGTTTTCCTGAAGGATGGTCTCGCTGAGCGTGTAGCTTCCGAGGGCGAAAAATCTCCCGCCGATATTCTGATGACGGTCGATGCAGGCAATCTGGTTGATCTCGTCGACAAGGGCCTTACCCAGCCTATCGATTCAAAGGCTTTGAAGGATGCAATTCCTGAGCAGCTCCGCGATGCAAATGGCAACTGGTTTGGCCTTTCGATGCGCGCGCGCGTTGTCTATGCCGCCAAGGATCTGGAACTCGACAAGATCACCTATGAAGAGCTGGCCGATCCGAAGTGGAAGGGCAAGATCTGCATTCGCGCTGGTCAGCATCCATATAATACTGCCCTGATCGCCGATTACATCGCTCATCACGGCGCAGAAAAGACCGAAGAGTGGCTGACTGGCCTCAAAGCCAATCTGGCTCGGAAGGCAGCCGGTGGTGATCGCGATGGCGCCAAGGATATCGTCGGTGGTATCTGCGATATCGCAGTTGCCAACTCCTATTATGTTGGTCTGATGCGCTCGGGTAAGAGCGGCGACGAGCAGAAGGCATGGGGCGACGGCATCAAGGTCATTCTCCCAACCTTTGCCGATGGTGGCACCCAGGTAAACATCAGCGGCGCATCTGTCGCCAAGAACGCTCCGAACAAGGACGAAGCTGTCAAGCTTCTCGAATATCTTGCTTCGGACGAAGCCCAGCAGCTTTATGCGAAGGCCAACTACGAATATCCGGTCAAGGCAGGCGCTCCGGTTGATCCAATCGTTGAATCCTTCGGCGAACTGAAGATCGATACGGTTCCGCTTTCGGAAATCGTCAAGCATCGCAAGCAGGCCAGCGAACTGGTCGACAAAGTCGGCTTTGACAACTAAAAGCTGATTATCCCTGTAAAAATGACGCCGGTGCAAAACCATTGCGCCGGCGTTATAATATAAAGGTCGACCAGAGTGCCGGAACCTGTGCAAGCCGCGTCATTATCCATGCCTTATCGTACCCGTTCGGGGCGAGGCTGGTTGTGGATTTCAGGATTGATTGCGCTGCTGGTCTGCCTGCCTGTGCTTGCACTGGTTATCGAAGCGCTTCGCGGCTCATCCGGCCTGTGGAGCCATCTTTTCTCGACGATCTTTGCAACAGCTTTTACTGATACGATCATTCTTCTGGCAGGCGTTGGCCTTATCACTGCATTTGTCGGCACGTCTGCAGCATGGCTGGTGACGGCCTATGATTTTCGTGGACGCGGTGTGCTGGAATGGGCGCTTTTGCTGCCCTTAGCGGTGCCGACCTATATCATCGCCTATGCTTATCTTGATATTTTGCATCCGATCGGCCCGATACAAAGCGCGATCCGCTTTGTGCTGGGTTATGAATCGCCGCGCCAGTTTCGCTTGCCGGATATAAGATCAATGACGGGCTGCATAATCCTGCTCGGCTTTGTACTTTATCCGTATGTTTATATTCCAACACGCGCCATGTTCCTCACGCAGTCAGCGAGCCTGATTGAAGCAGCACGAACATTGGGCGTCAGCCGCAGAGGAATATTCTGGCGCGTCGCCCTGCCACTCGCACGTCCAGCTGTGGCTGTCGGTGTCAGCCTTGCATTGATGGAAACGCTCAACGATGTTGGGGCTGCCGAGTTTCTCGGCGTGCGAACGCTGACGGTTTCGATCTACACCACATGGGTCACGCGCTTCGATCTGCCGGGAGCAGCACAACTCGCCTTGGCGCTTTTATTGCTGGTTGTCGCCATTGTATCAATTGAGCGATGGGCGAGGCGGAAACAGCGCTTCTCTTCCAATATCCGCCACTCGCGGGGCTTTGAACCGCTGAAGGTCAGCGGCGTAAAGGGCATGTGGCTGTTCATTATCTGCGCCGTACCGATCATTATCGGCTTCATCATGCCCGCGACCTATCTCGTCATTGAAGCAGTCAAGCGGATGCGCTTTGCGGGTATCTCACCTCGTCTGGCGGGTGAAGCATTCAACACCGTCATGCTGGCGTCTGTCGCAACCATTCTGGTGCTGCTGTTTGGCATGATGGTGGCCTATGCGATGCGGCTGTTTCCGGGCATGGCTTCGCGATGGTTCTATCGCTTCTCGACTATGGGCTATGCTGCCCCCGGAACAGTGATTGCCATTGGCATTATGATCGTGTCCGGTACGGTTGATCGTTTTTTCGATCATGTGTTCAGCACGTTTTTCGGTCTCTCCACGGGATTACTGCTGATCAGTACCGGCGCGGCCATTGTCTATGCTTATGTCGCACGCTTTCTGGCTATATCTGCGGGCGGCATTGATGCCGGTCTTGAGCGCATCCCACAATCGCTTGACCAGGCCTCCCGTACGCTTGGTCGTGGCGTGACTGCAACCTTCTGCCAGGTGCATCTGCCTCTTTCAAAGACGGCCATCGTTGCCGCTGGCCTGCTGGTTTTTGTCGATTGCGTGAAGGAACTGCCTGCCACGCTTCTGTTGCGCCCGCTCAATATCGAGACTTTTGCCACGCATCTTTATGGCGAGGCAGCACGCGGAACCTATGAAGAGGCTTCGGTTGCAGCATTGGCAATTGTGGCTGTCGGGATTTTGCCGGTCATTCTGCTTTCGCGTGTAGGGCGTCGTTTGGGCGGCGCTCGCAGCTAATTGCAGAAGTTCTGCAATATCAAATTGTTACAATGTCGTTATGGTTCGCGACTTTAACGTGATGCCCGGTATGGTTGCCGAAGTTCCATAAATTCAAAAAATGCTGATCTATCAAGGGGGTTGAGGCGTATGTAGCCTCGCGATCAGCGGAGATAGATGAATGTTTTCAACACGATATTTCGCGTGAACGCAATAATATGTGACTGTATTATGAAGCCGTTTCCATGCTTCTACCACAAAGCGAAAGCTCAATGGTCACAATTGAAACAAGACCGCGCAATCTGAGATGCAAATGGCCATGAAGGTCGATGTCAGGATCGCGGAAGGAATGAGATGATGGAAACTATGCTGAATACGCAACAATGGCTTCCGGTCGAGTTGCTGAACATCGGTTTGGCAGCAGCCGTTTTCTTCGCCTGTCTTGTGCTTTCGCTGTGGAAGGCAGTTTTTGACGAACTCAACCCGGTTTTCTGGCGCCGTACGGCCGCTGTTCTTTGGGCCGGTGTTGTCATCGTTGCTCTGAGCACCGGTATTGAAAGCTTTAACTGGCCGCAGATTGTTGGCTGGGTGATGGTTGCTGGCGGTGTGATCGCAACAGCTACTCGGATGGGCATGAGCTATTATCGCCAGTATTCGGCTCATAATGTTCGCCGCGCCAAGTTTGCAAATCCGCGCTTTTCCGGCCCGCGCGCTACTGGACGGTGATCACCATGTTTGCAAAGACTGTTCAAATGCCTTTGCGGCAACACCGCCCGTATAGCTTGCGCTCTTTCTTTATCCGCGCTTTTGGTTCTGCACGATACCGTAAATATTCGTAGAGCGCGTGCCTGAACGGCAATAGCCCAGAATTGGGCCTTCGGCTTCGGCAAGTGCCGAGGCCATTTCATCGACATTCTCCTGCGTCAGTTGTCCACCAATGACCGGGATGTAATAGGTCTTGATGCCAGCCTTTTCCGCTACTTTCGCGACTTCCGCAAAAGTTGGCTGGTCCGGTCCTTCTTCGCCATCTGGACGATTGCAGATGATCGTCTGAAAGCCTTCAGCCGCAATATCGCGCACGTCATCCGGCGAAATTTGTCCGGTGACTGAGTAATTGTCGTCGATCTGGCGAATATCCATCGTTTTGCACCTAAAAGATTAGCTGTCGGAAGCGGGAGCTCACGTCTTGTTCAGACGTTTTGAGGCCTGCAGGTATAGCTTGTTCGCAATGCTTGCCGCAAGGGCATGATGCCGCCGCTTGGAGTATAAGTGCTATCGGAATGAAACGAGGATCGATAAAATTACGCTTGAAATGAAAGAGAGCAGATCGGCCCTCTGAATAAGAAAATTATCCAATATTTGAACTCATTTGCTCCGGTAAGATTAGCTTGTCTGTCGCTTCAAAGACATTGAGTAGCTGACGGTAAATGATAAGACAGGTCGGAAGCCTTAACGACCATTGACGGAATGATATGAGGATACCGAAGATCAGCCAGAATCTACCGCGTCTTGCGCGTCGCGAGGCAGGCTTTCATGAAAGCTCCCGCGAGGTTCCGGAAGAGGTGCCGGTTGCCATGAGCTACAATGGCACAACCCATGCCGTCATGATGGCAACGCCTGCCAATCTGGAAGATTTTGCGGTCGGCTTCAGCCTGACGGAAGGTATCATATCCAATATTTCCGAAATCGAAGATTTGAGCATTGAGGTCTTTGAAAAAGGTATCGATGTTCAGATGCGACTGGCTGTACAGCCGGGTGATGCGCTTGCCGCGCGGCGCAGGTTTATGGCCGGCCCTGTTGGCTGCGGCTTGTGCGGGATCGATTCCATTGATCAGGCTCTGCGGCCATTATCGGTATTGTCGGTCGACAGTTTACGGTTCAAATCCGGATCGATCATTGCCGCCATGGGCGCTTTAGGTGGTTCGCAGACTTTGAATGCAGAAACGCGCGCGGTGCATGGTGCGGGTTTCTATATTCCGGGTGAGGGGCTTTTTGCCGTTCGCGAGGATGTCGGACGACACAATGCTTTGGATAAGCTCATTGGCGCAATGGCGCGCGCTAACCGGCGTGCGGAGCAGGGTTTGGTGGCGATTACCAGCCGCGTATCTGTCGAAATGGTGCAAAAAGCCGTCATTCTTGGCGTGCCATTATTGGCCGCAATCTCGGCACCGACCGCATTGGCAATCCGCACCGCAGATGAAGCCAATTTAACGCTTGTTGCGCTTGTTCGGGGCGACGACTTCGATGTCTATTCGCATCCAGAGCGTATTATAAGCGAGTAGCCGACCTTGAAAATGCAAGGTCGGCTATGTCGTTTAGACTTTGGCTTACACCAGAGCTGCGATACGTGCGCGTTCGCTGACGATCTGTAGCGCTGCATGTGCAGCTTCCACGCCCTTCTTCTTGAAATGGTTGAAGAAGAACTCGTGATGTTCCTTGCTGTCGTGGTAATGATGCGGCGTGAGCGAAACGCTGAGAACCGGAACTTCGGTCTCCAGCTGCACCTGCATCATGCCGTTGATGACGGCAGTAGCCACAAAATCATGACGATAAATTCCGCCATCAATAACGAATGCAGCACCAACGATTGCCGCATAGCGACCGGTCTTGGCGAGCGTTTTGGCATGAAGTGGAATTTCATAAGCGCCGGGAACATCGAAGACTTCAACTTCGACATTGGTGCCGGTCTTGGCTTCCAGTTCAGCAATGAAGCTCTTGCGCGCTTCGTCGACGATGTCGGCGTGCCAGCGAGCCTGAATGAAGGCGATTTTGAAAGATGTCTTGTTCGGATAGCTCTGGTTCATAGGTTCCTCACGAAACTAGAATCAGGGCGCACAAAGGAACGCAAGCCCGCGCGATAGCCGGGTTTAACGCTCTTTCGCTCTCTTCCATCCGGACTCTAACCGTCGGCTCCGGCATCTCACCGGATCTGCTGACCCTGAAACTACACCCCCAAAAGGCGTCTGCTGCAGGCGCTCGCGGGCTCGAAGATCGCTCTTCATACCGCCGGTGGGGAGTTTCACCCCGCCCCGAGAACAAACCCGCACACCATTGTGCGAGCAGCCGGAAATTATGCATTTCAGAGCGCAATGTCCAGTGCGCTCACGGGAAATTTATACTGATACCGGTGTCGCTTGGCGGCAATTTTTGGCTCATTCTCATAAGGTGGTGAAAGCTTGTCGCCAGAAATATTTTAATCGAACTAAGTCACTATTATTGCTTCATTATTTAGATGAAAATTTCAGCTTCAGGTTTCAATGAACGCGTTATTTCGCTCTTCGCTGTTCAAACCATATTGACACACATCCGGTATCTAAGCCTATGTTAAGGGCACATCTTGTCTTGGGCGAAGGCTTTCATTCAAAAAAGACAACGTTGTCAATCGCAGGAGGAGCTGCGAGAAACATAGTGGGATGGAGGTCTCAAAGCAGATTGAATGCTCTTCTGGATGTGCGGGTCTGAGGCTCGCATAACGTCCGACGAAATTTTGTTTTGTAGAGTTCTACGGGAGGTAGACATATGCATAAATTTTTCAGAATGGCCGCAATGGGCACAGCTGCCTGTGCAATGCTTGCAGCAATGGCGCCTGTTACAGCCAGCGCTCAGGACAAGCAGAACGTTGAAGTCCTGCATTGGTGGACAGCCGGTGGTGAAGCTGCGGCTCTTGATGTTCTGAAGAAAGATCTCGAAGGCAAGGGTATCAGCTGGACGGATATGCCAGTTGCAGGTGGTGGCGGTACGGAAGCCATGACCGTTCTGCGCGCACGCGTAACTGCAGGCAATGCGCCAACCGCTGTGCAGATGCTCGGCTTCGATATTCGCGATTGGGCAGAGCAGGGCGCGCTTGGCAATCTTGACGAGATTGCTGGCAAGGAAGGCTGGGACAAGGTTATTCCGGCACCTTTGCAGGAATTCGCCAAGTATGATGGCCACTGGATTGCAGCACCCGTCAACGTTCACTCCACCAACTGGATGTGGATCAACAAGGCTGCTCTCGACAAGGCTGGCGGCAAAGAGCCAACCAACTGGGATGAACTCGTAGCTCTTCTCGACAAGTTCAAGGAACAGGGCATCACCCCGATTGCTCACGGCGGTCAGCCATGGCAGGACGCGACGATTTTCGACGCTGTTGTGCTTTCTTTTGGTCCTGACTTCTACAAAAAGGCTTTCGTTGATCTCGATCCAGAAGCTCTGGGCAGCGATACGATGAAGCAGGCGTTCGACCGCATGACCAAGCTGCGTTCCTATGTGGATGACAACTTCTCCGGTCGTGACTGGAACCTTGCTTCGGCCATGGTGATCGAAGGTAAGGCTGGTGTTCAGTTCATGGGTGACTGGGCGAAGGGCGAGTTCGTCAAGGCTGGCAAGAAGCCAGGCGAAGACTTTGTATGCATGCGTTACCCTGAAACGCAGGGTTCTGTAACCTTCAACTCCGACATGTTCGCAATGTTCAAGGTTGCTGAAGACAAGGTGCCAGCACAGCTCGAAATGGCTTCGGCCATTGAAAGCCCGGCATTCCAGTCGGCCTTTAATGTGGTCAAGGGTTCGGCTCCTGCACGTACTGACGTGCCTGATACCGATTTCGACGCTTGCGGCAAGAAGGCCATTGCTGACGTGAAGGAAGCTGCAGGGAAGGGCACAATGCTCGGCTCGATGGCTCACGGCTATGCAAACCCGGCTTCCGTCAAGAACGCGATCTATGACGTTGTGACCCGCCAGTTCAACGGCCAGCTGTCTTCTGAAGACGCTGTCAAGGAACTGGTCTCCGCTGTCGAAGGCGCGAAGTAAGCAAAAGTGAGCGCCCGGCACTTCCGGGCGCTCTCCTTTCAAGCATGACAATTCATTGAACGATCGGCGGATTTTTCGCCTGAACAAATTCATTGCAGTGAACGGCAGACAATAATGCCGTTGAAACAATAGCCCGCATCAAGCGCGCCGCGATTGAACGGCACCGGGTGCGCAGCGCAGAAATGGGTGGCGCAAATATGCAGCGTAACAGACGACTACAGGAACTGGTGCCCAAGCTGGTATTGGCGCCGAGCTTTCTCATCGTCCTCGTCTTTGTCTATGGATTCATCATTTACACAGGCGTTCTTTCCGTCACCAACAGCCGAATGCTGCCTTCCTATGGCTTTGTCGGTCTGTCGAATTACGAAAAATTATGGGCCTTGCCGCATTGGTGGCGTGCTGTCACCAATCTCGCGATCTTCGCGTCGCTCTACATCATCATTTGTTCAGTTATAGGCCTGTTTCTGGCTATTCTGCTCGATCAGAAAATCCGTGGCGAAGGCTTCCTGCGCCCGATTTATCTCTATCCGATGGCGCTTTCATTCATCGTGACGGGCACGGCATGGAAATGGTTCCTCGATCCGGGCATCGGTCTTGAGCACACAATGCGGCTGTGGGGCTGGGAAGGCTTCACCTTCAACTGGATCAAAAGCAACACGATGGCGATCTATTGCCTTGTGATTGCGGCTGTCTGGCAGTCGTCGGGCTTTGTCATGGCGATGTTCCTGGCAGGTCTGCGCGGCGTCGATAATGAAATCATCAAGGCTGCTCAAATTGACGGTGCTTCGACCAGCACGATCTACCGCCGCATTATCATCCCATTGATGCGTCCGGTATTCTTGTCGGCTTTCGTGGTGCTCGCCCATCTTGCAATCAAGGCTTATGATCTTGTGATTGCGCTCACCGGCGGGGGGCCGGGACAGGCGACCGAGTTGCCTGCGACCTTCATGTATTCCTACACATTTACGCGAAATCAGATGGGTATTGGTGCCTCGTCGGCAATCATCATGCTGGTGATGATCTTCTCCATCATCATTCCGTATCTCTATTCTGAAATTCGTGGAGGGTCGCGCTCATGAGTGCTCAGACCCAGGAAAATGCGATCAACAGCGGCAAACTCACGCGCGCCCTGATCTATTCCGCGCTGCTGCTGTTTGCGATCTACTACCTGTTGCCGCTCTATGTGATGCTGGTAAACTCGTTCAAGCCTCTGGATGAAATCCGTCAGGGCGGTATGTTAGGTCTGCCACAGCAATGGACGATTGAGCCATGGCTTTCGGCCTGGTCAACCGCACAGATTGGTGTGCAGCCAACGGGCCTCAAGCCATTCTTCATCAACTCGATCCTGATGGTCGTGCCAGCGGTTGCGATTTCGACAATTGTCGGCGCATTGAACGGTTACGTGCTGACGAAATGGCGGTTCCGTGGCTCCAACATCTTCTTCGGTTTGCTGTTGCTTTCATGCTTCATCCCGTTTCAGATTGTTCTGATCCCGATGGCGCGTGTGCTCGGTATGCTCGGCATTGCCGGTACGATCTGGGGCCTGATCCTCGTTCATGTGGTCTATGGTATCGGCTTTACGACGCTTTACTTTCGCAATTATTACGAGGCGTTCCCGACTGAACTGGTGCGCGCAGCGCAGATCGATGGTGCGAGCTTCTTCCAGATTTTCTGGCGCATTCTCCTGCCGTCGTCAGGCCCGATCATCGTTGTGTCGGTCATCTGGCAGTTCACCAATATCTGGAACGACTTTCTGTTCGGTGCTTCCTTCTCTGGTGCAAACTCAACGCCGATGACGGTGGCATTGAACAACCTCGTTTCCTCCTCCACAGGCGTCAAGGAATATAACGTCCATTTCGCAGCTGCTATTCTGGCCGCTCTGCCGACGCTGATTGTTTACATCGTTTCCGGGCGCTACTTCGTGCGCGGCCTGATGTCCGGTGCCGTTAAGGGATAAGTCTCATATGTCATTTCTGAAAATAACCGATCTCTACAAATCCTACGGCAATGTTTCGGTCTTGAAGGACATCAATATCGAAATTGAAGAAGGCGGCTTTCTGGTTCTCGTCGGCCCTTCAGGTTGCGGCAAGTCTACGTTGCTCAACACGATTGCCGGTCTTGAGCCAATTACGTCGGGCGATATTTCGATCAATGGCCGCTCGGTATCGGGCCTGCATCCTTCGCAGCGCGATATCGCGATGGTTTTTCAGTCCTATGCGCTTTATCCAAACATGACAGTGGGCGGCAATATCGCCTTCGGCATGGAAATTCGTAAAGTGCCGAAGCCTGAGCGTGACAAGGCTATTCAGGAAGTTGCTGATATTCTGCAGATCGGTCATCTCCTCGACCGTAAGCCAAGCCAGCTTTCCGGCGGTCAGCGTCAGCGCGTTGCGATGGGGCGCGCGCTTGTTCGTAATCCGCAGGTCTTCCTGTTCGACGAACCGTTGTCGAATCTGGACGCCAAGCTGCGCGTGGATATGCGTACCGAGATCAAGCGTCTGCATCACCGCATGAAGACGACAATCGTTTATGTGACGCACGACCAGATTGAGGCCATGACGCTTGCAACCAAGATTGCAGTCCTCAAAGACGGGATTTTGCAGCAATTCGGTACGCCTGCTGAAATCTACAACGATCCGGCCAATATGTTCGTTGCAGACTTCATGGGCTCTCCTGCGATGAACCTGCTTAAAGCGAATGTTGAAAAGAATGGCTCTGACTTTGCGATTACGCTCACGCAGGGCGAAGGAGAGGCTCTGACGTTGCCGCTGAAGGTTGCCCCCGAGAGCCTTGGCGACTTTGTAGGACAGGAAGTGATCTTCGGCATCCGCCCGGAAGCGCTGACAGATCCTGATGGTGCTGATCGCAATGCAAGCTCGGTCGTGGAAGGCGATTGCCTTATTGATGTGGTTGAACCGGCTGGTTCCGACACTTTCGCGGTGACGCGGATTGGTGGAAAGCAAGTTGTGGCGCGCCTTCGTGCAGATGCACGCATTGCGGCAGGCCAGCGTTCACGCCTGGCTTTCAATCTCGACAAGGCCGTATTCTTCGATCCGAAAACGCAGGCCCGTATTCTGTAAGTTGAGAAGATAGTTAGCAATCTATTGGAATAGCCTCGAATTATTATAGGTTTACTTTCCAGCGCATGTTTTTGAACCAGAGGTCAAAATATGCGCTGGAAGTCGAGCTTGCTAGTCATGGCACTGATCGTTGGAGGAAGTGGCGTCGGCCATGCTGAAGGCATAAACCCGTTCGATGAATTGAAACACAACCTATTCGCAGGAAAAAGAACAACGTCTGTCTTGCGATTGGAAAAATGCGAGCAGATTTCGGGCGAGACGCTTAAATCCAAGAACATCGCCGGTGGTTTTGTGATCGATGCATTCATGAGCTTGCCTGAACCTCAAAAGGCTATTGTTTATTCCAACACACATCAAACCGTCGCCATGGACGGGAAGCCGATTTTCGAATTTATTCGTTATCGAGTTCTTCCCGATAAAACGGCTACTGTTTCGATGAAGACCTTCTCAGCCAAAACGCATGAAGAAATCGGCAAGGGTAAAGCGTTCAAGTGCGGGTTAGGCGAGGGACTGAGTTTTGCTTATCAGCCAAGCAATTAGTGTTGGTAAAAGATCGGACTTCTATCATCGAGGCTCAAATGAAAAGGGTGCTCCCAAATTCGGGAACACCCTTTTTCATGCTTGCCTGGAGGGCAAAATTCTTTGTTGCGGATGCCGCGCTTAGCGCAGGAAGTCCAGCCCAAGAAGACCAATTGCCAGTGCGGTGTTCAGTGAAATGATCATCATTCCATAAACGAGCGCTGTTCTAGTAATGTCATTCATTTTCTACCTCCTTGAACCACGACGCCTCCACATCGGATTCTAAAGCTCGAGAACTGTAACGAAATGTAACAGCCTGTTACGGGTAGCGCAACCCATTTTACATAAATGTGAACGAATGTAACGCTGCGTGAGATGTCATGAGATGGGTCGGCACATCTCAAATCTCAAGACAGTCACCGTAATGTGACGGCGAATTAACTGGAAAAATTCAGACGGACGCTACATAAAGCGAAAGATATAATCGACTGGCAAAGTCGTGTTTAATTCGCTGCTTTTATTCGGATTTTCAATGTGAACCGGATCGTTCCTCTCGTGCTGGCAATTGCTCTTTTCATGGAGCAGATGGACTCGAATGTTATTTCAACATCGCTTCCTGCTATCGCCGCTGATATCGGCACCAGCCCTATCGCATTAAAGCTGGCGCTAACCGCCTATCTCGTGGCGCTTGCGGTTTTTATTCCTGTCAGCGGCTGGATGGCAGACCGATTCGGGGCGAAGAATGTTTTCCGTGCAGCGATTGCGGTTTTCGTTGTCGGTTCGGTCGCCTGTGCTGCATCGAATTCACTAGCAGCCTTTGTTGTCTCGCGTTTTCTGCAGGGCATGGGCGGCGCGATGATGACGCCAGTCGGACGACTTGTGCTTATTCGTTCAACGCCCAGAAGTGAACTTGTGTCAGCCATGGCCTGGCTGACGATTCCCGCAATGGTTGGCCCTTTGGTCGGGCCACCAGTGGGCGGCTTCATCACGACCTTTTTCTCGTGGCACTGGATATTCCTCATCAATGTTCCGATTGGTTTAATCGGCATCTGGTTTGCAACGCGCTTTCTGCCGGATAATGACGAGAGGATCCTCAAGCCGCTTGATTGGCCGGGTTTCTTTTTGTCGGGCATTGCCATGTCGGGTGTGGTGTTTGGACTGTCAGTTGTCAGTCTTCCCGCACTTCCGCCCGTCATCGGGCTCGTCACCGTCACAGTCGGTCTTATTTGCTCGGCGCTTTATATATTCCACGCACGGCGAACGATTGATCCGCTGCTGAACCTGAAACTCTTTGACAATCAGGTTTTCCGCTCTGCTGTTTTTGGCGGTAGCGTGTTTCGGCTTGGGATTGGAGCAATCCCGTTTTTGCTGCCGCTCATGTTCCAGCTTGGCTTCGGCATGACGCCGTTCCAATCAGGTATGATGACATTTGTCTCGGCGATCGGTGCCATCAGCATGAAGTTTGGTGCGAAGCGAGTATTCAATCTTTTCGGTTTTCGGCGCACGCTTATGTATGGTTCGCTGATTTCTGCCGGATTTATTGCAGCTAATGGCTTGTTCTTCCCTGAAACGCCTTATGGCGTCATTGTTGGCTTCCTGCTGATCGGTGGCTTCTTCCGCTCGATGTTCTTTACGGGCGTCAATGCTCTGGCTTTTGCTGAAATCCCCGATGACAAAACCAGTCAGGCAACGCCGATCACGGCGGTTGCGCAGCAAGTTTCGATTGCGCTCGGTGTCGCCATGGCAGGTGGAATTCTGGAAATCAGTACTGGCCTTCGCGCAGCTCCGCTGCAACTCGCAGATTTTCATGTTGGCTTCTTCGTTGTTGCAGCGGTGTCTGCGACGGCGTTCTTCTGGTTTGCAAAGCTTGCACCAGATGCCGGGCATGAACTTTCAGGTCCGAAAATCACCAAATCAAAGAGCAAAGAACGGACAGCACTCGAAGCAGCAGATTCAGCAAACGGCAAATAAAAAAGGCGGCTTTGATGCCGCCTTTTCTCATTCTGATATAGCCCGATAACTAGCCTTTAAAATCGCGAGCGAGCAGATAAAGCTCGACAGATTCTGCGCGCGATGCGGGTGGCTTGATGTGATGCACTGAGCGAAACTTCTGTTTCAGCATAGCAAGCAGATCGTTTTCTGTGCCGCCCTGGAATGTCTTGGTCAGGAAGTGGCCGCCGGGCTTGAGCACCGAAACAGCAAAATCAGCCGCGACTTCACAAAGATGCACGGTGCGCAAATGATCTGTGCGGCGATGACCTGTCGTCGGTGCAGCCATGTCAGAGATCACGAGATCTGGCTTATCGCCAAGTGCTTCCATGAGCTTTTCAGGTGCCGATTCATCGAGAAAGTCCATCTCAAGCAGAATGACACCTGCTAGCGGATCAACATGCAAATAGTCGATGCCGACAACCTGCGGGTTCTCGTCTGTTGAGCCGACGATCTTGGCCGCGATCTGCGACCAGCCGCCCGGAGCTGCGCCAAGATCGATAATACGTTGGCCCTTCTTCAGCAGATTATAGCGGTCGTTGATTTCGATCAGCTTATAGGCCGCGCGCGAGCGATAGCCATCCTGCTTTGATTTGTGAACGTAAGGATCGTTCAGATGGCGTTCCAGCCAACGACGCGAGGACTCCTTGATTGTTCCGGCTTTCTTCTTCACACGAACGCGAAGATTGCTTGTGCCCGCGCCGCCGCGTCCCCCGGTTTTCGTGCCGCCTTTGTTTCCGCCTGCTTTGCTCATCTTCAATGCCTGTTTCTTACGTCGGTTTTACCGCCAGTCTTGGCAGTATGGGCGCGGTTATGGCGCCAGGCACCGTCACGCGACATGAGTTCCGTTAATATGCCTTCGCGCAAACCGCGATCGGCAACCAGTAGTTTTTCACTCGGCCATACATTGCGTATGGCGTCAAGAATGGCACAGCCTGCCAAAACAAGATCAGCACGATCCGCGCCAATACAAGGATTAGCAACCCGCGCATCAAAATCCCACGACAGCAGACGTTGCGTCATCTGTGTCACGTCATCCGAGCCCATCCACATACCATCGACGCGGCGGCGATCATAGCGCTCAAGTCCAAGATGGATGCCGGCGAGGGTCGTCACCGTGCCGGATGTTCCAAGAAGGTGAAAGCGCGATCCGACCGTAAGCTTGCCAAGACAATGACGCTCGGCAAAACCTGAAAGCAAATCAGTGACATGGTCAACCATGGCGCCAAAGCATTCCGGCGTAACATTTCGACCGCCGAAACGTTCCGCCAGCGTGACGACGCCGACGGGCAGGGAGGTCCATGCAGTAATGTGCTCTGCAAGACGTGGAGAACGACGCTGAGAAACGTCGATGAGCGCGATCTCAGACGAACCACCACCAATGTCAAAGAGGACAACAGCATCGGTCTCACGCGTTACCAGCGTGCCGCAACCGGAAACCGCAAGTCGTGCTTCTGTCTGACGATCGACAATTTCAAGCTCTAGCCCCGTTTCTTCGCGGACGCGCGCCAGAAACTCTTCGCCATTTTCTGCTGCACGGCAGGCTTCAGTGGCGATCAGACGAGCACGTCTGATCTTGCGTGCGGCAAGCTTATCGTGACAAATCTTGAGCGCATCAATGGCACGCTGCATAGCGTGTTCGCTCAGACGCCCGGTCGAGCTGAGGCCTTCACCAAGACGAACGATACGAGAGAAAGCATCCACAACGCGAAACTGTCCCGGACGCGTTGGTGACGCAATCAACAGGCGACAATTATTGGTCCCGAGATCGAGCGCCGCATAAAGCGGAGCTTCCTGCGCACTCGTACGCGGCTGTTGCGATCCGGTATGATTACGCTTGGCCTGATGTGGCTGGTTATTATCAGAGCGTGCAGGTGCGTTCTGTGTTTTTGCCGTGTTATCGGTGTGAAGAGGTGTACCGGTTTGCTGGCGGGCCTGCTTTTTCTTGCGAGCACGGCGACGACGATTCGATAGCTTCCCGGCAGGCTTGCCGTCTGAAGGCTTTTCGTTCGCGGAGGGTTCAGCAGAAACAGTTTTTTGCGCAGGGCCTTCTGCACCACGAGACAATTTCCCGCGATTGCGTCTACGCGCGCGCTTCCTCTGGCTTTGAGAGCCCTTGCTTTCAGTGTCTGAGCGCCCTGAATCGGAGGCTTGCGTGGCCTTGCCGACTTCTGAAACAGCATTCTTGCGCAGTTTGCGCTTGCCGTTTTCGGACGGATTCCGGGTCTTTGAATTGCCCGCTAGTCCGCCGGACGCCCCTTGTTGCGCCATTCCTGCGGGGCGCTCCTCGGGGTTCTTCAAGGTTTTTATCCTTATGGCGCCGCGCGAGCCTAAAAGGACGCAATCAAGGCGCTTCAATTTTTACGTTGCCCCTAATGTAACAGCGCTTTGGGCATTTACCAAGGGGCAGGCCCGGAACAGCCGTTGGAAAATTGATAAAACACGAGCGATATTAGTAAGGAGATAACAATTAGGGCTCTTGCAATATGCAAAAGCCCTTTATTGCAAACAGAAACGACCAGATGTTTCTATATGTCGTAGGTATGCGCTGCGTTGATCGTCGCAACAAACTGTCTTGTGCGATCGCGTGTGGGATTTGCGAAAACGTCATGAGCGCTTCCTGTCTCGACGATGTTGCCTGATTCCAGGAATACGACATTCTGCGCGATCTTGGAGGCTAAGCGTAGATCGTGGGTCGCGATGACCATGGTCGTGCCTTCCTTCGCAAGCTTGCTCAAAACATCGACCACTTCGGACGCAAGTTCCGGATCAAGTGCCGAGGTCGGCTCATCACAGAGAAGGACACGCGGCGAGGGTGCGAGCGCGCGGGCAATAGCAATACGCTGCTGTTGTCCGCCCGATAGTGTCGAGGGCCACGCATCGGCTTTATGAGCCATGCCGACCTTTGTCAGAAGTTCCATCGCACGTTCCTGGGCCTTTGCCTTAGGCCATTTCAGAACAGTAACCAGACCTTCCATCACGTTCTGAATGGCCGTCTGATGCGGGAAAAGCTGGAAGTTCTGAAACACCATGCCTGTTTGGCGGCGGATCGACTGAACTGATTGCCAGCTTGGCTTGCGATCAGGGTCGAGCGTAATGCTCTGGCCGCCCAAAACCAGCGTTCCCGAGGTTGGAATCTCAAGCAGATTGATGCAGCGCAGCAGCGTGCTTTTGCCGCCGCCCGATGGGCCGACAAGTGCTGTGACGGTGCCTTCGGCGATCTTCACATTGATATCATTGAGGATAACAACATTGTCGAAGCTTTTGACGATGTGCTGTAGCTCGATCATGCGTTTGTCTCCAGAGTTCCGCCATAGCGACCGAAGCGCTTTTCAAGCCTAGCCTGAAGATTGGACAGGATCGTGCTGAGCACCAGATAAATCAGTGCTGCTTCAATGTAGAGAATGAGCGGTTCATATGTCGTCGCAACAATGCGCTGCGCCGACTGGAATAGTTCGGGCACGGTAATGGCTGCTGCAAGTGAAGTATCTTTCACCAACGAAATGAAAGTGTTGGAAAGCGGCGGGACGGCTGTGCGGGTGGCTTGTGGCAAGATCGTGCGTGTGAGCGCCTGACGCCAGCTCATCCCGATGGAATAGGCTGCCTCCCACTGGCCTTTTGGCACGGAGGAGATGACCGCGCGGATGACTTCGGAGCTATAAGCGCCCACATTCAACGAGAAGCCAATGACTGCAGCAGTGAAGGCGTCAAGATAAATGCCTGCACTTGGCAGGCCGTAGAAAATCACGAACAGCTGTACCAGTAGAGGTGTGCCGCGGAAAATCCAGACATAAAAGCGAGCAATGGCCGAAACCCAGACTGGTGCGAACAAACGCACAAGTGCGGTCAGCAATCCAAGCGAAAGTCCGAAGATGAAGGATAGAATTGTCAGAGGAATTGTGAACAGCAGTCCAGCCCAAAGTAGGGTGGGCAGGGAATCCGCCATGAGTTGAAACCAATCGGGCACTTGTTCGGTCCTTAGATGGAAGATTCCTGAAATAGACGTTTGCTACACTTCTATATAGCCACAACGAAAGGAAGCCGGAAACATGTTCCGGCTTCCTAAATTGCACTTATCCGAAACTTACTTGGAGACGTCCTGACCGAAGTACTTCTGAGAAATCTTGTCGTAAGTGCCGTCGGCCTTGATTTCGTCGAGCGCCTTGTTGATTGCGGCGACGAGATCGTCATCGCCCTTGCGCACGATGATCCCCGAAGCGTCTGCATTTTCCTTTTCAGCAACGACCTTTACAGGTGCATTTGGCTGATGCTTCTTGAAATCGAGGAAGGAAAGGCTGTCGTTGAGCGTGGCGTCTGCACGACCCGTCAAAACCAGCTGGATCGACTGATCAAAGCCATCGGTGGCGACCAATTCAGCACCGGCTTCCTTGGCAATACGACCGTAATTGCTGGTCAGCGACTGTGCGGACTTCTTGTCCTTCAGGTCAGCGAAATCCTTGATCGTATCATTCTTGTCATTGACGATAAGAACGACCTTGGAAACGATGTAAGGGTTCGAGAAGTTGAACTTTTTCTGGCGTTCTTCGGTAATGCCGACCTGATTGATAACGGCGTCATAACGCTTGGCGTCGAGACCGGCGATCAGGCCGTCCCACTTGCCTTCAACGAATTCAGGCTTCACGCCAAGCTTCTGGGCAACCGCTTCGCCGATTTCCACGTCAAAACCGACAAGCTTGTTGTCCTTATCGTGGAAGGTGAACGGTGCATAGGTGCCTTCCGTGCCAATCTTCAGAACGCCTGCTGACTTGATGGCATCGAGGTTTTCGCCCGCCATTGCGGTCGAGAAGAGAGCTACGTTGAGAACACCGACCGTTGCGAGGATTTTTGCGAACTTCATTTGTAAGGTCACCTGTAAAAATATTCGATGAGACGTAAAATACAGGAATTTAATTCTAACGTAGCGTCTAAAATCGCAGTCTTTGCCCGACTTGGAGAAATTATTTCTATTTTATTATCAATTATAGCAATCTGAATCCGTATACAGCGGTTTGGCAATTTCTGGTTCTAAACATCAATAAAAACGCCGCCTCGCGGCGGCGTTTTTAACTCGTATGTTTTGCTATTAAGCTTTGCCGAATCCGCCGCCTGTTGGCGTTATGACGGTGAAGGCTTCGCCTGCTTCAAGTACGGTCTGATCGCAGTTACCCAGCACTTCAATCGTACCATCCTTGCGGCGAACTTCGTTGCGTCCGGTCTGACCGGCTTCACCACCTTCCAGCCCGAAAGGAGCCACACGGCGATGGCCTGAAAGGATCGCGAAGTCGAGCGTCTTCAACGCACGGATCGTGCGCTTCGTGCCGTCGCCTGCGTGCCATTTGCCTTTGCCGCCTGATCCTTCACGTACATGGAAATCTTCAAGAAGCACGGGGAAACGTGTTTCCAGAATTTCCGGATCGGTAAGGCGGGAATTGGTCATATGCGTATGGACCGCATCGGCACCATTGAAGCCCGGTCCGGCTGGTGCGCCGGAGCAGATGGTTTCGTAGTACTGATATTCGTCATTGCCGAATGTCAGGTTGTTCATGGTGCCTTGTGCTGCAGCCATGGCTTTGGTCGCGCCAAACAGACAGTTGGTGACGGCCTGACTAACCTCCACATTGCCCGCAACAACAGCTGCCGGGAAGCGTGGCGAAAGCATTGATCCCTGTGGAACAATGATCTTGATCGGACGCAGGCAGCCCGCGTTCATCGGAATGTCGCCTTCAACGAGCACGCGGAACACGTAAAGCACGGCAGCGCGTGTTACTGGTTCTGGCGCGTTGAAGTTGTCTGGACGCTGTTCCGATGTGCCGGTGAAGTCAACTGTCGCCTCACGCTTATCACGGTCGATAGTGACGCGAACTTCTATCTGGCAGCCCTGATCCATCTCGTAGGTGAAATGCCCATCAGGCAACTTGTCGAGCACGCGGCGCACGCTTTCAGCTGCATTGTCCTGAACGTGTCCCATATAGGCTTTCACTACGTCTTCACCGAAGAGACCAATGATCTTCTTCAGCTCAGCGACACCTTTTTCATTGGCGGCGATCTGAGCTTTAAGATCATTGACGTTCTGCGTGAGATTACGCACCGGATAGGTTGCTCCGGTCAGGAGAGCTGAAAGGGCATCTTCACGGAAGGTGCCGCGATCAACGAGCTTGAAGTTGTCGATATAGACGCCTTCCTGCTCGATATTAACCGCGAGCGGAGACATCGAACCAGGGGCAATACCGCCGATATCGGCGTGGTGGCCGCGGCTTGCAACCCAGAAGCGGATCTCGCGATTATCGTCATCGAAAACCGGAGTGCAGACTGTCAGGTCGGGCAGGTGAGTGCCACCATTGTAAGGCGCGTTGATCAGGAATACGTCACCCGGCTTGATATCCTTGTTCTCACGGATTGCCGTTGCAACAGAAGCATCCATCGATCCCAGATGCACAGGCATATGCGGCGCATTGGCAACCAGATTACCCTCGGCGTCGAATACGGCACAAGAGAAATCGAGACGTTCCTTGATATTGACAGAGTAGGCGGTGTTCTGGAGCGTCACACCCATCTGCTCTGCAATCGACATAAAGAGATTGTTGAAAATCTCAAGCATGACCGGATCGGCTTCAGTGCCGATCGCCGTGCGTAATGGCAAAGCCTTGATACGGGTAAGAACGATATGATCGTGCTTGGTCAGGCGTGCCTGCCAGCCATCTTCGATAACAATCGTCTGGTTCTTTTCGATGATGATTGCAGGACCGGTCACGGTCTGGCCACGCTGAATGTGCTCGCGAATAACGACACCAGCATCGTGGAAATCACCTTGGGAGAAGAAACGTGCGCGCTTGGCTGTTTCGGCCTCAAGGTCGCTTTCAAGCGGCAGGCTGGTCTCGGTTTCGCCCGCACCGCCGCCGACTGCTTCGACTTCAACGGCATCGATTACCAGCGCCTTGTTTTCTGCGATGAAACCGAAGCGACGCTTGTGCGCGGTTTCGAATTCGGTGCGCAGACGATCGGCATCGTCCGCGGCAGGGAAGGTTGCTTCGATGGAAAGTACTGTGTCAGTGCCTGCGTAGCGGATATGCGCGCGAAGATGACGCTGAATTGCGGCTTGTTCGATGCCCTGCGTCGCAAGTTCTGCAACACATTCCAGCGCAAGTTCTTCACCAAGCGCTTTCAGTGCTGCCGGAGCGGATGCATCGAGTGACACGCCGAGCGCTTTCTGTCGGGTGGCGCGAATATCGGCCAGGCCCATGCCATAAGCGGAGAGCAGCCCGGACATTGGATGAAGAAGAATGTTCTTCATTCCAAGTGCATCTGCGACGAGGCAGGCGTGCTGGCCACCAGCACCGCCAAAGCAGCTTAGCGCATAACGAGTGACGTCATAGCCACGCTGTACGGAGATCTTCTTGATCGCTTCGACCATATTCGCAACAGCAATGCGAATGAAACCATCAGCAACCGATTCTGGTGAGCGGCCGTCGCCAATTTCATCAGCAAGAGCTGTGAAAAGTGTGCGAACGCGTTCCACATCAAGCGGCTGGTTTTGTTCAGGGCCAAAGATAGCCGGAAAATAATCCGGGATGAGTTTGCCGAGCATGACATTAGCGTCAGTAACAGCAAGCGGACCACCATTTCGGTAACAGGCTGGGCCGGGATTGGCTCCTGCTGAATCCGGGCCGACGCGGAAGCGCCCGGCATCATAATGCAGGATCGAGCCGCCACCAGCAGCAACAGTGTGGATTAGCATCATCGGCGCGCGAACACGAACGCCTGCAACTTCCGTTTCGAAGGCGCGTTCGTATTCACCATCAAAATGGGCAACATCCGTCGATGTGCCGCCCATATCGAAACCGATGACTTGTCCAAATCCCGCCGTCTCGCCAGTGCGTGCAAGACCAACAACACCACCGGCTGGGCCGGAAAGAATTGCGTCTTTACCCTGGAACAAGTCAGCTGCCGTAAGACCACCTGAAGACATCATAAACATGACGCGTGCGCCGGTGCGCTCAACGTCGAGTTCGTTGGAAACCTGTGCAACATAGCGACGAAGGACCGGTGAAAGGTAGGCATCGACGACTGTTGTGTCGCCACGGCCCACCAGCTTGATCAGCGGTGAGACTTCATGGCTGACGGAAACTTGCTCGAAGCCAATCTCACGGGCAATGCGTGCAATTTCAGCTTCATGCGCTGGGAACTTATAGGCATGCATGAGGGCAATCGCGATAGACTTATAGCCCTGATCTTTCAACGAAAGGAGCGCTGCTTCTGCTTCAGCGCTATCAAGTGCTTGCTCGACAGTTCCATCGGCGTGGATACGCTCATTGAGTTCGGTTACGCTGTCATAAAGCGCTTCCGGCTTAATGATCTCCGTTGCAAAGATGTTTTTGCGTTCCTGATATCCGATGCGCAGAGCGTCGCGGAAGCCCTTGGTGGTGACAAGTGCCAGCCGCTCGCCCTTGCGCTCGAGAAGCGCATTGGTAGCAACGGTCGTACCCATGCGCACTTCGCCGATCAACCCAGCCGGAACCGGCTCACCAGTCTTGAGGCCGAGATGCAAACGGATGCCGTGAACGGCTGCATCGCGATAGGCTGAAGGGTTTTCGGAGAGAACCTTGCGTGCATGCAGAATGCCTTCCGGATCGCGTCCAATGACGTCGGTAAATGTGCCGCCACGATCAATCCAGAAATCCCACACGCCGCTTCCCGTTCCGCTCATTATTGGCTCCCTCATGCATGAAGACAGTGTATTTTGAAATCTTTTCAGAATTTCATACTTCCACTTTATTGACAAAATGTCGATAAGATGGTGACATAAAATTCACAAAAATAAGGGAGCAGCAATAATGGGGAATAAGAGAGACTCGGAGTTAATGGCGGAAACGCCCATAGAGATGCGAGAACAGAGCTTCGATGAAGTTTCTCTTCCAAAGCATCTGCGCTCTGTTGCTTCTCTAGGGCCCATTGTTTCGTCTGCACACCTTGCGGAAGGCGGTTCGCCTGGCATGTCAGAGGTCGAATACGGCCTCATTCTGGCTTCGCACGCATTCTCGCGCTGGATGGTTCGCTGCATGGCAGCAGCTGGTTTGCCGGGGCTTTCTCCAATTGAAGTTTTGATCCTGCATTCGATCCGCCATCGTGGACGTGAGAAGAAGCTGGCCGATATCTGTCTCGTGCTCGATATCGAAGACACACACATCGCAACCTATGCGATCCGCAAGCTTGAGAAAGCGGGGCTGCTTACTACTGGTAAGGCATCCAAGGAAAAGACGGTAAAAATAACGGAGAAGGGCGCTGAAGCCTGTGCTCGCTATGCGCAGATTCGCGAACGCCTTCTGGTTGATTCCACTGCGAACGCACGGCCGTCTGAAGAAACCCTATCTGAAGTAGCGGCCTTATTGCGCTTCATGTCCGGTGCATTCAATCAGGCCACCCGGTCTGCCATAACGTTATAAGAGAGTTACAAGTTTGAACGGAACCGAGTTGAACTTATCTGTTTCAAAACCTCTGCTGACGGTCGAGGGCCTCAGTGTTGAATTCGGCGCCAGTCGGGTCGTCGATGATTTAAGTTTTTCGGTTGCACCTGGCCGAACGCTGGCCGTCGTCGGTGAATCGGGGTCGGGCAAGTCGATCACGTCGCTTTCGATCATGCGCCTTGCCGATATGAGCGGCGCGAAATTCCCCAATGGGCGCATTCTTTTCAATGGTCCTGACGGTGAACGCGATCTGCTGAAAGCCGATCAGAAAGCAATGCGCGGCATTCGCGGCAAAGACATTGCAATGATCTTTCAGGAGCCGATGACATCGCTCAACCCGGTCTTCACCATCGGCAATCAGATATCTGAAGTGTTGATGCTGCATGAAGGCATGTCGAAGAGTGCTGCTCTGGCTGAAGGCAAGCGGCTGCTGGAAATGGTACGCCTGCCAGATGCTGAAGGGCTTCTCAAGCGCTATCCACACCAGCTTTCCGGCGGTATGCGTCAGCGTGTGATGATCGCGATGGCGCTCGCTTGCCGTCCGAAGCTGCTTATCGCTGATGAACCGACCACTGCACTCGATGTCACCATTCAGGCGCAGATTCTGCATATCATCAAAGATTTGCAGAAAGAGCTTGAAATGGCTGTCATTTTCATCACGCACGATATGGGCGTGGTGGCCGAAATGGCAGACGACGTTGTCGTCATGTGGAAGGGCAAAAAGGTCGAAGAAGGTCCGGTTGGCCGCATCTTCGACGCGCCACAGCATCCATATACACAGACACTTTTGTCGGCAGTTCCGAAACTCGGCAGTATGACGGGCGAAGCGTTCCCGAAGCGTATGCCTGTCATGGTGATGCGCGATGGCGTACCTGTTCTGTCGGGTGAAGAGCGTATTCAGGACACGGCACGCTATAGCGACAAGCCGCTTCTTGCTGTCGATGATCTTTACGTGCGCTTTCCGATCAAGAAGAACATGTTGGGCAAAGTCACCCATGTTTGCAACGCGGTCTCGAAGGTTGCTTTCGACATCTATCCGGGTGAGACGCTGGCGCTTGTCGGTGAATCCGGTTCAGGCAAGTCGACCATCGGCCGCACCATCCAGCAACTCCAGTCGCCGCTTTCCGGTGATATCCGCTTTAATGGCAAAGCCTATTCGCAGATGAGTTCCTCTGAGCGCTATAAGATGCGTCGTGAGGTTCAATATATCTTTCAGGATCCGTTTGCCTCGCTTGATCCGCGCAAAACTGTTGGTTTCTCGATTGCAGAGCCGATCCGCACCCACGGCCTTCTTGATAACAACAAGGAGATCAATGCGCGCGTGGGGGAACTACTGGAACGCGTTGGCCTTGGTCCGGAATATGCTTCGCGTTACCCGCATGAGTTTTCCGGCGGTCAGCGTCAGCGTATCTGTATTGCGCGTGCGCTTGCTTCAAAGCCGAAGCTTATCATCGCTGATGAAGCGCTTTCGGCGCTCGATGTTTCCATTCAGGCGCAGGTTATCAACCTGTTTATGGATCTGCAGAAAGAACATGGGCTGGCTTATCTCTTCATCAGCCATGACATGGCCGTGGTTGAAAAAATGAGCCATCGCGTCGCTGTGCTCTATCTTGGACAGATTATGGAGCTTGGCTCACGTCGTCAGGTTTTTGAAACGCCGACGCATCCTTATACGCAGCGCCTGCTTTCAGCTGTGCCGGTTGCCGATCCTTCGGCACGGACTGAACGCGCAGCGCTTGAAGGAGAAATTCCAAGCACGACGCGCGGGATCGACGACAAGCCGACGATCTACAATCACCGCGAGGTTTCATCGGGCCATTTCGTCGCCGAAAGCGCCTGAGATATTGCCGCTTTTTTCATCGCATTATCCAACGCAAAACCGCTTCACACTTTTGCTGGAAATGCTTCAACTAAACCCAAAGGGGAAAATAATGATAAAGAAAGCACTGAAAGCCGCTCTGCTGGCTTCTGCCCTGTCGGCAGCTGTGATTGCATCGGCACCGGCTTTCGCCGCAGGCAAACTCACCGTTTCGTCGCCGCAGGATCCGGGCAGCTGGGATCCGATTGATACGTTCCTCGTCAACTGGGCGTCGGTCGCAACAAATATTTTTGACGGTCTCGTCTATCGCGGCCCCGATCTGAAAATCGTACCAGGTCTGGCAACGTCGTGGGAAGAACTCGACGAAGGCAAACGTATCCGCTTCAATCTGCGTGAAGGTGTGAAGTTCCACGATGGCGAGCCATTCAACGCAGAAGCGGTGAAGTTCACTTTTGATCGTCTGCTTGGTGAGGAAGGCGCGAAAGGTCCGCAGCGTTCCAACTATATCGCAATCGAAAAGGTCGAAGTCATCGACGAAAAGACCGTCGATTTTCACCTCAAGACGCCAGATCCGGTGTTGATCACCAAGCTTGCCGGTTACGGTGCGATGATCGTTCCACCGAAATACATCACCGAGAAGGGTGATGATTATTTCAACACACATCCAGTTGGCACTGGCCCATTCAAGTTCGTATCCTATGAGCCAAAGGTCAACATCAAGCTGGAAGCTTTTGCTGACCATTGGGGCGGTGCTCCGAAGCTTTCGGAACTTGAATATCGCTTCATTACTGAGCCTTCGACAGCTGTAGCCGAACTTCAAGCTGGTCGCGTTGATCTGGTCATTCCACCAACTATCCCAATCGGCATGATCCCGACGATTGAAGGCGATCCAAAGCTTGAGCTCGTTACAGCCTCGGGGCCGTCGGTTTATGCCCTTCGTTTCAACACGCGTGACGGCATCACCAAGGACGAACGTGTTCGCAAGGCGTTGATTATGGCTGTGGATCGCGATGCGATCATCCAGTCGATCCTTGCCGGACAGGCTGAAGCGATCGCAAGCTTCCAGGGTTCGCTGTCGTTCGGTTTCGATCCAAACATGAAGCCGCTGCCTTATGATCCTGAGCAGGCTAAGAAATTGCTTGAAGAAGCAGGCGTTCAGCCCGGCGCAACGGTGCAGATTGACGTGCGCGGTCAGGATGCGAGCTTCAACGAAGTTGCACAGGCAGTCGCAAGCTTCCTGCAGATGGTTGGCGTGAATGCAACCATTAAGCCTTATGACACGAATGTTCTGCTCAATGACATCATCCCACAAGGCAAAACGGGTGCCATGTTCCAGCAGGCATGGGGTGGTTGGACCTTCGATTACGATAACACCGCTTACTCGATGTACCATTCGGGTGAAAAGTGGAACCCGTACGACAAGGATGAAAAGCTCGACAAGATGCTTGAAGCACAGCGTTCGGTTCTCGACCGTGGCGAACGTGAAAAGATGCTTCGGGAAATCGCGCATTATGCTGCCGACCGCGCGCTCGAAATGCCTCTCTACAACCTGAAGGCAATCTTCGGCGTCAATAAGCGCGTGAAGAACTTCGTGCCTGTTCCAGATAGCCGTCTGCGTCTCACCGACGTAACCGTCGATTAAACCAACTAATACGGCAAGCCGTTCATCGGCTTGCCGCTGCATTTCGGAGGCGCTCTGGTGGCTGGATTTCTTATAAAACGAATTTTGCAAGCGTTGTTCGTGTTGATCGCGATGACGTTGCTTGTCGCATATGCGATCCGCCTGACGGGCGATCCGGCGCTGATGTTGACGCAAGGCGCTGGCAGTATCACGGAAGCCGATCTCGAGCGCATCCGCGAGGGGTTGGGTTTGAACCAGCCATTCCTGGTTCAATATTGGCAGTTCCTCAAAGGTCTGTTTACACTTGATCTTGGACGCAGCTTCCTCGGTGGTACGCAGGTTTCCGTTTTGGTCGGAAGCGCGCTGCCAGCCACACTTATGCTGGCTTTCGCCTCGCTGTTCGTTTCCATTGTAATTTCGGTGCCACTTGGCATCAAGGCGGCAGTTTCGCGCGGTAAATGGGCTGATCAGCTCATTCGCATCTGCTCACTTGTCGGTCTGTCTTTCCCGAACTTCTGGCTCGCGACGATGCTCGTCCTGCTGTTCGGCATTTATCTGCAATGGCTACCGCCAAGTGGTATGAGCGGCATTGCAAGCTTCGTGATGCCTGCGCTGACCATGGGCATCATTCTGACTGCAACCAACGTCCGTCTCGTGCGCACGTCGATGCTCGAAACGCTGCAGTCGCAATATATCATGGTGGCTCGTGCCAAGGGTCTGAGCGAAAACAAGGTGCTCTATAAGCACGCGCTGCGTAACTGCGCTATTCCGCTGATTACCTATATCGGCTTGCAGTTCGGTGGCCTCCTGGGCGGTATCGTTGTGGTTGAACGCGTCTTCAACTGGCCGGGTATGGGCACGCTTGCATTCGATGCGGTTGCCGGACGCGACTATCCGGTCCTGCAGGCAACAATCGCAATCCTTTCGATGCTGATTATCGGCGTCAATCTTCTGGTGGACATCGCTTACGGCCTTGTCGATCCGCGAATTCGTACGGAGTAGAGCCTATGGCGACTAAAGTGGCGACCAAAACCTCAACACTCCAGCTTTCCCGCTTTGCCAGTCTGGAATTTATTGTTGGTTTTCTTCTCACCGGAACCATCTGTCTGGCAGTCATTTTCTCGAGCTATCTGTTTCCAGCCGGCGCGAACAAGATCGACCTGATGGCACGTCTGATGCCGCCATTCGTCAATCCGGCCCATATTTTTGGTGCTGATCCCCTCGGCCGCGACGTGCTTGCGCGTGTCGTTATCGGCGGCAAAATCTCACTTTTTGTGGGTTTCATCTCCGTCATTGGTTCGGTGATCATCGGCACGATCATGGGCTTGGTGGCAGGCTATTATCGCGGCTTCTGGGATATGGCGCTGATGCGCTTTGTTGACGTTCAGCTTGCGATGCCGTTTATCCTGCTTGCCATCACCTTCATGGCTATCCTTGGCGGAGGACTGGTCAACACGATCATCCTGCTGATTGTTTCGCAATGCGTGCAATATGCCCGGCTGGTGCGCGGCTCGGTGCTTTCGCTGCGCGAGCGCGAGTTCATCCTGTCTGCGCGCGCTATTGGCGTGAAGGACTGGCGCATCATTTTCCAACACCTGCTGCCAAATCTGCTCGGACCGGTCATCGTTCTGATGACGCTGAATGTGGCCAACAACATCCTGCTTGAATCCAGCCTTACCTTCCTTGGCTTTGGCATTGATTCAACCATTCCAAGCTGGGGCGGAATGCTGGCTGATGGCCGCACCTATCTCCAGACTGCGTGGTGGGTGAGCCTGTTCCCTGGCCTTGCCATTCTTTTCACGGTGCTTGGCCTCAACCTTCTGGGTGACTGGCTGCGTGACAGCCTCGATCCAACTGGCAGGACTTCGCGATGAGCGTAATTTTTGAAAAGACCTATCCGCGTTCAATCAATGTGTTGATCGAACGCTTTTCAAAGCCGGAAATGCGTGGCGCTAACGTAGAAGCCTGGCTGTTCGATGACCAGCCAAGCCGCTTTGCTGCTGAAACAAAGCTGCGCGAGGCGGGCATCGATGCGCGTCTGCGTTCAGCCTATAAGCCGCTTCTGCATTTCTTTCTTGAAGAAGTGGACGGGACAGCCCTCAAGGCTGCAACAATTCGCTATCCGCGCCATGACAGTTGCGTAGAGAACCGTTTTCTGCTGGAAACCTATCCGCTGACAGCACTTCTTCCCGAAGCAAAGATCAGCTTCAGTGCGTCCGGTAAGGATGATTTCTTTTATGAAGTCGACCTCACATTTGCCGATGGTCGCACTGAAAATCATCGTGTTTTCGCACCCAATCGCGTGCATGAAGATTTTATCGGCGAAACGCTTGTCTCACCAACTGGCTGGCTGATTGTCGAACATGAAGGCAGCGTTGAAAACGCGCGCTTTGAGACCGCTTATGAACAGTTGTTTCACGATACTATTTCGACCATTGCCACCCATGACTGGGGCAGGGGCGAGCCCTATTTTGAAGAGTTGAACATTTCGGTCAACATGCCGATTACTGATCGACGCCTTGCCTATGATGAGGAAGCGCTGAGCCTGACGGAAGCTCTCCACGAGGATATCTATTTCTCGCTGCTCGAAGTTTTCCAGAAAAAGTCTGGTCGTCCGGTCGGTGATCGTGGCTTGCAGCCGGGGCAGATCGTGCCCGAAGTCCGCTTCCGTGATGCCGAGCCAACCGTTAAAGTAGAAACACGTCCGCTGGCAACGTCAGATGCACTGACTGCCGAGCAAGTTCTGGAAAATGCGCAGGCTCCCCTTTCGGCTGACCAGATCCGCCGAGAAATTGCAAAGCTTGGCGGCTCACCTTTTGAAGCGAAGACTCGTGCAGGTCGCACCGTGCGCGCGACCTATGTTTCGGGCCATGAAACGGCGATGATGATCAGTGCCGGGCAACATGCCAATGAAACGACTGGCATCGTCGGAGCGCTGCGTGCCGCAAGCCACCTTAGCGCACGCGATGGTGGACATTTTACGATCTCGCCACAGGAAAACCCGGACGGATATGAAATCCATAAGCGTCTCTGTGTTTTGCAGCCACATCATATGCATCATGCGTCGCGCTATACTGCTCTGGGTGATGATCTTGAATATCGCAGCGGCGAGGGGCTTTTTGAGAAAACAATCCGTGTAGAGGCGGAGGCGCGCACTAATGCGAAGCTGCATGTCAATCTGCATGGCTATCCGTCGCATGAATGGACACGTCCGTTGTCTGGATATGTTCCACGATCCTTTGCGATGTGGACGCTGCCTAAAGGCTTCTTCCTGATTATTCGCCATCATGCGTCATGGGAAAAAGAAGCCGAACAGCTGATGGATCATGTGACAAGGCATCTTGGTGCCATAGATGGTCTGCTTGATTACAACGATGCACAGATCAAGCTATTCGAGCAACATGCAGGCGAAACTGGTTTCCGCATTATCAACGGCTTCCCATGTATGGTCGGTGTTGATGATCGTCACACAGTTCCGCTGACGCTGATTACCGAATATCCGGACGAAACCATCTATGGCGATGCCTTTGTCAAAGGCCATACGGCGCAGATGGAAACCGTGCTCTCGGCTTATGAAGCCTTGCAGCTGCTCTTTCCGAGCGAGCCGATTGCCTAACTAAAAGCGCATTCCGAAAAGTGTGTAACGGTTTTCGGAAAAGATGCGCGTTAAAGAAAATTTTAGAGCGTTGAGCCGATTTAATCGGATCGGCGCTCTAAAGATAGTAAATGCCAATGCGATTGCCGCCGATCATTTCGACGGCAATTTCCATCTCGTAAATATCGCGCAGAATATCCGGCTGAATGAGTTTTTCCGGTGATCCCTGATGGACGACCTTACCCTTGCGCATCGCAACAATATGGTCTGAATAGCAGGATGCGAAATTGATGTCGTGCAGCACCAGCACGACTGTCTTGCCCAGTTCATTTGCCGCACGCCGTAGCAGTTTCATCATCGAAGCCGAGTGCTTCATGTCGAGATTGTTGAGCGGTTCATCCAGCAGAACGTAGTCTGTGTTCTGGCAGAGAACCATCGCCACGAAAGCGCGCTGGCGCTGCCCGCCCGAAAGCTCATCGAGAAAACGGTCGCCTAGCTCTTCAAGTTCGAGATAGCCGATTGCCTGATCGACGTGGCTGAGATCTTCGCGTGTTGGGCGGCCCTTGGAATGCGGATAACGCCCGAAAGTCACCAAATCGCGCACTGTGAGGCGCGAGTTAATGGCATTGTCCTGCCTTAAAATAGAAAGCCGTTTTGCCAGCACATCACCCGACGTGGTCGATACATCAAGCCCATCGACGGTAATGCGGCCTTTACACATGGGAAGCAGGCGGCTGACCATGGAAAGCAAGGTGGACTTTCCTGCACCATTCGGTCCGATGATCGAGGTAATGCCGCGTGCAGGCAATTGTAGCGTCACATCATCAACGACGACCGCATCTCTATAGGATTTACTGATCTGGTTTATTTCGATCAACGTGCGTTTCCTCTGACGAGAAGGATGATAAAGACGAGCCCGCCCAGAAATTCGATGATGACACTGAGTGCAGTATTGAACGAGAAGACGCGCTCAAGAATGGTTTGTCCGCCGACAATGCATAGGATTGCCAGTAATACGGCAATAGGCAGCACGATACGATGCTTGGATGAACCAGCAATCATGTAAGCCAGATTGGCCACAAGCAAGCCAAAGAAGGTGATAGGGCCAACGAGTGCGGTTGAAACGGAAACAAGGATCGTGACGATCAGCAGAATGCGATGCACAACGCGGCTATGATCGACGCCCAGATTGATTGCCGGATCGCGTCCCAGCGATAAAACATCAAAGACATTGAGAAAACGCAGGCCGTAAAGCGTGACCACTGCCACGATAATTGCTGCGAGCAACAGAATATCCGCGTTGACGCTGTTGAAGCTTGCAAAGAAACGGTCCTGAAGCACGGCGAATTCATTCGGGTCGATCATGCGTTGCATGAGGTTCGACAGGCTTCGGAAGAAGACACCGAACACAATGCCGACAAGCATGACCAGATGCAGGCTGCGTGCCGCACCTGAAAACAGCCAAGCATAAAGTGTGCTGGCAAAGACCACCATGATTGCCGTCTCGGCGAAAAAGCGGCCATTTGGACCGATCCCATTCACATGGATAGCGCCAAAGGCGAAAACTGCGAAAGTCTGGATCAGAATATAAAGCGCATCAAACCCCATGATGGAGGGCGTCAGAATGCGGTTATTGGTGACGGTCTGAAACAGCACGGTCGAGGCAGCAATCGAATAGGCAACCAGCACCATCGCCGCAAGTTTGGTACCGCGGAAGGTAAGGATGAAAGACCAACTGCCTTTTGCTCCCAGCGTCATGAAGGCTGCGCAGGAAATAATGACGAGGATCGAAAGAAGCGTGATGATGAAGCCGGGACGTTTAAGCAAGGCGTGATCCCCGACGCAAAAGCAGATAGAGGAAGATCGCGCTGCCAACGACGCCCATCATCGTGCCGATGGGGATTTCATAGGGAAAGCGGATGATGCGCCCGACGATATCGCAGGCAAGCACCAGTCCAGCGCCAAGCACGGCCACCCATGGCACGGCGCGGCGCATATTATCGCCAATGAACATGCTGACCACATTGGGTACAATCAGGCCCAGAAAAGGGATCATACCAACCGTCACGACCACGCTGGCGCTGACCATAGACACGATCACAAGCCCGAGGGCTACGACGCGGCGATAGTTGAGACCGAGGTTGGTCGTGAAATCTTCGCCCATGCCAGCGACTGTGAAACGATCAGCCGCAATATATGCGATGACGGTGAGGGCGAATGAAAGATACAGCAACTCATAACGACCGCGCAGCACACCCGAGAAGTCGCCGGTTGTCCATGAATTGAGCGCTTGCAGCAGATCATAACGATAGGCGATGAAGGTCGTCACGGCGCTGATTACGCCGCCCAGCATGATGCCGACAAGCGGCACCACCAGTACCGAACGCAACGGAATGCTGCGCAGGATGCGCAGAAAAAGGGCTGTACCGGCAAGGGCCGTAACGGATGCTACCAGCATCTTGCCGAAAACTGGCGTGTCGGGGGCGAAAAGAATGACGAGCAGAATGCCGAGGCTTGCAGATTCAACCGTTCCGGCTGTTGACGGCTCAACAAAACGATTGCGTGTCAGCATCTGCATGATCATTCCGGCCACAGCCATCGACATGCCGGCAAGAATGATTGCAAGCGTACGCGGTATGCGGCTGATTAGCAGAACTTCTGCCGCCCGATCGGTGCTATTTGCGCCAAACAGTGTGCTGAGCGATACATCACTGACGCCGATAAACAGGCTGATAAAGGCCAGTATGACGACAACAACGATAGCTGCGGCGAGTGCCTTCACGCTTAATTCCCGTTCTCTTGCCTTGTCATGAAATCGGGCCACAAACAGTGCAGCCCGAAATGACTGGGTCAGAAGATATTATTTCGCTTTGTCAAAAGCCGCTGAAAGCTGCTGGATCGTGTTGTGCAGTGCACCAAGGCCGCCGCCAACGAGATACCAGTTCTGCGCGTTCAGATAGACGACCTGATCGTTCTTCCAGGCGTTGGTCTGACGCACGAGTTCATTATCGAGCAATTGTTTGGCAGAGGTGCCTTCACGGCCGATGGCTGCATCGCGGTCGAGTACGAAAAGCCAATCCGGATTGGTTTCAAGAATGAATTCCGAGCTGACTGGCTGGCCATGATTGCCGACAGAAAGATCGGGCGCGGCTGGTTCAACGCCGAAGCTGTCATGCAATACGCCGAAGCGTGAACCCGGACCATAGGCGCTGATTTTACCGCCGGACGTCAGGATCATCAGACCCTTGCCTTTGCCCTTGGTCTTTTCTTTCAGTGCTGCGAGTTCGCTATTGAGCTTGTCGACTTCAGCCTTGGCTTCGGTTTCCTTGCCAAAAATCTGGCCCAGCTTTTCGATATTGGCTTCGGTGCCGGAAATGAATTCCTTGGCTGGAACAGTCAGATCGATGGTCGGTGCAATTTTTGCGAGCTCACCATATTTTGCAGCCGAGCGACCGCCGACAATGATCAGGTCCGGTTCGGCTGCATTAACCGCTTCATAGTCAGGTTCAAAAAGCGTGCCGACTTTCGTGTAATCTGCGCCGTCGTATTTCTTGAGATATTCCGGGAAAGCGATGCTGCCAGGAACGCCGATGATCTTCACGCCAAGGCGATCAAGATTGTCGAGCGTTGCGAAATCGAACACGACGACTTTTTCAGGATTGGTTGCAACCGTTGTTTCGCCTTGGGCGTGTTTGACTGCCACATCAGCAGCGTTCGCGCCGGAGGCAAGGGCTGTGGCAACAAGTGCTGCGCCAAACAGACGGGAAAAATGTCGGCTGATTTTCAGCATGGCGTTCAATCCTTTCGTCAATCTTGTGCTTTATAGTCCGGTTTTCTTCCAGTCAAAGCCGGAAGACCACAATTCAGTTGTTTTGTTGGTCTGGGCTCTCATTGAGCAGGATGAATTTCAAGCTGTCTTCGACCGTGAGCGGAATCATCGAACCGTGGCTTTCGTTATCGAAGCGACGATAGGCGACCTCAAAGCCCGGAAGTTGTTTCAACTCGGTCTGAATATCTGCACCCGACGGTCCGCCGCGCAGCGTCTTCAGGCGCTCAGTATCTTCCTTTGACTGACCTGGGCGTTCGCCGCGCTTGCCGGATGATTCAACAAGCAGCCGCATTGGTTTCGGATCGGCTTTGAATGCCTCCACAAACCGATCCTTGTCGGTGAGAATCGAGCGTCCATTCCACCAGATCGATGGGTCTGCGGCAGCATAAGTCTGAAATGAATCCGGATGATTGAAGAGCGCGTAGAGCGTGAAAAGGCCACCCAGCGAATGCCCAAAAAGAGCCTGCTTGTTCTTGTCGATAGCAAAACGCTTTTCGACTTCGGCTTTTACCTGATGATCAATAAAATCGAAGAACGCGTCGCGTCCGCCAGTTTTCGGAATATTGGTCTGAACAGGGATCAATTCGTCTGGTGTCGGAGGCGTGAGATCGAAATAGCGCAGGCGGACGATTTCGTCCTTGTCTTCGGTCGGATAACCAATGCCGACAAACACTGCGTTGAACTGAGGATTATCAGCTATCAGCTTGGCTGCGATTGGTAACATCCCATTGCCATCACTCATATAGACAACGGCGAAACCACTGGCAGGCGCTTTTTCAGCGGGTGCAGCCACGAAAATTCGATAGTCGATGCCGTTCGCCTGCATGTCAAAGGAGTCGACTTGCGGCTTTCCAGCGTGTGCAGAGGCGTTCACGAGAATGCTTCCGAACATGAGGCAAACCTTCAAAATTACGTTCTTTGTCTTGCTCACGAGAGCATCCATTTCATAAAGAAATGACGCCAGCCAAAATCAGCTGGCGTCATAATGTGCGTTAGAAGCGTGAGGTCATGCCGAGCCAGAGACGACGGCCTTCAACCACATTGTTGATTTCGTCCACTGTGACCTTCTTGTCGAAGATATTGTAGACGGCAGCATTGAGCGTGACGTTCTCGCTGAATTCATAAGAGCCACCGAGGTCGAAAGTGGCATAGCCCTTATATTTGCGGGCGATGACCTGACCCCTGCTGTTATAGGCATACGGCTCACCAACAGTGCCGATACGCAGACCTGCGTTGATTTCAGGACCGTGATAGTTACCAGCTGCCCAGGCAGTCAGACCGTCGACTGGCGTTTCCCAGTCTGCGCGGATGTTTGCCATGTGCTTTGGCGTGCGAGCCAGAGGCAGACCTGCATATTCGCCGGTCTTCTGTTCCGAGTCGGTATAGGTATAGCTACCGCGCAGCTTAATCGTGTCGGTCGCTTCCCAATCTGCCGTCAGTTCTACACCCTGAATTGTCGCTTCATCGATGTTGTAGCTGTAATAGAGGACGTAGTTCGGGTCCTGAGCCCAGCGCAGTGGCTGGCCTGTGATTGGATCATACTGAATGTTGCTGGCGATCTTGTCTTTGAAGTCGGTGTAGAAGTAGGTCGCACCGAGGCGCAGACCCTGCTGGTTGTCCCAAAGCGCACTGGCTTCATAGCTGGTGCTCTTTTCTGGCTGAAGGTTTGGATCACCGATAATGACGCCGCAGTTTCCGGTCGGGCCGTAGGTACAGTTGCCGCCGCCAGTCGTGTAAGCATAACCGGGTGCAATAGTGCGAATTTCAGGGGCGCGGAAGCCGGTTGAAATGCCGCCCTTCAGGGTCAGCTGATCCGTGGCGTGCCAAACTGCATAGCCACGCGGGCTCCAATGCGAACCGTAGATTTCGTGGTGATCCATGCGCAGGCCACCGGTCAGCGCAAAGTCTGGAGTGATCCACCATTCATCTTCAGCGAAAAGTGCCCACTGCTTGATCGTGAACTCTTCGTCCAAGCCTGTACGACGGCCCGGGTTCTGATCTGTCAGCGTGCCTTCGATAAACTGGCCGCCGGTTACGAGCGTGTGGTTGCCATAAAGCTCGAACGGGGTGGTGAACTTGCCGTCCAGTGTAGAGTTGCGGATATGCGGTGAACGCAGGCTTTCAACAAAATCACCGCGAGCCTTGTTCCAAGTGTAGTTTGTTCTCTGAGCAGTTTCCTGCATGAAAGAGAACTCGGAAGTTGTTGGACCCCAACGGCCTGTGTGACTGATCGACCAGTGGTTTCGGTCGTTCATATTATAAGTGTCGAGCGGTGCCGTGCTGCCGGTTGCTACAGGGTTGATCGTGTTTCCAACCGATGAATCGCGGCGCAAGCGCGTCTTGCCGGCTTCTAAAACGATGTCGTGATCGGCGTTTGGCGTAATCGTCACGCGACCGGTGATGTCGATATCACGCTGCTCTGGCGTGCCGCTGATGATTTTGTCTTCCTGACGCTTGAGGCCGCGTCCCCACAGCTGCACACCAACCAAATTCGGAACGAGAGGGCCGGTCATGTAGTATGAGCCCTGTAGCGAATTACCGAACTTCGAGTGCTGCTGAACCGTCGTGTCGAAGCTCAGCGAGCCGCTCCACTTGTCCGAAACCTTCTTGGTGATGACGTTGATCACGCCGCCCATGGCGTCAGAACCATAAAGCGATGACATCGGGCCACGAATAACTTCGATGCGTTCAATAGCGTTGGCTGGCGGCAGGAAACTCTGTTCGAAACCGGAGTTGCCGTTGGTGCGCGCGTCGCGTGTGCTCTGACGCTTTCCGTCAACGAGGATCAGCGTGTAGCTGCCCGGAAGGCCGCGAATGAAGATGTCACGTTCTGCTGCAGCCCCCGTCACAGCAACACCCTGAACATCGCGCAACGCATCACCAAGATCGCGATAAGAACCTTTTTCAAGTTCTTCACCCGGTACAACCGAAATGCTCGCTGGAGCATCGGTTATGTTCTGCTCAAAACCTGTCGCCGAAACAACGATCTGGTTAAGCGTGATACCACCGGCAGCATTTACCTGTTCGGTCGCCTGGGCTTCAGCCTGTTTCTTTTTCGCAGCTTCTTCTTCTGCCGTGGTCGCGGTCTGTGCAAAAGAAGCTGCGCCGCTTAGAATAAGTGCGGTCGAAAGGCATGTGCCCGCAAGAATGGCTTTTGCAAAAAGCGATCCGCTGGCCAATTGCCTGTTCTGCGAACCATTGGTACGCAATCCCCGAAACAAGCTGGTCATAAATATCACCCTTAAAGTTGAGTTTTCAGCTCTCCTTATGTATGGCAATAACGTGACGTCAATCGTCATGATTTATAAGAATTCCAAGTTTCAGAAAACGCAACTGAACGGATGTCGTAGCAATGTCGGGCAAGCGAATGAAAACTCAGGCAGAGGTTGATAAAGTGGAGGGCGAAAGCCTGAAACTGGGGCAGCTGCGCTTGCTGATTGCGCTTGATGCACTTCTTGTGGAAGGCAGTGTCGGCGGTGCTGCAAAGCAGATGGGATTGAGCATTGCGGCCATGAGCCGGCTACTCGGACAGATCCGCGAGAAGTTCGATGATCCGATCCTCGTGCGTTCGGGTCGAAACATGATTGCAACGCCAAAAGCCGAAGCTTTACGTGGTCGCTTGCGCAGACTGGCCAATGAAGCTGAAGCGCTCATGAGCTTCAACGGCAGTGATGCAGTGGAGACGCATTGCAAAAGAAAGCATGGGTGGGAGAGGGCGAGCGCTATTGTTGCGCCGCCGCCGTTGGGTATTCGTAAGGTAATCGAGCTCGAAAACCATCCCACCCCTGAACAGCTTGCGGCCCAATTTGCCAATATTCAGGATGAGAACGATCCGGTCCGGCGGCTCGCGAAATACATTGCAATCACCGGCCGTAAGGTTGGTCACACACGTCCGCTCGAAATGTACGAAGCGGAAGATGCTTTCACCACGATATTTGCAGGTGAAGCAGACCCCATGCAAATCAGCGCTTTATTGCGGCTTATTCATTATCGAGGTGAAACGGCTCCTGAACTTGCCGGTATGGCTCAGGCAGCCCGAAAATATTACTCAACGCAGGCCGACATTCGCCGCCCGGCACTCGACTGGCCTGCATATCTCTCGCCAAACTCACATCAGTCGCCATGGTTTATGCTGGCAGCAATTCTTGTTGCACGCGCTGGCTATCCGGTCGTGATGCATGGCAATTGCGGAACAGGTGAGCTTTCCGGGAAGCTGGAACTCGCAGCTGAAGCTGTCAATATCCCGGTTGCGGGTTCGCTATCATTGGCTGAAACTGCGCTGAATGCGCATGGTATCTGCTTCATGCCATTGGCTGGTTTTGCACCACAGGTTCACGCCCTGCTCGCGCTTTATCCATTGTTTCACTCGAGGTCATCGATCAACAGTCTCGCGCATCTGCTTAACCCGATGCAGTTGTCCACATCGGTCCTCGGTGTCACTCAACCAACCTATCGTGAGTTGCATCGCGATGCGGCGGCGCTGCTAGATTTAAAGTCGGTTTCGGTCGTGTCGACGAGCCGCGATGTGGCGGAGCTGGTGCCGCACCATGCGCATACGGTTTACAGATGGCTCGGCGAACAGAAAACGGACCTCACATTGCCAACCTTGTCGAAGGCAGGAACCGATAAGCATTCCAGCCTCACTTCGTTTGAATACTGGCTCGCCGTTTGGTCGGGTGCCGCCGTTGATGAGCGTGCAGAGCTGACGATTATCGCATCTACCGCGATGGCGCTCATGACTGTTCTTGCTGCAGACAATGATAGTTACGGCCAGTTCTACAAAAAGGCAGAGGAACTTTGGAAAACGCGCCATCAACACTGAATGACGATAATTGTGTGATCAATTTTTAAGCAGGCGTCGAAAACTATTCTACTTATGCCATTTTGGGAAAAAGCATTCCGGTTGCTGATGCAGAACAGCAAGCCGATGCTTTGTTTGCTCTTTTTATAAGCCCTATCGTTCCGCCGTAACTCTTAGTACGCAGCGGGGCGATTTGATGGTCAATCCTATATTCGGTGCATCTGGCACTTCCATTTTTGAATCCATGTCGCGCCTTGCTGCCGAAACCGGTGCTATAAATCTGGGACAGGGATTTCCTGAAGGTTTTGAACCCGAAGAGCTTGTCGAAGCAGCAATTCAGGCTTTACGTGATGGCCCTCATCAATATCCTCCGATGCTTGGGCTGCCTTCCTTGCGCAAGGCGGTTGCTGAGAATGCACGCCGCTTTCTGGGTCTTGAGATCGATTGGGAGACCGAGGTTCTGGTGACGTCAGGGGCCACCGAAGCGCTGACCGATACGTTCCTAGCACTTCTTGATTCTGGTGATGAAGTCATCGTCTTTGAACCTGTTTACGATGCCTATGCCACGCTCATTCGTCGCGCGGGCGGCAAAGTTGTCCCGCTCCGTCTGGCACCACCGCACTGGGAGTTACCGCGTGAAGCGCTGGAAAAGGCCATCACATCAAAGACAAAGCTGATCGTCGTCAATACGCCAATGAACCCGATTGGCAAGATATTCGATCCGCAGGAACTTGAGTTTCTGGCTTCGCTTGCGATCAAGCACGACCTGACCATCGTGTCGGATGAGGTATATGAACACCTGATTTTCGACGGGCGGCATTTTCATTCGCTTTTTGCTGTGCCGGGCATTCGTGATCGTGTCGTGCGGATTGGCTCGGCTGGAAAGAGCTTTTCCGTGACAGGCTGGAAAGTTGGCTATGTGACGGCTGATGCAAAACTTCTCGCGCCCATTTCCCGCGCACATCAATATGTGACTTTCACCACCCCACCGGCTTTACAGGCGGCAGTCGCTGTTGGTCTTTCGCTGCCCGACAACTATTTCACCAAATTGCGCAGCACGCTTGCATCGCGTCGTGACTTGCTGGTTGGTGGACTAAGGGCAGCAGGCTTCGATATCGCAGACGTGCCTTCAACCTATTTCGCCGTGGCCGATGTGAGCGACCTCGACCCTGAAGGCGACGACCTTGCCTTCTGTCGACGCCTGACGCTTGAGGCTGGTGTGACACCTGTGCCGGTTTCGTCCTTCTATGGCGAACGCGACGTGAAAAGCCATGTCCGCTTCTGCTTCGCCAAGACGGAAGCAACGCTTTCTGAAGCCGTCGATCGGCTTGCCCGTTGGTCAGAAAAACAAAACTGGCGCGCCGCCTCCTGATGCGCCGCCCAAAATCACTTCGAGGAATATCTGCATGAAATATACCCCATTCATTCGTGGCGCTCTGTCAGCGGTTCTGTTGTCCATGCTTGCGGCTTCGCCCGCATTGGCTGAGAAAATCCGCTTGGGCGTTACGTCAGGTCCGCATGCCCAGATCGCCGAAGCGTTGGCACCCATCGCGAAAGCCGAGGGGCTCGAGATCGAGATCGTCGAGTTTTCCGATGGCGCAATGATTGATCCGGCAACGAATGACGGTGATCTCGATGCCAATGGTTTCCAACACACGCCTTATCTCAATCAGCAGAACAAGGATCGTGGGCTTAATCTTGTAGCCGTCGGTGGAAACACGGTCCTGCTGCCGATGGCCGGGTATTCGCATAAGTTCAAAACTTTGGCTGAACTTCCGGAAGGCGCACAGATCACCATTCCTAACGACCCAAGCAATGCCGGACGCGCTCTAAAGCTTCTCGAAAAGGGTGGCGTTCTCAAGCTGACGCCCGGCGTAACCTTCAATGGCACTGAACTCGACATTGTTGAAAATCCGAAGAATGTGAAGATCATCCCGATGGAAACGGCGCAGCTCGCCCGCTCGCTGGAAGATGTCGATTTTTCGGTGATCACGTCTCACTTCGCGTTAAGCGCTGGGCTGGTTCCGAGCCGCGATGCGATCCTGATCGAAGATCAGCTCTCTGATTATTTTTGCCTCATCGCTGTTGCTGAAAAGAACAAAGACGCGCCGTGGGTGAAAACGCTGACCGAAGCGTACAAGTCACCAGAAGTCAAAGCCTTCATCGAGAAGAAGTTTGAAGGCAATATCATTGCGGGATGGTGAGATGAACCTTTCGGTTCGCATAGCGGAAGCAGAGCGGGGCCGGATCGGCTCCGCGCTGCCTGTCATCGATGTAAAGTCGCTGACGAAGACTTACGATCCAAAAGCCGGTGCGGTTCTGGACGATGTTTCGTTACGCGTCGGCAAGGGGTCTATCCATGGTATCATCGGCCGCTCAGGCGCGGGTAAAAGCACATTGGTTCGTTGCCTGAACGGTCTCGTACAGCCGACCAGCGGTCAGGTGTTTGTTGCCGGGCGTGAAGTGAGCAAGCTTGAAGGACGTAATTTACGCCAAGCACGCCGCGATATATCGATGATATTTCAGCATTTTAGCCTCTTATCTTCCCGAAGTGCTGCAGCTAATATAGCGTTGCCTATGGAATTTGCTGGTGTGCCGCGCGAAACCATTCGCAAGCGAGTGACCGAGCTGCTGGATCTGGTAGGTTTGAACGGAAAGGCAGACGCCTATCCATCGGAACTGTCTGGCGGGCAGAAGCAGCGTGTGGGCATTGCGCGCGCGCTGGCTCTGGAGCCAAGTGTCCTTCTATCGGATGAAGCGACCTCTGCTCTTGATCCCGAAACCACCGAACAGATTTTGGCGCTGCTCAAAGATATCAATCGGCGCTTGGGCCTGACCATCGTTCTCATCACGCATGAAATGGATGTGGTTCGCCAGATTGCCGACCATGTGACAGTGCTTGAAGGCGGTCGTGTGGTTGAAAACGGGCCGACATTCGACGTCTTTGCCTTTCCGAAATCAGCTATCGCGCGCTCATTTCTCTCAAGCATTGTGGCTCATGATCTGCCGCCGGAAGTTGCCCAGAAGCTTCTGCCTGATGCAGTTCCCGGATCAAGCCCGGTCTTGCGTATCATCTTTTCCGGAGAGGCCGCGCATTCGCCGGTGGTTGCGACGCTTGTTCAGCGTTTTGGCATCAATCCCAATATTCTGCATGGTCGCATTGATTATATTGGCGGGAAGCCACTCGGGATCATGACGTTGATCGCTGAAAACGGCGAGCCTGATCTCGCAGATGTGCTCGCTTATCTAGCGTCGCTTGATTTACACGGAGAGGTGCTGGGCCATGTTGTCTGACCTGCTTTCACCCGCACTCGTCAATCTATTGATGGAGTCGCTCAAGCAGACAATCATGATGGTGGCTGCGTCGGCAATTCTTTCCACGTTGATCGGTCTGCCACTCGGCATTGCACTGGTTGTCACGGCCCCCGGTCAATTTCTCGAACGACCACTTTTCAACCGTATAGCAGGCACTATCGTCAATCTTGTGCGGTCTACGCCCTTTATCATTTTGATGGTGGCGATCATTCCGTTTACCCGCCTTGTGGCAGGCACAACAGTTGGCACTTATGCGGCAATCGTACCTCTGACTGTTGCAATCATTCCGCTCTATGCGCGCCTCGCTGAGACCGCAATGCGTGAGGTAGATCAAAGCCTTATAGAAGCTGCTGAAAGTATGGGTGCAACACCCATGCAAATCATTTTCAAAGTTTTGCTTCCCGAGGCTTTACCCGGAATTATTGCTGGGCAGACGGTCACACTTGTAAGCCTTGTCGGCTATTCGGCGATGGCTGGTACAGTCGGCGGCGGCGGTCTTGGCGATCTTGGTATCCGCTTTGGTTATCAGCGCTTCATGCCCGAAGTGATGATCGCAGTCGTCATCATTCTCGTTGCCATCGTTCAATCCATTCAGGTTACGGGCGATTATGCCGCCCGGATCGTCAATCATCGCGTGGCGCGCAGTCGCCGCTCACGATAGCATTCAGAGGAGACACAAAATGACCGCGCATTCGCATCCGATCAATCTGCCATTGCTCGATATTTCGGTTTACAACGGCACGCCGGAAGAGCGGAAAAGCTTTATCGATGAGCTTCGTCGCACGCTGCATGACCACGGCTTTTTCTATCTAACCGGGCATGGAGTCGATCCAAAGCTGATCGAAAATGTCGTGGCCACCGCCAAGCGCTTCTTCGCGTTGCCGACCGAAGAAAAGCTCAAGATTGAGATGATTAACACGTCGCATTTCCGTGGCTATAACCGTGCAGGTCTTGAGCGCACTCGCGGTGAGCAAGATTGGCGAGAGCAGCTCGACATTAATACCGAGGCCGAGCCTGCCGAAATCGGTCCAGATAGCCCCGCGTGGAAGCGTCTGATCGGCCCAAACCAGTGGCCGGATGCCTTACCGGAACTAAAGCCATTGCTGCTTGCCTATCAGGCGGAAGTCACCCGTGTTGGCATTGACGTGCTCAAAGCGATTGCCGAAGCACTTGGTCAGAGCGAAGATTTCTTCGCACAGATTTATGATCCGCATCCTTCACAGCTTTTGAAAATTATCCGTTATCCGGGTCGTGATGTGGCCGAAAGCGATCAGGGCGTTGGCGCACACAAGGACGGCGGTTTCGTTACCGTTCTGCTCCAGGATGTTGTTCCGGGTCTTCGTGTACAGCGTGAAGATGGCGTCTGGATTGATGCGCCGCCTGTGCCGGGTACGTTTGTCATCAACACTGGTGAATTGCTTGAATTGGCAACCAATGGCTTTGTTCGCGCCGATGTTCATGGTGTTATTGCGCCGCCCGCCGGAACGGAGCGCTTCTCGGTCGCCTTCTTCCTTGGTGCTCGCTATGACGCGACGATCCCAGTCATTGATCTGCCGGAAGAACTTAAAACCAAAGAGCGCGGTGTGAGCGTTGATCCGCTTAACACGCTGTTCCGTGAGGTGGGCCAGAACAATCTGAAGAGCCGTCTGCGCTCGCATCCAGATGTTGCTCGCGCCCATCATCAGGATCTTCTGGATTCACCGGAGTTCGCAAGTCTGAAGCTGGGTGCAGCTTACTGATAAACCCATCCCTTGACGGTTGATTGCCGTGTTTGTCTTTCGTCCGTCAAGGAACGGGTTCGGGGGTACAAAGCCATCATGTGCCCGTTTTGCCACTTAGGGTAGCTGGCAGAATTCCCATTAAAAAAGCGCCGGGTTTCCGGCGCTTTTCATTTCAACAAGGTGGATACGTTTAGCCGCTGATGAGCTTCACTTCCATAAAGTCTTCCAGACCCCACTTGCCGCCTTCGCGCCCATTGCCGGATTGCTTGTAGCCGCCAAATGGGCTGCCGGGCGCACGCGACGTTCCGTTGATCTGGATCATGCCAGCGCGGAGTTTACGTGCTACGCGTTTTGCGCGTTCCGGGCTACCTGTCTGAATATAGGCAGCCAGGCCATATGGCGTATCATTGGCGATAGCAATGGCTTCCTCTTCCGTATCGAAAGGGATCATCGCCAGCACGGGCCCGAAGATTTCTTCGCGTGCAATGGTCATTTCGTTGTTCACATCGGCGAAGATGGTTGGCTTGACGAAATCGCCTTCAGAAATGCCATCGGGGCGACCTGTGCCGCCTGCAACGAGACGCGCACCTTCATCAATACCCTTCTGGATCAACGCCTGCACCTTGTCGAACTGGATTGATGACGACAGTGGGCCGATATGCTCGCCATCCTTGGATGGGTCATCGACCGTCGTTTTTGCCGCAGTCTTCTTGGCAAAATCGACCGCCTGTTCATAGATCGAGCGTTCAACCAGCATACGTGTTGGCGCGTTGCAGGACTGGCCGGTGTTTTCAAAACAATGGTTCACACCACGTTCGATTGCCTTTTCCAGATCACTATCAGCAAAAACGATATTAGGTGACTTGCCACCGAGTTCCAGCGAAACGCGCTTGACGGTCGCAGCCGCTGCACGCGAAACAGCCGTTCCTGCGCGGGTCGAACCGGTAAATGACATCATGTCGATGTCTGGATGCTGTGACATGGCTTCGCCAACGACAGGACCTTCTCCGTTAACGAGGTTGAATACGCCCTTCGGCAAACCTGCTTCATCGACAAATTCAGCAAATAGCATCGCCGACATTGGTGCGATTTCGGATGGTTTGAGCACGACTGTGCAACCAACGGCAAGGGCAGGGATGACTTTGAGTGCGATCTGATTCATCGGCCAGTTCCATGGCGTAATCAGTCCGCAAACACCAATAGGTTCATGCACAATGGCTTGATTAGGATGCTTTGGCGATAGAATTTCTTCGAATTCAAAATTCTCAAAAGCAGCGATGAAAGCCTTGGTATGCGACAGACCGGCCGCGGCCTGAGATTCGCGCGCAAGCTTGATTGGGGCACCCATTTCCTTGGAAATAGCCTGGGCCATTTCTTCAAGGCGACGCTCGTAGATTTCAACAATACGGCGCAGATAACCGATCCGTTCTTCAGCAGGTGTTTCGCTCCAAGAAGGAAACGCTTTGCGCGCTGCAGCTACTGCGAGATCAATATCCGCTGTAGAGCCTGCAGAAATCGCTGCATAAGGCTTCTCATTGGCTGGATTAATGACTTCGATGGTCTTTGCTTCAAGCGGGGACCGCCATGCACCGTCGATATAGAAATCCGTTTTCTGATCCAGATTTTTCTGAAGCATGATGAAATCCTCCAATGCTTTGAATTTTATCCTAAGGGTGGCGAACCACCCGTGCCCTAGTTGCCGCGCAGACTAACCGCCAGCTATGACGCCGTCAAAACACAACGATCAATGGAAACATCAATTTTTCTTATTCATTATCGTAGGCTTCAAACTCGATACCGAGCGTTTCCAAACCTTCTTCGATGTAGTCGCCCAAGAGTGGTATGCCGAGCAGGTACTTCGCTTCGCGTCCATTGTGACGATCACTTGCGGTCGCAAGCGCGTCATCCCATTCTTCAGCGCTAAAATCCCCGCGACCAACCCAGACCAAAGCCAACAACTCAACTTTCTCGTCTTCATTCAGAGAACGAATTGCCGCGACAAGCTCCTTGCGCGTCGGATTATCAACCGAAGCATCAAGAATATCGATATCGCCGTCATCGGAAGCATTGGAACCAGGGTTTTCATCGACCGCCGGAACTTGCACATCATATTCGCGCGCCTTGGCGATAATGAATTCGATGTTTTCGATATTGTTGACCAGTTCAACCATAATGATTTGCCTCCATGACGTCATTGTTTAACGAACGCAGGGCTGGTGGTTCTGGTTCCGTCACAGGCGAACCATCAGAGCATCTTTGCTGCAGCGCGTCCCGCTGTTCGTCCAGAAAAGATGCAGCCACCAAGGAAGGTTCCTTCCAGCGCATTATAGCCATGATAGCCGCCGCCGCCAAAGCCTGCTGCTTCGCCAGCTGCATAAAGGCCAACAACCGGCGCGCCGTTCTTGTCCAAAACTGCTGCGTTAATGTCGGTATGCAGTCCGCCCAGCGTTTTCCGGGTCAAAATATTAAGTTTAACTGCAATCAGCGGACCATTGGCTGGATCCAGCAAAGCATGAAGTGGGACAGCGCGGGTCAGCTTGTCGCCGATATAGGAACGCGCATTATGGATGGCCATGATTTGCGCGTCCTTGGAATAGCGATTGGTGACTTCCCGGTCGCGCGCTTCAATCTGGTTGCGGATATGTGTTGCATCCAGCAGCTTGCTGTCGGTTAGCTTGTTCATCTTGGCTACAAGCTCTTCAAGGCTCTTCGCCGTGACGAAATCCTCACCATGGTCAATGAATGCCTTGACTGGCGGGGGCGGGGCTTTGCCTAATCTGCTTTTGATAAGCAGTTTCCAGTCTTTGCCGGTTAGGTCGGGATTTTGTTCAGAACCGGAAAGCGAGAATTCTTTGCGAATGATTTTTTCGGTCAGTATGAACCACGAATATTCATGTCCCGTTGCGAGAATGTGCTTCAAGGTGCCGAGTGTATCGAAGCCAGGGAGGCAAGGTGAGGGCATTCTGTTGCCTTCCGCGTCGAACCACATGGATGATGGTCCCGGAAGAATACGAATGCCGTGATTGGGCCATATCGGATTCCAGTTTCGGAGCCCCTCCGTATAGTGCCACATGCGGTCACCATTGATCACATGCCCGCCAGCGGCGATGGCGATGTCTATGCCGCGCCCATCCACATGCGCAGGTACGCCAAGCACCATATTTTGAGGTGGATTGCCAAGGCGATCACGCGGCCATGCCTTGCGAACACGTTCCGGATCGCCGCCAATGCCGCCCGAGGTGACAATCACGCAATTGGCTGTAAGCTCAAACTGGCTCTCAACATCGCGTGATGATGATTGCCCGCGCTCGACGGTCGATGGCGTCAGGATATCACCGCGCACGCCGATTGCTCGTCCATTGGTTGTTATAATCTCATTGACGCGGTGGCGACATTTGAGTGTCAGCAGGCCACTAGAGATTGCTTCTCGCATAAGGCGCTCAAAAGGAGCCACCACGCCTGGCCCTGTGCCCCACGTTACATGAAAACGTGGAACCGAATTGCCATGGCCATGAGCCTGTCCGCCACCGCGCTCTGCCCAGCCAACGACCGGAAACCATCGCATACCGAGACTGTGCAGCCAGGAACGCATCTCGCCCGCTGCAAATTGCAGATAGGCTTCTGCCCATTGTTTCGGCCAATGATCCTCCGGGCGATCAAATTGTGCCGATCCGAGCCAATCCTGGCGGGCGAGGTCGAGATTATCTTTTATGCCAAGACGTCGTTGCTCAGGGCTGTCCACCATAAACAGGCCGCCGAGCGACCAGAAGGCCTGTCCGCCGACCGAATTTTCGCCTTCCTGCTCAAGTAGAATGACCTTTCTGCCCGCACTTGTCAGTTCATGTGCTGCCACAAGCCCGGCAAGGCCCGCACCAATTATGATCGCATCCGCATTTTTCATACCCGCATCCTCCCTCACGGGCAGAGTGGCTTATGCAAATGCGGCTGGCAAGTGCCCGTCAGGCTGAGAGGAATGGCAGAACCCAGTCGGCGATCAACTTGATTGAAAGACCGAAAAGCGTGAGCTGCACCAAAAGAAAAAACGGACCGTCCGGCATGATGCGTGTGAGCTTTGCGCCAACGAACGTACCGATAATAGCGGCAGGCAAAAGCCAGAGACCGAGTGACCAGTCGAGATTGGAAAACTGCTGCAACTGCCAGTAAGGAATGAGCTTAACCGCATTGACGATTGCAAAAAGAATGGTCGAAGTGCCTGCGAAGACCAGCTTTTCGAGATGTTGCGGCAGGACATACATTTGAAATGGTGGTGCGCCAGAATGCGAAACGAAGCTGGTAAGACCGGTGATGATACCCCAGAAGGTGCCACGGGGAATATCGGCTTTACGCGCCTGACGGCGGTACTTTGCGCCAACCCAGACATTGAAGCAAAAGAAGAGACCGACAAGCCCCACAAGCATCCCAATGAACGTGCTTGAAAGGTGCGAGCTGAAGAACCAGCCAAGGCCGATGCCGAGGATGGCGGCTGGCGTCAGGATCGCCAGATTACGTTTCGAGAAATGATGACGGTAGAGATAGAGACCGAACATGTCGCTGACGACATAGATCGGCAGCAGAAGAGCTGCTGCCGTTACAGGTGAGATCACCAACGCCATCAGAGGCACTGAAAGCGTGCCGACAGATGGCAAGCCACCTTTTGATAAGCCCACCAGAAAGGCTGCAACAACGGCTACTGTCATAAACAAAGGGGTATGCTCAAGCATTCAGGCAGTAACCGTTATTGGAATCAAACGAGGGTTTAAGCTGTATTTATCAGCTATGCGCCCATTCCCAGTAGAGCGAACGCGCGCGCTTGGCTATAGCGCCATACTCGAGTTTACGTTCATCAAAACCGATGATCGGCACCACCTTACTCATATTGCCGGTAGAGAAGATTTCGTCTGCTTCGCGGAAATCCTGCACCGAGAGCGTGGTTTCATGAACGCTGACGCCTGCTTGGCGGAGCAGTCCGATCACGCGTTGACGCGTAATGCCATTGAGGAAAGTACCATTCGGAACTGGCGTGAACACTTCTCCACCGCGCACCATGAAGACGTTGGATGTAGCAGTTTCGGCAACATTGCCGAGAACGTCTGTAACCAGCGCATTGTGAAAGCCTTTAGCTTTTGCTTCACGGAGCATACGGCCGTTATTCGGATAAAGGCATGCGGCCTTGGCATTGACGGGCATCACCTCAAGATAAGGGCGACGGAAGGATGTTGTCGTGATGGTAAAGCCTTTTGGCTCGACCATAGGGATTGCTTCGAGACACAGCGCAAAATCTGTCGATTCAGGTGCGGCGGCAACCGTGCTGGTATCGCCTTCTTCGGCCCAGTACATTGGGCGAATATATACGTCAGTGCCGGGCTCGAACTTTTTGAGGCCTTCGCGAGCCAAAGCTTCAATGTCGTTGCCGCTGAGCGTTGGTGCCAGACCGAGCGCACGCGCTGAATCATTTGCGCGCGCTGAGTGGCGATCAAGATCAGGTGTGACACCTTCAAAAAGGCGAGCGCCGTCGAATACGAGCGAACCAAGCCAGGTCGCGTGGGAGGCGGCACCAAGAATACGAACATCGCCTTCATGCCATTCGCCTTTGTAATAGGTCCACATTGCCCGGTTCTCGGCCATCATCTTCATCCTTCTTCAATCTCGTTGTCGTGCCAAATCCCGCGCAGGACGCTTTTGATTGACTGATGGAATTTCAGGTAGAAGCGTGGGCGGGACATGAACGTGAGCCGTTATAGCACGTCACCCGAAACTGAAAACCAGTTTCGGGTTTGATATCGCCCTATAATAATCAATCCTGTGAGAGGATTGGGCTATTTCTCTTCCGCCAAGGCGGGTGATGGATCGGAAGTCGCTACTGCCGCCGGACCTTCCACACCACGCTGGCGTTCGCGAACGAAAGTAAACAGGCCGGAAATTGTGATCAGGATAATGCCGATAAGCATCGGCAGATCGATATGGTCATGGAAAATGAAATAGCCGAATAGAATTGCCCAGATCATCTGGCTGTATTGCGGGGAGGCGATAGCGCTTGCCGGTGCACGTTGTGCTGCCAGCATCAGCAGAATATTTGCAAGGGCTGCAAGCAGTCCATAGCCCGCGAGATAGCCCCATTGAACGGCTGAAGGTGTCTGATAGCTCGGGATCATCAATGCGCCGCAGATAAGGATCGGTCCGATAAGGCCAGCGGTATAAAGCGAGATACGCTTTTCCTTCTTACCCATTGCGCGAAAGATTACGATGCTGAATGCGCCGCCAAGCCCGCCGCCCAACGCGCCGAGATGACCGATAGAGAGTTCGCGAAAACCAGGGCGCAGCACAACAAGCACACCGATAAAACCGATAATCACGGCCGACCAACGACGCCAGCCGACCTGTTCTTTAAGAAAGAGCACGGAAAGGATCGTCACAAAAGCCGGAAGCAGAAAGATAAGCGCGAAAGCTTCGGCCATCGACAGATGTGTGAAGGCGACAACGCTGCCGATGACACCCATCGCAGCGGTAAGTGTGCGAAGTAACCACAGCTTTATATTTGTGGTTCGAAACATATCGAGCCATTCATCTTCGGGTTTCTTGATGAACGGTATGGCTAACACACCCAGAACGGCACCATAAAAGGCGATTTCGTAAGGCGACAATGTGCCGTCGAGAAACTTGACGCAGGCGTCGCTTATAGCGAATGCAGCATAGGACGCAAACGCGAGAAAAATACCGTAAAGCATGGTGATATCCGCAGGGGGCTAGAGATAATCTCCTCCAATGACCGGATTAATCGATTGAAGCCGGTTTTGCAAAAGACAATTTGGTAAAAACTCAAAAAATCGACTTACCGCTATCCCCTATGGCGTAGGCGATTGCGGCGTTTTCAAGAAGGCGAGCTCCACCGAAAACGCATGCCTCATTTGCAATCATATCCGTGGTGGAATTTTGTGCAAAAGACTATTTAAGAGGCATCCAACGAGGAGAAAAGAAATGAACATTCGTCAGAAATTCCAGCAGTACGTTTCCCGTCGTCGCGCAATCCGTGAACTGGGTGCAATGGACGACCATCTTCTTGCCGATATCGGCGTATCGCGTTCGCAGATCCAGAGCGCAGTTTTCGGTAAGTAATCACTGATGGTGCGGCTGATAATTGATCGCCCCGAAAGTGAAACTGAAATAATGTAACAAAGCGTCGGTGCTCCAGTCCCGGCGCTTTTGTTATTTAATAAGTATATTATGCATTTATTCTATCGAAGGGCCGTTTTCTGCGCCCGTAAAGTTTCTCAGAAAATTCCGTATCCGACCAAAGGCTGCAGACTTATTCGCGCCTTGTTCTGGCAACGGCCAATGAGACAAAACGATATCTAATATGGGACTTCTGTCACTTGAACAGCAGAGCGCTCTCGATATATCCAAGTGTTGCGGGGGCTGGCGATGAAGACGGCATCTCAAAAGATGCCAATGATAGTTTATCAGTCTTCATCGCCGCCAAATTATCGAGCCTTTCATGACCGATAACTAATTTGACTGTTAATGCGAAGCATATTTGCGTTTGTCTTATTGTCGAGCATTCATTCAAACTGATTATATGCCTTGCGTGTCGGGTGGTCACACGTTTATGTGGCTACCCGACACCGCGAGGACCAGCCCATGCTTAATCTCATCGTCAATGGTATATTGATCGGAATTGGTGCGACGATCGTGATGGACGTCTGGGCATTGGTTCTATCAATGCTTCCCGGTCAATCTCGTCCCAACTGGGGGCTCGTTGGCCGCTGGTTCTGGCATTTGCGTGACGGGCAGATATTCCACGATGACATCTCAGCATCAAAGCCTTATGCACACGAAGTTGCACTTGGCTGGATCGGTCATTACGCGGTCGGCATTCTTTATGGCATTATCTTTGCGCTTTATGGCGGCGCGGCGTGGTTTGCGAATCCAATTTTCCTACCTGCATGGATATTCGGCATCCTGACGGTTGCAGCTGGATGGTTTCTGCTTCAACCAGGATTGGGAATCGGTTGGGCTGCATCGCGTTTGCCAAACGCGCGAAATGTCCGTATCCTCAATCTTGTCGCACATACGTTTTTCGCTTTCGGCATGTATGGAACCGGCATCTTACTAAAAACTACCATTTAATCAGATAGATAGCTTTAAGATTGGCAACTTAGACAGCTACCATTTTTGAAGCTCTTTCAAAAATTAAAGCCTGAATAGGTGACTGGCGCGGTTTTGAAAGTCAGTCCAAACTAAATCACGTTAATAAACAGGCATTCTTGCGGCAGAACTGTGTTTTTGATCGCGTTGGGTGTATGGGGAACAAATCCGCTCGCGTAAAATGCGGCTGCGGCTAACAAATACGGCAATCGCAACAGATTGCACCGATTTCAACCGGCTGGTCGCAAGCAATTGCGCTCGGCTGTTTATTGGTGCCTTTCAATGCGCGCTTTTTGCCCTGGAGGGATCATGCTGGAAAAGCTGTTCAAATTGCAGGAACATGGCACGTCGGTGAGAACGGAAGTGATCGCTGGTGTGACCACCTTCCTGACGATGTCTTACATTATCTTCGTCAATCCTGATATTCTGTCCACCACGGGCATGGATCGCAATGCGGTATTCGTAGCCACCTGTCTTGCGGCAGCTCTTGGTTCGATTGTCATGGCGCTTGTCGCCAATTGGCCAATCGGCATGGCACCCGGCATGGGCCTCAATGCCTTCTTCGCCTTTACCGTTGTTGGCGCCATGGGTTTTTCCTGGCAGCAGGCACTCGGCGCGGTCTTCATTTCGGGTATTATCTTCCTGTTCCTGACAGTGACAGGTATTCGGCGTTGGCTGGTTGAAGGTATTCCGCATTCGCTAAGAAGTGCGATTGCTGCCGGTATCGGTATGTTCCTGGCGCTGATCGGTTTGAAGAGCGCAGGCGTTGTCGTTGATAATCCTGCAACGCTCGTCGGTCTTGGCGATCTGCGCGAAGCTGGTCCTCTTCTGGCGATTGCTGGTTTCTTCATCATTGCAGCTCTCGATGCGCTCAAGGTTCGCGGTGCGATCCTGATCGGTATTCTTGTCGTTACCATTGCGTCGATTTCGCTTGGCATTACGCAGTTTGGTGGTGTGTTCTCCGCTCCTCCGAGCCTTGCGCCTACATTCCTGCAGCTCGATATCATGGGTGCACTGCACACCGGCATTCTGCACGTCATTCTGGTTTTCGTACTGGTTGAAGTGTTCGATGCGACCGGCACGCTGATCGGCGTCGCAAAGCGTGGCGGCCTGATTGAACCGGGCAAGCCAAACCGTCTGGGTAAGGCATTGTTTGCGGACAGCACGGCAATTCTCGGTGGTTCGCTGCTCGGTACGTCTTCCACGACCGCTTATGTTGAAAGCGCTTCTGGCGTTCAGGCTGGTGGCCGGACGGGTCTTACGGCACTCGTCGTCGCCCTTCTATTCCTCGCAGCGCTCTTCATTTCGCCACTGGCTGGTTCTGTACCTGCTTATGCAACGGCACCTGCGCTTGTCTATGTCGCATGTCTGATGATGCGCGAACTGTCCGAAATCAAGTGGGACGAAATCACGGAAGCAGCTCCAGCCGCTCTTACGGCACTGTCCATTCCGTTCACCTACTCTATCGCCAACGGTTTGGCTTTTGGCTTCATCAGCTACGTTGTGCTGAAGTCTGTAACGGGCAAGGCTCGTGAAGTTCACTTGGCGACCTGGATCGTCGCGGCACTGTTTGTGATCCGCTTCGCATTCTTCCCAGAATAACACGAAACGCCGGGGCAACACCCCGGCGTTTTTCTTTCTAGTCTAAGGGAGTTGAGGTAATGACACCGGATGAATTGAAACTGCTCGAAAAACTGATTGAGGTTGTCGAAAAAGACGTCATACCCCTGACTGAACACGGTGTTGCAGAAGGCAACAAGGTTTTTGGTGCGGCTCTGCTGAACAAGTCTGATTTATCTCTGGTGCTTGCCGAAACTAATAATGAGACCGAAAATCCGCTGTGGCACGGCGAAGTCCATACGTTGAAGCGTTTCTATGAAATGCCTGAGCAGGGACGTCCGAATACGAAGGAAATGGTTTTCCTTTCCACACACGAGCCATGCTCCATGTGTTTGTCTGCGATAACCTGGAGTGGTTTCGATAATTTCTACTATCTGTTCAGCCACGAAGATTCACGCGACGCTTTTTCGATCCCGCATGATCTGAAAATTCTCAAAGAAGTCTTCACCCTGGAGCCAGGTGGTTACAACCGCGACAACAGCTTCTGGCACAGCCATTCGATTCCGAAGATGGTGGTTTCGCTACCGGAGCCCGATCGCTCACGACTGGAAAAACGACTTGATGCTATTCGCGCAAAATATGACGCGATGTCGGGCACTTACCAATCTTCCAAAGATGGCAATGCCATTCCATTAAGCTAATAAAAAAGGCCGCATATCATCTGATATGCGGCCTTTCTAAGTATCAAATTCTGTCGAGCAGATTGCGCTTCTGCAGGTTCTGGATCAGTGCGCGAACACCGAAAGTCCATTCGGCGCAATTATCGGTACGATCGACCCAGTTGACGAGTCGTCCAAGCCTAGGCGTCGAAATCTCCACCTTGTCGCCGATTTCGTGCGTGAATCCTTGACCAGCACCGCGACGATCTTTGACTGGTGCAAACATTGTGCCCAGGAAAAGAACAGCGCCATCCGGATACTGATGGTTGCGGTTCATCATCTGTCCGGCAAGGTTTTCCGGATCACGGCTGATCGCTTCCATCGGGCTTTCGCCGGTCATCTCGAAACCGTCAGTACCAGTTACTTTCAGCGATAGCTTGAGCTTACGCAAAACATCCATGGTGAAATTGCCGTCAAAGAGCCGGATGAATGGACCAATGGCGCATGATGCGTTGTTGTCTTTTGCTTTGCCGAGCAGAAGTGCCGAGCGGCCTTCCACGTCACGCAGATTAACGTCATTGCCAAGCGTTGCGCCAACGATGCGACCGTCAGAAGCAACAGCAAGCACCACTTCCGGCTCAGGATTGTTCCATTGTGAAATTGGCAAAATGCCGACAGTATTACCGCAGCCCATCGAAGACATTGGCTGCGACTTTGTGAAAATTTCAGCATCTGGGCCAATGCCGACTTCCAGATACTGCGACCAGAGGCCCATCTCCTGAAGCAACGCCTTGACCTGTGCCGCCTTCTCAGAACCTGCAGCCACGCCGCGCAGACTGTCGCCGATGACAGGTGCCAGACGGTCACGTACTTCACGCGCACGGCTTGGATCACCCTTCGCCTGCTCTTCGATCACACGTTCGAGCATACTGTCGGCGAAGGTAACACCTGCAGCCTTGATCGACTGAAGATCAATTGGAGCAAGCAGTTCACCCTTTTCGCCAGAAAGATAATCGTCAAGCGCACCAAGGTCAGCAAAACGGCTGATATCTTTCAGCTCCCCCACCAAGTCCTTGCGTTCCAGCAGACCCGATACGGTTGCAGAAAGGCTGGAAAGATCATGCACATGGCCATTTACAACCAATACGGGGCAGGGACCATTTTCAGCCTTCGACCACACGCGCCCAATGAGCACTGCCGACGCGCTGTCTTCAGGCAAAATGATGGACGAGTTCAGAGTATGCTTGTCTTGCACGGATATTCCTCCCGGTTTGTTCAGTTCAAGATGCTATTGGATGGTTTCGGCGCGGAGACGCGACTATGTCCAAATCAGAGGCGGATGATTTCCGTCTGTGCTGAAAAGCTCACAATCTAACTCCTCCAAAATTATATTGTAGGGTTGTCTGATAACTATATATTCAAAGCTTGAAAACTCTTTTATGCGTCGAACAACGCAATTGGGATGAATTAGCCTGCCGAACTGCCGCTATTCGCGTAGATCGAAGTCTTCTGTGAAGCGGTGTTGTCGTTGGGTGTGAGGTTTTGACATGCAGGAAGTGCTGGACATGAACACGGAACAGCAAGAAGCGCTGAAGAAGGCGCTTGGAAATGATATGGTCCTGACCGATCCAGATGCGATGCAACGTTTCTGCCGCGATTTTCCTGGCGATGTGGAATATGGCGCAGTTGCCGTCTTGCGTCCGCGGAGCACAGAAGAAGTTTCGCTCTCAGTTAAAGCGAGCCGCGCGCTGGGACTTGGAATCATTCCTCAGGGTGGAAACACCGGTCTGGTGCAGGGCGGTGTACCCGATGGTCAGAGTGACGTGGTCATTCTCAGTCTTGAGCGTATGAACCGCATAAGGCAGGTCGACCCCCATGATTTTTCAGCCATTGTAGAAGCTGGCTGCATTCTCCTCGAAATGAAGAACCAGCTCGCGGCGCAGGGCATGTTTTTCCCGCTGGCGCTTGGAGCACAGGGAAGTTGCCGTATCGGCGGCAATGTCAGCACCAATGCCGGTGGCGTCAATGTGTTGCGCTACGGGATGACACGGGAATTGGTGTTGGGACTCGAGGTTGTTCTACCGGACGGCTCAATTTTCAACGGCCTTTCCACCTTGCGAAAAGATAACCGCGGTATCGATCTCAAGCAGCTGTTTATCGGTGCAGAAGGCATTTTCGGCATTGTTACAGCTGTTGCAATCAAACTGATGCCTTTGCCCGACAAAGTCGAAACCGCGATGCTTGGGCTCAATTCGCTCGAAGATGCGATTGCGCTTTATCGTCGAGCGCGTGTTCAGTGCTGCGATTTAATGTCCGCCTTTGAATTCATGCCGCCGATGGCATTTACCCTTGCACAAGAGGCCATTCCGGATCTCGTCGCTCCGTTGGGGCAATATCCCGCTTATGTGTTGATAGAGATTTCAGGCTCGGGTCTGGTCGATACTGCGGCCTTGATGGAAGCATTTTTGAGTGAAGCATTGGAAAGCGGTCTTGTGCTTGATGGCACCATCGCTTCGTCGCGTGCACAAGCGCAAAACCTTTGGCAATTTCGTGAAGGAATGAATGAAGGTCAGGCGCTGCGTGGTAAACACCTTCGCACCGATATCTCTGTACCTCTATCAAAGCTCGCAGCATTCGTAGCGGAGGCAGAGGCAGAACTTGCTGCAGTCCTGCCAGAATGCCTTGCGATTTCTTATGGTCATGTCGGTGACGGCAATGTGCATCTTAATGTCATCCCGCCAAACGACCTCGACCTCGCAATCAAGGATAAGAAAATCAAACTCGCTAAAGAGACGATTAACGCAGTTCTTGATCGCTATGCTGGCAGTATCAGTGCCGAACACGGCATTGGGCGTTTGAAGCGCGATGATTTCGAAAAGCGGCTTGATCCTGTGAGAAAAGCTCTTCTATCAAGCCTTAAACATGCTCTTGATCCAGATGCGATCATGAATCCCGGATGTCAGCTTTCGCTTGACTTGGTTCAGGACTGACGACAAATCAGATCTAAGGAATACAGAGGGAGGAGCGGAACGTGTTCGGTGAAATCAGGCGCAACGAGCAACTTCCGGCCCGTATTGCTTCAGAGATTGTGCGACAGATAACTGAAGGCAGTTTTCTGCCTGGGCAAAAACTGCCGACCGAACACAATCTTGCACAGAGCTTCGGCGTTAGCCGTTCGGTCATCCGTGAAGCAATTGCCCAGTTGCGTAATGAAGGATTGATAGAAACGCGTCAGGGTGTAGGTGCATTCGTCACCGAACCCGACCGTCGCCAAGCGATCCGCATTGAACCGGAAACACTCGCGGACCGGGATCATTTTCAGAGCCTGTTTCAGCTTCGTATGGCGCTGGAGATTGAAGCTGCAGGCCTCGCCGCTGTGCATCACACAGCCGAAGACATGAGCAGGCTAGACGAAGCTCTCGCTGAAATGACTGGCCGAGAAAAGTGGACGGATGAGGGGATCGCTGCCGATCTCGCTTTTCACCGGGCGCTCGCAGCTGCCACGCATAATGAATATTTTCCGCTTGTGCTCGGTTTCATAGCGGAGCGCATCAGTCAGGCAATACGTGCTGCACGCGCGCGTGCTGTGCTTGAAGAGATCGTCGAAATCACGATCGCGGAACATCAGGCGATCCGTGATGCGATTGCGGTGCGTGATCCTCTCAAAGCACGCGAAGTCATGCGCCAGCACGTTGTGGGTGCAGCCAGCCGCGTCAATCTCAAGCTTGAAACATTTTAAGGACAATGAATTTGCATATCATCGTTATGGGTGTGTCCGGGTCTGGAAAATCGACGGTTGGCGAAAAGTTGGCAGAAGCTCTTAATCTGCCCTTTCTGGAGGGTGATAGTCTTCACCCAAAATCCAACGTTGATAAAATGGCGTCCGGCATTCCTTTGCAGGATGAAGACCGATGGCCGTGGCTTGATAAAATCGGCGAACGAATGGCCACTGCAGAGCAGGGGCTTATTGTTTCATGTTCATCGCTGAAAAAGAGCTATCGGGAGCGCTTGCGTGCAGCGGTTGGTGGGCAACTGGCTTTCGTGTTTCTCGATGGAAGCTTTGAAGTTCTGCATGAACATATGGGGCATCGTACTGGCCATTTTATGCCGGTAACAATGCTGGAAAGCCAGCTTGCCACGCTGGAAAGCCCGGTTGGTGAACCTTTAGTGTTCCGCGCGGATGTTGTCGATCCGATTGAGAAAATCGTCGCAGAAAGCCTTGAGTGGCTCCGGTCTGCGAAGGCTGAGCTATCTTAGAGGCCAGAAGAACATCAGTGCAGGCACAGTCACAAGCGCGATAATGATTGATAGTGGCAATCCAAGTCTCGGATAATCACTGAACTTGTAGCCGCCTGGTCCCATAACAAGTGTATTGCACTGGTGCCCGATTGGTGTGAGGAAATCGCAACCCGCGCCAATTGCCACGGCCATAAGGAAAGCTTCCGGTTTAAAACCAAGGCCCGAGGCAAAGCTTGTCGCAATCGGAGCCATCACCAGCACAGTTGCCGCATTATTGAGAAATGGCGTAACCATCATGGCCGTAACCAGAATAAGCGCCAGCGCGCCGGCTGGTGGTAGCTGGTGACCGATACTGGCCAAGCCTTCGGCAATCAGTTCAGTGCCACCCGTTGTTCTTAAAGCATCGGATACCGGGATAAGCGCTGCGAGCATCACCAGAATAGGCCCGTCGATCTCGTCATAGACCTCATTGATCGGTATGACCTTGAAAAGCAGCATCGCAACTGCTGCAGCAAAGAATGCGACGGCAACGGGAACAAGACTGAGCGCGGTAGCGCCAATCGCTGCAACCAGGATGGCAAGCGGGATAAGCCCGCGCCTCACACTACCAAGCATCAACTTGCGGCGAGCCAATGGCAGCAGCTCAAATTCTGTCAGAAAGTTAGAAAGGCTTGCCTGCCTGCCCTGCAGAACCACAACATCGCCAAAACTCAGACGCACTTCACTGAGACGTTCGGAAATGCGCTGGCCGGGACGACTGACCGCCAGCAGATTGACCTCATAGCGGGCGTAAAGATCAAGCTGTTGCGCATTGAGGCCGACGAGGCGGGAATTGGTCCCAATCACAGCTTCAACAGTTTCGATTTCTGTTGAGCCGCTCGTTTCTGATGGGTTGCGGTTCTTGGACAGGGTAAGCTTGCCAGAGCTGACTACCGTATCTAACGCCTTTGGATCACCTTCAAGCAGAACGATATCGTTCTCGACAATCACAGTATCAGGCAAGGGAGTGATGCGGCTGTTTTTGCGAATAATCGACGTCACCATAGCTTCGCCTTCGGCGGGCTTGATGAGATCGCTTATGCGCTTGCCGACGATGGTAGAGTTGGCAAGCACGCTTGCTTCTGAAGCGTAATTTTTGATCTTGATGGCTTCATCAAGCGAAATGTTTTCACGCGTGCGCTGCGGAACCAGCCAATAAAACGTAACCAGATAAACAAGGCCTACCGATGCCAGAACCGCGCCGACTGGCGTGAAGTCGAACATTGTGAATGGCTCGCCAACCATTTCACCTCTTATTCGAGAAACGACGATATTGGGCGAGGTGCCCACCTGCGTCATCAGGCCACCAAGAAGTGCGCCAAATGCCATGGGCATCAAAAAGGTAGAAGGTGAGACGTTGGAGCGTCGGGCAAACTGAAAGGCAACCGGGATCATGATCGCGAGCGCGCCGACATTTTTCACGAATGCGGATAGAACGGTCACAATGGCAACCAGTACCGCGAGCTGCAATCGCACGCTGTTTATATCTGGCAGAAACCGTTGCACGGCTTCCTGCATCAGACCCGAACGGGCGACCCCAGCACTTACAATTAGAGCACTGCCGACAATAATAACGATATCATCGCTGAAACCGGTAAATGCCTGATCGAAAGGGACGACGCCAACTGCAACAGCCAGCAGTAGCGAACAAAGAGCCACAATATCGTAGCGAAATTTGCCCCAGATAAATGCCCCCATCATGAGAATAATCACTGCGAAGGACAGTATCTGCTGATGGGTCATGTAATGCGCATTCCTCAGAAAGAGAAAAATATTCTACTTTGTGTAGCGCATAACAAAGAAAACGAAAACGGATAATTATAGCATTTCCAGCAAAAGTGCGAAGCGGTTTTGCGTAGGATAATGCGTAAAAACAAACAGTTACAGTGGTTCCTACGATTCATTCTTAACTGGAACCGCTGTAAATCGAATTCTAATGCATTGGGCGCTCAGAATCCTGAACGCCCAATGTTGAAATTAGTTGCCTGCGCGACGACCGTCGGCACCAAAAATATGAACGTCTTTTGCCGACGCACCAATCTTCACAACTTCATCAATCGTATGTTCAGAACGGCCTTGAACGCGGAAGATCAGCGGCTTGCCGTCAGTGAGTGAACTATGGATATAGCTTTCAGCACCAACGAGTTCGATGGCTTCGATGCGAACTTCTGCATTGAATCCGTCGGCTTCCGGTTCACTGTTCTCGATGATGCGAATATCTTCCGGGCGCACGCCGAACGTGTATTTGTCCGAAGGAAGCGTTACAGCCTTGCCCGGTTGCCAAAGGTTCTTCTCGCCGCTTTCCAGTAGGTTCATGGACGGTGAGCCGATGAAGGTCGCAACAAAGGTCGAAGCTGGCTTTTCGTAAAGTTCGATTGGCGTGCCAACCTGTTCGATATTGCCAGCGTTCAGCACCACTAGACGGTCTGCCATGGTCATGGCTTCCATCTGGTCGTGAGTCACATAAACGCTGGTTGTTCCAAGCGAACGCTGTAGGCGTTTGATTTCAACGCGCATCTGCACGCGAAGCTTCGCATCAAGGTTCGACAATGGTTCATCAAAAAGGAATGCAGCCGGTTCGCGCACGATAGCGCGCCCCATAGCAACGCGCTGACGCTGACCACCAGAAAGCTGACGGGGCTTGCGATCAAGGAACTGCTCGATTTCAAGCGCCTTCGCAGCCTTGGCGATGCGGCGCTCGATCTCGTCCTTTGGCGTTTTACGGTTCTTCAAGCCATAAGCGAGGTTATCGCGAACCGACATATGCGGGTAGAGCGCATAGTTCTGAAACACCATTGCGATGTCACGTTCTGCTGGTTCCACATCGTTTACAACGCGGTCGCCAATAGAAATTGTGCCAGCAGTGATGCCTTCAAGGCCTGCAATCATGCGCAGAAGCGTGGACTTGCCGCAGCCGGATGGACCAACGAGAACGACGAATTCACCGTCCTTGATCTCCAGCGAAACGCCTTTGATGACTTCAATACCGCCGCCATAGCTCTTGCGGACATTATCAAGAATGATCTTGCTCATTATTTTTCCGTTTCCACGAGACCTTTGACGAACCAGCGCTGCATTAGCACAACAACGAGGATCGGCGGTATGATAGCCAGAATGGCCGTTACCATGACGTAGTTCCACGGTGTGGAAGCATCAGCGAAATCCACCATGCGACGCAAGCCGATGATGATGGTGTTCATTTTCGCATCGTTGGTAACGAGCAGCGGCCAAAGATACTGGGTCCAGCCATAAATGAAGAGAATGACAAAGAGGGCAGCGATATTCGTCTTCGACAGCGGAAGCAGAATGTCGCGCATGAAGCGGAATGGCCCTGCATTGTCGATGCGTGCAGCTTCTACAAGCTCACCCGGAATGGTGAGAAAGAACTGACGGAAGAGGAACGTCGCTGTCGCCGATGCCATAAGCGGTAGCGTGAGACCTGCATAGGTATCGATCATGCCAAGATCGACGATGACCTTATAGGTCGGCAGGATACGCACTTCGACCGGCAGCATGAGCGTGACGAAGATCATCCAGAAGAAGAACATGCGGAACGGAAAGCGGAAGAACACAATCGCGAAAGCCGACATGAAAGAAATGATAATCTTGCCGACTGCGATCAACATCGCAACCACGAACGAGTTCCATAGAAGCCGTTCGAGGCTCACGCCAACCACACGTTCAACGCCACCGAAAATGGCGTCGCCATAATTCTCCATCATATGCCCACCGGGCAGAAGCTGGATTGGCGGGCGAATAATATCGCCTGAGGTAAGTGTCGAAGCGACAAAGGTATAATAGATCGGAAAGGCAACCACGATGATCCCGATAATGAGGATCAGATGGCCTAACAGATTTGAGACTGGGCGTTTTTCAATCATGGTCGCCTCACTCACGAATAATGCACGCGCTTCTCAATGAAGCGGAACTGGAATGCGGTCAGGGCGATCACGATAATCATCAGAATAACCGACTGCGCCGAGGAGGAGCCGAGGTTAAGATTGACGAAGCCGTCGTTATAAACCTTGTAGACCAGGGTTTCAGTGGCTTTGGCAGGGCCGCCGCCGGTTACAGCATGGATAATGCCGAATGTATCGAAGAACGCGTAGACCGTATTGACCACCAGCAGGAAGAATGTCGTTGGTGCCAGAAGCGGGAATACGATCGACCAGAAACGCCGCGCGCCGCGCGCGCCATCAATGGCCGCTGCTTCAATAAGCGATTTCGGAATTGCCTGAAGTCCTGCAACGAAGAACAGGAAATTGTAGGAAATCTGTTTCCAGGCCGCAGCACCTACGATCATGGCCATGGCTTGATTGCCATTGAGCAATGGGTCCCATGCAAAACCGCTGCTGCGAAGCAGATAGGCAAGCGTGCCCATGGCAGGATTGAACATGAATAACCACAACATACCTGCAACGGCAGGCGCTACGGCATAAGGCCAGATCAGCAGGGTACGGTAGAATGTCTTGCCGCGAATGACACGGTCGGCAGCAGTTGCAAGCAACAAGGCTGCGCCCATGGCAACAAAAGCGGTCAGAAGATTGAAGACAATCGTAACCTGAACGGAATGCAGATAATTGGAGTCGGATAGCACATTGGTAAAATTGGCTAACCCGACAAATGTAGATTTCAGCCCGAATGCGTCTTCACGCATGAAGGACTGATAAATCGCCTGACTTGCTGGCCAGAAGAAGAAGATCACAGTCAATATGATCTGCGGTGCCAGCAGGAAGTAGGGTAAGATTTTATTTGGAAACGTGACTTTCTGCACGGGGAGTTTCCTTGCGGATAGCAATGCCGCCAAGCCCTTGGGGCAGGCGGCACGCTTTAGTTCATCAGATTATTGAGCTGCAGCAATCGCTTCGTTCGCGCGTTTTACAGCGTTATCGAGAGCAGTCTTTGCATCCTGCTTGCCGCCGAGCATGGCTTCGAATTCTTCGTTCAGAATATCACGCACCTGTGGCAAGTTGACGAGACGCACACCCTTGGAGTTTTCCGTTGGTGCCTTGCCCATCATCTGAAGGATTGGCGTTTCGCGACCCGGGTTCTTTTCATAGAAGTCCGAGTTCTTGGTTGCTTCATAGGCGGCCATAGTCACAGGCAGGTAGCCGGACTTTTCATGCAGCTTCTGCTGAATTTTGGTCTGCGAAAGGAAGTTGAAGAACTGCGCAATGCCTTTGTACTGGTCATCGCTGAGACCAGCAAACACCCAGAGACTGGCGCCGCCCGGAATTGTGTTCTGTGGGCCATGGCCTTCATAATAAGGAAGCTGACCGATACCGTAGTTAAGGCCAGACTTAATAACGTCACCAAGACCACCCGACGATTCCGTCAGGATTGCGCATTCACCCGACGTGAAGAGCTGCTTGGCTTCAGATGTACGACCGCCATAACGGAAGGTGCCATCCTTGGCGAGATCGGCAATTGCCTGGAAATGCTCAACGAAGAGTGGCTCGTTGATCTTGAGTTCGACGTTGGTGCCACCAAGACCGTTTTCATTGGTGCCATAGGAAACATTGTTCCATGCGGCAAAGTTTTCAGTCTGAATCCATGTGAGCCATGTCGAGGTAAAGCCGCAAGCAGAGGCGCCGCTCGACTTGATCTTCTTGGCTGCTTCAAAAACTTCCGGCCAGGTCTTTGGTGGGTTGTTTTCGTCAAGACCAGCCTTCTTGAATGCGTCCTTATTATAATAAAGGATCGGCGAAGACGAGTTGTATGGGAACGACAGCATCGTGCCGTCTGGCTTCGAATAATAAGCAACAATGCCTGGCAGATACTGCGACTTGTCGAACTTGAATCCACCCTTTTCAAGCACGTCTGCAGCTGGAACCATAGCGCCTTCGGCAGCCATCATGACACCGCTACCAGCGTCGAAAACTTGAATGATCGCTGGCGGCTGCTTGGAACGGAATGCAGCAATGCCTGCGTTCAACGTTTCAGGATAGCTACCCTTGTAAACAGGAACGATCTTATAATCGCTCTGGCTTTCATTGAACTCTTTTGTAAGTTCAATGATCATTTCGTTGTTGGCGCCAGTCATACCGTGCCACCAGCTTAGCTCCGTCTGAGCGAAAGCCTGTGAACCAATGGTGAGAGCAAGAGCGCCAGTGAGCGCTGAAGTCGTGATCAGACGGGTAAGCATATTTCCTCCTCGGAAATGAGGTTACGTAAACATCAAGAGCGAATTTACCGCTCGAGGTGCCGGAACCTGCATTATGGTTATTACACTTTTATGACTGCAATTTTGCTCGGGATCAACTTCTCACTCGCAATAATAGAATAAATTCGAAAATGTTAATGGTTAAAAGGAAAAAAAACGAAAAAGAATCGATAAATATTGGGGAGAAGATGTGGATAGCTTGCCAAGCAGTCTCTGACGAGAAGAAGTCAATGGAGGTATGTCGTTAGCCGCCTCACAAAGCCGCCATTTATGGCGTTGCCAATTACATAAGCGATAATGTATTTAAGGCACTATTAAAAGTAACCCATAAAATTCAATATTCTCAGGGGCTTGCGCGGGAGAAAGAATCCGAATTATCTGCTGTCGATTTTGCGACGCTGCCGGAGTTTTCACTTAATCTTCAGGCAATCTACGCAAACGTACATTATGACATTCGCATACATGGAGCCGCCAAGGTTCCATGAACCGCCTGACGGAGTTTCCATGCCCATTCATGCTGACTGGAATGCAGCGTCTTTATCTGCAAAAGTTTTTTCCAGAACGTGGAGCAAGAATGAACCCGGCGGGGTAATCATCGGATTTGACACCCATGGTGTTAAGTTTGCCTATGCAGGTGGTTTGGAAAGCCTGCCGTCCGGCACACCTTTTACGGCCAATACGGTCGTTCGTTATGCATCCATCACCAAGCATGTTTTTTGCGCCATGGTATTGCGTCATGCTGATGTAATCAGTCTGAATGACAGGCTTGGCGATCACCTTCCAGAACTGCAAAGCCCACTGGCAGATGTTTCCGTCGGACGCGCACTTGATATGACATCAGGTCTGCCCGATGTGCGCGAAAGTCTGACCTTATTGGGCTTATCGGTCTACACGCATACGGACGCGGACAGCCTTATCGACTTTCTGTCGTCGATGACGCGGCTGAACTTCAGTGCTGGCAGTGATATCTCCTATTCGAATACGGGATATAGGTTGGTTGAAGCAGCACTGGAGCGCAAAGGATTGAGTTTCAACGACTTCGTGAAATCTGAAATCAATGCGGTTCTGGACACTTCCCTTGAAGTTCCAGATGTCTGGGCCGACCCGGTTAAAGGGCTTGTTCCCGGCTATTGGAAAAACGGAGATAAATGGCAGGAAAGTTCGGCAGGCTTGCATCTATCAGCATCGGGCAGCCTTGCAGGTAGTGGAATGGCTCTCACCAACTGGGCGCAAGCGCTCCTTAAAGGTGAAGGTGCATTTAGTGGGTTGCTTTCGACGCTTTCAGCGGAACACTTTTTGAGCGACGGTCGCCCGACAGGCTATAGCCTTGGCCTGCGGTGGAACGAAATCAATGGCAAGCGCTTCGTCGGCCATGGTGGATCGCATCCCGGCTATAAAAGTTATTTTCTTCTCGACCCAGCAGACAAAACAGGCATGATTGTTGTCTGTAATCGAGAAGATGCTGATACATATAAGATTGCCCGTGACTGCATGGCTGCTCTCAACGGGCTGTCGCTTCCTGAAATGACGACAGCTATCCCTGATGGATTATATGTCGCCGATGCAGGTCCATTCTGGCTTGAGATGCGTGGCGGTGTTGCCAATTATCTTGGCGCTGAAGATCGGCTCTACAATATAGGAGAAGGCTGGGCCTCTTCATTATCGCCATCCTCGCCAATGAAATTGCGCTGGAACGGTGAGGTGCTTCAAGGCGAAATAGGTCATGTGAAGCGAGAGTTGCTTCCGGTTCAGGCGAGACCAGTCAATAAAGAGTTTGACGGTCACTGGAGCGCTCCGCTTTATGGTGCATCTTTTACCATCGATAACGGCCATATCATTATGGGTATCGGACCTACGCGTCAGCTTATGCCGCTTGAAGATCTCGGTAATGGAAGAGCTTTGTTCACGTTGCGGGATGGTCCATGGAACAAGCGCATTTGCGTCCATCTGCTTGGCGGTAATAGGCTTGAATTGGTACTCAACCGCAGCCGTATGATTGAATATCAGCGTTGAAACCGCTTCATTATGTTATTTTCGGGAAATTGATTCCGAAAATGATTTGAATGGAGTGAGCCAATGCTTGAACAGATGATCGATCAGGGTGCCGGTCGTGAGCCTGCCGATATCGTGTTGAAAGGTGGCCGCTTCTTCGATCTCGTGACAGGCGAACTGGTTGAAAGCGACATTGCGATCAGCGGTGATCGTATTGTGGGAACGTTCGGCAACTATCTGGGCAAGAGGCAAATTGATATTTCCGGCCGCATTGTGGTGCCGGGTTTTATCGATACGCATCTCCATATTGAATCGTCCAATGTAACACCGCATGAATTTGATCGTTGTGTGCTGCCACAGGGTGTCACAACGGTTATTTGCGATCCACATGAGATTGCCAATGTTCTCGGCGTAGAAGGCCTGCAATATTTCCTCGATAGCTCGCTTGAAACGATTATGGATATTCGGGTGCAGCTTTCAAGCTGTGTACCTGCGACCCACATGGAAACATCCGGTGCCGAACTGCTGATCGATGATCTGCTGCCTTTTGCCGATCATCCGAAGGTCATCGGCCTTGCTGAGTTCATGAATTTCCCCGGCGTGCTTTCAAAAGACCCTGAATGCATGGCAAAGCTCAAGGCTTTTCAGGGACGTCATATTGATGGTCATGCGCCGCTTCTGCGTGGGCTAGATCTGAATGGCTATATTGCTGCTGGTATTCGAACCGAGCATGAAGCGACCAGTGCCGAAGAAGCGCTGGAAAAGATGCGCAAGGGTATGCATGTGCTGGTGCGTGAAGGCTCGGTTTCCAAAGACCTGCATGCTTTGATGCCGATCATCACTGAACGGCACGCGCAGTTTCTGGCGCTTTGCACGGATGATCGCAACCCTCTCGATATCGCTGATCAGGGCCATCTTGATTATCTCATCCGCACGGCAATTGCTGGTGGTGTTGAACCGCTGGCGATTTATCGTGCGGCAAGTGTTTCGGCAGCGCGCGCTTTCGGGCTGTTTGATCGCGGACTTGTTGCGCCGGGGCAGCGCGCCGATCTCGTGGTCGTCGACAGTCTTGAAGGTTGCAATGCTGAAATCGTTCTGTCTGCGGGCAGGGTGGTTTCGGAAGAACTGTTCTCAACGCGTGGATCAGTTGCGGAAGTCGGACGCAACAGCGTGAAAGCGCCCACTGTCAGTGCATCAAGCTTCAGATCACAATCCAACAGCGGCAAAACGCGTGCAATAGGCATTGTTCCGGGAAAGATCATCACGGAAAGCCTGGAGTTTGATCTTAAAGTTGGTCCGTATGGCGTGGAGCCTGATCTTGAGCGCGATGTGGTCAAAATAGCGGTCGTTGAAAGACATGGCAAGAATGGCAATATCGCCACCGGCTTCGTGCATGGTTTTGGCCTGAAAGCCGGAGCCATTGCGTCAACCGTCAGCCACGACAGCCACAATATCTGTGTGGTCGGTGTTTCGGATGAAGACATTGCAGCTGCGGCCAACCGCTTGGGCGAAATCGAAGGCGGATTTGTCGTTGTACGCGATGGCAAAGTGCTTGCGGAAATGCCTCTGCCTATTGCCGGACTGATGAGCGTTGAACCTTACGAAACCGTCCGAGAGCAACTACGTGCGCTTCGCCATGCAGCCGAAGAACTTGGTTCGGTATTGGAAGAACCGTTTCTGCAGCTGGCTTTTGTTGCGTTGCCAGTTATCCCACATCTGAAGATAACGGATCGCGGATTAGTCGATGTCGACAAATTTGAATTTGTTGGCAACTGAGCAGGCTGACATTATCGTCATAATTGCATTAATCTGATCTGCTAACGCACTGGCATAAATCGGATTTTTGACCATGCAGTTTTTGAATACCTTTGATCTTTATCCATTCCTCGACACGGCGGTGAGCTTCACCGCCGCGTTCATCTTTGGCACGATGATCGGCGCCGAACGTCAATATCGCCAGAGAACTGCTGGATTGCGTACCAACGCTCTTGTTGCGCTGGGGGCAGCTGCATTCGTTGATCTGGCTGCGCGTCTTGCAGGCAGTGCCGAGGCGTTGCGTGTTATCGCATATGTCGTTTCTGGTGTCGGGTTTCTGGGCGCTGGCGTCATAATGAAAGAAGGCATGAACGTCCGTGGGCTGAACACAGCTGCGACGCTCTGGTGCTCAGCAGCCGTTGGTGCTTGCGCAGGCACAGACATGCTGGCGGAAGCTGCGCTTCTGACCCTATATGTTTTGCTGGGAAATACGTTATTGCGACCGCTCGTTAATCTCATTAACCGTATTCCAATTGATGAGCAGGCGTTGGAGCAGACCTATGAGGTGCGGGTGATTGCCTCTCATCAAGCCATGGAAGAAATGCGCGAATTGCTTGTCGAGAAACTGGACGAGGCGAAATACCCGGTCGGAGATGTCGAAATCACGGATCGCAACACCGAGACTGTCGAAATTTTGGCAACCCTCGTCAGCACATCGATTGACCCGGAGGAAATCGATGCCGTTACGCATTTCATGGAGAAGCAGCCTGGTGTGTTTTATGCAGGTTGGGAAGGCAGTTCGAAGGACTGACTACCGATCAATCCGCGTCGACAGAATGATAGAAGACATGGTGCGTTCGACACCTTCGAGCGCTCCAATCTTGTCGAGAACAATATCCAGTTCCTGAATCGATGGCGCTTCGACTACAACAATCATATCAAAATGGCCGCTGACCGAGTGAAGTGTTCGGACAGCCATGATGCTGCGAAGTGCTGTTTCAACCTTTGGCGCGAACTTCGGCAACGCTGTCACCAGCACATGCGCGCGCACCAGATCGCGTTCAAATTCAGGAGCGATTCGAACGGTATAGCCTTCGATTACACCGCGCTTTTCCAGCTTTTCCAGCCTGCTTTGTACGGTCGTGCGTGACACGCCGAGCCTTCTTGCAAGGTCGGCGGTTGAGGCGCGCGCGTTTTCGCGCAGTAGGGCTATAAGGGTCAGGTCAGCATTTGTCGTCATAATGCATATTAAATACGTCATATCGCACAAACAAACAACGTGAAATCGTCAGTTTAAATGCTTCTTTTCGCCGAAATTTGTGAGATTCTTTATCTATCGAAATTGCATTACCCAAACAGACTTATAGGGGAAAAGACATGAAAGAGATCGTTGTTGTAGGCGCGGGCAAAATTGGCGCGACCATTGCCGATCTTCTCGCTTCGACGGGTGATTATGCTGTGACGGTTGTTGACCGTTCGCAGGCACAGCTCGACGCGCTGGATACTGGTGCGGAAGTCAAGACACAGGCTCTCGACATTGCAGATGCTAAGGCTCTTGAAGCCGTTCTCACCGGCAAATTTGCAGTTCTGAGTGCTGCTCCATTCCAGCTCACCACGCTGATCGCAGAAGCTGCAGCCAAGACCGGCGTGCATTACCTCGATCTTACCGAAGACGTGGCCAGCACCAAGCGCGTCATGGAATTGGCACAAGATGCAAAGACTGCATTCATTCCGCAGTGTGGTCTGGCTCCAGGCTTCATCTCGATCGTTGCTTACGATCTCGCAAAGCGCTTTGACACGCTCGAAAACGTGCGTATGCGCGTTGGTGCTCTGCCAGAGTTCCCATCAAATGCTCTCAACTACAACCTGACCTGGAGCACAGATGGTCTGATCAATGAATATATCGAGCCATGTGAAGCCATCGTAAACGGCAAGCTGACCAAGGTTCCAGCTCTTGAAGAGCGTGAAGAATTCTCGCTCGACGGCGTAACCTATGAAGCATTCAACACTTCGGGCGGTCTCGGCACACTTTGCGACACGCTCGAAGGCAAAGTTCGCACGCTCAACTACCGCACGATCCGTTATCCAGGTCACGTAGCGCTGATGAAGGCGCTGCTTAACGATCTTGGCCTGCGTCATCGTCGCGAAGTGCTCAAGGACATCTTTGAAAACGCTCTGCCAAGCACGCTTCAGGACGTTATCGTCATTTTCGTAACTGTTTCGGGCACCAAAAACGGCCGTCTGGTTCAGGAAACCTATGCGAACAAGGTTTATGCCAATCAGGTTGGCAAGATCGTTCGCTCGGGCATCCAGATCACGACAGCATCGGCGATCTGCGCCGTGCTCGACATGCTTGCTAAGGGCGAAATTGCACAGAGGGGCTTTGTTCGTCAGGAAGACATCACGCTTGATGCATTCCTCGCAAACCGCTTCGGCAAAGCCTATGCACAGGACGATCATTCGACACGTCTCGTTGCCTGAAAGCACCGTTGAGGCCATATCAGACCCGTTGCGCTGAACGCGCAGCGGGTTATTTTGCGTTTTGATATGACCAAAGTTGCAATTGAATTTGTTCGGCTTTGCGGGCAATCCGAACTGTGGACTTCATAAAAAGCCCGTGTCTAACAAGTGGAATAGGGAAGCAATGTTCAAAACAATTTTGCTGGCCGGTCTGGCCTCCGTCGTCCTTGCCATGCCTGCGCAGGCAAAGGAATGGAAAGAAATCCGTATCGCCAGTGAAGGTGCTTATCCACCCTTCAATTATATGTCGCCAGACGGCAAGCTGGTTGGTTTCGATATCGACATTGCCAATGCAGTTTGCGAAGCAATGGAAGCAAAGTGCACAATCGTTGCCAATGACTGGGATGGTATGATCCCGGGCTTGCAGGCAAATAAGTTCGATGCAGTCATTGCATCCATGGCCATTACGCCAGAGCGTGAGCAGCAGGTTGCTTTCTCAGAGCGCTATTACACGACGCCACTGGCAGTCGTTGTACCGAAAGACACCGACATCGCCTCGCTTGAGCCTTCAGCTTTCGATGGCAAGACCGTAGGCGCACAGGCTGGTACAACGCAGGGCAACTATGCCGATGACGTTTATGGCAAAGCGGGCGCTGATGTGAAGCTTTATCCGACGGCTGACGAAGCTAATGCTGATCTTGAAAGTGGTCGCCTTGATGCCATTGCTGCTGACAAGTTCCTTGCTGCCGACTGGCTGAAGAAGCAGGGTGCTGATTGCTGCAAGTTCCTTGGCGATATTCCGGGCTCTGAAACCAAGATCGCTGTTGCGCTGCGCAAGGGTGACGATGATCTGCGTGAGCAGTTCAACGCCGCAATCAAAAAGATCCGTGACGACGGTACTTACGAGACAATCCGCAAAAAGTATTTCGACTTCGATATCTACTGATAAAATTATCGGACGCCGCCAGATGTTTAACTTGAAACAGGCGGCGTCCGGTGCTTCATTCAATCCATAATATTGCGGGCGGGAAACCTGCAAAACAGAACCATAACAACGGTCAAGGGGAATATTATGTTGAAATCAATCCTGTTCGCAGGCGTGGCCTCTATTATCGCTGCACTTCCAGCGCAAGCCAAAGAATGGAAAGAAATCAAGATCGCAACTGAAGGTGCTTATCCGCCCTTCAATTTTGTTGCGGCTGATGGTTCTTTGCAGGGACTGGATGTTGATATCGCCAATGCGCTCTGCAAAGCGATGGAAGCCAAATGCACCATCATTGCCAATGACTGGGACGGCATGATTCCGGGTCTTCAGACCAATAAGTTTGATGCCGTTATCGCGTCGATGAGTGTGACGGAAGAACGCCAGAAGCAGGTATCCTTTACCGACAAATATTATTCCACACCCCTATCTGTTGCTGTTCCTAAAGACAGCTTGATTACAGCGCTCGATGCCGATGCTTTCAAAGGCAAATCAATAGGCGCTCAGGGGTCGACCACCCAGGCCACTTATGCGGAAGATGTCTATGGCAAAGCTGGAGCAGACGTAAAACTCTATCCAACAGCCGATGAAGCCAATGCCGATCTTAAAAGCGGTCGTCTTGATGCAGTGATTTCAGACAAGTTCCCGATTTCCGACTGGATCAAGGGTGACGGTGCTGATTGCTGTAAGCTGATTGGCGATGTGCCTGGTACACAAACAGATACAGCCATTGCACTGCGTAAGGACGACAACGACCTGCGTGAACAGTTCAACGCGGCTATCAAAAAAATTCGCGATGACGGCACCTATGCGACCATCGTGAAGAAATATTTCGACTTCGACATTTACTGATCGAAGATATGTGACTTGTAAAAGTCTCCACTCTTTGCTGTATGCGGGAGCGCGCTGAAAATCGATCAGCGCGCTCTTTCACTTCATGGAATTGGCGGGAATACCATGCAGAAACAAGACGTCATTGTACTGGGCGCGGGTATCGTTGGGGTTTCGGCTGCACTTCACCTGCAAGCGCGAGGGCGGTCGGTTACGCTGATTGATCGTGGTGAGCCGGGGCAGGGCACGAGTTTCGGTAATGCTGGTCTAATCGAACGTTCGAGCGTCATTCCCTATTCGTTTCCGCAAGGTTTCTGGACGCTGTTGCGTTACGGCCTGAATCGCCGTTCAGATGTGCGATACGACCCGTTTTATGTATCGCGAATGGCCCGCTGGCTGTTCCAATATTGGCGCGAATCTTCGCCAGAGCGCCTGAAAATTGCGACAAACGCCATGTTGCCATTGGTCGAAGCAAGTGTTCGCGAGCATGATGCGCTTATTGCCCAAGCTGGCTGCGAACGACTCGTACGTGCGCAGGGCTGGATCGAAGTTTTTCGCAATGAAGCAGCTTTCAACGCTGCCGTGCAACGCTTGCCACAATTGCAGCAGTTTAATCTAGCCTATGATGTCCTGGATTCAGCGTCGCTGAAACAACGGGAAACAACGCTTGGCGATGTTGCGGGCGGCATTCACTGGCTTGACCCAAAAACAATCGTCAATCCGGGTGGTTTGGTTGAAGTCTATGCTGATCTTTTCCGCGCAAATGGGGGCACATTTGTTCATGGAGATGCAGCCTCACTCGTTGAAAATGGTGATGACTGGCAGGTAACGACTGAAGAAGGTCCAATCATTGCGCGCGATGTGGTGGTGGCTCTCGGACCGCAATCCGGATTGATCTTCAAGAAGTTTGGTTACTCAATCCCGCTCGGTATCAAGCGTGGTCATCATATGCATTTTGAAATGCAGGATGATGTGCGGCTCGGTCATACAGTTGTTGATGAAGAAGCAGGCTATGTACTAGCGCCTATGGTGCAGGGTGTTCGACTTTCAACCGGCATAGAGTTCGCTTCACCAGATGCGCCTGCCAATTTCATTCAGCTTAAACGTGCTGAGAAAGTTGCACGACGTCTTTTGCCGCAACTGGGTACGCCTGTAGAATCCAAGCCATGGCTCGGTTTGCGCCCGTGCCTGCCGGATATGCGGCCGGTTATTGGACCTGCACCGCGCCATAAGGGACTATGGTTTGACTTTGGCCATGCTCATCATGGTTTGACGATTGGCCCGGCAAGCGGGCGTCTGCTTGCCGAATTGATGACAGGTCAGGATACATTTACTGATCCTGCACCATATTCCGCAAAACGGTTTCTCTAATCGCTTTCAATTTTCAGCGAGCGGCCTTGTCAGGCGCGGCACAGCGGGGGTAAGACTTTAGCCCCGTCAAATCCGCGTTCTGCGGGCAAATCGATCCGGAAAAATCTCGTGAAAATGAAACCTTTGGGCCGTACAGGCCTCAATGTTACCGAAATCTGTCTCGGCACCATGACCTGGGGCGTACAGAACACTGAAAACGACGCACACCAGCAACTTGATTTCGCTGTCGATGCCGGCGTCAATTTTATCGATACCGCTGAAGGTTATGCTATTCCGATGAGCCCGGAAAGCTATGGCAAGACTGAAACCTACATCGGTAACTGGTTCAAGCAATCTGGTAAGCGTGATCGCGTTATTCTCGCCAGCAAGATCGCCGGTGGCGGTCGCCAGGAGTGGATTCGTGGTGGTGCAAAGCCAAGCCGCGCAAGTGTTACCGAGGCAGTCAACGACAGTTTGAAGAGACTGCAGACCGATTACATCGATCTCTATCAGATTCACTGGCCATCGCGTCCGCATTATCATTTCGGTCAGGGCTGGGGTTTTGATCCCTCCCATGTTGACCCAAAGGCTGAACGTGAACAGATTCATGATGTTCTGCTAGGCCTTGAAGATGCGGTTCGCGCAGGCAAGATTCGTCACGTCGGTCTTTCCAACGAAACGGCTTGGGGTACGATGCAATGGCTGAAGATTGCTGAAGAGCACAATCTGCCACGTATGGCGTCTATCCAGAATGAATATGGTCTGCTGCAGCGTGAATTTGATCATGACATGGCAGAAGTATCGCTGTTTGAACAAGTTGGTTTGCTTGCCTATTCTACGCTTGCTGCAGGTGTTTTAACCGGCAAATATCTAGGCGGGAAAATCCCCGAAGGATCACGCGCTTCGGTGACAGATGGCGGCCTTTGGCGTGATAATTCCTATTCGGAACCGGCAATTCGCGCTTACATCGATATTGCCAAGAAGTATGGGCTCGATATTGCGCAGATGGCGATTGCGTTCTCGTCTTCGAGACCTTTCATGACATCTGTCATTATCGGCGCCACGTCTGTCGAGCAGCTGAAGATCGACATTGCTGCAAGCGAAGTGACGCTTTCAGCAGAAATGCTGGCAGACATTGAAAAGGTCTACCGCTCTCATCCGCGTCCTCTTTGATTAAAAACCAGCCAGCTATATATTTGTGGCTGGCTTTTATCCTTTAAGCTGTATCTCGTGCTTTACGTGCCATTCATCGATCGGCGTCTCGCTTGATGAACTCACGATCACCAGCCGGTCGAAGCGCAGCTTTCTACCTGAAAGCTCTTTGGCAAGCCGCTGCATTTCCGTTTGTTTCTGCGTTGTATCCTCAACACCATAAGCCAATGAGACATGCGGCATGAAGCTCTGCAAGCTGGCCTCGCCGGATATTTCAAGCGAATCTTGTTTCAGGCGCATCAGCGCCGGTGCTTTTTCAAGCGCTGCGTAGAAAGAGCGAAAATAGGCTTCGCTTCCCGTTACATCCTCAATCAAAAGTTCAAACGGTTTGCGGCCGATCGCAAGGCTTACCACCTGTGGAAGAAGCTCTTCTGCAGATCGATTCATATCCGGTACGAGCGTTGCGTGAGGCTCAAATATCGGTGAGTTAAATTGCCCGCTCAAATCCCGGACGATTTTCTCAAGAAAAACAAGATCATCATGCGCAGGGCGCAGCCAGATAGAATGATCGGACATTCAGGGTTTGCTTCCGTTAGAAGAATTTTCCGTTTTAAGCGGGCGCACGCTGCCTCGCAAAATAAGTGGAGTGTCGATCATCACCATCTGTGGCGGCTCGTTGGGTGCACTTTGTCGTTCATCGAGCATACGGATGATTTCAGCAGACAGGCGTTCGGCATTCTGGTCGAAGGTCGTGAGACGATATGCACCCCAGCGTGCTTCGGTGACATTATCAAATCCGATCACCGACAGGTCTTCCGGAATTGAAAGATTAAAAACGTCACGTGCGCAATCTATCAGCCCAAACGCCATCAGATCATTGACGCAAAATACTGCCTCAACACGGTCACGCTCACTCAGAAGGAGCGACGCTGCAGCAAAGCCACCATCGTAATCCGTCAGTTCTCCGCGCTGTACGCTAACATCCAGGCCTAAATTTTTAGCGCGAGCGACGTAGGCTTCTTCGCGTTCCAGCAGATTAGGGCTGCGAACATTTGATGTGACAAGCCCGAGCCTTTTCATGCCGCGCGCGGCAAACACATCGACAGCTGTTTCCGCCGCTTGTTTGTTATTAATTCGAATATGGTCAGGACCATCTTCGTTACGGCCCACAACGATCAGCGTATGACCGTTGCGCTGCGCCAATTCGACAAATGATGATGACGGCATCCCAGACAGAACGACAGTCGCTTCGGCCCGATAACGAAGAAGCGTCTGGTGGGCCGCCGAGAGATTCTCGCCGTGCTGACCGGTTGGGATCAGCACCGGCACGCTGCCACGCGCCGTCAATCGACGGGATAGGGCCGCGATCTGGCGTGAGCGAAAAGGACTTGCCGGATCGGCTGCGATCATGCCGACGATGCGGCTACGCTTGGCAAGCAGGCCGCGTGCAAGATCATTGACCTGATAGCCGAGCTTTTCAGCTGCCTTCAGCACTTTCTCACGCGTTGAGGGGGATACGCTGGCTCCGGGCGTAAAGGTGCGAGAAACCGCCGAGCGAGAGACGCCAGCCTCCACTGCAACTTCATGCGCGCTGATGAAACGCGGCTGGTTTTCTGGAAGCTCGTCCTGAAAACGATCTTTGTCGGCCATAGTTATCGACCCACTTTCGAGAGAACATCGGCGCGCAGAAAACGCTCGACCACGAACATGAACGCAATGGACGGCACCAGCAGGATTAGCGCACTGATCGACGCTATCTGATAGTTGCCACCGGAGCTTGCTGTATAAAGCATCAGCGGCAATGTTGTAATGTCGGGCGCGCCCACAAAATATGTCCCGGTGAATTCATCAAGTGATTCAAGGAACACGAAGATCGCGCTGGCGAGCAGGCCGGGTGCGGCAATTGGCATTGTAATGTGAAAGAAGGTCTTCATGGCGGAAGCGCCCATGGAACGTGCGGCCTCTTCCAATTCGCGATCAATCGCGGAGAAAGCGGCTGTTGCAATCCACACCGCATAGACCAATCCATGGGTTACATGAACCAGAACCACGCCGGTAATCGTACCGTTTAAACGCAGCGAATAGAACATTTGCGCAATATTGACGTAGATAGGCAGGTTCGGAAATGCCTGTGGGATCAGCAGGATAAGCAAGATCAACCCGCGAAATGGCAGTTTCAGCCGTGCCAGTGCATAGCCAGCCGGAATGGCAAGACCGAGAGAGACAACCACAGTAAGGCTTGCGATAACCACGCTTGTTCCAAGTGATGAAAGAGCGTTGCCGCGTGGCGAAAACACATTGGCCCAGAAGGAAAAGCCATACTGAATAGGCAACGTATGCGGAAAATACCAGCGTTCAGCCACGGCCCAGAGAAGCAGATTGGCAAGTGGGCCGAAGATTGCAAAGGCCAGCAAACCAAGCAAAATGCCGCGCGGTATCCAGCGCCAGTCGAGTGCGGTGCTCATCAGCCGTGCTCCTTCATGGTTTGTCTGAGATAAATCCATGCAACCAGACTGGTCATCAGGAGCGATATTGTGCCGAGCGCGTTGGCAACGCCGTAATCGCCATAGGCATTGATGCGGAAAGCCATATTAGCCGTGATCATTGTTGGAGATTGAGCATTGATCATCAGCGGCACAGAAAGTACCGACATCATGGTGACGAAGCTGAGGATCAAGCCAACGAGCAGGGTGGGGCGCACTTGTGGAAGCACGATTTCGATCAAAATGCGCAGCCGTCCAGCACCGAGATTGCGCGCAGATTCAATCGTACTGCGATCAATCGATGCCATCGCCCCCGCAAGGAGTAATATAACGAAGGGCGTCTGTTTCCAGACAAATGCAATGACGATGCCGCGCCAGTCGAGAAAGCTCATCGCCTGAAGCGGCGTGAGAATGCCGCTTTCAATCAGAAGGCTGTTCATCAGGCCGTTTTTAGCGAGAAACGTGCGCAATATCTGGCCGACCACAATGAATGGAATGAACAGCGGCCAACGATAGAGCCAGCGCAGCACGGTAACGGCACGCTGATTAGAGCCGAGCGTTAGATAGCCACCGATGGCGATTGCAAAAAGTGCGATCAGCGCAGAAGAAAGCGTCACGATCATTAGGGTGAACAGCATGTCGCTTGAATAAAGCTCGAAAGCCTTGGTGAAATTGCCGAAACCCCAGTCCCCACCAACATGAAATGCTCCGGTTATCGCGCCAAACAACGGCACGATGAACAGAAACAACACGATTGCCAATGCTGGCGCGACCAGCAGAAAACCCGTCATTCTCTGCGACATTGATATTCCCCGAATTTTTGATTTAGGGACCGGGTCCGTGTTTCACGTACCCGGTCTATGCTTTAGTGCAAGCTGATTAGTTGCCGACCTGACGCTCGTAAGCTTCGAGGATTGCAGTGTTGTATGGTGCAATCGGAAATGGCTTGCCGTAATTGGCCAGATCTTCCGGCGAGATATCGGTGAAGAGCTTGTTCCAGGTATCGGCATTGAGTTCTGCTTTGACGTGATCAGCATCAATGCCCGGATACCAGTTAAAGCGTTCAACGATGCCTTCAGCCTGAACTTTGGGGCTGGTTGCAAGTGCCACGAACTTTTCAGCAAGTTCCTTGTTGGCGCTCTTTTCTGGAATAACATAATGCATCGGCTGCCCCGGCATGCCCGGCGAAGGCAGAACAAGTTTCATTTCCGGTGGAAGCTGGCCATTGGCCTTCCATGAATAGAACATGTCAACCCAGACCGGGCCCATGGCGATTTCACCGCGGCTCAGCATATCGAGCGTACCGGCATTGCCCGGTGTCAATGTTGCATTCGTCGTGAAGTCCTTGAGCGATGCAAAGGCCTTGTCCCAGTTCTTGGCTTCGCCTTCTTCGAACGGGCCTTTCATCAGCTTGTCGGCATCGCCACCATAGGCATAAATCCAGCCCATGACGAAGCTCACGCCTGATGCGCCACCCTTGATGCCGTTATAGCCGAACTGCTTCGGGTTTTCCTTTGCCCATGTGACCAGCTCGTCATAGCTCTTTGGTGGATTTGCAACGAGAGCCGGGTTGTAGGCGAGGGCTGTCTGGCTGTTGAACATTGGCATGACATAGCCATCAACATTGGTGCCGAGCGCCATCTTCGCATTGTCGCGCGTGACGAGCTTGCCGCTATCGATCTTGCTGCGATAGTTTTCGAGAAATTTCTTTTCGACCATCGGGCCTGCGAATTTCTCATGAACGACAGCAACGTCTGCGTCCCACTTTTCAACGCCAGCTTTCGACTGCGCTTCAAAGCGTTCGAGAATCTTCTGTGAACCAGCGTCGCCTGGACCGGTGCCAACAACACGAACTGTCGTGCCTGGATTTTGCTTCTCGAACAATGGGCCGAGATATTCGTTCACGTAATCGACCATGTTCTGATCACCTGCGGTCAGAACGGTCAATTCATTCGCTGCGGCGGGTGATGCCGTCAGGCCGAGGACAAGAGCTGTTTTCAGGATCGTCTTCATCGAATAATTCCTGCTTTTATATCCGCATGGCGGAAGATTTCGGCGGTTGGATAATTGTGTATCCGGTGAGGTGTGATCGGGAATTTTGTGCGGCTGCGGGCGGTTGAAGGCCCGCAATCCCCTTCTGAGCAGGTGAGCCTGCTAGTGATCGACTTGATGACAACTCTATATCTATGCACACCTGTGCATAATAGAAACAGTTGCCGATTAAGCTGATCAGGTCACTTGTCGAACAGGAAGAGAGCCTGTTCGGGAATGCGGATTTCAACCTGCGAACCGGGTTGATGGCTCTCTGTTGCATCAACCAGAAGATGCCTGCCGCCCACACTTATCATGTGCCGCCAAAGGCCACCCGGGTAGCTCGTCTGATCGACGGTGCCCGTCAGGATAAGTCCAGGTGCTGTGCAAGAATTTGGAGCCCCGGGACTTGTAAGCTTTGCGGCTTCACTGCGGAAGCGTGCTGTTGCGATGCCATCGGACAGATTGCGACGGCCAGCCGGGATTGTGCTTGCCTTGTTTTGTGGCCCTGCGGCGATCTCGATGCGGTCTGCTTTAACACTGACAGGAAGCTCGATGAGGTTCTCAGCACCCATAAAGGCTGCAACGAAGTCAGATGCCGGATGATTATAAACTTCTTCTGGTGCGCCGGCCTGTGCCACTTCACCATTATTCAGGATCACGATGCGATCAGCCATAACCATGGCCTCTTCACGATCATGCGTCACATGCACTGCAGTGATACCAAGGCGGCGCTGCAGAGCGCTGATTTCATGGCGCACCGACAGGCGAATGCGGGCGTCAAGGTTTGAAAGCGGCTCATCGAGCAGTAGAATGTCTGGCTCGATTGCCAATGCGCGACCGAGTGCTACGCGCTGACGCTGACCGCCGGAAAGTGCGGCTGGCTTGCGATCAAGCAGCGCATCAAGCCCTAGAAGGCGCGCAACTTCCTGAACTTTCTGCCGGATTGTATCTTTTGCTGCACCGCGAATACGCAGGCCGTAGCCGATGTTTTGCGCAACCGTCATATGCGGCCAGAGCGCATAGGATTGGAACACCAGTGCCATGCCGCGCTTGTCAGGTGGCAATCGAGTGACATCCTTGCCCCCAACGCGGATAGCTCCATTGCTGGGTGTATTGAATCCAGCAATTGCACGCAGCAAAGTGGTTTTTCCACAACCGGAAGAGCCGAGCAGCGCTACGAATTCACCTTTCTTCACCGAAAGGTCTACACCTTTAAGAATCTCATTATTGCCATAACGGACGCGTGCATCCGCTACCTCCAAAAACGCAGGCATATGCGTATCCTCCCCAGGATCGACGGCCGGTTTTATTTTTTCTGCACAGCCGTGCAATCGGGATTGAAGCATTTTTATTTTACCTCGACAAGCGACAAATTATAGTGCGCTGGAAAATAGCGAACGGTGTTTAGGCACCGCTCGTTGTTATGGTTATCTATCGAGGATTTATAACAGCCGTATGACCGATGCTGCGCAGCTGTGCAAAAACGTGGACAGCTTTGAAAAGCTGTCCACGCTGCACGCAAGCTGTTCCGACACGAAAGGAGACAGCTTACAATAAAGTTCAGGCCATTTCTGCCTCATGCCGCGTTTCTGCGCGTGCGGTTCGCCAGCTCGAGAACAGGAAAGCTGCAATGAAGATCACTGTCATCAGCAGAACAATTGTCGGTGCAGGGGCGCTGTCTATGAAGAACGACAGATACACGCCCATGAAGGATGAGAAGACAGCAACGATGACTGAAGCGATCATCATGCTGCTAAACCTGCGGGTGAGCAAAAAGGCGATGGCGCCCGGAGCAATCAGCATGGCTATTGCGAGAATGATTCCTACCGCTTTTAAGACACCTACAATGGTGAGCGAAATCAGGCACAGAAGCCCATAATGCAGCAGCCGTACTGGCAAGCCGACCGCACGCGCCTGTGCGGGGTCGAATGCATGCAGCAGGAAATCGCGCCATTTGACGATGAGAACACCTGCAGTCACCGCTGCGATAATCGCGGTCTCTATAAGGTCGCTTGCGCTGATACCGAGAATGTCGCCGAATAGGATGTGATCAAGATGCACATTCGCACGTACAGAAACATAGAGCACTAGCCCCAGCCCAAACATGCCGGAAAAGACGATACCCATGACAGTATCCTGCTTGATACGGCTGTTTTCCTTGAGAAAACCTGTGGCAAGTGCGCAGACCATACCTGCAACAAAAGCGCCGATACCAAAGGGCAGACCGACTATATAGGCAATCACAACACCCGGCAGCACCGCGTGGCTTATAGCATCACCCATCAGCGACCAACCCTTAAGCACCAGAAAACAGGAGAGCAGGGCGGTTGGAATGGCAATCAGCACGGACGCGATCAACGCATAGATCATAAAGTCAAACTGAAATGGCATCAGAAACATGTCGGGAAAGCTCATAGCTCAACCTCCTGCAATGCTTTGGCTGCGCGCCTGCGGGCTGCAAGCATTCCATGCTTGGGCGCCAGAAAAAACACGGTCAGAAACACCAGCGTTTGCAGCACGACGATGATGCCGCCGGTTGCGCCATCCATGAAGTAACTAACATAGGCGCCGATGAAGCTGGTCAGCGCGCCGATCAGCACCGCAATCCACAAAAGCCGCGAAAAACGATCTGTGAGCAGATATGCAGTTGCGCCGGGGGTAACGACCATGCAGATGACCAGAAACGCGCCTACGGTCTGCATGGCAGCAACAGTGCTTGCCGAAAGCAGAGTGAAGAACATGATCTTCAACGCCGTTGGTTTTAATCCAATGGAACGTGCATGACTTTCATCGAAAAACACCACCATCAGATCTTTCCATTTCAGCAAAAGCAGCGCGAGCGAAACGAATCCTATGATCGCAAGTTGAAGAATATCGCCGGGCGTTATCGCCAGAATATTGCCAAGCACGATGGTCTGGATACTGATCGAGGTTGGCCGCAATGAAATCATAAACAGTCCAAGGCCGAAGAAAGCTGTGAAAATCAGGCCAATGATTGCATCTTCTTTGAGTTTGGTTCGCTGATTAAGAAACAGCATTGCTGCAGCAGCCAACCCACCGGAAAAGAACGCGCCGATGGAAAAGGGCAGGCCGAGCATATAGGCGCCAGCAACACCGGGAACGATGGAATGGGAGAGGGCATCGCCGATAAGCGACCAGCCTTTGAGCATCAGATAGGCGGAAAGAAACGCACAAACACCGCCGACAAGCGCTGAAACCCACATAGCATTGAGCATATAGCCGTAAGCAAACGGTTCGAGCAGGAGAGCCATCAGTTATGCCCCTGCTGCTTATGCTCATAGAGCACGAAAGGCCGCTCATCATCGGTAATGACACCGATGGCTGAGCGATTCTGCTTCGTTTTCTCATCGAGAATAAGGTGCCGTAGCACCCCGCCAAAAGTCTTTTCGAGATTGGCCTGGGTGAAAATTTCCTCCGTTGGACCATAAGCCAGTACGGTATTCTTGACGAGAACTGTCCGGTCGCAAAACTCAGGTACGCTGCCAAGATTATGCGTGGAAACAAGCATCACGCGGCCTTCATCGCGAAGCCCACGCAGAAGCGTGATAATCGCTTCCTCGGTCTTTACATCAACACCGGTAAAAGGCTCATCGAGAAGAATGACATGTGCATCCTGAGCAAGTGCGCGAGCAAGAAAAACACGCTTCTTTTGACCGCCAGACAGCTCGCCGATTTGCCGCTTGCGAAAATCGAGCATGTTGACGCGGCTCAGTGCCTTTTCGACCGCTTCGTGATCGGCACGGCGGGGAATGCGCATCATGCCCATATGCCCGTATCGACCCATCATGACCACATCTTCGACCAGAACGGGAAAGTTCCAATCAACCTCTTCACTTTGCGGCACATAGGCGACAAGGTTCTGCTTGAGCGCCTGTTTGACCGGCAAGCCGAGGATGGAAATGTCACCCTTTGCCAAACGGACAAAACCCATGATGGCCTTGAATAAGGTCGACTTGCCTGAGCCATTCACGCCAACCAGTGCCGTAATCGTGCCGGTAGGGATTTCAAAACTGGCATTGCGTAAAGCCGTGTGACCATTGCGATAGGTCACAGTCGCGTCTTTCACCTTCAATCCTTCAGCCGCGCTATTTCTAAGCGCGGCCTGATCCTGAAAATGACGATTTATCGGAACGTTCATTGTTTGAGGCCTTTTGCGATCGTGTCCGAAGTTACTTTCAGAAGGTCGATATAGGTAGGCACTGGTCCGTCAGCCTCGGAAAGAGAATCGACATACAGCACACCGCCGTATTTCGCGCCGGTTTCGCGCGCAACCTGCTCTGCCGGTGCTGCCGATACCGTACTTTCAGAAAAAACAGCCGTGATGTTATTTGCACGAACCGCATCAATCACCTTACGCACCTGCTGTGGCGTGCCTTGTTGGTCCGCATTAATCGGCCAGAGGTAAAGCTCCTTTAAATCGAAATCACGAGCGAGATAGGAGAACGCGCCTTCGCTGGTAACGAGCCAGCGCTTGTCAGCTGGTATAGCCGTAAATTCGGCTCTGATGGGATCGATTGTCGCCTTTATCTCGGCCTTATACTTCTCAGCATTGGCTTTGTAGGCTTCGGCATTACCAGGGTCATATTTGACGAATGCATCACGAATATTATCGACATAGATGAGGGCCGAAGTTGGCGACATCCATGCATGCGGGTTGGGTTTGCCACTATAAGGGCCTTCCGTGATACCCATAGGCACAACGCCGTCACTTACCACCGCGCTTGGAACATTCTTAAGTCGCGAGAAGAATTTTTCAAACCACAGTTCGAGATTAAGCCCATTCCAGAGGACGAGATCCGCACCCTGCGCCTTGATAAGATCGCCGGGTGTTGGCTGATACTCATGGATTTCGGCACCGGGCTTGGTGATCGATTCAACAGTGGCGGCATCACCGGCAACATTCCGGGCAATATCTGCAATAACCGTAAATGTAGTTACAGCTTTGAATTTTTCTGCAGCAAAAGTGGTTCCGGACGCCACCAATATTGCAAAGCCAGCAACGAGCGCTGTTGCTAAACCACTTCTAATCGGTCGATACATCACCATCTCCTTAATGCGAATAATTAGCAATTGCATAATGCAGAAGAATATCCATCTCAAGCGCTTTTGCAAATCATTTGCAATTAGATGGGGCAATATTATTGTTAGATATAAATTTAACCCATTCTTTCATACACGCATAAATAGTATTTCTGTTTTTTGCGTGTAAATTCCTGTTTCAGAACAGAGATGATTGCGGTGTCGTTCGTTGCACGAATTTTCACCGAGTGCCCAAACGCAATTTTGATGGATTAACGCTGCCGCGTTTCTCAGAATTATTAGTATTTTTTATCTTTCTGGAGTGGGACAGAATGCCTTACAACAAAGAAAAAAGTCGAGAAAATACGAAATTTTTCAGGGAGAAAGCCATAAGAATGAGGAAAAGAACTGGGTAGAACCAGGCAACTTGGGCAAAAGTTTTTTCTCTTATGGCGTCCAGCAACCAGGGGTAAGACGATGTGTGTCGAAATATGCACTGATAATAATTTTGCTCGAATCCGTTCGCAAGTTAAAGTGGAAAGTTACAGACAATCACGAACTTACTGCGAACTGCATCGCGGGGACTATTTTTTTGTCCCAGCCGAAACGGAAATGACGTTTTCATGGCCAAATTCTGTGGAGTATCTACTGGTAACTATTCCTGAAACGAACCACTCTATAAGCGATCTTGCGAAGGTAAGCGCAGAATCGGTGAAAACACGCGGAGAGATCGTTAGCTTTTCCAGCAAACAGTGTTTGCAGATCAGTCAGCTTGTCGTGGGCTGCTTAAGAGACGCGCATGACAGCGACGAAAGCTATTTGAGCGCTCTACACTCCGTAGTGATTCACATACTGTTACGTAGTGACGGCTTTGTAGGTAAGCCCGGTCCCAGTCTTGTGGGCCTTAGCGCATATGCGACCCGGCAAATCGAATCCTATCTGGCGGAGAATTTCAACCGCCCACTTTCCGTTCCAGATATGGCGGTAACGCTTGGGATATCCGCCGGTCACTTTGCAACCTGCTTTCGGGAAAGCTTTGGCCAGACGCCTCATCAGTATCTGATGAATTTGCGCCTGAATGAGGCGGAGCGATTGCTAAAAGAAACGGAAATACCGATCAATGCGATCGCTGCCCAGTTAAGCTTCTCCAGCCAAAGACATCTTACGACAGCGTTGCGAAAGTACCGTCAATTGACGCCTGGCGAAATCCGACGCCGAGGATCGCGCCAAAGAAGCAATCCACCGGATAAAGCATGAAACAGAACTGAAGAGCGGTCGGACTAGCTAGCAGTCGGTGTCGATCCTCGTTTCAGCCATTTACGCCAAATGTGAATTTCGCTTTTTCGACGCCAACGCCGCACACGATGTGAGTCATGCGAAAGTACGATCAATCCCAGAGGCAACATCCAGAAGCCGAGCACTGGGAGAAAACCTAATGCGCCGCCGACGACCAATGAACCGCCGAGTGTTCGCCGCATGAGCACTGATTGCGGCATTGGGATTCGCTTTCCAAGAATCACAATTGCGCGTTTTCGTGGTGTAGGTTCGTATTCTTCGGTCACTCGGTCTTTCTCACAGCTTAGGGGCAGCAATTTTTCGGTTGGAAACGTACCAGAGAATATAGGGTTTCATTATCAGAATGCAAAAAATTGAAAAAAAACAAAATTAGGGCTTGGCAAATCAGAAATCCTCCTGCTATACGCCACCTCGCTGACGCAACGAGCACCTCTTCCCCGGTAGCTCAGTGGTAGAGCAACCGGCTGTTAACCGGTTGGTCGCTGGTTCGAATCCGGCCCGGGGAGCCACTTACTTCTAAGTGATTTAAGAAATTAAACTTCTTGCTCGTACGATAGAACTTCCAGAATTGAGCAGCTAGATCAGGCTAACAATCCTTTCCAATTATAAAAGATTCTTCTTTCTGAGGTTGGAGTGGAAAAGATTTTTCCGACTTTGTGAATCATTTTAATTGTTCGGAACCAGTTTGGCCGTCATGCATTTTAGTCTCTGTCCTTATAGGAGAGAAATATGCTGACCGCCGGTGTGATGTGGCTTTTTGGCGTTCCCTTTATCGTCGTGATTCTTATCTATTTTCTTGTGCTTCGAAAGCGCTAGATCGATGCGCAGTATCAAAACCATCAATGATTTCGGTAGGTTGAAAACAGAACGTGATGACGCTCCGTTCGTTTTTTTGATTACTATCCCCAATATCGTCAAGTCTCGTGAATGGAGGAAGACATGAAGCTTTCTGTGATTTCGCTGGCCGCCGCTATGGCAATGTTTTCATTCGGTGCAAATGCTGCACCGGTATCAATGCCGGAGCCAACCAACCAAACGGGTTTGACCCATAATGTTGATTATCGCTGCGGACCAGGGCGCGTAACGGACCGTCGAGGCCGCTGTGTACGTGTTCGCCGACATGCGCCCCCTCCGCCCCGTTGGCATCGTGACAGGCCATCCCGTGACTGGAGAGGCGGACATCACCACCGCTCCGACCGACATTATCGCGGTAGAGATAACCGTCACTTCTGGCCAAAGAAGCGAGAATCTCACAACTAAAGGCTTGTGAGTTCTGAATCATCGAAAAGCCCTGTCAGCTCATCTGCGGACAGGGCTTTTTCCTATTCTTGACTTGATCACAGATCACGCCATTAGTGGGGCAGGCTCAACTAGGTAGATGTTATGAAAAGAACACTTCTTGCCGCCATAATTTTTGTATCTGCAGGACCAGCACTGGCAGACAAAATCTACGACAAATGCATCAATCAATCCGACGGCAGCAATAGCGCATGGTCGCAGTGTGGCGGCGACTGGCTGAAACGCGCCGATGGCAAGCTAAACACAGCTTGGAAAAAAGTTTATGGCCAAGCCGATGGACAAACCAAAACCGATTTGCTGGCAGAACAGCGACTTTGGAATAGCTACAAAGAATCGTCCTGCAATTTTTACGCAAATGGTGACTGGGGCAGGGAAGGACAGGTTCTTAGCTATCCCAGCTGTCGAGCTAGCGTGATTGAAGCCCGCACGAAGCAATTGCAGGAATACAGTTCCTCCATATCCGGTAACTAGAACGAGGATAAGATGCCCTGTCGACGCTTTGGCGTGCGACGGGGGAGGTGTCCAAAGGGGCGATCTGGATAGGCTTTAAGATTTTTTGGCACCTGCAATGGATCGATGATTGGCAACGCCGCTCGCGATCCTTGCTGGTGTAAATAAAGCGCCGCTGTCAAGTAAGCGTCTTCCAGGGCGCCATGGCGGGTCCCCACACGCGATAAACCTACTCTCGAAAGACAATCATCCAATTTGGCAGATTTGCCTCTCCAGAGCTTCCGGGCGCCGTCCATTGTGCAATGAACCGGCTGAGTCAGCATTTCCACTTCAGCCTTACGAAACTCGCGCTGAATGTAGCGCATATCGAACTCGGCATTATGGGCAACGATTTCGTCAGCCCACGAAAACCAATCACGCAAAGATCTGGCCAGATCAGCAAACAAATCCTGATAACGCGTCATCCAATTGTCGAAACCGTGAACCGCTTCAGCTTGCGGTGAGCTGTCTTTTCGAGGATCAAAAATCAGATAAAGCGGCTGATTTAGCAACTCATCACCTTCGATTCTCACGGCACCAATTGTGATAATCCGGTCATATGGCAGGAGGCCTGTGGTTTCAGTATCGAAAACAATAATCCTCTTCTTACGTGTGCTAATTGCTGGATGTGAAATATCTGCCATGTCATGCCCTGTGCTTCTGGTGCGGAGGTAAGCACACTTCTTGCGCATGTTGAAGATTTTTAGTGCAGGGAAAGTAACCAAAAGACTTGCTTAAATATGGCGCTAAGACCGGTATATGATATGAGTGTCTTGTTTAGGTGTTACTCCTTGAAACATGGAAAACCTGCAAGATTCGGATGCGAATGCAATCATGGAAGCCGCGTTATCCAGTCGAACTACCCATTCACTGCCAAGATCTTTCGAACCACACGAATTATGCAAAATCCCACGCTTTGGTGATTGCCTTGCATCAACAGCAAAGGAGCTTCTGGCCATCACTGGTAGGTTGCCGCGCGAAGCGCGTTACCTTTCTGATATGCAAAAGTGGCTGCTCAGTCAGGCAACATTCGCAGTGCATTTCGAGCACGCAACCAATCCTGAAAATCCACCGATTTCACCCACAAACCTGCTCAATTTTCTAAAGGGGACGCCTATCGCCAGTAAAAACACCACGCTGGCATTTCTTCAGGAGACCCGCCAATATAAGCTGATTGAGGCTGTACCCACGTCAGATAAGCGACAGCAGCTTTACCGAGCCAAACCTGAAACAGAAGAATTGATCCGCTTTTGGGTGATAACGCATCTCATCGCGCTGGATCTGGTAGATGATGGAAACCGGGTCGAGCTGATGAACACTTATCCTTCTCTTCTCAGCTACGTTCAACCAATTATGACGAGGGAAGTTCTGCACAACAGTGATTGGTGCAGGCCAGTAGCTAGCATTGCCAATTTTACGCATGCGGAATCAGGAAACAACATTCTCCACGACGTTGCATCGCGCGCACCGTGGGAGTTTTCAGAAGATCGCATATGGGTAGGGAACGTCACATCAAACGGCATTTCTAATCGTTATCGCATGTCCCAAAGCAACACTGCGAGAATTCTTGCGCGTGCACGAGACGCGGGATTGATAGGATGGGAACGGCCCGCCAATCGCGGCGCTTGCTGGATATCTGCAACGCTGGTCAACGATTATCGTAATTGGCAGTCATTAAAATTCTCAGCCATTTCGAAAGCGATGCAAATGGCTGTTACTGCATTGGGTATCAATATTTAAGTCTAACAAAAAACGGTTTGATTACTACGTCCAACCGCTCTTGGGCAATCCGATTGAGTATTAAAATGCGAAATTATCTTATTATACCGAATTTTTGCTTGAAATACTTGGAAATCGGTCTTGTACCACCCGACGATATAAATGAAACGGCATCACAGATTTTCAATATTCGCTATCGTCGTGATTATTAATAAGCCATTCAAAATAGAACATCTGAATACTACGGAAAAATCGGGCGCACATAATTATGCTCATTCGGAAATTAGCCGTTAGAGAGCACACGTTTCTCGATGCTTCCGGTGTTAGCAGTGTTATCGCAAACCATCCTTTTCGGAAATTTGGCGATATTTCCCTACTCGATTGAACCAAATCACGGCAGTCGCGTTGTTAATTTGTCATTAACTATAATGGAGATTGCTATGCTGTTCTATTCGAAGATTGAAACAGGTATCGCTGCGGCGTTTCTCGTTCTCATTCCACTGATGCTGTATGTGGTATGATTAGGATGAGACGTTTAGTTTAAAGGTGGCATTGATGCTTATACTCTTCATTGCCGCCTTTTTAGTTTCTGATCACATTGATTTTATTTAATGTTTGCATAGTTCTTTATTCATCTCGTGTTCACTCCCGCGGCGATAAATTCGTTTCAACACAAAAGGAGTGTCCCATGATTAAGAAAGCCGTTCTCGCCGCCATTGCTCTTTCGTTTGTTGGCGCGCCACTTGCTCAGGCTCAGGATTATCATCAGCCACGCAAGCCGGGATATAATCGTGTTGAGCCAACCCGTCCGTCACACGGCAAGGAATTCCAGCGCTATGATCGCCGTGATCAGGGCCACAAACGCTGGTCGCGCGGTGAGCGCTATGGAGATTGGCGCCGTCATCAGGAAATCCGCGACTACAAGCGTTATGGCCTGCGCAAACCAGGTCGCGGTCAGCATTGGGTAAAGGTTGATAACCAATATCTGCTCATCACAGCAGCAACCGGCCTTATCGCAGGGATTCTCGCTGCTCGGTAGGCTTCGGGAAAATCGACATATTCTAAGCTTGAAGGCGGCATAAGCCGCCTTTTTGCATTTTCAGCATTTCATTCTGGGTAGGCAAATACGCTATAAAACAACGAACGAGGAAGAAAGCACTGCTTGCCCAAATAATCCCGAGTCTGCAATGTAAGGCCGCGTGACACGCCCCGTCACATATGCAGGCACGACGCCCAGATACTGACGCGTTAAGCGGAGAATTTTATATGAGCGGCTTTCTTGCCCTTCTGGATGACGTTGCAGCAATCGCAAAAATTGCTGCGGCTTCGGTCGATGATATCTCCGCAAATGCTGCGAAAGCTGGCAGCAAAACCATTGGCGTCCTGATCGACGACGCTGCCGTCACACCGAATTATGTTGTTGGGATAGCTGCTGCGCGCGAATTGCCAATGATAGGCAAAATCGCGATAGGCAGTTTGCGAAATAAAGCCCTGCTTATTCCGGCACTCTTGGCACTGGATTATTTTTTGCCGATCGCAATTACCGCGCTTTTAATGATCGGCGGCGCTTATCTTTGCTTCGAAGGTGCGGAGAAAGTCTGGCACAAACTTTTCCCAAGTAAGGATCATCATGAGGATGGCGGTTCAAAAGAGAAAGATCCAACTGCGCTGGAGGAAAAGCGCGTTGCAGGTGCAATCAAGACCGATCTCATCCTATCCGCTGAAATCATGACACTAGCGCTTTCCATGATCGAAACCAATTCAATCTGGATCGAGCTTTTTACGCTGATTGTAGTCGGCATTATGATCACTGTTTTGGTCTATGGCGTCGTTGCCGTCATCGTAAAGCTTGATGATTTCGGCGTCCTCATGGCTAGGAAAGGACGGCTTTCGGTGACACGCGCATTGGGCCGATGGACAGTCCGCGCCGTACCTAAGCTCCTGCTTCTTCTCACCATAATTGGAACAGCCGCAATGTTATGGGTGGGCGGCAATATCTTTATCCATGGCCTTCATGAACTTGGTGTCCATCAGCCATTTGCATGGATTTCCGAAACAGCCAGCAATCTGGCTGCGTTCGTGCCGGCCGGCTTCTCGGGAACTGTTAACTGGTTCGCCACGGCCTTTGCTGATGGTGTCTTCGGCTTTGCTCTTGGTTCAGCAATAGTGACTATTATGGCCAAAGTTGTAGAACCACTTTGGAATACCGTTGGCCAAAAATCCTGACTATGCAGAATGAGCGAGGAATGGGTCTTCCTCGCTCATTGTTATCTTAGATCATGCCACCATTGGCACGCAGAACCTGTCCGTTTATCCAGCGACCATCTTCGCCGACAAGAAAAGCCACTGCAGATGCGATGTCTTCCGGAGTTCCAAGGCGCTCCAACGGGTTCATTTTTGCCATCCGCTCAATCAGTTCGTCAGATTTGCCATTTAAAAACAAATCAGTTGCCGTCGGTCCCGGTGCAACGGCGTTCACCGTGATATTTCGACCGCGCAATTCCTTGGCAAGTATTCCTGTGAGGGTTTCGACTGCAGCCTTGGTTGCAGCATAAACGCCATAGTTTTCAAGCTTCAGACCAACCACACTTGTTGAGAAGTTGACGATACGTCCACCATCCCGCAAGCGCTGGGCAGCCTCTCTCATCGTGTAAATGCTGCCCTTCAGATTAATCGCAATCTGGCTATCAATGACTGAGTCATCACCGTCCTTTACGGAAGCAAGTTTCATGATACCGGCATTGTTGACCAACACATCAACTCCACCAAAGGCGGATTCGGCACTTTCAAACATATGCTTAACGGCCGCAGCATCGCTTACGTCTGTTTGATGAGCGACGGCCCGACCGCCTGACTGGATGATTTCTGCGACTAATTTTTCAGCAGCATTTTTGTTACCAGCATAATTGACGATTACGGTAAAGCCATCAGAAGCTAACCGACGTGCGATAGCAGCCCCGATACCACGCGATGCGCCCGTAACGATTGCAACTTTGTCCTTGTTTTCTGACATGAGCCTAATTTCCTTAAGATGCGTGTTTAAAAATTTCATCCGAGTGCAGCGCATTGAGAATGCACTTTTCACCTTTGAGACGAAACATAGCGCTTCTATAATGCCGGATAATCATCCATAATTCGGCATCACTATCCGAAAATGGCGAATAGTATTATGGACCGATTTGATGCCATGCGGGTTTTCACCCGTGTCGCGGAACGACGCAGTTTCACGCTCGCAGCAGAAGATTTAGGCCTGCCGCGCTCAACCGTAACAGATGCAATCAAGCAGCTGGAGAAACGTCTGGGTGTATGTCTTCTACAGCGAACGACGCGCCACGTCAGTCCAACGCTCGACGGTGAGGCCTATTACCGCCGCTGCATTTCTATCCTTGAAGAACTGGAAGACGCGGAGGGTGCGTTTGCTGGTGCAAAGCCTAAGGGTCTATTGCGTATCGATGTGCATGGAACATTAGCCCGGCATTTCCTTATGCCTGCATTGCCACGTTTCTTTCAAACATACCCCGATATCGAAATTTATATGAGCGAAGGTGATCGCTATGTCGATCTTGTTCGCGAAGGCATCGATTGTGTTCTGAGGGCAGGTGTTCTGCAGGACAGCGATATGATCGCTCGTCGTGTCGCTTTGTTGAAAGAGGTCACATTGGCTTCCCCGGCCTATGTTGAGCGTCACGGTAAGCCTTCACATCCAGACGAGCTAACAAATGGCCATCACATGGTCGGTTTTCATTCGACATCGACAGGCGGTTTGCTCCCGCTTGAATTTACCGTCGCGGGCAGGGTAGTGGAACTCAGCCCGCCCGCGCCAATGTCAGTTAATGCCGCTGAAAGTTACGTATCAGCTGCTTGTCTTGGTCTGGGACTTATTCAGGTCCCCATTTACCACGTACAGAAATCGCTTGAAGCCGGCGAATTGCTTGAGGTTCTAGCCGATTTTCCTCCAAAACCGACACCGGTATCTTTGCTCTATAGGCGAGAGAGGCAGCTTTCTCCACGCGTACGTGTTTTCATGGACTGGTTGCAACGTGAGTTCAAAGAAGCGCAGGCCTCCGACACAGACCTTGCATTCGTGCAGTCTTAGCGTATGTCAGTGTCCGGGGATGTTTTGAAACATGGTGCGATTGCAATCATTCATGCGAAATATGCGATATGCAGCAATCCGCAGAGGATTGGATGCAATTGCATTTTCCGGTCTGGGTAAGTTGTTCCCATCCAGCGGTGGGCGTGGTGTAATCTTTACTTTGCATCATATCGGCGCGGATAAAACTGACGAGTTTCGCCCAAACTCCATTTTATCGGTTACACCTGAGTTTCTCACAGACACAATCGAAACTGCGTTTGATGCGGGTCTTGTGCCTGTTCATCTGCACGATCTTCCCGCGTTACTTGCAAATGAGTCGGATAATCGAAAATTTGTAGCTTTCACATTTGATGATGGCTATCGCAACAACGCTGAGATTGCTGCTCCGATCTTCCGCAAATTCGGAATTCCCTACACAGTTTTTCCTACAATGGGCTTTGTCGATCGCACCCACACAATCTGGTGGGAAACGACGGAAGCACTCTTGAGAAATACAACGGAGATTAGCTTCGACTTTGGTAGAGGGCTTGAGACCCTATGCACCAAGTCGGTCGCGCAAAAATATGTGGCTTTTGACCGATTAACCGCTTTCGTTCGCGCTTTCGATGAAGACGAAGCTGTCCGACGGATCAATGATCTAGCCGTTAGCCAATGCGATGTTGATCCGCGAGCCATCGTTAATGACATGGTCATGGATCAGACCGAACTCAAAGCACTGGCTGCTGATCAGCTCGCTCATATCGGCGGACACACGATCGCGCATGTCAATCTTCGGCGCGTAAGCGAAGAACGCCTCACACATGAAATAGAGGCATCTCAAGCCGCAATAGAGCGCGTTGTGGGCTATCGGCCAAAATCGTTTTCCTATCCATACGGCTGGTGTTCCGCTGTTGGAGAGCGTGAAATCGAGATGGTCGCAAAAGCTGGCTTTCAGGTAGCGGTCACAACACAGCCAGCGGTCCTCCAACGTTCTGACGCGTTGAGACCAACGGCCATAAAGCGTATTTCGCTGAATGGCGATTTTCAAAAGCAACGCTACGTCAAAGCTTTGATCTCAGGTCTCGCCTTCAAATTCTTATAGGCTCGGCTCGGATTCGAGTAATTCCATGCATAATGCCTTGCTGGCCGCGGAAATATCAGGATTAAAGACTAGCCAATAGCCTTTCTTGCTCTTGAGGGTGACGTCGCAAGCCGGAACGAGTTGCCCTCGTTTGATCGCGCCATCAATCAGACCGGCCCAGCCTAGAGCCACGCCCTGTTCGGCAATTGCTGCTTCGAGCACCAAATTATAGGTGTTAAACACCAAACCGTAATTTCCGTCCTCAATTTCCTCATTAATAGAGTCAAGCCAGGTCTGCCAAGTGTACCAGCGATCACCTTGTAGAGTATCGAGGTGCAAAAGTGCTGTCGAACTCAAGCCTTTTCCATTCGGAAATGGGCCATTTCGTTCCAGAAAGCCGGGAGAGCAGACCGGCACAACGGATTCCCCGACAAAAGGGATAGCATCTTTGGGAAAATCCTCGCGCGATCCGAACAGAACGGCGATGTCAGCCTCCCTGTGATCGAGAGGCTGCAGCATCGAAGATGCTGTAATGCGAACATCAACGTCGGGATACTTTGGCCGAAAATTTGCGACACGCGGCATCAACCAGAAGGCAGCAAAGCCATAATCCGTAGCAATCCTAAGCCCCGGCATGCGCTGTTTACGCTTGATCTGCTGGATAGCCTCGTCGATTCCATTCAACCCTTGCCGCACGGCCTCATAAAGTATGCGTCCTTCGGGCAAGATTTCGACGCCGCGCGCCCGTCTGGCGAAGAGTGAGACGCCCAGACGTTCCTCCATGCGTTTTATTTGATAGCTAACGGCAGGTTGCGTCATCCCCAGTTCACGCGCTGCAAGGGTCAGATTTTCCAACCGCCCCACCGCTTCAAAAACACCAAGACTGCCAAGATCCCAAGATGGAGAAACCATAAATAACCTTTATATCTGCAATAAAAAATGAATGTCTTTTCCCTTATCCTTAAAGATGTTTTCCTTAAAGCCAGAATGCAAGACATAACGAAATTTGATTTTACCGAACAGGTTTCGTTAAAGCCAAACAGGGGAAAAGAATGCGCTATCTCAAATTGACGGCATTAGCATTGGCAGCGTTCACGGGGCTCACGGGCGCGGCTGCTGCAGCAGATCCTGCTGCATGTGAAACTATCCGCCTTTCCGATCCAGGCTGGACCGACATTACATCCACAAACGCCATCGCAAGCGTGCTGCTGGATGGGCTGGGCTATAAAGCCGATGTGAAAACCATGTCGGTACCAATTGGATATGAAGCCCTCAAGACCAGTAACATCGATGTATTCCTCGGCAACTGGATGCCAGCGCAGCAGAAGTTCCGTGACGATCTCGATAAAGCAAAGGCTGCTGAAGTTCTGGTCAAAAACCTTGAAGGCGCCAAATTCACTCTTGCTGTGCCGGATTATGTAGCGAAAGAGGGCGTAAAAGACTTTGCCGACCTGTCAGCCCATGCTGACAAATTTGGCAAGGAGATTTACGGTATTGAGCCAGGCGCTCCGGCAAACCAGAATATCCAAAAAATCATTGAGGATAAGAAATTCAAGCTGGATGGCTGGAATATTGTGGAATCGAGTGAGCAGGCCATGCTTGCGCAGGTCGATCGTCGAAATAAAGACAAGCAGTGGGTGGTCTTCCTTGCTTGGGCACCACATCCAATGAACACCAAACTCAATATTGAATATCTGTCGGGCGGTGACGATTATTTCGGCCCCAACTATGGTGGCGCAGAAGTTTATACGCTTTCGCGTACCGGTTGGGCTCAACAATGTCCGAATGCTGCGAACTTCTTCAAAAAGCTCGTCTTCACAGTCGATATCGAGAATGAATTAATGGACAAAATCCTGAACGAAGGAGCTGAAGGTCCAGCTGCAGCTACTGCTTGGTTGAAAGCCAACCCAGAACATATCGACAAGTGGCTGGAAGGCATGACGACCTTCAAAGGTGAGCCCGGTGCCGCAGCTGTAAAAGCCAAACTCGGTCTATAACCTGCACTGAACATGCTTTTAGGCGGGCGTTCTCGACGCCCGCCATTCTGCATTTTGATTTCTTTCCATTTATGGTCTTAGCCAAATGAAAAAGCCGAATATCCTCGTTCTGATGGTCGATCAGTTGAACGGAACGTTCTTCCCCGACGGGCCTGCTGATTTCCTGCACACGCCAAACTTGCGCAAACTAGCTGAGCGCTCGGCACGCTTTGCAAATTGCTATACCGCAAGCCCACTCTGCGCACCGGCACGCGCATCCTTCATGTCAGGACAGTTGCCTTCCCGAACAGGCGTCTATGACAATGCTGCTGAGTTTTCGTCAGAAATACCCACCTATGCGCATCACTTGCGCAATGCAGGTTACCAGACAGCATTATCTGGCAAGATGCATTTTGTCGGACCGGACCAGCTGCATGGTTTTGAACAACGCCTGACGACAGATATTTATCCTGCCGATTTCGGCTGGACGCCAGATTACCGTAAGCCGGGTGAGCGTATTGACTGGTGGTATCATAATCTCGGGTCGATCACGGGAGCCGGCTCTGCCGAAATTACCAATCAGCTCGAATATGATGACGAGGTTGCTTATCAAGCCGAAGCGAAGCTTTATGACCTTGCTCGCGGTCACGATGACCGCCCATGGTGCCTGACTGTAAGTTTCACCCACCCGCACGATCCTTATGTGGCACGCAAGCGGTTCTATGATCTCTACGCAGATATTCCAGAGCTTGATCCGAAGATCGGACCTTTATCTGAAGGCGAAATCGATTCCCACAGTGAGCGCCTGCTGCGCGCTTGCAAGGCTGAAGACTATGATCTCACGCGCGAGCAGGTAAGGGCTGCCCGCCAGGCCTATTTTGCTAATATCTCCTATGTAGATGAGAAGATTGGCAATCTGCTCGATGTAATAGAGCGATGTGGGATGAGCGACAATACATTGATCGTCTTCACATCCGATCATGGTGATATGCTCGGTGAGCGCGGTATTTGGTTCAAAATGAACTTCTTTGAAGGCTCAGCGCGCGTGCCGTTGATGATCGCAGCACCCCGGCTAAAACCGGGTTTAGTCGACCAGGCAGTATCGACCCTTGATGTTTTGCCAACTTTGTCCGACCTCGCAGGTATCGACCTGCACGGCATCATGCCATGGACCGACGGCGTTTCGCTTATCGATGTCGTATCCGGTGCTAGTTCAAGAGGTGCAGTTCCTATGGAATATGCAGCCGAGGGTACGGTCGCGCCGATGGTTTCTCTTCGGGAAGGGGACTGGAAGCTAAATTTCTGCAAGGTCGATCCACCTCAGCTGTTCAATCTTGCAAGTGATCCTGATGAGTTGGAAAATCTGGCTACTTCCGCAAAACATAAAGACGTGCTTGAACGCCTTGTCGATGCGGCCGAGAAGCGTTGGGACCTTGAATTGTATGATAGCCAGGTGCGAGCCAGTCAGGCGCGGCGCCATGTAGTTTATCCTGCTCTTCGCAACGGCGCTTACTATCCTTGGGACTACCAACCTCTACAGAAGGCATCAGAACGCTATATGCGCAATCATATGGATTTGAATGTTCTTGAAGAAAATCAGCGCTTTCCGCGCTAAATCTAATAAAAAGGCTGATCAAAGATCAGCCTTTCTTAATTAGCGAAGAATGTCAGAAAGACGCTTCTGTTCTTTCTCAGTTCGGTCAAGATTGAGACCCGTCAGAAGGTCCAGAATGTGCGTTTTCATCAAGGCAGATGCCTCATCGGATCTATGTTGTTCTATCGCATCAACGAGCGCATTATGCGCATGGCTTTCACAGGTCGTTTCCCGACGTTGCCAGTACAGAGCAATAATCAGTGAAGACCGTGGTAAAAGCTCAGCCACAAAACCCGCCAGGATAGAATGTCCCGCAATCTCAGCAAGATCGAGATGGAAGCGAGCCGATAATCTGATGGCGTCGCTGTCCCGCCCAGCATGAAGTGCTTCGTGCTCGTCATGCAAATGCTTGCGGAGCTTGGCGATATCCTCGGCGGTTGCGACTTTTGCGGCAATAGCAGCAACTTCCGGCTCGATCAGCGTCCGCGCTTCAAAGACCTCACGCGCTTCTTCGCGTGAAGGCTCAGCGACAAAGGCGCCACGATTGGGTTCAAGCCGAACGAGACGATCATGGGCGAGTGCCTGCAAGGCTGAACGCACAACCGCACGGCTCACAGAATAGATCGTTGCCAGCTCATCCTCTGGCAACTTGGTTCCCGGCAGCAATTGATGGCCGACAACAGCATCCCGCAGGCCCTGATAAACCGGATGCCAGCGGGTGGCTCCGTTACTGGTTCCGGTCTCGCTATGGTCTGTTGGTTGAGTGTCAAGAAAGTTCATTTGCATCCGGATAGAAACTGCGCGGATTGATCAACGACCGCGACCACATTACTTTTGAGTTCACTCACTTACATATCGAACCCGGCTTATCGAGTGTCAACAAACGCCGCGATTTGATCTAAAAAATAGAGTTTAAAAGTTGCATATCCACTTCTGAAGCCAGTTCCATTCACCTTCCGGGTGAATAAGGTTCAAAAATTCCTTGAAACGCCTTGGTTCTTGGCGGCAGATATCCACCACGTTTCGACGTTTTCAAGCCTAAACTCACCAGGCCTTCACAGAGCTTTACTGCAGCAGTCACACCGTCGATCACTGGCAAACCATGTTCTTCCGACAAAGATGCAGCAAGATCAGCCATTCCCGCACAGCCAAGAACAATTGCCTCTGCATGATCGTCACGGATTGCACGCGCAATCTCTTCAGAAATTCGCTTTCGCGCGTCTGAGCCCGGCACTTCAAGCTCCAACACCGCGACATCACTTGCGCGAACACGCGCGCAACGCGTCGCCAAGCCGTAACGCACGAGATTATGCTCAATTGCCGGAACAGAGCGGGAGAGGGTCGTTACCACACTGAATTTCCCCGAGATTAGGCTCGCCATATGAAAGGCAGCCTCTCCAATACCGATGACAGGCATTGTTCCCGCGCAACGCGCCGCATCAAGACCGGTATCATCGAAACAGGCTATGATGCAGGCGTCCGCATTAGCATGTTTCTGCATTTCACCAATCATTCCTGGAATTGCAAAAACCTCATCGAAATAACCTTCAATGCTAGGCGGACCGTCCTTGGGATTAACGGCAATAATATTTGTATTGGCTAGCGCAATGCTTCGTGCGGCTTCACCAATTTTCTTCGTCATAGAAGAAGTCGTATTCGGGTTGACGACAAGTATGTCCATTTCCTCAAACCATCGTTTTTTATCGTTGTTGATGGCTTGAAGCGCGCTGCGTTTTGAATGGCCTTGTCGCGCTTCAAGTTATTATTTTAAAAAGGAAACCCAGCTATCAGGTTTCGCAATTACCCCAAGCATTGAACCGGCTTGAAGCTGAATTCTAGCAGCTGTGCCTTGCCCCCATGACACAGCTGCTGATCTGGTCAACGACTAAATTTCGCCGCCCAGATAGAGTTTTTTGACGCGATCGTCCGAAATGAGCTCTTCTGCATTTCCAGAGAGTACAATCTTGCCAGTCGTGAGAGCATAGGCTCGTTGAGAGATACGAAGTGCCATACGAGAATTTTGTTCGACAAGCAGAACGCTCACCTTTTCGTCGCGATTAATTGCAACGATGGAGCGGGCAATGTCCTGCACAAGCTTGGGTGCGACGCCCAGCGACGGCTCATCAAGAAGTAACAGTTTCGGCTTAGCCATCAGCGCACGCCCAATGACAAGCATCTGCTGCTCACCACCACTCATGGTACCCGCTGCTTGAGAGTAACGCTCTTTCAGACGAGGAAAGCGCCCCATAACCATTTCGAGCGTATTGGCAATCTCAGCTTTGCTTGAGCGGGTAAAAGCACCCATCAGAAGATTATCGCGCACGCTCATATACGGAAATACGCGTCGTCCTTCTGGCACCATGGCAATGCCCATTTCGACAATGGCGTCCGAGCGTGTGCCGTCAAGTCGACGGCCTTCGAAATGGATTTCGCCCTTACGAAGCTTGTTCAACCCGGTAATCGCCCTCAAAATCGAGGATTTTCCCGCCCCGTTTGCACCAATCAACGCAACTGTCTCTCCCTCGTTGACTGTTAGCGACACGCCTTTAAGGGCATAAACATGATCATAATAGAGTTCGGCATCAGTGACTTTCAGAAGCTCTGTCATGATCAGTATCCAATCGTTTCATCTTCTGCGCCGAGATAGGCTTCGATGACTTTCTCGTTTTCCTGAATTTCCTTAGGCGTGCCTTCTGCGATCTTCTGACCGAAGTTAATCACGACAATTCGATCAGAAATATTCATGACGGCCGGCATGTCGTGTTCAACGAGAAGAACAGTGACGCCACGATCCCGAACGGCTCGGACCATTTCCACCGCCTTGACTGTTTCGTCATGGTTCATGCCCGCAAAAGGCTCATCAAGCAGAAGAATTTTGGGTTCAGTTGCAAGCCCGATGGCGATGCCGAGCGCTCGCAAGTGACCATGTGGAAGGTTTTGCGCGACTTCATTGCGTTGATGCCCAAGCCCCAGAAAGTCGAGGATTTCATCAGCCGAACGGCCAAACTCTTCCTGATCCTGACGCGCCAGGCCAGTCCCGATATAGCAACCCAGAAAGCTGGCCTTCGCGCGCAGATGATGCGCGACAATAACGTTCTCACGCACCGTCATGCCCTTGAAGATCGTAGTTTCCTGAAACGTCCGCACCACACCTTTTCGGGCGACTATATGCGGAGCGAGGCCAGATATACGTTGACCGCCAAACAGAACTTCACCGGTCGTGGGCGTAATGAAGGATGCAATCAACTTGAAAAGTGTCGATTTGCCCGCACCATTCGGCCCGATTACCGAGAGAATTTCCTTTTCCTTGACTGAAAATGAAACATCATTGACCGCGACCAGCCCGCCGAAACGTTTGGTCAGGCTTTTGACTTCGAGAAGCGCACTCATGATTTCGTTCCTTTCTTGCCGGACAGTCGAAGGCTGAGCAGTCCGTTAGGCAGGAACAGCATCAGAATAATCAACAAGCTCGAGAAGATGAGGAGCTGGAATTTGCCGGTTTGGAACAGGAAGTCCCAACCGAAATAGAGAACGAAAGTGCCAATGATTGGTCCGAAAACATAACCAAGGCCACCAAGGAAGCAGTTGAGCATGAAGTTTACAGAGTCGGTAACCGTGAAGCTCGAAGGGTAAATCGACTGCGAGATTGCAACGAACATCGCACCGCCGATCCCACCAAGGAAGGATGAAATGGCATAAGCCAATACTCTGAGATAGGTGATGTTGACGCCGATAGAGGAGGCGAGTTCTTCATTCTGTTGCAATGATTGGCAAAGGCCACCAATCCGCGAATGGATCAGCCGATAGAGGCCAGCAAAACACAGAACCATCAACACAACCGAGACAAAGTAGAAAGCCGCGCGCGGATTTTGCAGGGTTGCGAAGTCAGGCAGAATGGTGAACCCAAAGATCGATATACCGCCTGGCATCGGAATACTGACCATACCCTTTGCGCCGTTGGTAATGGGTAGAGCCATTGCCAGCAGTCGTGCAACTTCGGTCAACACCAGCGTAACCATCGCAAAATAGACGCCGCGAAGCCGCAGGATAGGAATGCCGATAAGAATACTTGCGAACGCGCAGAACAGACCAGCCAAGGGTAGTGTCAACCAGAATGAAACACCATATTTAACCATCAAAATGGCCGACACATAGCCACCCATCAATGCATACGCGCCTTGACCGATGTTGATCCGGCCAATGTAGAATGTGAGCCAGACACCACCGCTGACGATAGATAGCAGGGCAACAGAGGTGAGAGTATAATAAAGGTCATTGCGGCCTGTGACTTCGATCAGGAGTGGAATACCGATCAGCACCAGTGCGAGGAAGGCAATGACGCCAAGGATCTTTGTTGTCTTTGTCATGTTCGCCCCCATCAGCCCCAAGGTTTGCCCATAAGCCCATTCGGGCGAAGGCTGAGGAAGACCATCAACCCGGCAAAGATGACGAGATAGGTGATATCGCCATATGGACGCAGGATTGTAAGACCGACGGATTCAAGCATACCAAGGATAAAACCACCGGCAATTGCTCCGCTGACCACGCCTGCACCACCAATCATCACCATCATGAACGCTTTGATGGAAATTGCTCCACCAATGCCAGAGTTGACACCGGTAATGGCAACCAACAAGCCACCGACCAAGCCTGCCAGCATTGCCCCCAATGCGAAGCCGATCATGGAATAACGGTCGACATTCACGCCCATCAATTGCGCCGCAACGCGATCCTGAGCGAGCGCGCGCATGGCGCGACCGGGTTTCGTGAATTGCATGAAAAGAACAAAGGAAGCGATGAAGATCACGGCAAGTGCACCGATCAACATGCGGTCATAAGGCATGATCAGCCAGTCGGATACGTAAACACCGTTTACGATCTTCGGCACGCCACGCTGTTTTTCACCAAACAGAAGCAGAATGATTGCATCGAGAAAGAATGCCACCGCCGCCGCAAGCAGCATCGTACTTTCATCGCGCAGACTTCGCTTGATAACAGGCCTGAACAAAAGCTTTTCGATTAGCGCCCCAACGATCATCAGTGTCACCGCAGAAGCTAGCAAAGCCACAACAAACGGCAATCCTAGCTGGCCATAAACCGTGTAAGTGACAAAACCGCCGAGCACATACATTTGGCCGTGCGCGAAGTTAAGGACGTTCATCAGTGCAAAGATCAGCGTTAAACCCAGCGCGATCAGTGCATATTGCGCACCGAGATACAGCCCATTGGCTATAATTTGTTCCATGAAGGCAGACTCCCCCTGTGGAGACAGGGCGATGCCAAAGTCTCCTCGACAGTTCTTTAAGGTTGGGAGGCCTGACGCGCGTTCAAATCCGCCACGTCAGGCTATTCAGTCATTGCGATCGATTAGTCGACCTGAGCCACAAACAGCGTTTCGAACTTGCCGTCCTTATACTCCGTGACCACCATAGGAATACCAATCTGGCGCTTCTGTCCAAATGAAGTCATTCCGACATAGGTCAGCTTTGCATCGTCACCCTTCACAAAAGGATTTGGTGCTGAGAACGTATCCATGGTCTTCTTGAATTCTTCGACATTATCGATTGCTGCTGGATTAACCTTCATCGTTTCGACGATGTAATCGAGCGCATAAACCTTGGTATTGGACTCATCGTTATACTCGCCATAGGCCTTTGTATAACGATCAACGAATTCTTTCATCGTGTCAGAAGCAATCTCAGGCGTGGATGCACCGCCGACGGAAATAAAGCCGTTTGCCAGCTCGCCTGCACCTTCTTCAAGAACCTTGGCGTCCTGTGCGGTTTCGGTGGAAATGAAACCTTCATAACCCAGTTCGCGTGCAGCACGGATCAAAAGCGGAGCGTTACCCGGTGCGACACCAGAAAGAACGAGCAGATCGGGCTTCTGCATGACAATCGGCGTCAGGACCGGCGTGAAATCGCGAGTATCGTTCTGATAAGCATCGCTTGTTGAAATCACTTCAAGGCCAAGTGCCTTTGCAGCTTCAATACCGCTATCGCGCTGGCTCAGTGGATCGGACTCATTGGCCGCCACGAACGCAACCCGCTTCACGCCTTTGTTTTCTTTGAGATATTTATAAATTGCCGGCCCGGACTGATAATTGGCAATCATGCCAAGAACGGCATTGGATGCCGGTGGTGTGTAAAGTTCTTTCGGGAAGGAATAAGGAAAGTAGATGATCCCTTTGGATTCAGCCACAGGACGAACAGCCGCCGCACCATCATCCACATTCGGGCCGACCACATAGTGGACGCCTTCCTGGGCCATCTTTTCCATGCCCGCAATTGCGCGCTTGGGGTCTTTCTGATCGTCAAATGTTACGATCTTGATCTTGTAGGTGTCGTCGCCGATCTTCACGCCACCCAGTTCGTTGAGCCAGTCGGCACGTACCTGCATTGAGCGGACGTTGGAAGTGCCCCAAGATGCAGCAGGGCCACTGGTTACACCGACAAAACCTATTTTGAGTTCTTTGTCTGCTGCTTGGGAGGCATTGGCGGACATGAGCGCAAAAATTGAAACAGCGCCCAGCGCCGCAGTTTTGATAACTGCGCGTCTGTTAAACATCTTTATTCCCCTTGTTTAAAGCACTCCTCTCTCGTTTGATGGAGAAGAGCATGAGGAATTGAACGCCACATCTGAAAAATTGTCAACAATATTAATTCTCATCATAAACAATACAGGGGCAGGGTGGCTACAATGGATATTAGTAATAGATCAAATAGTTTGTTTTTAAAGACTTACGCTGACTTCTGCGTGCAGAACAGTAAAACCTAACAGGCGTGTGATGCTATAAAAATGCCGACGCACTTGATATCTAAAAGGCATCGATGAGTCGTCGACTTAACCAAAGTTCAATCAGTTTTGCTCACTGAACGTCGTAATAGCTATTGAATGAAAACCGAATAGCGGTCACGTTTGCCACCCGTATTCAGTCAAAAGAGATGCCATGTCCGTCCAGCGCGCAAGTTTCTACATTCTTCTAGCTCTGGTCACTATAGCCTTCGCATGGCTGCTCATTCCATATTATTCAGCTGTTCTTTGGGGGGTAATCCTCGCACTTATCTTTTTTCCGGTGCAGCAACGCCTTGTTCGACTGTTGCGTGGTCGCAGGAACATCGCAGCTTTTCTGTCGGTACTTATGTGCATTTGCCTTGTCATCATCCCGACATTGCTGATTTTTGGATCGCTCGTTCAGGAGGGAAACTCCGTCTATCAGCGGCTGAGTACGCGTGAATTTGACCTAAACAGCTATATTACACGCATATTGGCGGCGCTTCCCGATACACTGGAAGAATGGATGGTTCGCTTTGAGCTTGGCACTTTCGCAGAATGGCGCACGCGTATTACCGGCGGTATTCTTCAAGGCAGTCAGATTTTTGCGAGCCGCCTTGTAAGTTTCGGTCAAAACACGCTGCAGTTTTTCATCAGCTTTGGCATTATGATCTACCTGCTGTTCTTCTTGTTCCGCGATGGAGCGGAATTGGGTGAGAAGATCCGTCAGGCAATCCCTCTCAGCGAAGATTACAAGAACCAGTTTGTAGAGAAGTTTGCCGCCGTCATTCGTGCCACCGTCAAAGGTAACATTATTATCGCACTCGTTCAGGGAACGATTGGCGGTGTCACGTTTTGGCTTCTTGGTATCGAGGCCGCATTGCTGTGGGGTGTGATGATGACGATCTTCTCGCTGCTCCCAGTTGTCGGGGCTTCCCTTGTGTGGGGACCTGCAGCCATATGGTTTGCCGTCAACGGTATGTGGGTCCAGACAATCATCTTGATACTGGTTGGTGTTTTGATAATTGGCCTGATCGATAATCTCTTGCGTCCGCCATTGGTTGGCAAAGGCACGCGTATGCCCGATTTTGTCGTGCTTATCTCGACGATCGGCGGCATTTCCCTGGTAGGGATCAATGGATTTGTCGTCGGACCGATGATTGCAGCAATGTTCATTGCTGCCTGGTCGCTTCTGGCTCAAGAGCAGAACACAGAAATCCCTCCTCAAACAGGCTCTGATTAAAAACTCACACAGTGCTGGGCTTAAAAGCAAGAACGCCCGCTGCACTGGGAGGAGGAGTGTGCAGCGGGCTGATCTGAAAAGCGCGACTGGGAGGAGGAGTGCCGCGCTTCGGGTTCAGTTTCTGGGAGGAGGAGTGAAACTGAACAAGCCCAAAATAGGTGCGGGGCTTGCCACTTACAAGAGGCGATGCTGCAATGCTGTTATGCATTTACGAATAGCTAAAAAAAGAAACCGCCCCGCAGCGATATACGCGCTGGGGCGGCTCTATCCTCCTCCAAGTGGAGCCGACAATAACGGCACATAATCAAAAAGCAACCCCTTAATATCTAATCTCAATTTTCAGAAATTACTGAAATTATTGCATGTAAAACCAGCATTACTAAAAAGCCATCAAGCTGTAACAGCAGCCTCTTCATCAATCATCATGTAATAAGAAATTTTTTAATAACCCTGTAAAAAATTACACACCCAAGACTCACGTCTTAACTTTAATTGGTCGTGAAGGTGTTAAATTCTTTAATCGATTAAAGCGCTGCAATGCTTCACATTTCACAACCGTACGCATAGCCATGGCCGCCAACATATAATTAAAGTTGACTCATTAAATCAGGATTAATATAGCCTCCCAATTAATATGAGTCTTTTTATCATCTTAATGGCATGACGGTGAAAGCCAATACGGGGGTTGCAATGAAAATGAAGTCGAAGCGCGGCGGTTATCTGTTGGAAACAACGATTTTAAGCGGGGCAATTGGTTTGAGTTTGTTGGCAGCGATGCCTGCTTTTGGACAAAATCTGGGACAAAACGCGACAGTTCAGAATCAGAAGGCGACGGACGAGGCCCAGCCAGCTCAAAAGAAGGAGCAAGCTCTTCAGCTAGACACCATCACTATTTCGCCGACAATCCAGAACCAGGCTGCGATTGATGCAATGGCTTCGACCAGTGTCATTACACAACAGCAGCTCGATCGTATTCAGGCAACAACACCGGCCGACCTTTTCCGTTCGACACCGGGCGTACACGCATCTCTGAATGGCGATGATCCTGCAACATCCATTAATATTCGCGGCCTTCAGGAATATGGCCGGGTTGCGGTAACGATAGACGGTGCTCGTCAGGACTATTGGCGCGTTGGGCATGGCTCGGGTTCATTCTATATCGACCCTGAAATGCTAAAGCAGGTAACGGTCATTCGAGGACCGGTATCCAATGCCTATGGTTCTGGTGGCATTGGCGGTCTCGTTGCTTTCGAAACCAAGGATGCAGGCGATTTCCTGCGCGATGATGAAACATGGGCGCTGAGCGAAAAACTACGCTATGAAAGCAACGGCAATGGCTGGATGACCAGCACCGTCGGCGCCTATCGCTTCAACCCGAGTTTCGATGTCATCGGTAATATCAACTATCGCGACAGTGACGCCTATAAGAATGGTGACGGCGATGTCGTGCGCTGGACTGGCGAGCGCGTTGTCAGCGGTCTTGGCAAGATCACGATCCGTCCTGCAGATGGGCATGAAATAAAGCTCGGTTTCCAGCGTCAAAAATATAATGACATCATGACCGGCAGCAGTGGTTCCACTTCGAGCACGCTATCGCGTTATAATGCCGAAACCATCGTCAGCACTTACACGGGTAATTACACTTATAAGCCGGACAACAACCCATTATGGGATCTGTCGGTCAACGCCTATTACAGTGATACGGATAACGATCAATATCAGGTCTGGCCGAAAGCCAATATCGGCAAGACGCGTTATTATGATGTCTCGACGGCAGGCTTCCGCGCTTACAACAGCTCACGTTTTGAAACCGGCGCTATGAGCCATACGCTCACCTATGGCGTGGATTACTATAAGATGCGTGGTGAATCCGACACCGACAACTTCGGCAATGGTGAACAGCAGGCCTATGGCGGCGTTATTCAGTGGCAGGGCGATTATCAAAAGTGGCTCGAACTGATTGGCGCTCTGCGTTATGACGGATACCGCCTCGATGGCACGACCAAGGCGACGAATGTTCTGCCCTCGGAAGATGTCAACGTCGACGGCAATCGCGTTTCACCACGCTTCAGCGTCGGTGTAACACCATGGGACGGCGTTCAGTTTTACGGTCTCTATTCCCAAGGTTATCGCGTTCCTCATATGCAGGATATGTTCAGGCAGAACGGCGCACATGGCTCGGGATATGAACCAAATCTGCTTCTCAAGCCCGAAGTCGCAACCTCTTATGAATTTGGGGTGAACTTGCGCCAAGACGGTATTCTGGATGCAGGCGATCAGGTTCGTGCCAAGCTCAATCTGTTCCATACAGACGTCAAGAACTACATCAACACTGTGAAAACCGGGAACGTAACAACATCTGAAAACGTCGGCGCTGCACGCTTGCAGGGTATTGAGCTGGAAGGCACTTATGACAATTGGTGGGGCTATGTGAACCTGGCTGCTTCTTACACGGATGCCGAAATGAAAGACGGCGTTTACAAAGGAGAAAGCCTGAGCAACACGCCGCTCAACAATTTCAGTGCAACGCTTGGCCTCAAGGCATTTGAAGAGAAGCTCGTTTATGGTGTCGAATATCAGAGCGTCGGCAAGGTCAATCGCGCACTGACAACAGGTGGCGTCAAGGTTTACCCGCGTGTCGATCTCGTTAATGCCTTTGCCAACTGGCAAGTCACCGACAATGTGAAGCTCGACTTCGGCGTCGATAACCTCTTCAACAAAGCCTATACCGACGCCCAGACTGGTTGGGCCACGAGTACGGATATTGAGCAGGCCAAGGGTCGAACCTTCAAGATCGCTATCACAGGTCGCATTGGCGGCTGATCATGGGGCAGGCGAGGCTAAAAATTGCTTCGTCTGCAAATCACTCACCTGAACGATAAAAGTTTTCTTGAATACTCAAGTTTATGATAGTGAGATTCCTGAAAACATAGATTGAGAAAAGCCGTGTCCAAGATGTCATCAGAACTGACCTCCAAGCTGACAAGCCATTCCCATATTCGCCTTCTGAAAGGCGAAGCCTATCTGCCGAACATCATTGATCGGCTCAACTCTTATCAGGCGCAATATAACAGTCACGAAAGCCGCCACGAGTTCACTTATGAATTCGGTCGGATCGAGATTGATGCCGCTGATAGCGGCTATCGCGTTTCCTTGCTTGCAGACGAAGACATCGGTCTGCATCGCCTTAAAGATCTCGCAGCCGTTGCCATAAAACTCTACACCAAGGAAGAAGCGCCGGAGATCGTTTGGCAAGGCGACCGTGCTGGTGAACAGGTTTTGCCGCAGTTCCGGTTGATGCGGGTAATTTCTACAAGTCTGTTGACGCCGCATATGCTGCGCGTGCGGCTAGCTGGTGAGGACTTGAAACGCTTTTCCCTCTTTGGGGCGATGCATATTCGTCTGCTGCTTCCCACAGAAGAAGTGCCACAGCCGATCTGGCCCATCATGGGGCCAAATGGCTTGCCATTCTGGCCTGATGAACAACGCAGACCCGCTTCGCGCGCTTATACAATCCGGGCTCTTGATATTGACGCAGGGTGGCTTGAAATCGACTTCTATCTCCATGAAATAGAAGGCCTGGCCTGCAAATGGGCGAAATGTGCGAAGATTGGCGATACGGTTGGTCTGATGGGGCCAGTCGGACGTCCATTGCGCCGTGCAAGCCGCTATCTCATGGGTGCAGACGCAACTGGCTTGCCTGCTATTGGTCGTATGCTTGAAGAGTTTTCCTCAGACGTAACAGGTCGCGTCATCATTGCCGTCGATAGCGAAAAAGACGTTCAGCCTCTGCAGCATCCAAAGGGCATTTCCGTCGATTGGGTTATCGATGCGGATCAAAAGCGTGCGGGCGAAACGCTGACGCAAATTTTGTGCGAAGCTGAGTGGCCCGAAGGACCAGACAGTTTCGGCTGGTTTGCGGGTGAGGCTGATCAGGCTAAGATTGTTCGCCAGCATTGGCGTCAGACGTTGGGTAAAAGCCGCGAGGAAACGCTCGTCGCTGGTTACTGGCACAAGGATGCGGTTGGTTTTATGGCTGGGTAGGCCGAAAAGGCCATTTCCCAAAGAATGCTGACCCAAGAAGTCATAATAGCCTTCCACTCACGATAGGAATGCGCTAGGCACCCTACTAATTGTGAATGGAAGGAGCCATGCCATGGCGGATTTGTTGAAGCGCTTCGGCACATATTACCGCCCGCATCGCGGGTTGTTCGTGCTGGACTTTTCGAGCGCCGTGGCAGCCGGTCTTTTGGAACTGGCCTTTCCGATTGCCGTGACTCTGTTCATCGATAGGCTTCTGCCTACTGGCCAGCTCGGCATTATTGCTCTGGCTGCCGTTGGGTTGCTTGCGATTTATGTCTTCAATGCCATTCTGCAAGTCATTGTGACCTATTGGGGTCACATGCTCGGCATCAAAATCGAAACCGAGATGCGTCGCAAGGCATTCGACCACCTGCAGAAACTCTCATTCGGATTCTTCGACAATCAAAAAACCGGACATTTGGTTGCCAGACTGACCAAGGATCTCGAAGAAATCGGGGAGGTCGCCCATCACGGACCGGAAGATCTCTTTATCGCTATAATGACGCTCATCGGCGCCTTCTGCCTGATGATGTGGGTCCACGTCCCACTTGCACTTATAACAGCTGTGATCGTTCCGCTTTGCGCTTATGTGACGCTCCGTTATGGCGGGCGGATGACCGCAACATGGCACGCGCTCTATCGTCGTGTTGGTGACTTCAATGCCCGTATTGAAGAAAATGTCGGTGGCATTCGTGTGGTTCAAGCCTTCACGAACGAAGACCATGAACGCAAGCTGTTTGCTGAAAGCAATGAAAACTATCAGAAGACCAAGCTTGCTGCCTATAAGATCATGGCTGCATCGATGTCACTGTCTTATCTATCGATGCGCTTCGTGCAGGTTGTGGTCATGCTCGCCGGTGCATGGTTTGTTGTGCAAGGCGATCTAACGGCTGGCGGTTTTGTTGGTTTCCTTCTGCTGGTCAACGTTTTCTTCCGCCCAATCGACAAGATCAATTCGGTCATTGAAACCTATCCGAAAGGCATTGCGGGCTTTCAGCGATACATCCAGTTTCTCGATACCCGCCCGGATATTGCTGATCGTCCGACAGCAAAATCGGTTGCGCGCCTCAAAGGCGATATCGAATATCGCGATGTGAAGTTTGGCTATAATTCCGAACGCCCGATTTTTGATGGTCTGAACATGAGCATCAATGCTGGTGAAACCATTGCTTTTGTTGGCTCCTCTGGGGCAGGCAAGACGACGATATGTTCACTGCTGCCGCGATTTTATGAAGTGACCGGCGGGGCCATTCTCGTCGATGGCATTGACATTCGCGACATGACGCTGAAGTCGCTGCGCTCCAATATAGGCATTGTGAGCCAGGATGTGTTCCTGTTTGCTGGTACAATCCGCGAGAATATCGCCTATGGTCGCCTTGATGCGACGGATGAAGAAGTTGCCGATGCCGCTCGTCGCGCACGTCTCGACGCTGTAATTGCAGCTATGCCTGATGGCTACGATACGGTCATTGGCGAGCGCGGCGTCAAGCTCTCTGGCGGACAGAAACAGCGTTTGGCAATTGCGCGTATTTTCCTGCGCAATCCACCAATCCTGATCCTAGACGAAGCAACTTCAGCGCTGGATACGGAAACCGAACGTGCAATCCAGCAATCACTTTCAGAGCTTTCAGTAGGCCGTACAACGCTTGTGATCGCACACCGCCTGGCGACTATCGTCAATGCTGATCGTATCATGGTTGTCGAAGGCGGTCAGATCGTAGAGCAGGGCAGTCATTCGGAACTGTTGTCGGTTAAGAATGGTCGTTACAAGCGTCTTCATGCGGTGCAGGCGGGTTCTACAAGCGATGGCATTCTTTCCGCGGCTGGATAAACCTGGGCCTTGATCCGTTACAGTCCTCAGGGGCTTGCTCTCGACGTGAATAGACCTATTGTTTCCTGACCAACCAGTCTGGAAACAAGTCATGCCCGATATCAAGATCAAACGTATTTATGACGAACCGCAGCCGAATGATGGTTTTCGGGTTTTGGTCGATCGTGTTTGGCCACGCGGGATGACAAAAGAAGAAGCTGCAATTGATCTTTGGGCCAAAGACTTGGCCCCATCAACAGGGCTTCGAAAGTGGTTCGACCATGATATTGCCAAGTGGCCTGAGTTTCAGGAAAAATATCGCGACGAGCTGAAAGCCAATCAAGCAGCAATTCAAGAGGCCCTCACGAAAGCCTCTGGTGCACGCCTCACTTTGCTTTTTGGTGCGAAAGACGTCGAGCACAATCAGGCGGTCATATTACGTGATTTCCTAATGGAGCAATCCTGAATTATTTTCTTAGAAAAGAAGCCTATCTATTTATAACAGCTTAAATAAATAGCGCCCACGATGAATAAATCGTGGGCGCCTAAATATATAAAACTCAACCTTTTTGGGGCTTATCCGACCTTTACCACTTGGTATGGACTTTGAGCAAAGCCTTACGGCCTTCGCCATAGCCACAAACATAAACGCCCTGGCAGCCAGCTACATAGTCTTTGTCGAAGAGATTTGTAACGTTGAGATCAATGCCCCAATTGTCCTTTTCATAGCCGAGCTTCAGGTCAGCCAAAGTCACGGCAGGAACCTTAAGCGTGTTCTGGGCATCGGCATAAGAAGAACCGACATAGCGAATACCGCCTCCAAGCTTGACGCCTTCAAGTACGCCTTCCGGAACTTTATATTCCACGAATACGGATGCCTGCTGTTCTGGCAGAAGATATGGGCGCTTGCCGATGAGCGATGTATCGTCGTCGTCTTTGACTGTCAGATCATAGGCCGTCAACGCACCTGTCAGCTTCCATGATTCATTGATATTTGCCTGTACCTCGAACTCAAAGCCGCGGGAGTTTACGCGTCCCAGCTGGCTCTTGTTACCGAATGGCCCGGTCACAACATTTTCTTTGGTGAGATCAAAGAATGAGGCCGTGATGAGACCGTCGAAAAGTTCGGGGCGATATTTTACGCCGACTTCGTATTGAATACCGGTTTCAGGTTTGGCTGGCGTGATGACGATGTTCGGAGCATCCCCAATTCGATATAGCTCGTCCAGCACCGGGTTGAAGAATGATGAGACGCTCACATAGGGCGTGAGACCATTTTCAAACTCGTAGCCGATACCTGCGCGACCTGAGAAGCGATCATTATGGTCCTTGTAGTGCGGCAAGCCCTTCGCATTTGTCGTCACATAATCATAACGACCATTCAGCGTAACGATCCAGCCGTCACCAAATTCCATACGGTCCTGTGCATAGATACCAAACTGGTTCCGGCTCAGATCCTGATCGATATATGGATCGCGCATCGCAGGCTGCGTAGCGCCATATACCGGATCAAATGGGTTGATCAGCGTACCATCGCCCGACTGCTGCATCTGGTCGATACCAAAATAACGATACTCAGCACCAAACAAAAGATTGTGAGTCAAAGCGCCAGTTGTAACTGTGCCTTCGAGCTGGTTGTCTGCCTGAAACGTATTGATTGTCGTGTCGTGCTTGAAATTGATGCGTGACACATATGGATTTCCAGGCGCAGGTTGCGCAAGGAAACCATCATATCCGAATGCGTAAAGGCTATGTTCCTTTACATGCGCATAGCCGTAACGAACGTTCTGGCGAACAGTCCAATCATTGTCGAACTGGTGTTCGAACTCATAACCGATTTGCACCTGCTCGCGGTTATAATCATCCAGACCCGGCTCAGTCAGATTGGTCTTGCGCGAAATCTTACCGAATTCAGTTGGAACAACGGTGCCATAATAGGGCAGGAAGCCACCGCCGTCATGTGTCAGATCAAGATGGCTATAGCTGGCCAAAATAGTAAGGCTGGTCGATTCATCCTGCTTGTATTGAATACTCGGCGAAATGACGCCCCGGAATTCCTTGGAGTAATCCGTGTAGTTGTCGCCGCCCTGAATCTTGCCGTTAATACGGTAATTAACGGTATCTGTTGCCTTATCGCCGATATCGAAGCCAAGGTAGCCATTTCCGTAGCTGTTAATGCCAGCCTCAACATAACGAGTGCGCTCGCCATCAGGACGTTTGCTGATATAGTTGACGATACCGCCGGGGTTGGAGCCGCCATAAAGCGCCGAAGAAGCACCCCGTAGAACTTCAATACGCTCAAGTCCGAAGTCATCGATCAGGAAGCCACCGAAGCCATAGCTGAAGTTCTGCAAACCATCGAGATAAGTGCCGTACTGGGTTGCTTCAAAACCGCGAATGTAAATCCAGTTTGTATCATTATCGACGCCAAACGGCTGCCCCATGACGCCAGCGGTATAACGCAGAGCTTCATCGATTTTCTGCGCGCCTGTCGCATTCATTTGATCACGACCAACAACTGCAACAGATTGCGGAATCTTTTCAATCGCAACACTATCTTTGGAGCCTGTCGTTGTGGCTTGGGGAACAAAGCCCTGAACAGGTGCAGTTCCATCGGAAGGCTTACCGTCACCAGTCTGTACGACCACCGTATCGAGACGGATTGAAGTGTTGGCGTCCTGTGCCGCAGCAGGCATCAGCGAAAGTGGTAACACGGCTAGCGCCGTTCCGCTGGCAAGCAGCACCTTAAGCGTCAGCTTCATCGATCTCGTCATGTATTCAGCCCCTCAAATAATCTGGAGAGTGCTTGCTTCAAACGAATGGCTTTTTCTGATCGCAAGAAGCTGCTGGCACTATAATTGCGTCGATTGTTCGACGCAGCAAATTAATATGAGTATTTACATCAGGATATGACGTGAAGATTGATCGTTATTACGCCAAATTGAATGATATTTCGCTAATATACTGGGGCCTATATCAGGCCTGCAAACGCAGCCAGGCTGCCGGCGTAGTCCCTGTCAACTTCTTGAATACGCGCGTAAAATGCGCCTGATCCGAAAACCCGGTAATCGTGGCTATATGCGGCAAAGATGCACGAGGCTGCAAAAGAAACCCCTGCGCACGCTCAATACGTCGCTTCATTTGCCATGCATGAGGGGAAATTCCGGTCGAAGCTTTGAATGCACTGCAGAAATAAGATTCTGAAAGCTCAGCCAGCGATGCGAGCTCCTGAAGTCGGATAATCCGGTGATAATTATCTTCGATGAAATCTGTAACGCGGCGCAACTGCCATGGTGACAGTTTGCTACTTCGCGAGGGAACATCCCGGCGCACATCGAACAATTCGCTGACAAGCGCATTGATAAGACCTTCACCATAAAGATCGTGAAGCGGTGCGGGTGAAAGGCATTCATCCGCCAACAAGGATCCTATCTGCTCAATCTTTGAGTTTGAGAAGAGCAGACGAGGGCGCTCCAAATTACTTTTACTCAGCGCACCTCCAAGTCGTTGTTGAAGGACAGTCGTATCGAGATGCAGGTCGAGATGTCGTAGTTTTCCGGGTCGCGTGACACGGCTCCAGATCGTCATTCCTGCCGGGATATAGCAAAGTCGCGGCTGTTCGGTGTTTTGCACGATGGTGCGATCATTTTGCTCAGGCCGGATCGCAAGTTCCCCACGACTTTCAAGCACCAGAAAAAGCCGTGGCGCCTGTGAGACATACTCGCCTCGCGCTCCAGGACCACATTCGACCGTCCACACATCCGCAATCGCGCCATTCCAGACACGATAATGAAGATCGTCCAGCAAGCGGACGTCCTCAATGCGGCTTGTCATATGCGGATGGAAGCCCAATAGCATTTTCCTGATTAAGCAATTTTAATATGTATATCTTCGTCAGGTTTTGCTATCAACCGGCGAAATGCTGCTTAAATGCAGAGCTGCTATCCGAAAACGGGATAAATTGATGACTTCCGCATTGTTTGAACTTGAGAATGTCAGCTTCGCAGTACCAGGGCGCACTTTGCTGGAGCCCCTCACAATGTCGATCCAAGCGGCAAGCCTAACAGCGCTCATTGGTCATAACGGATCGGGCAAGTCCACCTTGCTGAAAATTCTGGCGCGACAGCATCCGGCATCAGGCGGAACTGTGCGCTTTGCAGGCAAGCCATTGAATGAGTGGGGCGACCGTGAGTTTGCTCGCAAGCTCGCCTATCTGCCTCAGCAAACAGCTGCGGCATCCGGTATGCTGGTAAAAGAGTTGGTAGCGCTTGGTCGATACCCATGGCATGGCGCTCTTGGTCGCTTTGGAGCTGTTGACCGCCAGAAGGTTGAAGAAGCCATCGAGCTCACAGGAATCGCACCTTTTGCCGACCGTATGGTCGATACGCTTTCAGGGGGCGAACGGCAGCGCGTATGGCTTGCCATGCTGGTTGCACAAGATGCCGAATGCCTGTTGCTCGACGAGCCGACATCAGCTTTGGATATCGCGCATCAGATTGAAGTGCTTTCACTTGTGCAGAAATTATCGCACGAGAAAAAACTAAGTGTGTTTGTTGTCCTTCACGACGTCAACATGGCTTCCCGTTTCTGTGACGCAGTGTTTGCGCTGCATAGCGGTCGTCTTATCGCGCAGTCGACGCCAACCGGTATTATGGTGCCAGAACAGCTCGAAGAGATTTACGGCATTCCGATGGATGTCATGCGCCATGCATCGACAGGACATTTGATTGCCGCACCGCGATAATCAGCTAAACACTCAAGCTTCGGACTTGTAGTCTGAGCGGTTTATCCCGTGCCGTTGCATCTTGTCATAGAATGTTTTGCGCGGAATACCGAGAGATTCCAGTGTCTGCTGAACATCGCCATTATGCGCTGCGAGGGTCTCACGGATCAGCGAAGCTTCGTAACGCTCAAGCCGCTTTGGCAGCGTAGCTTGATCGTCTGGAACAGGAACTGTCTTCGCAGGTGTCGTGACACCAAGAGAAAATCGCTCGGCAAAATGCACGAGTTCTCGAACATTGCCGGGCCAATTATGTTCCATCAAATGGCGATGTGTAGCGGCATCGAGAACTGGAATGTCCCGATTAAAACGTCGAGCTGCGCGCGCCAAAAAATGTGAGAAGAGCAGGGGAATATCTTCACGCCGTTCCCTTAGAGGTGGGATCGTCAGCGTAACCACGTTCAGCCGGTAATAAAGGTCTTCGCGAAAATCACCCCGTTCCTGAGGATCGCCGAGATCGATTTTTGCAGCCGCCACAACACGAAGATCGACTGGACGGATTTCATTCGTGCCAAGCGGCGTGATCTCACGCATTTCCAAAACACGCAGAAGTTTCACCTGAGTTGCCGCAGGCATACTTTCGATTTCATCAAGAAAGAGAGTACCGCCGCTCGCGTGCTCGATGCGTCCGACGCGCTTTTTCTGCGCTCCAGTGAAAGCTCCTGCCTCATGACCGAACAACTCGCTTTCAATGACGGTTTCGGGCAAAGCACCACAATTAAGCGCAACGAAATTACCTTTTTTTCGGCGGCCCCAATCATGCAGCAACTGAGCGACGACTTCTTTGCCGCTGCCGGTTTCTCCTGCAATGAGCACATCGACATCCGTATCAGCGATATCTCGGATCGTGCGACGCAGATTTTCAATTGCCGGTGTCTGACCGATCAGAGGCATGTCGTTCTGTGCTTCATCCGCCAAATGGCGCAGGCTGCGATTTTCCAGAACAAGCTTTCGGCGCTCGCCCGCACGCAATACACTATGAACCAGTCTGTCGGTTGCAAAAGGCTTGGCGATAAAGTCGTAAGCACCATCCTGAATGGCCCGGACGGCCATTGGAATGTCGCCATGACCAGTAATCAGGATAACCGGCAAATCGGCGTCGATTTCACGGATTCGGGCGAAAAGCTCCAATCCGTCGATCTGCGGCATACGCACATCTGTAACGATCACGCCTTCAAATGAGGAGTTGATTGCATTCAGCGCCTCGCTGGCGCTGCCAAAATCCAGCACTTCATAACCCGCCAGCTCCAGTGTTTGTCTGGTTGCACGGCGTAGCGCTTTGTCGTCATCGACAAGTATGACCGGAATATTCATCATGCTTTCTTGAATTCCACACGGAATAGAGTGCCATTCGCACTGCTTTTTACTGAAATCTTGCCGCCATAGTCGGTTAGAATTTCCTTGGCGATCACCAGTCCAAGCCCAAGGCCTCTTTCCTTGGATGTGTTGAATGGCGTGAATAGATTATCGAGAATATGCTGCGGAATGCCCGAGCCATTATCCGAAACCGTCAGTACAACACTCTTCGAAAGAGCTTTTGTGCGGACTTCTATGTGACCGTCATTTCCTTTGCTTTCAACTGCTTCCAACGCATTCTGAAACAGATTTATGAGAACTTGCTCAAGTCTGATTGAATGACCGAAAACACAAAGATCTGGCGCGGGGAGCTCGATATCCAGCTGATCCATGCTGCCTGCAAAGCGACTGCGCAAAAGAACAAGTGCGCCTGAAATCACCTGAGCTAGCGGCACTGGTTCTGAAGCACGATGTCCTTTACGTGCAAAGGCACGAAGATCACCGGTGATCGTCCCAATACGTTCGGTAAGAGCGGCGATTTCCGCAAGGTTTTCCGCCGCATCATCCAGTCGCTTGCGATCAAGAAACGTACGTGCATTATCGGCATAAGCGCGGATTGTCGCGACGGGCTGGTTGATCTCATGTGCAACGCCAGCCGCAACTTGTCCCATGATCGCCAAGCGGTTTGCATGTACCAGATCCTGCTGTACGCCTTGCAACATGCCTTCGGTTTTATGGTGTTCGTTTATCTCGGACTCCAGTCGGTCGCGCGCTGAAATGAGATCAAGCGTTCGCTCCGCTACACGTTGCTCGAGTTCAATTTGTCGACGTTGCGCATCGGCAATACGTGCAACAACACGCTGACGGCGGCGCAGCAGAATACCGGCCACGGTAGCAATACTTGCCAAGATAATGAAAACGATAAGGCGTGCCTCACGTATAGCAGCTTCCACAGGCTGCCTGATCGGCGCGAGACTATACATGAGCCAAGGTGTGCTTGGAACATGCGAGCGGATTGCCAGAAAATCTGTGCTCCGTGCCGACCCCGGAAGAATAGCATCAACCAGCACCATATCGTCTCCCGCCACAGGCTTTAGCGAAAGCGGCAGAGGCTTAAGAGGCGCATCACCAAACTGTAGACTGTTGCGAATGGTTTCAACTGTTTGAGGCTGAAGTTCACCAATGGTCATAAACCGCCATGAGGGTATGGTGGTAATCAGCACTATATTTCGATTATCTGTAACGAAAGTCGGACGGCCAGTTTCATTCCAATCGCTTTCCAGCTGATCGAACGACAGTTTCACCACGACAACACCAAGTGGTCCATTTGGCCCATCCACACGACGCGAAATATAAAGGCCAGGTCGCAGGCTGACATTACCAAGCGCAAAATATTCGGCGTTTGTGTTTTTCAAAGCGTCGTTGAAATAAGGTCTGAACTTATAATCGTTGCCGACAAAACTGTCCGGCTCGCGCCAGTTACTGGCGGAGATTGCATAGCCATGAAGTCCAACAAGATAAATCACCGCCGCTTGTGTGCCTTCAGCGAGCGCTTCCAGCTTACGGTTGAGCTGATCGATAGCCACCGCACTTGGCATTGCAAGCGCGTCGGCTAGCTCCTTGTCTTTGGAAAGGACCAGAGGTAGTGCGCGTTGCTTCTCAAGAACGGTTCGAAGGAGGGCCGTATTCAGATTTGCATCGATCCGGGTCTGCTCACCCAGTGAAAGCAAAGCACGATCACGCGCAGCATCGCCGACAACCCAGAAAGCCAGTGCAAAAATAGCAGCACAAATCGCACCAAATATCCACCATGTCCGGCGATTATTGGTGGGCAGCGAAATTGCTTCAATTGTAGAAACCGATGCTTCATTCATGAAATCGATTGTGCATTAATCCGCACCGCATGAAAAGTAATATGTGCGATAATTCGCACAAACAGCAGAAAAAGACTCCCAACTAATTAATATTATATATTTATTTCAATAGCTTAATTCTAATAACAAAAACTGGCACGCAGCTTGCAATCATGATGTCAACAGCAGCGGGAGCTGTTGAACGACAGACTAATGGCTCGGGAGGCTGGATGAGATCCGGGCTGAGCCGAACGGAGGACATCATGATCGCTGTACCGTCAGGCGCTGTGGCCGAGCCACGCCGCCCAATCCCTTTTTACAAGCACCTCTATGTGCAGGTTCTGGTAGCCATTGCTGCCGGTATTCTTCTTGGTCATTTTTATCCGGAGCTTGGCACGCAGCTAAAGCCACTGGGTGACGCTTTCATCAAGCTGGTGAAAATGATCATTGCCCCGGTAATCTTCCTGACCGTCGCGACCGGCATTGCCGGCATGACTGACATGAAGAAGGTGGGGCGCGTGGCCGGTAAGGCCATGATTTACTTCCTGACTTTTTCGACGCTTGCGTTGATCATTGGCCTTATCGTTGCCAATGTTGTGCAGCCGGGCGCAGGAATGCACATCGATCCTTCGTCGCTCGATCCGAAGGCAGTTGCAAACTACGCCGAAAAAGCTCACGAACAGACGATTACCGGCTTTCTGAGCAACATCATCCCAACCACCATCGTTGGCGCCTTCGCGTCTGGCGATATCCTTCAGGTTCTTTTCTTCTCGGTCCTGTTTGGTATTTCGCTCGCCATGGTTGGCGATAAAGGCAAGCCAGTCACCGACTTCCTACAGATGCTCACAGCACCTGTCTTCAAGCTGGTTTCGATCCTGATGAAGGCGGCTCCGATTGGTGCGTTCGGCGCCATGGCTTTCACCATCGGCAAATATGGTATCGGCTCGATTGCCAATCTGGCCTTGCTGATCGCGACGTTCTACATCACAGCTCTACTATTCGTTCTGATCGTGCTTGGCGCGGTTGCACGCTATAACGGCTTCTCAATCCTGGCTCTCATTCGCTACATTAAAGAAGAGCTCCTGCTGGTGCTTGGCACTTCATCGTCGGAAGCTGCTTTGCCAAGCCTCATGGACAAGATGGAAAAAGCGGGCTGTAAGCGCTCGGTCGTGGGCCTTGTCATTCCAACTGGCTATTCGTTCAACCTTGATGGCACGAATATCTACATGACGCTTGCTGCACTGTTCATCGCACAGGCAACGGATATTCCGCTTTCGCTCACTGATCAGATCCTGTTGCTTCTCGTGGCAATGCTTAGCTCGAAGGGTGCTGCTGGTATCACCGGTGCAGGCTTCATCACGCTTGCTGCAACGCTTTCGGTTGTTCCGGCAGTACCGGTTGCTGGTATGGCGCTGATCCTCGGCATTGATCGCTTCATGTCGGAATGCCGTGCACTGACCAATCTCGTCGGCAATGCCGTTGCAACCATCGTTGTGGCGCGTTGGGAAAACGAACTCGACACCGACATGCTGGCAGCAGCAATGAAGGGCGATGTGATCGACGTTCAGGGCACACCGGTTCTCGAACCGGCGGAATAATTGGGCTGATCTTCTTTCTCAGGCAACCGGAACGGCCCGCTTTTGGCGGGCCGTTTTGTTTATTTGTTATCTTCGGCAGCCTTGCCCTGAGTAATCAGGCGCGCACTGTGCTGCCCGGATATAAATGTCCAGAGCCAACTCCAGGCAACGGCTGCGCGACTACGCGTGCCGATCAGGAAGAAGATATGGGCGATGCCCCATACCCACCAGGCAATTGCACCTTTAAGCTTGATCCGCCCCATATCAACCACGGCAGCACCTCGACCAATAGTCGCGAGATTGCCCTGATGGCGGTAACGAAACGGCGCTGGAGCAGCACTACTTGAAACGCGACTGCGAATAACCTTTGCAATATAAGCGCCTTGCTGTTTTGCGGCAGGCGCAATACCCGGCACAGGCTTTCCGTCAGGTCCTTCAACCCAGGCTGTATCGCCAATCGCAAAGATATTCTCGTGTCCCGGCACCGTAAGATCGGAAAGCACGCGAACGCGGCCTGCACGATCGCTTTCCGCTCCGAGCCATGAAGCTGCAGGCGATGCGGCGACACCAGCAGCCCAGATAGCGGTTTTGCAGGGAATAAACTCTTCGCCAACGGTCACGCCATCTTCCGTGATCTCCTTGACAGGTACGCCGAGACGCACTTCTACGCCGATCTTCTGAAGAGCATTTTGTGCGTAAGTCGATAAGTCTTCTGGAAATGCAGCCAGAATGCGTGGCCCTGCCTCTACAAGCAGCACACGCGCCTCACGCGTATCGATATTGCGGAACTCAGGCCACATTGTCTGCTTGGCCAGCTCTGCGATAATGCCTGCCAGCTCCACCCCAGTTGGTCCCCCACCAACTACCGAGAAAGTAAGCAGTGCCTGCCGTCTCTCTGGATCTGTTTCGCGCTCTGCGCGTTCAAAAGCCAGAAGCAAGCGGCGGCGAATGGTCGTAGCGTCCTCCAACGCCTTAAGACCGGGTGCCAGCTTTTCCCATTGATCATTGCCGAAATAGGCGTGCCGTGCGCCAGTGGCCAAGACGAGCGTGTCATAATTAATCTTTGTGCCGTCTTCCAGCCGCACCTGTTTTGCGGATGCGTCGACGCCCACGACAGTGCCGAGCAATGTCGTCACTTCCTTACGATCACGGAAAAGATGGCGAATTGGCCAGGCTATTTCCGATGTAGCGAGGATCGTTGTTGCAACTTGATAAAGCAGCGGCTGAAAAAGATGATGATTGCGTTGATCGACAAGGGTTATGCGAACATTGGCACCTTTGAGATCATGAATTAATTGCAGGCCTCCGAAGCCTGCACCAACCACGAGGATATGGGGGGTATCCGGTCCGTTCATTGAAGTTATACCACCTGAGGTTGGCGTGAACCCGAGTCACGCTTTTCGTACGATAGTTGCACTTCGCAAACTAACGTTATCAGGCAGATGGTAAAGAGCCTAACGGCAAAGTGACATTAATTCTTGACGAAATAATTCAAGATTATTGCCGGAGAACGTGCTTTCGAGTTTTGCATGAGCCGATGTCCAAATAGGAACAGCTGATGCAAGAACCGTTTGTCCTTCAGATGTAAGCAAAAGAAGGCGTTGGCGGCGATCGTCGGGATTTACGACAATCTCCACCCAGCCATTGCGCTGCAAAGGCTTCAATGCTGCGGTGAGGGTGGTTTGATCCATGGCCAACAGTTCCGCCACCGGCTTCATAGGCGGCGGGCTGGGGCGATTTAATGCCATTAGAAGCGAAAACTGACCATTATTGAGACCAGAAGGGCGAAGTTCCTCGTCAAAATAACGGGCAAGCGCACGGGCTGCACGCTGAACATGCAAACAAAGACAGGTATCACGCACAAGAAGCGTGGTTTCAAACGGAACGGCGCGACTATCTGGCATTACTTAGTAATGTTGATATCAATCTATTTCGTCAAGACAGTTAGTAAGCCACGTCATCAACGCGCATCCCGAAAAGTGTGAAACAGTTTTCTGACAGAGATGCGCGTTAAACAGATGCCTAGAGCTCCGATCTGATCCAATCGGATCAATGTTCCAACATTCGAAGCTTTCAGGCGCAATCTGAATTACCGCTTAGAAATCATCACCATGATGCATGTGACGAAGGTAAGCGAAAGCAGTTCCGGCCAGAACCGGCAGAATGACAAGCGCCATCCAAAATATAATGTTGCTCATTTTTCCCTCCCTTTTACCAACAGTTTACCATACCAGGCGGATAAAAGAAAAACGCGTAATGCGACGGCTTGTTCCGCGCATGTAAAAGACAGTTCTTTTCGTCTTGGAGACGCTCTTTAAACCGGAGCAACTTTGCGCGTTAAATTGTTAGAATAAAATTCCATCACAGCCGAGTTACAAGCATTCAAACACTATTGCCAGGACGCAGGAGTTTGAGTAGAAGTAGCGTCACATCAAGAGTTGGGGCGACGCCCAACGCCAACCTGCCTTTCCGGGCAAGGTGGTACTTCCTAAAATGGAAGGATGTGGCCAACCGGCAAATATACGGATCAAGCCACACGCGTCCGCTCTCACATAACGAAGGACTGACGCGACATGCCTATTAAAATTCCTGACGATCTGCCCGCAACCAGTGTTCTCGAAGCCGAGGGCGTTATGGTCATGCGTGAGGCAGATGCTATCCGTCAGGATATCAGGCCGCTGAAAATCGGCCTTCTCAATCTCATGCCAAACAAGGTCACGACAGAGACGCAGATTGCGCGTCTTCTGGGTTCAACTCCATTGCAGCTGGAATTGACGCTTGTTCGCATCACCAATCACGTAGCGCGCCATACGCCTGCAGATCACATGCTTTCTTTCTATCGACCTTGGGAAGAGGTGCGGGACGAACGTTTCGACGGCTTTGTGATTACCGGTGCGCCAGTCGAGCGTATGCCGTTTGAAGAAGTCACATATTGGGACGAAATGCAGCGTGTCTTCGACTGGACACAGACCCATGTTCATCGGTCGCTCAATATCTGCTGGGCGGCACAGGCGGCTGTGCATCATTTCCATGGCATGAGCAAATATGACCTGCCCGGTAAAGCGTCAGGTGTTTACAGCCAACAAAACCTTGCTCCAGCATCGCCTTACCTGCGCGGATTTTCAGACGACTTTGCAATTCCTGTTTCTCGTTGGACGGAAGTGCGCAAAGACGACATCCCGGTAGATAGCAATCTGAAGGTTCTCGTCGATAGCCCTGAAAGCGGTCTTTGCTTGCTGGAAGACCCGAAGCACCGCGCACTTCATATGTTCAATCACGTCGAATACGATACGACGTCGCTTGCTGATGAATATTTCCGGGATATCCAGCTGCAACCAGATACACCCGTGCCAGCCAACTATTTCCCAAGCGACGATGCAAGCCGCAAACCACAGAACTGCTGGCGAGGCCATGCACATCTACTTTTCGGGAACTGGATCAATGAGATGTATCAATCGACGCCATATGATCTGGCAAAGATCGGCAAGCCTGATTGAGCTTACTGAGCATCTATAAATCAATATAAAACAGAATATTAAAGCGCTAATCTAACTTATCAGATTAGCGCTCTCTCAATTTCGACCCCAGAAATCAGCTCGCGAAACGTCCGATCCACTGGTGCCACTGGTCTTCACTTCCGTGGAAGACATTCAGATCGATCTTGCCGTTCACGCCCTGCGACAATCCTGAGCCGGAATACTGCCAGAAGACCCAGCGACGACCCGGATAGACTTTGGATGGATGTTGCGCAACAGCACGCAGCCAGAACGGATAATCGGTAAACGCACCCTTCAAATTATCATCGTAAAAATCTGGTGCGGTGTAGATAACCGGACGCTTGCCATAATGGCGCTCAAGCGCATCCATGAAAACCTGCATCTTTTCACGCACCTGAGCAGGCGATGGACGACGCTTGCACGACGAGTCGCCGTTCCATTCAACGTCGATAACCGGCGGCAGCGCATCTGGATCAACCGGCACGTTGCGAATGAACCAATCAGCCTGCTGACTGGCTACGCGGCACCAATAGAAGAAGTGATACGCACCACGCTTCAAGCCTGCAGCCTTGGCATCACGCCAGTTCTTGCGGAACATTGGATCGAGATGATCGCCGCCATCGGTCGCTTTGATATAGGCAAAATTCGCACCGTTCTGTCGCAACGTTGCCCAGTCAATGTCTCCCTGCCAACGCGAAACATCTACACCATGCACTGCATGCCTGCGTGGCGAAACACTACCGAAGTTGATCGGCTTCGCATCGCGGAAGCGCTGGCTATAGACCTTATTGCGCGTTTGCCGATCAAGGCGAACAGGTGGGTAAGCCGCGACTTCCGGCTTCGGAACCGAGATTGGAGCCACCACACGCTGCTCTGGACGCTGCGTCAATGGTGCAGGCGGCTCGTTTTTAAATGGGCCCGCATCAGGAACCGGACCAGCCCAGGCAAGAACTTCTTCCTGTGGTGCGGATGGCATTGATTGCGGGGCTCTCGCCATTTCTGTCAAAGGTGCAGAAGGCCTGACAACCGAGCTGGTCAGCTCTGCAGATGGCTGCGGCATGATACTGTCGATGCCGGAACTAGACGTGCAACCCGCCAAAGCGGTGCAGGCAAGGGCAATTGCTGACACAACCGAAAAACGCATGATACCCGTACACAAAACTCAGGCGCTCTACAGCCAAACCAAAACTGGTTGCAGAAATGCCATCAACCAACACCCGCAACGCTCCTCCCGAGCTATTTGCTAACCAAAGATTACCGCCAAAAGCTGAATCCAAAGTTTACGAAATACTTAAACGGGCCGAGGTGAAAATGATTTCTGTGTTTTTGCGCTGATATTTTTTGCGAACTGTGTCAGGCACGCTTCGCTGGAAGATCGAAGTCCTGTGGAAAGAACTGTTCCGCATAAGGCTTAGGCTTAACGCTCTCAATCTGAAGCATCAGCTCGGCGATCTTTTCGGGGCTTGAAATACCGCATTCATAGATTTGGATAATTTCGCGCGACATCTCATCCTTTTGCGGAGAGGTGATCGGGCAGCGTCCGAGAACTTCACACGTCTTTAGATAGGCCGCCTGCAACTGTTCGAGCTCAGCGGGCTTGAAACGCTTAAAATAATAATCTCTCGAAAACGGCATATTGTTTCATTCGCAGTCTGGTCGTGATTGACCGGATTTCATAACCTGTGACGATACTTTTCAAGGCATGTCTTTAGTAAAACTGAACACTTTACTATCATACTTAGGGATAGTTTACATTCAGTAACTGGTTTCAACTGCGCATAAGTTCTACTCGCGCTGCGATTGCAGCAATTTTTTCTGGATCATGTTCACCAGATTCATATGTCCTGATGATCGCACGGGCGAGTTCGTTTTTCGCCTCATGGGTTGTCGGGCAGCGGTCTAACATGGCACAGCTGCGGTTATAGGCGGCTTGCAGAACTTGCAAGTCCTCAGGCGTGAACGTTCCGCGATATTGGCTGCCTCGAAATGGCATTTTTGCTCTCCCCAACTTTTTGATTGAAGCTCGAATTTAAGAGGAAAGCAACTGCATTTTGATGGCGAGGTGATATACCAGCTTTGGAAGGCTGGCGGCCAGCTTCAAACCTTCACAAGACAAGGCGTGGTCGCTATAAACTTAAGTAAAAGCTCAATTAAAAGGATAAGATAGTGAAAATCGGCGTCGTTACAGTCTCAGACCGTGCAAGCCGCGGCGAATACGAAGATTTGAGCGGTCCTGCTATCGAAAACTGGCTAAAAAGCGCGATTGTAACGCCTTACGAAATTGTTAGACGCGTCATTCCAGATGGAATGGAATCCGTGCGTGATACGCTTATCGATCTCGTCGATAATGTTGGGTGCGATTTGATCCTGACAACAGGCGGAACTGGCCCAAGCCCGCGCGATGAAACACCGGAGGCGATGAAGGCTGTTCTGCATAAGGAACTGCCGGGTTTTGGTGAACAAATGCGTCGTGCAAGTCTTGAGCAGACGCCGACAGCCGTTCTTTCGCGCCAGACGGCGGGAAGCCGTGGCAAAAGCTTCATTCTCAATCTGCCGGGGAAGCCAGTCTCGATCGCTATGACACTGCAGGCCGTATTCCCTGCCATTCCTTATTGTCTCGATCTTATTGGTGCAGGGCGTATCGAAACCGATCCAGCTGTCGTCAAAGCACATCGTCCTGGTTGAAGCTCGCGGATTATCGCGAGCAATTAATCCGCTGTCGCGACGCAATTGCGCAACCCAGCTTTGCGCTTTTGCATAAATTGCACACTTGCATTTCCCTGATTTGAAGCCGACTATTGGTGAAAAAGAAGGGGAATTAAGTGAAGCCATTTGATGAGATGCTCAACCATGGCGGGAGTGTTCGCCAACCTTATGAATTTCTCAAGCAGTGGCTAGACCAGCAGGATCAGCACAAACTTCTGCAAAAAACACATGATGCGGAAAGCGTTTTTCGAAAAACCGGCATCACATTTGCGGTCTATGGTGATCAGGACGCTGCGGAACGGCTTATTCCGTTCGATATTATTCCGCGTATCATTTCCGGTCAGGAATGGCGAAGGCTATCGCAAGGCATCGAACAGCGCGTGATGGCGCTCAACGCTTTTCTTGATGATATTTATCATCGTCAGGAAATAGTCCGGGCAGGACGCATTCCAAAGGAACTCATCACCAATAATGAGGCATTCCTGCCCGAAATGATTGGATTTCGTCCGCCAGGCAATGTCTACACGCATATTATCGGCGTTGATATCGTGCGGACTGCTGAAAACCAGTTTTACGTGCTGGAAGACAATGCGCGCACGCCTTCCGGCGTTTCCTACATGCTGGAAAACCGCGAAACCATGATGCAGCTTTTTCCGGAGCTGTTTCAGAATGTGAAAGTTCGCCCGGTCGAGAACTATCCGCAATTGCTGCGTCAGTCATTGGCAAGCGTTGCACCACCCGGAACGCAAGGGGTGCCGACTGTCGCAGTTCTCACGCCGGGCATCTACAATTCCGCCTATTTCGAACATGCGTTTCTGGCTGACCAGATGGGCGTCGAACTGGTCGAGGGTAGTGACCTGCGCGTTGTGGATGGCCGTGTCGCCATGCGCACGACAAAGGGCTATCGCACCATCGACGTACTTTATAGACGCGTTGATGACGATTTTCTTGATCCGTTGACATTCCGTCCAGACTCAACGCTCGGCGTCGCGGGCATCATGGATGTCTATCGTGCTGGCAATATAACGATTGCCAATGCGCCGGGCACAGGAATTGCCGATGACAAGGCCATCTATTCCTACATGCCGGAAATCGTCGAGTTCTACACCGGCCGCAAGGCGATCCTTGAAAATGTGCCGACATGGCGCTGTTCGGAACCCGATAGTCTTGCCTATGTGCTCGATAATCTGGCCGATCTGGTGGTCAAGGAAGTGCATGGCTCCGGCGGCTACGGAATGCTGGTTGGGCCTGCTGCAACCAAAGCCGAGCGCGATGCGTTTGCTCAAAAACTGAAAGCACGTCCACGCAACTATATCGCACAGCCAACATTGGCACTCTCGACAACGCCAATCTTTACCGAAAGCGGTCTTGCGCCACGTCACGTCGATTTGCGCCCTTTCGTTCTGGTGTCAGATCGTATCCGGATCACGCCGGGCGGGCTGACACGGGTGGCGCTCAAGGAAGGTTCGCTTGTTGTGAATTCCAGCCAGGGTGGCGGCACCAAGGATACTTGGGTACTCGACGATTAAAACACATAACACGCAGCAACTGACACGAAGATCAGAGCGTGAAAAGGGGAATGATTTTATGCTTCTTGGCCGTACGGCAAATGGGCTTTACTGGATGTTTCGCTATATCGAGCGCGCCGAAAACATGGCACGTCTGGTGGATGCGGGGCTACGCATGGCGCTGACCAAAACATCGGATGCACCGGAAGAGTGGTCTTCTGTAGTTGTGTCAGCTGGTGCAAGCCAGACATTTTCAGCCAAATATCACGCTTATAATGCAGCAAACGTCGCAGACTTTCTGCTGCGGGACATGGATAACCCTTCCAGCGTCATGTCCTGTATGGAAACCGCACGTTCAAATGGTCGCATGGTACGAACAGCGCTCACCCGCGAAGCGTGGGAAAGTGTCAACGAAGCCTGGATGACGCTGAAGAAATCTCTCTGCAAACCGTTGAAAGAGGCCGATCTTCCACCGCTCCTTGATCAGATAAAGCGGGAAACGGCACTCATACGCGGCGCATTCCATGGGACAATGTTGCGCAACGAAATCTTCGATTTCGCGGGGCTTGGCACATTTATTGAACGCGCAGACAACACGGCGCGCATTCTCGATGTCAAATATTACGTACTGTTGCCCGCCGTCTCCTATGTCGGGACCACGCTCGACAACTATCAATGGGAGTCCATTCTACGCTCCGTTTCAGCGCATCGGTCTTATCGCTGGGTTTATGATGGTGATTATCGCCCATCGCATGTTGCTGATTATCTGATCCTGAATGGCCGTATGCCGCGCTCACTTCATCATTGCTACCAGTGCATAACCGGTCATCTCGGCTTTCTTGGCAAAGACTACGGCGAGAGTGCTGCCTGCCATGCGACTGCGGATAAAATCTACGGCAGCCTGCTAAATCAGGACATTAGTGCGATATTTGATGTCGGTCTGCACGAGTTTCTGACCGAATTCATTACGCGCAATAATCGGCTCGGCAATGAGATCGCCGAAACCTATAATTTTTATTGAGGTGTTCGCTTGCTGCTCAATATCCGGCACGTCTCGCATTATCGCTATGAAAATCCGGTTCCCTATGCGGTGCAGCGCCTGCGTTTGCGCCCACCGACGCTGCCGGGGCAACTGGTCAAACATTGGGAGCTGAAAATAGAAGGCGGCGAGCCTGAAGTCTCTTATATTGACGGCTTCGGTAATAAAACCGACCTCGTGCAGCACGCACGAAACATCAACGAGATCATTATTACAGCCAGCGGCAGCGTCGAGGTTGAGGATCGCGTCGGCGTGCTTGGCCCGGTCTATGGTTATGCTCCGCTCTGGCTTTTTGAGCGAGAAACACCGCTGACCGAACCCGGAGAGCGCATTCGAGCTCTCGCTGGCGATCTCAGCAAAGAGCAGGAGCGTCTTGCATTGCTGCACGAACTGATGAATGCAGTTCATACAGCGGTCGCCTATATGCCCGGCACCACCAGTGTTGCCACAAATGCAGAAAGTGCGCTTGAGGCAGGCAAGGGCGTTTGCCAGGATCACAGCCACATCTTTCTGTCTGCAGCTCGCTTGCTGGGAGTCCCCGCACGCTACATTTCCGGTTATCTGCTGATGGAAGGCATGGAAGAACAGACTGCAAGCCATGCATGGGCAGAAGCACATATCGATGGACTGGGCTGGGTCGGCTTTGATGCTGCAAACAATGTCTGCCCTAATGATCGCTATGTGCGGATTGCAACCGGCCTTGATTACCGTGATGCTGCACCAATTTCAGGAGTAAGGCTTGGAGGAGCGGTTGAAAGTCTTGCGGTACACATCAATGTAGGGCAGTGATTATTTCAATTTACGATTTGCCTGCCGGAAACTGTTGATGACCTATTGCGTTGGAATGAAGATTGATCGCGGCCTTGTGTTTATGTCCGATACCCGGACAAATGCGGGCCTCGACAATATCTCGAAATTCTCGAAAATGCGGAGCTGGACCAAGCCGGGCGAGCGCGTGATCGTGCTCCTGTCGGCAGGCAATCTTGCCACGACGCAAGCCGTTGCGAGCCTGCTTGAAGAGCGCATGAAGGCACCGGAAGAGCGCCATCCTTCGATATTCGAAGCGCCATCCATGTTTCAGGTTGCGCGGCTTATTGGTGATACGGTCAAAGAAGTCATCTCAAATTCGGCCACTGGTGGTCAGAATGCGGATGCATTCGGTGCATCCTTCATTCTGGGTGGGCAGATCAAGGGCGGTCAGCCGCGCCTTTTTTATATCTATCCCGAAGGCAACTTCATCGAGAGTTCAGATGACACGCCGTTTTTCCAGATTGGCGAAAACAAATACGGCAAGCCCATTCTGGTACGGGCCTATCAGCCTGAAATGAGTTTTGAAGACGCGGTGAAACTGCTGTTGGTTTCGTTCGATTCAACGCTGAAGGCTAATCTCTCGGTTGGTCTGCCACTCGATATGCAGATCTATGAAAGCGACGATCTAAAGCGCGGTGAGCATCGCCGCTTTGAAGCGACCGATCCTTACTATCAGACTGTGTCTGAGAGCTGGTCCGAGGCGCTGAAATCGGCACTCGAACAATTACCTTCTTTCAGCTTCGAGAAATAAAGAGCAAGCCGGGCGTTTTATCACCCGGCTTTTTTTGTTTTAGTCCTTCGTCACTGTTGCAACATAGTTGGCATCCGCCACCATGTTGAAATTGTGAACGTTGGAAGCCGTTACAGCCGTTTCGATCTGCTGATAGATGACAGTGATCGGGCTATCTTCCTGAAATTTCTTTTGAAGATCGTGATACATGGCTTCGCGCTTGGCTGTATCGCGCTCCTCTGCTGCGGCCATTGTTTCCGCTGTCAGCTCGGGAATATCCCAAGAGGCCTGCCAGGCCGTGGTCCGCAAGTTCACCTCATCACCATTATTCGGGTTGTTGGTAAAGGTGACTGCATTTGTATGCGGGTCCCAATAGTCTGGTCCCCAGATGCCAAGCGCCATCTGATGCTTGCGCGCACGGACCTTGGTTGTCGTGAGCTTACCATCGCCCTGCAAAATTTCGACATTCACCCCGGCCTTCGCCATGGTTTGCTGGATGCTTTCTGCGATGCCGACATAAGGCTGAGAGTTGCGAACATCAAGCGTGATACTGATGCCATCCTTTAGTCCAGATTTTTCAAGCAGTTCTTTCGCTTTCGCAACATCATACTTGAACGGCTTGTCGTCAGTAGCACCAAACATGCCGAGCGGCAGGAATGACTGATGCGTACGGCCGATACCTTTGATCAGCGTGGCTTCAATCGTATCGTAATCAATCAGATACTTCAGTGCCTGACGCACTTCCGGCTTGGCCAGTTCTGGCACATTCTGGTTTGCGCTCAGAAAGTAGATACGGCCTTTCGGAGCGTTGATGACGCTGAACTTACTGTCCTTGCCAAGCTCCTCGATGTCGCCCGGTTCAAGATTGCGTGCAATATCAATATCACCTGCCTGAAGCAGCAAGCGTTGCGACATGCCTTCCTTCACATGACGATAGATGACGCGCTTCATCTCAGGCTTCGCGTCTGTATAATTGTCGTTGCGCTCAAGCAGCAGCACCTCATTGGCGCGCCATTGCTTGACGGAAAACGGGCCGGAACCGGCATAACCGTTCTTCAGCCATCCATAACCAAAATCCGTTTCATATGGATTGGTATCGGTCTTTTCGATTTTCTGTTCGTGTTCCTTCACCAGTTTGCTGTCAACGATAGACGCAACACTGGAGGTCAGGCAGTTGAGAACGAAGCTTGGTGCAAAGGCTTTGCCAGTGGTGAAAACAAAAGTCTTATCGTCAACGGCGACCACATTCTGATCGACATTTTCCCGCGTGATACCGAACTGGCTCAATATGAATGCCGGGCTCATGTCGAGCTTGATCGCGCGTTGAATAGAGTAAGCGGCGTCCTGTGCGGTAATCGGATTGCCTGATGCAAATTTCAAACCGTCTCGGATTTTGAACGTGATCGACTTACCGTCGTCTGAAAATGTCCAGCTCTCAGCAATCTGCGGAATGATCTTCGTCGGGTCTTTGGTGTCGGTCGTCACCAGGCGCTCATAAGTGCTGGTGAGCATTTCCGATGTTGTGATTTCAAAAATTTCTGCCGGATCGAGCGAAATGACATCATCGATGCTCATCGCGATCACAAGCGTGTCCGCTGGCGTGGCAGCTTCAACAGCCTTAGGCGAGGCCGAGAGGCAAAGCGCAAAGGCAAGTGCTGCCGGAATGCTCGCACGCATCATTCGTGTCGCGACGACATTCTTATTCAAGCTGAAAAAGGAGGTTTGAGTGTTGGCTTTCATGCGGTGTCCCTCTGGAGATCAAAGCCTATCAAGGCAAATGATCGTCAATGCTCATTGCGTATCCGTCGCGTCTCCCCAGACAGCGACTCTCAAGCACGCGCGAGCATTAGATTCCGTTTTTTGAGGGGGCACAATGGCGGGAATAATTTAGCCGCAAAATAAAAACGGCTGGAAAATCCAGCCGTTTATCTGATGCTTTGGAAGAAATTATCCGAAGACTTTAAAGCGGTCGGCATCGTCCATAAATGCCTTTTCGCCGAACGGCTGTTCGTTCGAACCGAAAGGCATCTGCGCACGCAGTTTCCACGAGGCTGGAATGTTCCAGGTCTTGGCAACTTCTGCATCGATCAGCGGATTGTAGTGCTGAAGGCTTGCACCGATACCTGCATTGGCAAGAGCGGACCAAACCGACAGCTGAGCCATGCCGCCAGCCTGTTCAGACCAGACTGGGAAATTGTCTGCATAAAGCGCGAAATTTTCCTGAAGACCCTTAACGACGTTCTGGTCTTCAAAGAACAGAACTGTACCCGCGCCAGCTGCGAAGCTGTCGAGCTTGGCTTCAGTCTGAGCAAATGCGTCCGCAGGAACGATCTTGTGAAGCACTTCCTTGGCGATGTTCCAAACCTTGTCGCTTTCGGCGCCAAACAGCACAACTGCGCGCGAGCTCTGGGAGTTGAATGACGATGGCGAATGCTTGATGGCTTCGCGGATCAGTTCGGCGACGGAGTCCTGGGAGAGGGGAAGCGTCTTGCCAAGAGCATACTGTGTGCGGCGCTTCTTAAGGGATTCGATATAGCTGTTGCTCATCATCAATGTCCTGTTGTTCTGCGATTCTTTGCTGCGAACAAATCGCAGCGAGTGGGAAAACTTGTTGCAAATATTGTGATTTTCACACGAGGCGCCAGCCCGTGTTTCTGAAACACACTGTCAACAAATAGGGATGGACAGTCGTATAATTGTCATCCTTTGGTGAACCAAAGTTGCTACGTTTTGGCTGTCTTTAGGATTTTTTCTTTCCCGCCGGTTTAAAATCTGATCAAATTAGTAGGAAACAAGGGAATGCCCAAAATAACGGGTCGATGGATGCGATATCCGTAAACCAGCGATGGGCAATGAGGTCACGATAATTTGAAGTCAGTTATTATTATTGGTGGTGGTGCGAGCGGTGTTTTGATGGCCGCGCAGTTGCTTGGACAATCGTCAGATACAAGCGTCCGCATATTCGAGCGATCAGGTGATATCGGGACAGGGATCGCCTATTCAACACAAAACCCCAACCATCTTTTAAATGTTCGCGCCAGTAATATGAGCGCTTTTCCGGATAAGCCGGATCACTTTTTAAACTGGCTCACAAGCAACACCGAAACGCTCAGTGTAAGCGAATGGCAGCCGCAATCTTTTGCACCGCGCGCATTTTACCGGCTTTATCTCCAAAACTTGCTGCAGCCATATCTGACGAGTGAACAGCAGCGTCTTTTCATCGAGAGTTCCGAAGTTTCAGATGTCGCGATTGAAAGCGGCCGTCCGCAGGTCACGAGCTCATCAGGTGAGCGTTTTCCTGCCGATGCCGTTATCATCGCGACAGGAAACGAAGCCGCAATTGCAACATCCGGAAATCATGTAACCGAATATTGGTCCAGCAATGGATATTTCGACATTCCGTCGAATGATTCAGTCGCTATTCTTGGCACTGGCCTATCCATGGTCGATAGCGTGATTTCGTTGCTCGATAGTGGACATAAGGGTGAGATCCACGCAATTTCACGACGCGGACTGCTACCGGCACGCCACGCACCGGCAGATGCTATGTCGATAGACGCAGAACAACTTCCCGTCGCTGATGGTTTGCCCGCTCTGCTGCGTGATGTTCGGCATATGATTGATCAGCGGGAAAACGAAGGCAAAAGCTGGCGCGACGTTATTGACGGATTGCGACCGCATACGAAAAATATCTGGTCTAGATTGCCGATCAGGCAACGCCAGAGTTTTTTGCGTCACTTGCGACCGTGGTGGGACGTGCATCGCCATCGAATGGCGCCCGTCATAGCAGATCGCATTGAAGCTGCACGACAGTCAGGGCAACTAACAATCATTGCCGCACACCTCGTTTCCGTCAAAAACCAGGCAGAGCACATTTCCATTCTTTACCGACAACGTCGCGGGCTAGCGATAGAAAAGCTTGATGCAGCGACGATCATCGATTGCCGTGGCGGTAGTTCCCGCTTTTCAACCACGCGCAACTCTGCGCTGATCAGCCTGATGGAAAACGGCTTGGCAAAGCCGGACGCGCTGGATCTTGGTCTTGACGTCACTGCGGATCTGCAAGTTCTCAATGCGCGGGGAGAACCTTCAGGGCCGATCTTTGCCATCGGACCAGTGACCAAAGGCATCTATTGGGAAGTGACGGCTGTGCCTGATATCCGTGTGCAAGCTGATCGTCTGACGAAAGTCCTTCTTGAAGGTTAGGAATCACTCATAAATATCGATAATCCCTGCAACCGGCACTTGTCATTCAGATGCAAAATTTACGCGGCAATATGTCCAGGAAAAAGCTGATATGTGGAAAACCCATACCAAAGACGCGCATTTCCTGGCCATTTGCAGACTAAAATGATTCAAATCATTGCGATAAGCCATTGAAAGCTATTGCCATAATAACCGCTAGCCGGTCATAATAATGACATCGGAATATATGATTCCACTCGACAACTTACCGGAGCGTTTCTGTTGCTGTTTTCTTGAGCGGTGCCTGCTTCGGATCAACCAAGATTTCGGTTTAGGAGGCCTTTAGCGCATGACGATGGACGGCAGAATGCTTTTTTTGCTAGTCCTTCTTCCCTTTCTTGGCAGCGCTATAACAGGTCTATTCAGAGGCGTTGATCGTACAGGATCAGCCTGGTTCACCGCAGCGATCGCAATGGTCGCATTCGTTATAACGGCAAGCCTTTATCCTATCGTTTCAGATGGTGGTGTCATTCGTGGCACAATCGAGTGGCTGCCTGCTTACGGCCTCAACATCACGTTGCGAATGGATGGCTTTGCATGGCTGTTTGCCATGTTGATTACCGGCATCGGCTTGCTGGTCGTCATTTACGCACGCTATTACATGTCGCCGGAAGACCCGGTCCCGCGCTTCTTTTCTTTCCTGCTGTCCTTTATGGGCGCGATGCTCGGCGTAGTGCTTTCGGGCAATATCATTCTGCTCGCAGTCTTCTGGGAACTTACCAGTATTTTCTCATTCCTACTCATCGGCTACTGGTATCAGAATGCCAGCGCCCGCGATGGCGCACGTATGGCACTCACCGTTACAGGTATTGGTGGATTCTGTCTGCTCGCAGGCGTGCTGCTATTGGGTCACATCGTTGGAAGCTACGATCTCGACAAGGTTCTTGAAGCCGGAAATGTCGTTCGCACGCACCCGCTTTATGTTGTAGCGCTTGTTCTCATTCTTCTGGCCGCATTCACGAAAAGCGCGCAGTTCCCGTTCCATTTCTGGCTGCCAAATGCGATGGCCGCCCCAACGCCAGTTTCGGCCTATCTGCATTCCGCGACAATGGTGAAAGCAGGTGTATTTCTGCTTGCGCGCTTGTGGCCGGTTTTTGCTGGCACTGAAGAATGGTTTTGGATACTCGGCCTCGCTGGCTTGACCACGTTGTTGATCGCGAGCTTCTTCGCTGTATTTCAGCAAGACCTCAAAGGCTTGCTTGCCTATTCGACCATCAGCAATCTTGGTCTCATTACAGCGCTTTTGAGCCTTGGTAGTCCGCTCGCTGCTGTGGCTGCGATCTTCCACATGGTCAACCATGCGATCTTTAAAGCATCGCTCTTCATGGCGGCTGGCATTATCGATCATGAAACCGGCACGCGCGATATGCGGAAGCTTAGCGGCTTGGCCCGAGCGATGCCCTACACGGCAACGCTGGCAATGGTTGCCAGTGCATCGATGGCCGGTGTTCCGCTGCTTAATGGCTTTATTTCCAAGGAAATGTTTTTTGCCGAAGCCGTTGAAACGCACATGGCTTCGTGGCTCGACACGATCACGCCTTATGTTGCAACGCTGGCAGGCATTTTCACGGTCGCCTATTCGATCCGTTTCATCTATTCGACCTTCTTTGGACCGCCGCCACACGACTTGCCAAAAGAGCCGCATGAGCCGCCGCATTGGATGCGCCGTCCAATCGAGCTGCTGGTTCTGCTTTGTCTGCTTATCGGCATCATTCCAGCCCTGTCTATCGGTCCGTTCCTGCATTCAGCTGTTCTCTCAGTGCTTGGCGATGCTACACCGCAATATAGTCTCTCGGTCTGGCATGGCTTCAACCTACCACTGATGATGAGCTTTGTTGCGATGATCGGCGGTATCATCCTGTTCTGGGCGCTGAAAAACTATCTTGCGACGAGTGAAGATGGTCCTCCATTGTTCCGTCACCTGCAGGGCCAGCGTATTTTCGAGCGCGTGCTTGTCACGCTTTCATGGAACTGGGCTCGTAAGGCTGAAAGCTTCTTCAGTACACGACGTCTGCAACCGCAGCTGCGTATTGTTGTTGCTGTTGCACTGGTCGCAGCCGCATGGCCAATTCTCGAAGACGGTATCCATGCCGGAATGCTGGGTGCTCAGCCTGTCGATCCGATTTTCGCAGGTCTATGGATATTGGGTGGAGCCTGCGCGATTGGTGCAGCCTATCAGGCAAAATATCATCGCCTTGCAGCTCTTATACTCCTCGGCGGCGCTGGCCTGATCACCTGCATCACCTTCGTTTGGCTTTCTGCGCCTGATCTTGCAGTTACACAGCTGCTGGTGGAAATCGTCACAACGGTTCTGCTCCTGCTTGGCCTTCGCTGGCTGCCAAAACGTTGGGAAGATCCAGATCCGATCCCTGTCAAGTTTGGTCCACGTCTGCGCCGCTATCGTGACTTTGCGCTGGCGATTGGCAGCGGGGTCGGTGTTTTCATCATTTCCTATGCCATGATGACCCGTCCATCGCCTTTGAGCATCGGTGATTACTTCTTGCAGAACGCCTATTCAGGCGGCGGCGGTAAAAACGTGGTCAACGTTACTCTGGTTGATTTCCGCGCCTTCGATACCTTTGGCGAAATTGCCGTTCTTGGCATTGTGGGTCTCACAGTCTTCGCATTGCTGCGTCGTTTCCGTCCTGCACCAGACAGCACCGGTTCAACCGCGCAGCAGAAGATTCAGGACGCCTATGATGAGGCGATGGAAGACCGCGAGAAGGGCGAAACGCTCACCGATTATCTCGCAGTACCGTCCGTAATCATGCAGTGGCTTTTCCCGGTCATCATCGTGCTTGCAGTCCATCTGATCATGCGCGGTCATGATCTGCCGGGTGGCGGGTTTGCAGCGGGTATTACTTTGGCAATCGCGTTTATTCTGCAATATCTGGCAGCTGGTACGCGTTGGGTGGAAGATCACCTGCGCATCCTGCCGGTACGCTGGATCGGCGTGGGTTTGCTTGTTTCGGCCGCGACAGGGGCTGGCGCCTGGATATTCGGTTATCCGTTCCTGACATCGTATTTCCAGTATGCCGACATTCCAAATATCGGGAAAATGCCGATTGCGAGTGCGCTTCTGTTTGATATCGGCGTATTTGCTCTGGTCGTGGGTGCCACAGTTCTGATGTTGATCGCGCTGGCTCACCAGTCCATCCGTAAACACCGTGTCGAAAAACTAGCCGCTGCGAAGGAGGAGAACTGATGGAACTTGTTCTCGCTATAGCTATCGGCGTTCTTATGTCGTCCGGCGTTTGGCTAATTCTGCGCCCCCGTACGTTCCAGGTAGCCATAGGTCTGGCGCTCGTCTCCTATGCGGTCAATCTGTTCATCTTTTCGATGGGTCGCTTGCGGACCAATGCACCACCAGTGCTTGACTCCGGTATCAATGTTCAGGCGGCTCAATATACCGACCCAGTGCCACAAGCACTGGTGTTGACTGCTATCGTTATCGGCTTTGCAATGACCGCACTTTTCCTTGTCGTGTTGCTCGCATCGCGCGGAATGACACGTACCGACCATGTCGACGGCAAGGAGAATTGATGATGGATTGGAAATCGCACCTCATCGTCGCTCCCATTCTCCTGCCGCTGGTAACGGCTGCATTGCTGCTGATGTTCGACGAACGCAAGCGCAAGCTGAAGATGGCGATCAACTCGATCTCCATCATAGGCCTGATTGTCATCGCCTTCACATTGCTGGGTGTCGCGAGCGATAAAGCGCCGGCAGCCGATGTTTATCTGATCGGTAACTGGCCAGCTCCATTCGGCATCGTTCTGGTTCTGGACAGGCTTGCTGCGCTCATGCTGGTGCTGACAAGTGTGCTCGCAATGGCAGCGCTCAGCTTTGCGCTGGCGCATTGGCACAAGGCCAGTCCGAATTTCCATACGATCTTCCAGCTGTTGCTGATGGGGTTGAACGGCGCTTTCCTGACAGGCGATCTATTCAACCTGTTCGTCTTCTTTGAAGTCATGCTGGCAGCGTCCTACGGCCTGGCGTTGCATGGCTCTGGCCCGGCACGCGTTAAAGCTGGCATGCATTATATTGCAGTCAATCTGGTTGCATCGTCCCTGTTCCTGATCGGCGTCAGTCTGATTTATGGTGTCACCGGAACGTTGAATATGGCCGACCTTGCGCAGAAGATTGCACAGGTTACGCCAGAAGATCGTATGCTATTGGAAGCAGGTGCTGCCATCCTTGCCGTCGCCTTCCTGGTGAAGGCGGGTATGTGGCCACTCAATTTCTGGCTCGTACCCGCATATACGGCTGCCGCTGCTCCAATTGCCGCGATCTTTGCAATTATGAGTAAGGTCGGCATTTATGTACTGCTGCGTCTTTCGCCGCTTATGTTCGGCATAGGAGCAGGGGACTCTTACGGCTTCGGCAGTGACTGGCTTTATTACGGCGGCATGATCACACTGGCCTTTGGCCTTATCGGCGTTGTCGCTTCGCAGGCCATGGGCCGTCTCGCAAGCTACAGCATTCTGGTTTCTTCGGGCACGCTGTTGGCAGCTATTGGCAGTGGTAATACCGCTATGACCGGCGCTGCACTCTTCTATATGGTCAGCTCGACACTGACGATTGCCGCATTCTTCCTGCTGATCGAGCTGGTCGAGCGCGGACAGGATGCGGCTGCAAACGTTCTCGCTGTTACCATGGAAGCCTATGGTGACGATGAAGAAGAGGACGATGAAGAGGAAGTCGGCGTTGTCCTGCCTGCAACGCTTGCCATCCTCGGAACCTTTTTTGCTATCGTGGCAATTCTGCTGATCGGCCTGCCGCCGTTCTCGGGATTTATTGCCAAGTTCCTGATACTCGCAGCCGTTTTCAATGGCGATGGGACAGCACCAACACTGGCCATGCCTGTCAGCCCGGCAAGCTGGGCGCTGATCGCGCTTATTCTTCTATCTGGTCTGTCGGCTTTGATTGCGATGACCCGTACCGGCATACGCACCTTCTGGGCATCGCTTGAAGGTAATGTCCCGCGCGTTCTCGTCCGCGAAGTTGTGCCAATCGCCGGTCTTCTGGCCGTGTGTCTGGCGCTCACAATCGCAGCTGGCCCGGCCATGCAATATATGGATGCAACGGCTCGATCATTGCATAGTCCAAAAGATTATATCGATAGTGTCCTGAATGCGCCTCGTGTGGGCCGTGAAACAGTGGAGGTAAAATGAGAAAAATTCTACCTTTCCCGCTGCTCTTCGTTTCGCTGATCATCTTTTGGCTTCTGTTGAACGGGTTTACACGCGCGCAGCTGATCCTCGGCGTTTTCATTGCGCTGTTTGCCTGCCATGCAATGACAGCACTTCAGCCGCAGAAGAACCACTTGCGCTCTGTACCAACCATAATCTGGCTGTTTGGCGCCGTAAGCCTTGATATTCTCACATCAAACCTTGCTGTGGTGAAACTGATCTTGTCGCCCCGTAAGGAGCGTCATCCAGGCTTCGTTGTTATTCCGCTCGATCTGGAAAACAGAACCGCCCTTGCGGTGCTTGCATGCATCATTACGACGACGCCCGGCACTGCCTGGGTGGATTACAACGTAGCGCGCAAGGCTTTGACAATCCATGTTCTGGATCTGGAAGATGCAAAGGCTTGGCGGACAACGATCAAGCAACGTTATGAGCAGCCGCTTATTCGCATATTCGGAGCAAGAGACATCGTAAAAGAGGAGCAATCGGCATGAGCGCAGTTATTCTTTTCTGGTCGCTGCTCGCTGCACAAGTCATGCTGATTGCTGCAATGGGCTGTGCTGTTTATCGCCTGCTTATCGGTCCGCGCGCGCAGGACCGCGTGCTTGCTACCGATGCGCTTTATCTCAATGCTCTTCTTCTGCTGCTCACATTTGGTATGCGAACTGGCAGCGTTATCTATTTTGAAGCCGCACTGATTATTTCGCTACTCGGTTTTGTTGCAACGGTAGCGCTTGCCAAATTCCTGATGCGCGGGGAGGTGATCGAATGATCGGAGCTGCTGATCTGCCCGTCTGGGCTGCAATCATTATTTCGTTTTTTCTTGTCGCCGGTGCTTTCCTGACGCTCGTCGGATGTATTGGACTTGTTCGTTTTAAGAGTTTTTATGAACGCATTCATGCACCAACGATCGGTTCTTCGTTCGGCGCAGGTGGAATCTTGATCGCTTCCATCATGTTTTTCTCCATCTTGCAATCCAAGCCGATTCTGCATGAAGTGTTGATTACCGTCTTTGTGGTCATCACAACGCCGGTAACGCTCATGTTGCTGAGCCGTGCGGTGATTCATCGTGATCAAACGCAGGACAGCAAAGAGCTCCCTTCATCTTCCGACCAGAAGTGATGGTTGGAAGCGTTGGCTTGAAGCATTTGGAGGAGTGCTAAGGGCTGCGGCCAATTGTCCTTATGCGCCTTGCATCCAGACATGCGGATTGAAGGTTCAGGTCATTTGAATTATCTGAATTTCAGTAATTTCTGAAAGTTCAGAATTTACGGGAGAGAGAACTTGGAATTATCGCCAATTGTTCAGTCGTTTGTTCTCCACTTTGGAGAGATGGGTAGCCGCTGGGGCATCAACCGCACGGTTGGGCAGATCTATGCGTTGCTCTATCTATCGTCTGAACCCCTGTGTGCGGATGATATTGTTGATGCGCTTGGTGTTTCACGCTCCAACGTCTCGATGGGTATCCGCGAGTTGCAGGGCTGGAATCTTGTGCTGCTGAAGCACATACCCGGTGATCGCCGTGACTTCTTCACGACGCCGGGTGATGTGTGGGTGATTTTGCGAACGCTTGCCGAAGAGCGCAAGAAGCGCGAGATCGATCCGACCTTGTCCGTACTGCGCGAAGTTCTGATGGAACAGCCGCAGGACGCTGGCGACCGTTATGCGCAAGATCGCATGAAGGACATGTATGCGCTGATCGAGCGGCTTACCAACTGGTACGACGACGTCAAGAAACTCGATACCGACAGATTGACCAGCCTTCTGGCGCTCGGCGCCAAGGTTACCCGCTTTCTGGAAACGACCGATAGGATCGTGGCTCTGGGACGCGGAAGAACAGCGGCCAAGAAGGAGCCTAAACGCGAGTGAAACCCGTTGCCCCCCGAACGGAAGAAACGGCACAACAAGACGGCGAAACTCCTGGCGACAAACGTCGCCCGCCTCGTCGTCCAGTTCCGGCTCTGCTCAAAACGGGGGCTAGGTTTCAGGCAGTGGCAGCACTTTTATGGCTGCCACAAGCCGCACTTCTCGCCTATGGCGTAGGCTATCTGGCCGATACTGGTTTTGACGCCACCATCTATTATCTGGCTGCCGGATTGTTTCTTATAGGTTGCTTACGCAGCCTGCTCGATGCACGCGGCGCAACCAAGGCTTTCGACGCAGCTCGCAGTGAGCTTGCCAGCTTACGCGAAAAGGCAGTCATCGCCTTATCCAAACGCTCTCCACTTGATACATCGCGTCCATCTTCCGGCGAAGCCGCCAGCATATTGGCCGAGCAGGCCGAGATGGTCGTTCCTTATCTCTCTCGTTTTGTGCCTGTGCGTATTCGCGTGATGCTGGTTCCACTGGCGATACTAGCAGTTGTCCTGTGGTTTTCATGGATAGCTGCGCTCATTCTGCTCATTGCCGCACCTCTGATCCCGATTTTCATGGCGCTCATTGGCTGGCGCGCAAAGGCTGCCAGCGAAAAACAACTCGTCGCTTTAGGCGATATGAATGGCTTCCTGCTTGATCGTCTACGTGGCCTTGCAACAATCCGCAGCTTCCATGCTGTGGATATGACCGCAACACGTTTGCGCGACAATGCCGAGACTTTGCGTCGCAAAACGATGATCGTTCTGCGCATCGCATTCCTCTCATCCGCAGTCCTCGAACTGTTTGCTGCCTTGGGTGTCGCCATGGTTGCCGTATATATCGGTTTCCATCTGCTCGGCCCTCTGGATTTCGGTGCATGGGGGCACAAGCTCACACTTGCGGAAGGCTTGTTCATTCTTCTGCTTTCGCCAGCATTCTTCGAGCCTCTGCGTGATCTGTCGGCTGTCTGGCATGATCGCGCTTCGGGTGAAGCGGCAATTGATGCTCTAGAACAGCTTGCAAAGCATGAAATGCCAGTGGTGGGTGGTATCAAGCCTGTTGGCGAAGTTACAAACGAACCCTCGGTGATGGTGCGGAATGTCCGGTTTCGCTATGCTGCGGGCACCGCAGATATATTCAACAGTTTCAATCTTGATATCGAGCCAGGCGAGCATGTGGCTCTGCTTGCGCCAAGTGGGTATGGCAAATCGACCTTGCTGGCCCTGATCGCAGGTCTGGCCGCACCACAGGAAGGCGAAGTCCGGGTTGGGAATATCGCTTTGAGCGATGAAACTGCTGCTGCAATTCGCACCCGCATGAGCTGGGTGGGTCAAAAGCCGCATATTTTCGCGGGGAGCGCCCGGTATAACATCAGTTTAGGCCGCGATGCTGATGTGATGAAAACATCATCAATCATCAATCAGATGGCACTGAGCCATGTCGCAGGTGTCACCGGCTCCGGAGTTATCGGCGAAAACGGCGCAGGCCTTTCAGGCGGCGAAGCGCTGCGATTAGCGCTCGCACGGATCGCCGTCGATGATCATGCAGACATTATTCTTGCCGATGAGCCAACCGCGCATCTTGACCAAGAAACAGCAGGCCGCATCGCCGACAGTCTGGTTAGTCTCGCCAAAGGCAAGACGCTGATTATCTCCACGCATGACGAGAAACTCGCTAGCCGTATGGATCGGATCGTCCGGCTTGATGATCTGAGCGCAAATGCACAGCTCTGGCAGAAGAGGGCAGCAGAATGAACGGCCTTCAATCACTTCGTCCGATCCTTCAGCTCTTTTTCCGCACAAAGGGTAAAGCACTTTATGCAGGCATAGCGGCAGCCACCGCGACAGTTCTGGCAGGCATAGCGTTGCTCGGCCTATCAGGTTGGTTCATCACAGCCACTGCGATTGCTGGTCTTAGCGTTGCAACAGCGGTCGTGTTTGATGTTTTTGCACCTGCTGCGGGCATTCGGCTGCTTGCCATTCTTCGTACTGGCGCGCGCTATCTTGAACGCCTCGTCACGCATGATGCGACGCTTGCAATTCTTGCAGCGCTCCGCGAAAAACTGTTTCGCGCCTGGGCGCGGCCTGCCGCAGCCAGCAGCTTGCTCAAAAGGCCTGCTCGGCTTCTCTTCAGGCTGACAGCGGATATCGACGCACTCGACTCCCTCTACCTGCGCGTGCTTGTTCCGGCAGGTGCAGCACTCGCAACAGCCTTTGTTGCTGGTATTGCACTTGGCCTCATGCATCCGCTTTACGGATTGGTCATCGCGCTGACATTGCTTTGTGTCGGTCTTGGATTGCCACTTGTTGCGGCCAAACGCTCAGAGAAACCGATGCGCCAACGCGCCAAAGGAACTGAAGCCCTGCGTGCGCGAACTGTCGATCTGGTGGCAGGTCAAACCGAACTCGTCATGGCCGGGCGCATGGATCATCAGAACGCCACGATCATGCGTGCCGATAGCTACATTGCCTCAAGTGACCGGATACTTAATCGTATCGAAGTTTCGACCGGGGCAGGGCTAGGCATTCTTCATGCAGGGCTCCTTGCCGGTGGTTTAATTGGCACTGGCTTGCTGATGCAGGCGGGCCTAATCAATGCGCCTGTCGCAGCACTTGGACTGTTGATAATCCTCGGTGCGATGGAACCCTTTGCTGCGCTAAGACGCGGTGCAATGGAACTCGGCCGCACTATACTCGCAGCGCGTCATGTTGCTCCGGCACTCCATGCGACGGATGCAATTCAAATGCTCACTTTGCCTGGCGAACGCGTTGCGGTCCAGCTTGAGAATGTAACTGTCCGCCACGAGGGCTCCAGCACAAAAGCGCTCAATGCCATTAATTTGAATATCGCGACTGGCGAACACGTTGCGCTTATCGGAACCAGTGGGGCCGGTAAATCCACGCTGTTTAACATGCTTGCGGGCGAAATTCGGGCCGAAAGCGGTGAGATTTACGTCCTTCCTGCACGGCTTCTCACACAGCGCACCGAGCTTTTCAAAGACAGTCTTCGAAACAATCTCAAGCTCGCAAAACCTGATGCCACCGATGCTGATTTGAATGCCGCATTGGAAGCTGCAGGGCTTGGCGAGTTTATGAATACCCAAGCCGAAGGACTGGATACAGTTCTGGGTGAGGGGGGACTGGGGCTTTCTGGCGGTCAGGCCAGACGCCTTGCTTTGGCTCGCCTGTTTCTGACCGACGCTCCGCTGTGGCTTCTGGATGAACCCACGGAAGGGCTTGATCAGGCAACCGCTGAGGATGTGCTTCGCCGCCTCAGTGAACAGGCAAAGGGCCGTAGCCTGTTGATAGCAACGCATATTCAGCGCGAGGCACAGATTTGTGATCGAGCGATTGTTTTGGATCAAGGCGTGCTGGTTCAATCGGTGAACAAAGGAGAGCCGTCGTTTGGCACAACCCTCAATTCCTTGAGGTGAAATTTGAGTAGGGGGGCTGTTTGCTGATATCATATCAGTGACAGCTCGTAACATCAGGAGGGCCGGATTTGCCGGCTTAAAGAGATGGAATTCGATATTGTCTCCCTGTCGCGATTGCAGTTTGCAATCACGGCACTTTATCACTTCCTCTTCGTACCTCTGACATTGGGTCTGTCCGTGCTGCTTGCCATCATGGAAACCGTATATGTTATGACCGGAAGACTCATCTGGCGGCAGATGACGAAATTCTGGGGTACGCTGTTTGGTATCAACTTCGTTATGGGCGTCGCAACCGGCGTTGTGATGGAATTTCAGTTCGGCATGAACTGGAGCTATTACAGCCATTATGTCGGCGACATTTTCGGAGCGCCGCTGGCAATTGAAGGCATGATGGCCTTCTTCCTTGAAGCGACCTTCGTTGGCCTGTTCTTCTTCGGCTGGGATAAACTGTCCAAAGTGGGCCACCTTATGGCCACTTATGCAGTCGCCGCCGGTTCCAATTTTTCTGCGCTTTGGATTCTGATTGCGAATGGCTGGATGCAAAATCCGGTTGGTTCGGCTTTCAATCCAGAAACCATGCGCATGGAAATCACCGATTTCTTCGCAGTTCTGATGAACCCGGTTGCGCAGGCGAAATTCGTGCATACGGTTTCGGCTGGCTATGTAACCGCTTCGATTTTCGTGCTCGGTGTTTCGGCCTGGTATTTGCTGAAAGGCCGTTCCACCGAACTCGCCAAGCGGTCGATGACAGTTGCTGCATCCTTTGGTCTTGCAGCGTCGCTTTCTGTTGTCGTTCTGGGTGACGAAAGCGGTTATCTCGCCAACGAACATCAGAAGATGAAAATCGCGGCAATCGAAGCCATGTGGGAAACAGAGCCAGCTCCGGCTTCGTTCACAGCGTTTGGTTTCCCTGACCAGGAATCCCGCGAAACCCATTATGCCGTGCATATTCCTTGGGTTATGGGTCTGATTGGAACACGCTCGCTGACAACGCCGATTGAAGGTATTGAACAGCTTGTCGGGAACGCTGAGGGCCATATCCGCAAGGGTATTATTGCCTATGACGCGTTGCAGCAGATCCGCGCTGCGGGCGATACAAATGCTGTGTCACAAGAGGTGAAAGATACCTTTGCCGATAACAGTCAGTGGATGGGCTACGCGCTTCTTCTCAAGCGTTATGTCGATGATCCACGTCAGGCAACGGATGCGCAGATTACGCAGGCTGCGAACGATACTGTTCCCGGAGTTCTGCCGCTGTTCTGGGCCTTCCGCATCATGGTGGGTATCGGATTCTTCCTGATCCTGCTGACCGGCACATTCTTCGTGCTTTCAGCGCGCCGTGCGCTGGATCGTCATCGGTTCCTGCTGAAAGTCGCAGTCTTTGCCATTCCGCTTCCATGGATTGCAGCTGAAATGGGCTGGATTGTTGCCGAATTCGGGCGACAGCCATGGATTATTGAAGGCATTCTGCCAACCGCAGTCGCCGTCTCCAATCTTGGTGCTTCGACGGTTCTCTTCACCATTGTCGGCTTTGTCGCGATCTACACGGTCCTGTTCATCATCGAGATGGGCCTGATGCTGCGCGCGATCAAAGCCGGACCTGAACCCGACAGCAAACCGGAAGCAAAGCTCGCCCCTGCAAGCATTGCGCCAGCGGAGTAAAGATCATGATACTCAGCGATTTGTTGGACTATGAAACACTGCGCATCATCTGGTGGGTGCTGCTAGGGGTATTGTTGATCGGCTTTGCCGCAATGGATGGTTTCGACCTTGGTGTCGGTACACTTTTGCCATTCATCGGCAAAACCGACATCGAACGCCGTGTCATCATCAACACCATTGGCCCTGTCTGGGAAGGCAATCAGGTTTGGCTGATCCTTGGCGGCGGCGCAATTTTCGCCGCCTGGCCACCACTTTATGCGGTGTCCTTCTCTGGCTTCTATCTGGCGATGTTCGCCATATTGTTCGCACTCATTCTGCGTCCGGTCGGCTTCAAATTCCGCTCCAAGCGGGACAGCGTGGCTTGGCGGACAGGCTGGGACTGGGCATTGTTCATCGGCGGTTTCGTGCCATCGTTGATCTTCGGTGTTGCCGTCGGCAATGTGCTTCAAGGCGTGCCGTTCCGCTTTAATGACGATCTCCAGATCTTCTACGACGGAACGTTCTTCGGCTTGCTCAATCCGTTTGCACTTCTCTGCGGTGTAATTTCATTGACCATGCTTATTATGCACGGTTCCGCATGGCTTGTTCTGAAGACAACGGGCGTCGTGCAAGCGAGAGCCCGTGCCTATGGCAGCGTCGCCGCACTGCTCACCAGTGTTCTTTATGTCGTTGCCGGTGTCATCAGCTGGTATTGGGTTTCGGGCTATAAGATCACCAGTGCCGTCGTTACCGGTGGGCCATCCAACCCACTACGCAAGGCTGTCGAGCTTGATCATGGTGCATGGTTCGTCAACTATATGAACTATCCGGTATTGCTGATCGCGCCAGCTCTGGGCATCCTGGGGCCATTGCTTCTGTTTGTTCTGTTCCGCAGCAAACGTGAAGTGGCACCATTGCTTATCGGTAAGCTGTCGATCTTCGGCATCATCTCATCGGTTGGCGTTTCGATGTTCCCATTCATCCTGCCATCGTCAGCCGATCCACGGTCAAGCCTGACAGTTTGGGATGCATCGTCGAGCCATATGACCCTGTTCATCATGCTGGTGGTGACGCTTATCTTCCTGCCGCTCATCGTCGCTTATACGTCGTGGGTCTACAAAGTCCTGTGGGGCAAGGTCGAACAGCGCGACATCGAGGATGAAAGCAACCACGCTTATTAATGTATCTGCGAGCGCTTTTAGCCCGCATAACCCCAATCAAGAAAGGAGAGCAAGATGTGGTATTTTTCCTGGCTTCTGGGCCTGCCGCTTGCTGCAGCTTTCGCAGTTCTGAATGCCATGTGGTACGAGTTGATGGATGACAGGGCGCGAAAGCGCCTTGCCGGAGACCCGACCGCCGATCTGGCGCGCGAAGGCAACAAGCATCACTGAATTGAGAAAAGCGGTCCGGAAACGGGCCGCTTCTTTTTGGTATCACGATACCGATTGAGCGACACAGCACATGATGCATCTGTGGACAAAATGCCTCATCCGACGATCATTATTGCTTCTAGAGGTTTGGCAAGCGCTCGAATAGTACCAATCAGTACTGATGTTATCGTCAATTATGCGCAATAATATTGCGTTCTCGGCATCAAATATTGCCAGATAAAACACATATAAAAACAGTCGTATAAGCTTGTTTCGGGAAGGGGCATACACCTTCATTCGGCCCACTGAGAACGCTTTCGGAATTCAAGCCCTGACGCCTTTGAAGAATAATCTTGCTTTATTCTGAAACCCGTTCCACCCTGACCAAAGTGAAATCGGAGGAGGAAACCGGCTTCACGTCGCATGGGAGGAAATGAAGCTGATCTCATCTGGATTGGCTCTCGGCTGCAGTTAAAGCTCGCAGCCGGAACAAAACGCAATTTCTCCCGTTCGACATTTTGTGCAAGTTTACGAGGAACACCTGCATGAGCGATGATGTCGTACTTTCTCTGCATGTCCCAGAACCGGAGTGGCGTCCTGGCGATGCTCCAGATTTCTCCCACGTTAAAATTCCGCGGGCAGGGAGTGTCAGACGTCCGGAGATCGACGAAAAGCCGGAAGCCATGCGCGATCTGGCTTTCAGTATCATCCGTGTGCTGAACCGTGATGGCGAGGCGGTTGGCCCCTGGGCGGGTACGCTGACTGATGATGAGCTGAAAGACGGTCTCCGCCACATGATGATCCTGCGTGCTTACGATGCCCGCATGATGATGGCGCAACGACAGGGTAAAACCTCGTTCTATATGCAGCATCTGGGTGAAGAGGCGGTCAGTTGCGCGTTCCGCAAGGCGCTGCGTAAAGGCGACATGAATTTCCCGACTTATCGGCAGGCAGGGCTTCTCATCGCAGACGACTACCCGCTCGTCACCATGATGAACCAGATTTTCTCCAATGAGCAGGACCCGCTTAAAGGTCGCCAGTTGCCGGTGATGTATTCCTCGAAAGAGCATGGCTTCTTCACCATTTCCGGCAATCTTGCCACGCAATACACGCAGGCTGTGGGCTGGGCGATGGCTTCGGCCATCAGCCATGACACCAAAATTGCAGCTGCATGGATTGGCGACGGCTCGACCGCTGAAAGTGACTTCCACGCGGCACTTGTTTTTGCATCCACCTATAAAGCACCGGTGGTGATGAATATCGTCAACAACCAATGGGCAATCTCAACATTTCAGGGCATTGCACGCGGTGGTTCTGGCACTTTTGCGGCGCGTGGACATGGCTTTGGCATTCCGTCACTTCGCGTAGATGGCAACGACTATCTTGCGGTTCATGCGGTTGCGAAATGGGCAGTCGAACGCGCACGCCGTAATCTAGGCCCGACTATCATTGAATATGTCACCTATCGCGCTGGCGGGCATTCGACGTCTGACGATCCTTCCGCTTATCGTCCAAAGGCCGAAAGCGATGCGTGGCCTCTTGGTGATCCAGTCTTGCGGCTCAAAAACCACCTTATCCTGCGTGGCGTATGGTCTGACGAACGGCACAAACAAGCAGAAGCGGAAATTCTGGATCTGGTCGTCAGTGCACAGCGCGAAGCAGAAGCTATCGGCACGCTTCATGATGGTCGCAAGCCGTCGATGCGCGACATGTTTGAAGATGTGTATGCCGAAACACCGCCGCACCTTATTCGCCAACGTCAGGAGGCGGGGTTCTAATCATGACAAAACTAACGATGATTGAGGCGATTCAGAACGCCCACGACATTGCCATGGAGCGCGACCAGAAAGTCGTCGTGTTCGGCGAAGACGTTGGTTACTTCGGCGGCGTTTTCCGCTGCACAGCCGGTTTGCAGAAGAAATACGGCAAAGAACGGTGCTTCGATGCACCAATCAGCGAGCTCGGCATTGTCGGCACCGCGATTGGCATGGCGTCTTACGGCTTGCGTCCATGCATTGAAGTGCAGTTCGCTGACTATGTCTATCCGGCCTATGACCAGATTGTTTCGGAAGCCGCGCGCCTTCGCTATCGTTCTGCGGGCGAGTTTACCTGTCCTATTGTTATCCGTATGCCTTCAGGCGGTGGCATTTATGGTGGGCAGACGCACAGCCAAAGTCCGGAAGCGCTTTTCACCCATGTTTCCGGTCTGAAGACCGTGATGCCTTCAACGCCTGCCGATGCCAAAGGCCTGCTGCTGGCAGCAATTGAAGATCCCGATCCGGTCATCATGTTTGAGCCGAAGCGCCTTTATAACGGACCTTTTGACGGACATCACCACAAGCCCGTCACTTCTTGGAAAAAGCATGAGCTGGGCGAAGTGCCAGAAGGCTACTATACCGTGCCGCTTGGCAAGGCTGCAATCCGACGTGAAGGCAGCGATGTGACTGTTCTGGCCTATGGCACGATGGTTCATGTGGCATTAGCAGCGACTGAAGAAACCGGCGTCGATGCCGAAGTGATCGACCTGCGCACGCTGCTCCCGCTCGACACGGAAACAATTATGACTTCCGTCAGGAAGACCGGACGTTGCGTCATCGTTCATGAAGCAACACTGACCTGCGGTTACGGCGCCGAGCTTGCGGCACTCGTGCAGCGCGAATGTTTCTATCATCTCGAAGCACCGATCATCCGCGTGACGGGCTGGGATACGCCATACCCACACGCGCAGGAATGGGCTTATTTTCCGGGGCCAGATCGTGTCGGTCGTGCACTCGTTTCAATCATGGAGGCTTAAATGGCTCATTTTGCGATCAAGCTCCCTGATGTTGGCGAAGGCGTTGCAGAGGCTGAACTTGTCGAATGGCATGTTAAGGTTGGTGATATCGTCCGGGAGGACGATCTGCTCGCTGCCGTCATGACTGATAAGGCAACAGTTGAAATCCCTTCCTCGCGCAGCGGTAAAGTCATCGCGGTGAATGGCGAAATCGGCGAGAAAATTGCTGTTGGCTCCGAACTGGTTCGCCTTGAAATAGAAGGTGGAAGCAGCGAACAAAAATCGGAAGCACCAGAACCTGTAGCTGCCGCGCCTGCTGAATCCCTCACGCCGCCATCAGCCAGCGCGGAAGCGCCTGTGCTGTTACAGACGCCGGTTCCACCTAAACCTGTTGCGCAGAAAAAAGAAACCTCAAGCCGGGCTTTTGCCGGTGCTGGGCCAGTGCGCGCAGAAGGTGAAAAACCGCTGGCAACACCATCGGTCAGGTTGCGCGCACGCGACGCAGGCATTGATTTAAGACGTGTCAAAGGTAGCGGCCCTGCCGGGCGCATTACGCATGAAGATCTGGACGCCTTTTTTCAGACTGAGAGCGGAGCCGCGTCTCCAGTGTCGGGTTATGTTGTAGACACCTCGATCAACGAGATCAAGGTCATCGGCCTGCGGCGCAAGATTGCAGAGCGTATGGCCGAAGCAAAACGCCATATTCCGCACATTACTATCGTTGAAGAAGTGGATGTGACACAGCTTGAAGACCTCCGCACGGGGCTTAACAATGAGAAGAAGGAAGGGCGTCCGCGCCTGACCTTGCTGCCATTCGTTATCCGCACAATCGTCAAGGCAGTCAAAGAACAGCCTGGTCTAAACGCACATTTCGATGATGAAGCAGACATTATTCGCCAGTTTGGCGGTGTGCATGTGGGCATTGCCACCCAGACGCCAAACGGTCTTATCGTGCCGGTAGTTCGCCACGCAGAAAGCCTTTCTGTATTTACCGCAGCATCGGAACTTGTCCGAGTGACGGAAGCAGCGCGCAACGGCACAGCCAAGCGCGAAGAACTGACAGGCTCGACTATAACCATCACGTCATTGGGGCCACTAGGCGCCATCGCAACAACGCCGATTATCAACCGGCCCGAAGTGGCGATTGTCGGCATCAACAAAATGGCCGTGCGCCCGATGTGGGACGGCACACAATTTGTTCCGCGTAAAATGATGAACCTGTCGTGCAGTTTCGACCATCGCGTTATCGATGGATGGGATGCGGCAGTATTCGTGCAGAAGCTGAAGAGCCTGCTTGAAACGCCTGCGATGATTTTTGTAGAGGGCTGATCGGATGAGTGAGATTTCCTGCAAACTTCTGATCATTGGCGGCGGTCCCGGCGGTTATGTCTGCGGTATTCGCGCAGGCCAGCTTGGTATCGATACGGTTCTGGTCGAAAAGAAGCGGCTGGGCGGTACCTGTCTGAATGTCGGCTGCATACCGTCCAAAGCTGTTATCCATGCCGCTGACGAGTTTCATCGCCTCACGACATTCGCGTCTAAAGGCGCGCTTGGCATCACAGCTGAAAGTCCTAAGATCGATTTTGCCAAAACGCTCGAATGGAAAGACGGCATCGTCAATCGCCTGAACAGCGGTGTCGCCGGACTTCTGAAACGCTCCCGCGTGCGAATGTTCCAGGGGCAGGCGCGTTTTATGGATGGTAAAACCGTTGTGGTGGATACCGATACCGGACGCCAGACTATCCATGCCGAGAACATCGTGATCGCAACAGGATCTGTGCCGGTTGAAATTCAGTCTCTGCCTTTTGGCGGCAATGTCATCTCCTCAACGGAAGCGCTTTCACTCGATAAGATCCCTGAAAAGCTTGCCATTGTTGGCGGTGGCTATATCGGGCTCGAAATCGGTACGGCTTTGGCAAAGCTTGGTGCAAAAGTCACCGTCGTTGAAGCCACTGATCGCATACTGCCGCAATATGATGCAGAGCTGACACGCCCGATCATGGCACGGCTGAAAGCACTCGGCGTTGAAGTGCTGACGAACACGTCTGCCAAAGGCTTATCCACCGATGGGAAAGCGCTGGATGTGTTGCTGGCTGATGGCGAGACGCATTCAATTCCTGCTGACAGGATTCTGGTCACGGTTGGCCGCAAGCCACAAACCGATGGCTGGGGTTTGAGCGAAATCCGGCTCGATATGGACGGCCGCTTTATCCGCATCGATGACAAATGCCGCACATCGATGCGCGGTGTTTATGCCATCGGCGATGTAACAGGTGAGCCCATGCTTGCGCATCGGGCTATGGTACAAGGCGAAATGGTTGCTGAAATCATCGCGGGTGGCAAACAGGCCTGGGATAAGCGCTGTATCCCGGCAGTCTGCTTTACTGATCCTGAGATCGTAACAGTCGGCCTGTCTCCTGATGAAGCGCGCAAGGCAGGTCATAATATCCAGACCGGCATTTTCCCGTTTCAGGCCAATGGACGTGCGATGACTATTGAGCGGGAGGATGGCTTTATTCGGGTTGTTGCCCGCGCTGATAACCACCTGATACTTGGCATTCAGGCCGTGGGTGTAGGGATTTCCGAGCTGTCATCCGCCTTTGCGCTTGCTGTTGAAACAGGCACACGCCTTGAGGATATAGCAGGAACGATCCACGCCCATCCGACCCTTGGTGAAGGCTTTGCCGAGGCCAGCATGAAAGCACTCGGCCATGCGCTTCATATTTAGAGCATGTCTCTAGCCCGAAACCGGCTTCCACTTTGGGTAGACAAGCTTTAGTCCTTTGATTTGCGCTCGTACCGCCATACAAAAATGGCGGCACCGGCAATCATGGCAGCAAGCGCAAACCATGTGATTGCATAAGAAAGATGGTTGTTGCGGAAGGTAACAACCGTCAGTCCGCCAATGGGCACATTGCCAGGATTGGATTTGGCATCTGCATCAACGAAATAGGGCGCGACTGTCCCCAAACCTTCTTTTTCAGCGAAAGCTTTGACATCACGCGAATTCCAGTCATTGCGGGCAGGGTCGTTGGGACGCAGGAAGAAGCCATCAGGCTCCGGCATACGCAGAAGACCAGTTACGGTCGTTTCACCTGCGATTTGCGTTTCTACGCGTGAAGATGGATCGCGCTTGGTATCCGGAATGAAGCCACGATTGATGAAGGTCAGCGTACCATCATCTGAACGCAACGGCGTCAGCACCCAAAAGCCTGAACCGCGTTCGGTCAGCGCACGAACCAGCACTTCCTTGTCATTGAGGTAAGAGCCGGTCAGCGTAACATGCCGGTATTCGTCATCGGCCTGATTGACATTGGCCCAGTCGTCTTTGCCCGGAGCAGCGACCGGCTCCGCATGAACGCGCGCATCAACGCGGGCAATCAGATCAAGCTTCCATTGCAGACGCTCCACCTGCCAGATGCCAAGGCTCAGAAACAATGCGAAAAACAGCGCCCCCAGAACAGCCATGAAGCCAAGGAAGAAGCGCGATTTCTTCTTTTGCGGTGTCGAACTGGCTTGCATGGGCGTTGTCATGATTATTCCTGGGAGATGGGGGAGAATTGCTGTTTGAAATACTCCAGATGCGCGCTGTAATAAAGGGCGGGCGGGGCAAAACTACGTGATTGATCAATAAGAAACAGCGCCGACATCCCTCTGACCGGATGCGGCGCTTGAATACTCTTAGATTTACAGCGGTTACAGTTAAGAAAGGATCGTTGGAACCGCTGTAACTGTTTGTTTTTACGCATTATCCGACGCAAAACCGCTTCGCACTTTTGCTGGAAATGCTATAATTATGCGCTTTTATGAACTCTGCGTCTGCGATGTGAGTAACCGCCCTTAGAAAGACGTAGAACGTTGCAAACCTGTGTTTTATCGTCAGAAGGTTGCTGCATCTGAGTTTGAGCATTCTGCAGCATCTGTGTCGTTACAGGGGTCGGTTTTGCACTTGGTCCAATTGTGATGCTTCTCATCGATCATTCTCCCTGTTTTTGGGCGCGGTTGCAGCCTCAACGGCTACTCCGTCCAGTAGTCAAGAATGTGCGAATGAACTAAGTATTAACCTTATTGGGGTGGTTGACAAGCACCAAATACAACCCTGCGTAAGCCATTGCACCCACATAGTAAAAAGCCGGATCGTTGGAACGACCCGGCTTTTGCAATCTATAATCCGATCACTTAATCACGGTTGCCAGTGAGGATTTCACGCTTACCAACATGGTTAGCCGCGCCGACAAGGCCTTCCTGTTCCATACGCTCGACAAGTGAAGCCGCGCGGTTGTAGCCAATGCCGAGGCGACGCTGGATGTAAGAAGTCGAGCACTTCTTATCACGCAAAACAACCTTCACAGCCTGCTCATAGACATCGTCACTGTCTTCCGAACCCATTGTCGAAGCGTCGAAGACTGCAGTGTCCTGCACGGTATCTTCGTCTTCCTCGTCTTCGGTAACAGTCGCCAGATAATCTGGACGGCCCTGTTCCTTCAGATGATTCACGACCTTCTCAACTTCTTCATCCGAAACGAATGGGCCATGGACGCGTACAATGCGGCCACCACCGGCCATATGCAGCATATCGCCCTGACCGAGAAGCTGTTCGGCACCCATTTCACCAAGAATGGTGCGGCTGTCGATCTTCGACGTGACCTGGAACGAAATACGGGTCGGGAAGTTGGCCTTGATCGTACCGGTGATAACGTCAACCGAAGGACGCTGCGTCGCCATGATAAGGTGGATACCAGCAGCACGCGCCATCTGTGCAAGACGCTGCACAGCACCTTCGATGTCCTTGCCCGCAACCATCATCAGGTCGGCCATTTCGTCGATAATCACGACAATATATGGCATTGGCGTCAGGTCGAGTTCTTCCTGAACATAGGTTGCTTCGCCGGTTTCCTTGTCAAAGCCGGACTGCACCGTGCACATGACGGTTTCGCCCTTGCCCTTGGCAGACGCTGCACGCTGATTGAAGCCTTCGATGTTGCGAACGCCCAGACGTGCCATCTTGCGATAGCGGTCTTCCATTTCGCGCACGGCCCATTTCAGAGCCACAACGGCCTTCTTTGGATCGGTCACCACCGGCGTCAGCAGGTGCGGAATACCATCATAGATGGAGAGTTCCAGCATCTTTGGATCGACCATGATCAGGCGGCATTCTTCCGGCTTGAAGCGGTAGAGCAGCGACAGGATCATCGTATTGATGGCGACAGACTTACCCGAACCGGTGGTACCAGCTACGAGCAGGTGAGGCATCTTTGCAAGTTCTGCGATGATTGGCTCACCACCAATGCCTTTGCCCAGGCAAAGCGGCAGGCGGTAGTTCGAGGATTCGAACGTGCGGGAGTCAATCATTTCGCGCAGATAGACGGTCTCACGATTGGCATTTGGCAATTCGATGCCAATGACGTTACGTCCCGGAACTACGGCAACACGCGCGGAGAGTGCCGACATCGAACGCGCAATATCATCAGCAAGTCCGATCACGCGGGACGACTTAACGCCGGGAGCTGGTTCAAACTCATAGAGCGTGACGACAGGGCCGGGACGAACATGAATGATTTCACCACGTACACCGAAGTCTTCCAGCACGCTTTCGAGCAAGCCAGCGCTACGCTCAAGCATTTCCTGCGTGATGACATTGCCATCAAGCGAAGGCGGTTCCTGCAGCAGATCACGCGGCGGAAATTCATAGTCTCCATGCATGACGACAGCTTCTGTCCGGGGGAGGGGCTGCGGCTGATAAAGAGCAATTGAAGGGGCTGTCTTCGCAGGGGCTTCAACCTTTGGCGCTTCTGCAACAGGTGCAGGAGCAACAACTTCCTCAACCACATGCTCTTCTGCTTCAGCGACAGTAAGCACGACTTCATCTTCCGTTGCTTCAGCAGCAACATCAGTGACGACTTCGACAGGTGCCTGAGGTGCAGCCACTTCGATATGCGCACGAGGTGCTTCAATCTTCACTTCTGCAATGGGAGCAGCAACTGGCTGTGGAGCTGGAGCAACCTGAGCAGGCTGAACGACTTCAGCAACCGGAGCAGGCTGTTCCACGACAGCAGCAGGTGCCTCCTGAGGCTTGCCCTTGTTCCATTCAACCGTGCGGAACTGTGCGATGATCGATTCAACAGTCGGCGTAGCACGCTTTGGCGCTGCAACTTCTGCAACAACGGCAACAGGCTGAACTGGCGCAGTATCGAAATCAAAGCTTTCCCAAAAAGCAAAATCCGACAAATGTGCGAATGCCGAGATAGCTGCGGCTACATTTGCTACAGGCTCAACCTCAATCGATTGGGCAGCCAAAACAGGCGCCACTTCTACAGGCTGGACCACGGTTTCGGCTGGTACGGTCGTCAGAACAGGCGGCACGGGTGCGACAGGTGTGCGAACCATATTCTGTGAAACGGAATGCTGAAGAGCAGCAACAGCCATTGGCTGAGCTTCTGCAACTTTTTCGATCTCGATCGGAGCATGATCAGCTTCCACCTCTGCAGGCTTCGCACGACCATTGATATCCGGCAGATCTTCACCGCGACGACGCACAAGATCAATCTCTGGCGTGCGGGTGAAACGTACATTCGCACCAAGCGAAAAATACGATTTCCACGTCCCGTCCGAATTTGGCGAATGCGCTCCCAACGGGTCGCGCTGCGGCTTCTGCTCTGGAGCAGACTCTGCACGATTTCCATCTGTATGGGGAAGATTTTCTCTCAAATTACGCATGATACCCGAACCATAGATATGTCGCCTGAATGAGCCTTAGTAATAAAAAATGAAGGTTAACAACCCCCTTCATAATTCACTCAAAACCGACAAATTTCTTTGGTCACATCAATCGACCCAGGGCATTAACTTGTAGAAGAAAACAACATTTTATTATTAAATAACAATGAGATAAATATTTAAAATAATCTATTTTATTAAAACATCAGAAAACTTCTGCTCGGTTTACGAGCCGTGGAAGCTGTACTGCCACGGCCCTTTCATCAGACTCAGTGAGACTCGGAACTTTTAAGCCAATCCGCCAAGGAAATACCGCGATTTCCGCCACGGCCAACAAAGGTTTCAGCCGCACACATGGAATTCAGCACGGCCTCCTGTGTGGCCTCTGCGGCGGCCCGGAAAAGAATGTCGATACGATTCTCGTTCAGAGCCTTTAATGAAATCAGGTCGGATGCTTCATCGTGATCGAATGTTGCAGCCGTTGAAAAACCAATAGCAATATCGCCGCTGCCATTGCCCCAAAAAGCACCGAGGCGAGCCAATCCCGCACCACAACGTTTCGAAACACGCTTTAATTGCCGATGTTCGAGCGGCACATCGGTTGCGAGCACAAGGATAACCGAGCCTCTTTCCGGTTGCGCAATGGTCTTAGGCGATGGCCTGCGCCCATCCGGCAGAATCAGATCGCCAGTGCGCCCAAAATTCGTGAGCGCCAAAATGCCAAGGTGATAGGTTTCGCCATCCAGATCAAACCGACGAGATGCACTACCAACACCACCCTTGAAACCGAAGCATGTCATGCCGGTTCCTGCACCGACATTGCCCTGAAGAAAATGATTGCTGGCATTTCCAAGTGCTAGCCGCGCATGATCCTCAGTTATCGCCAAAGCCTGAATATCATTGAATGGCCCATCATTACACTCGAGAACAACGGGATTGACGGTTGCGGTCGTCCTGCCGATATCAGGATTTGCGGCAATTGCCTCACGAATAAGGGCATTAGCGCAAGTTCCGATGCCAAACGTGTTGGTGAGCAAAATAGGGGTCTCGATAGTGCCCAATTCCTCCACCTGCATCAGACCGATGCTTTTGCCAAAGCCGTTGATGATATCGCAGGCGCCCAGAACTTTCTGCCGATAGAGATTGCCGCTGTGAGGCATGATGGCCGTGACGCCGGTATTAATGTCGCCGTCTTTAACTGTGTGATGCCCCACCAGAACACCGGGAACATCGGTGATATCGTTCTTTTCGCCTGTTGGCATTGTTCCACAAACGATACCAAAATCTCTTGCCGTATAGGTCATGCTCTCATCCCACCTCAATATATCAACAGTCCTAGACGTTTTTGAGATCGCGCGAAACTCACAAACAGACATTGAGGCGTGACCAGAAAACCGCACGTTAAAGATACTTATGCTCATTTTAAGCAAAAGTGTCTTATTTCGATCAAATCACGATTGACAGACGAGGCTGAGAGGCGCAGCAAAAGCACCGTAGAATTTCGGCCGGAAAGAGGGGATCATCGCGGCATGAAAGTTACTATCGAACAAACGCTCGATCAGGCCGGAGCCGGCCCCTTCCAGCGCAATCTTCTCGGTGTATTCGGACTTGTATGGGCTGCAGATGCCATGCAGGTGCTGGCGGTAGGTTTTACCGCAGCCTCAATCGCCGCAACTTTCGGCCTCACCGTTCCACAGGCATTGCAGACTGGTACGCTGTTCTTCTTCGGAATGTTGATTGGCGCAGCACTGTTTGGCAGGCTTGCCGACAAATATGGTCGCCGCCGCGTTCTTCTCATTACAGTTGCATGTGATGCAGTGTTTGGCTTGCTGTCTGCTTTCTCGCCGAACTTTGCTATTCTTCTCGGCCTTCGCTTTCTGACCGGTATTGCGGTCGGCGGAACCTTGCCCGTTGATTATGCAATGATGGCTGAATTTCTGCCATCCAAGAATCGTGGCCGCTGGCTGGTTATGCTCGAAGGTTTCTGGGCTGTTGGCACAGTGATCATTGCGCTTGCTGCGTGGGCCGCAAGCCTTGCAGGCGTGGCCGATGCGTGGCGCTACATTTTCGTCGTTACCGCCGCACCGGCTTTGATCGGCATCTGGCTGCGTATCTGGATTCCTGAATCCCCGATGCATTTGCTCAAAACCGGTCAGACACAAGAAGCAAAGAGTGTGATGAATCGCGTTCTGCGCCGTAATGGCAAGCCGGAGCTGCCACCAAAGGCTGTTCTTGATGCACCGCTTCTGGTGACAAACGAAAAACTTCTTTCACCAAATCTGCGTCAGCGCACGCTGACCACGCTGGCGATATGGTTCCTTGTTTCTGTATCCTATTACGGAATCTTCACCTGGATACCGGCCAAACTTGCGAGTGATGGCTTCGGCTTCGTGCGTGGTTATGGCTTCCTGGTCGTCGTTGCACTGGCACAGCTGCCCGGTTATGCGCTGGCCGCATATGGCGTCGAGGCTTGGGGCCGTCGTAAAACGCTGATTGGCTTCCTGTTCATCAGTGCCGCTGCCTGCGCACTTTTCACTGTCGCCGGAAGCTCTGCCCTGGTTGGCGCATCGATCCTTATCATGAGCTTTGCTCTGCTCGGCACATGGGGTGCGCTTTATGCGTTTACGCCGGAGCTTTATCCGACAGCATTGCGTGCAAGCGGTATGGGCGCGGCCGGCGCTATGGCACGCCTTGGCGGATTGCTTGCACCTTCGGCGTTGGCGATTGTCGTCACACAGAGCTTCAATACGGCTGTTGCAATGTTTGCAGGCCTGCTGGCGCTTGCGGGAATAATCGCCTTCTTCATCAATGTGGAAACGCGAGATAAGGCGCTCAACTGATAAAAAAGCGCCCGGGTTTCTGGTTTGAAATCCGGGCGCCTTTAGTTTAAATTACTTTATTAATTAATGCCATCTAACCATTGTATTTTATAGTTTTTATATGCTTCATTAGCTGGATTGAAGATACGTTCAGACATTGCCGGAACTGCGGCTCCGGCAAGTAAAGCAGCCCCCATCGCAGTTCCCGTCGTCCCTGAAACAGCAACCACATCTCGACCAGCGAAACCTGCCAGAGCATGAAGATAGATGCTGTTTGCCGCGAATGGACCTTCGACGATTATCGGACCATCGGCACCCAGAAGCTCAAGGCAACTTTGCGTCATCAGTGCTGCATAAAGGCAGGAAGCTACATAACGCTCCGCTGGGCTTGCATCTTCGGCGTTTAACCAGCGTAGTGAAGTATCCGGATACGGCCCGCAACCCGGCACAGCAGAAGGTAAAGCCATGATGCCGTGTGCCAATACCTGATCCAGAACGCGTTCATGCACTTGTTCGCTCGGGGGCGTCAGATTTGCAGTCATCATGTCGAATTCGCGTCCGCCCATATAGCGGGCAGAGGGAACAGCGCGACCATAGGCATCGACATTGGCGAGCGTATCGCGTTCCGGATCAAGCCCTTCGAGATCACCGCCAACTGCAAAACTCACAACCCATGTACCCGTCGAGACAACCGAAAAGGGCGGCTCACGATCCATGAGATGCGCAAGCAAGGAGGCGTTTGAATCATGGATACCGCAATAGACGGGAACAGTGGCGACAAGCCCGATTTCCTGCGCGAGTTCGGGCAGCAGATTGTCCAACGCATCGAATGCCGATCGAAGCGGCGGAAACTTGCCCTCAAGGCCAAGGCTTTCGACCAGCGACGAATAAGTACCGCTTTTCGGCAGCCACAGATCCGTATGGCATCCGAGTGATGTCAGCTCGACCGCAGGAACCCCGGTCAACCTATAGGCCCAGTATTGCGGATAGGTCACGACCAGCGCCGTTTCAGCAAACTGTTCAGGAAAAACTGTCTTCAGATAATGAAGCTGTGCGCCGACATTGAGCCCCAGCGAAAGTGTCGGTGAATAGGTCAGCGCGAAGTCCGGCTTGATGCGCGCATAGGCTTCGCGAGTTTCAGCACCATAATCATGCTCGTAATCAAGCATGGGCATGGCAAGCTCACCATCCTTGTCGAGCAATACTGCACTCGCACCATGGGTTGTAATCGAAATAGCGTCAAAGCCCGTGGCTTCTGCAAACTCGGTAAGGCTTTTCAGGAAAAAGCTCCACAGCGTCTCCAGATCATAATGCGGATAAGGGCCATCGTGCAGCACTGTGTTTGGGATGCGCCGCACGGCAATCTCTTCACCTGTTAATGCATCAAGCAGAACGGTCTTGGCATTGGTTTTGCCGACATCGAGAATGGCAATATGCTTCATGACATATGAAAGACAGGTTTGAGGTCGATGGAAATCGGCGAATTATCGGCATTCGTTTCCATGATGTCAGCCATATGCGCCCACCATTTCTTCATGACCGGATGATCTGGCAGCGCTGACATACCGTGCGTCTTGGTTCGGGTAAGCGTGCCGAAAAGGATATGTGTGTCTTCATCCAGCCATATCGAATAATCAGACACTCCGGATTGCTGCAGCAGATCGATAAGCTCGGGCCAGATTTCATCATGACGGCGCCGGTATTCTGCTTCCTGACCGGGATGAAGCTTCATACGGAAAGCATAGCGTTCACTGGTCATGACTTTTGCCTCGCTTTGAATTTGCGCCCGAGGATTGGCAGCGAGATCGTGATAATCAGCAAAAGCCCAATGAAGATCGACATGACAATGCCCGGCACATTGAGAAGGCCGAGACCGAAGGTCACAAGCCCCATCACAAAAGCCGCTATTACAACGCCGATGATGCTGCCTGCGCCACCGAGGATCGACACACCACCGAGCACGACCATCGTGATGATTTCAAGTTCCCAGCCCTGTGCAATGGATGGCCGGGTAGAGCCAAGGCGCGAGGTCAGGCACACGGCAGCTATACCGCTCATCAGCCCCGTCAGCATGAACAATGTAAACTTCATGCGTTCGACAGGGATGCCCGAAAAGCGCGAAGCAAACTCATTATTGCCGATGGCATAAATGCGTCGTCCGAAAGTGGTGGCATGCAGCAGTATGCCGAAAATCAGTGCGAAAGCGATGAACAGCACAAATTCAAACGAGAAAACCCAGACGACATAGCCCTGTCCGAAATAAGCAAAGCTTTCCGGATAACCACCATAGGCTTTGTCGCCGAGCACAATATAGGAAATGCCACGAAACAGACTCATCGTACCGATGGTGACAACGATAGACGGAAGCTTAAGTCCGGCCACGAGCCCGCCATTGATCGCCCCGCAAACAAGACCTGTACCGATACCGATCAACACGAGACCGGGCGTGCCTACACCCATCTGTGCTGCGGCCCCCATGGCGGTCGATGCTAAAGCAATGATCGCAGCGACCGACAGGTCGATCTCACCGGAGATGATGAGCAACGTCATTGCAAAGGCAATGAGCGCTTTTTCAGTGAAATTGAACGTTGCGTCTGAAAGGTTCCAGGCATTGAGGAAATATGGCGAGGCAAATGAATTGGCGATGAAAATCGCAATCGCTACGCCAAGCAACAACATTTCCCAACTGGCAAACAGCCGCGTGTAGGACGTTCCCAGCCGGTCCGGGATATGACGGCGTTCCGTTATCTCGCTCACGCTGCTGGCTCCTCATAAGTCTTTGCGGCCTTGTCGCGCAGAATGATACGTCCGCCGCGTTTCTCCTGTCGGGCATTGAAGATCACGGCTGCGATGATAACTGCGCCGGAAATCGCCATTTGCCAGAAGGGTGAGATGTTGATGACGGGCAGGGCGTTTTTGATGACGCCTAGAAACAGCGCACCCAGCACTGCGCCAAAGGCCGTGCCAATGCCGCCGATGATTGAAATCCCGCCGATCACGCAGGCAGCAACGCTGTCGAGTTCAAATCCGTTGGCGATATCCACATAAGCAACCGCATAGCGTGAAACCCAGAGATAACCGCATAATCCTGCCAACGAGCCGGACAGCACAAAGGCGAAGAAGCGCGTGCGGCCCACATCGATACCGGCATAGACCGCAGCCGTCGGATTGCCACCTGATGCATAAAGTGCTCGGCCAAAGAAGCTGCGAGTGAGCAGCACATAGATGAGGCCGATGATGAGCAGTGCCGTCCAGCCAAGGAGCGGAAGCCCCAGAAACACCGTGCGCGGCGTATTAAGAAACGGCCCGGTCATCTGATGAGCATTGACCCAGCCACCACCCGACAGAACAAAGGCCATGCCGCGATAGATGGTCAGTGTGCCAAGTGTGACCACAATGGCTGGAATATCCAGCTTCCAAACCAGAATGCCATTGATCGCACCCAGAATGGCACCAATACCTACGGCTGCAACAATCAGCACGACCAGCGGTATTTCAGGGTAGGCGGCATTGAGCATCGCCACCGCCATGCCGGTAAATGCCAGATTGGCCGCGACCGAAAGATCGATGGACTTTGTCAGGATCACCGACATCTGACCCAGAGCCAGAATAATCAGGATCGACGTGTCGTTGAAAATGTTCGCGAGATTGCGCGGCGAGCTGAAACCCGGCGCACGCATTGAGAACAGCCCGATCATGATCGCAATGATGACAAGAAGCAGGAGTTCGCGCTGTTTGAGAAGCTGTTTCATATCTTACTCCGCATTCTCACCGGCATTTCCAGTGGCCGCACGCACCAGAACTTCGGCATCAAGGTCGGCACGATCAAAAATGCCTTCCACCAGTCCTTCGCGCATCACCATGACGCGATCCGACATGCCTATAATTTCGGGTAGTTCGGACGAGATCATGATGATGCTCAGTCCTTCCGCAGCCAATTCGCTGATAAATTCATGCACAGCGGCTTTCGAGCCAATGTCGATGCCTTTGGTCGGTTCATCGAGAATGATGACCTTTGGATGGGTCGCGAGCCATTTACCGATAACCACCTTCTGCTGATTGCCACCGGAAAGCGTTCCCACCGGCACTGAAAGTGCGGCGGCGCGCAAATCAAACCGCTCGGCATATTTGCGTGCGAGCTTGAATTCTTCCGCCATGCGCAGAAACCCGCGCCGCGATGTGCGCGTCAGCGAGGGGAGCGATACATTCTGAAAAATCGGCATCTGCAAAACCGCGCCATGCCGTCCGCGCTCTTCTGGCACATAGACAATGCCTTGAGCAATTGCATCGCCCGAGCGGCGGATTTTGATTTCCTTGCCTTCCAGCACAACTTGACCGGATGAGGGCGTCGTCATGCCAAACAGCGATTGCGCGAACTCAGAACGACCAGCGCCCACCAGACCATAGACACCGAGGATTTCACCGCGCCGCAGTTCAAAGGATATATCGCGAAACTCGGTCGGATGAGAATAATTCGCAACCTTCAGCACTGTGTCGCCAAGCGCAACATCCTGCTTGGGAAAAGCCTTTTCCACCGAACGTCCAACCATCAGCCGGACAATTTCGCGTTCATTCATCTCCGACAATAGTCCGTGCCCGACCGCACAACCGTCGCGGAAAACCGCATACCGATCCGCTATCTCATAGACTTCATCGAATTTATGGCTGATGAACAGGATTGCTTTGCCCTGCGATTTCAGTCGCTCGACGATGCGGAAAAGATCATCAACTTCTTTGCGCGACAGAGCTGCTGTCGGCTCATCCATGATGACGACGCGGGAATCCACCGAAAGCGCACGCGCAATCGCCACCAGATGCCGCTGCGCGATGGAAAGTTCTCGTAGCTTGATACGAGCATCAACCGTGATTTCCAGCGAAGAGAGCAGAGCCTGTGCCCGTGCAAAAACTGCCGCCCAATTGACGAAGCCAAGCTTCGTGCGGGGCGCGTGGCCGAGATAGATATTCTCGCCAACGGATAATTCGTCGAAAAGCACTGTTTCCTGATGAATGGCGGTTACACCGGCGTCGGTCGCATCCTGCGCAGTCGAAAAATGAACCGGCTGACCATCAATCAGAATTTCGCCTTCGTCCGGGTGATAAATTCCCGTCAGAATTTTGACAAGCGTCGACTTGCCCGCTCCGTTTTCGCCGATCAGTGCTGTTACCTGGCCTGGATAGAGCGCGATATTGACGTTATCGAGCGCTCGCACTCCGGGAAATGTTTTGGCAATGCCGCGCATTTCCAGCAAAGGCGTATCCGGATGGCCGGCAGGCAACACCGATTGCCCGCTTTTCTGCAAAGCTGCATTCATCAGAAATACCTGAATTCAATTCGGAAAATAATGGCGGTGCAAGATTATCCTTCGCACCGCCAGCCACAGTCTTAAAATTAAAAGACCTTGGAGAATTCGTCGATGTTCGACGCGTCATAGACAAATGGATCACTCATCGCGGCTTCGCCGTTTTCGCCGATCTTGATTTTGCCCATGCGACCGGCTTCGATTTCCGAGCCAGGCTTGCCGTCTGCATCACCCTTTACGAGATGATAGGCAATCTGCGTTGCCGAATAACCCAGATCGATCGGGTTCCAGATCGCGAATTCCTTGGTTGCACCCGACTTGATGGCGCCAGCCATTTCAGACGGCAGACCAAGGCCGGTTACATAAACATCGCCGATTTTGCCTGCGTCTTTGACAGCCTGCGAGGCAGCAAGCACGCCAACCGTAGTTGGAGCAACAATCACCTTCACATCAGGATTGGAAGTGAGCAGGCCCTGTGCTTCACGGTAGCTTTTGTCGGCAAGGTCATCACCGTAAACGGTGGTGACGAGATTAAGGCCCGGAAAATCCTTGAGCTGCTTCTTCATCTCGTCAATCCAGATATTCTGGTTGGTCGAGGTGGTCGTTGCCGAAAGGATCGCGAAATCACCCTTACCATCTGGCAAATGATGCGCTGCCAGCGTCAGGCACATTTTGCCGATCAGATCGTTCGATGATGGATTGAGATGGACGATGCGGCCTTCAGGCGCGACACCGGAATCCCACGAGATAACCTTGATACCGCGCTGCGCAGCCTTCTTGAGTGCTGGAACAACCGCATCCGGATCGTTTGCAGAGATTGCAATGGCATCCACGCCTTGCGCAATCAGCGAATTGATGACTTCAATCTGACCTTCGGCAGTCGTTGTCGTTGGGCCAGTATAGATGACTTCAACGCCACCCAGTTCCTTGGCAGCTTCCTGTGCGCCCTTATTGGCCGCTTCAAAAAAGCCATTGCCCAACGATTTCGCAACGAGTGCGATTTTCATGTCGGCAGCCTGTGCGGCATTCGCCATGAAAGCAACAGCCAGCGCTGTGCTCAATGCCAGTTTCTTGAAAAGTTTCATGTCCCATTCCTCCCGATTAAGAACATTCATATGTTTGGTTACAGCTTAGGCAACTTCTGTGGCTTCCCCCCGTTCGTCACCCTTGCCAGCATTTGCAGAGACCTGCGCTACGATGAGCTTGATGCCCGCATTCTCCACCATTCGCCGCGCATCATCCGAAATGCCTTCATCGGTGATCAGCGTGCTGACCCGATCAAGAGGGCAGAGGATAAGGCTTGAGCGACGTGTGAATTTCGATGAATCGACCATCAGGACAATTTCGTCCGCCTGGCCCATGAGTTTCTGCTCGCTCTGGATAATCAGGGCGTCAGCTTCCATCACGCCGAGAGGGCTGACACCCTGACAGCCCATGAACATGCGGCGTCCGTAGAAGTTACGGATCACATCATTATCGAATGGCGACAGAATAAGGCTCTGATCACGATAGATCGCGCCTCCCGGCACAATGACCGTGCTTTTTGACTGGCGCAAAAGGTGTTCAGCGATGGCAAAGGAATTGGTCAGCACCTGCAGACGACGCGCCGCGAGATAATGCACCATCTGGAAAGTCGTAGAACCACCGTTGATGATGATGCTGTCGCCTTCTTCGCAAAGCGAAACAGCTTCGCGAGCAATCACGCGCTTGCAATCCGTGTTTTCCGATTCCGAAACCTTGAAAGGTCGGCCTGCAAGGCTGCCGAACTGCGGGGGATGTATAGCCTCCGCGCCGCCGCGAACCCGCTTGATACGGCCCTGCATGTGAAGCGATGCAATGTCGCGCCGAAGGGTCGCTTCCGACGCCTCCGTCAATTCCACCAGATCCTGAATGGTGATCACCGGCTTTTCCTGAACAGCACTCAGGATAATACGGTGGCGCTCTCTTTCGTGCATGGCTCCTCCTTTTTCTTGTATCGAACACAAATGCGGGCAGTGTCAATCATAAACAATCATCATAGTGCACTAAAATAACATATATGATTATTTATGATCGTTTTTGATTGACAATAATTTGCACAATACGCCATATCTTTTCCCAACATGATCGTTTGTGCGTGAAAAAGAAAGCGCGCATTCCGGTCTTCACCATAAAACGGGAGGATGAAATGGTGGCCCAAAGCAGGCTCTTGGATAATCGCTGGGATGACGCCAAAGCGGCAACGTTGGATGAGCCAGGCAAGCTGCTTTATCGTTCAAACCTGCTCGGTTCCGATAAGCGCATCACCAATTATGGTGGCGGGAATACATCGGCAAAAGTACAGGAAATCGATCCGCTGACCGGCGAACAGGTTCCAGTACTTTGGGTCAAGGGCTCGGGCGGCGATGTCGGCACCATTATGCTCGACGGCTTTGCTACGCTTTATCAGGACAAGCTCGACGCGCTGAAAGGCATCTATAAGGGCGTTGAAGACGAAGACCGTATGGTCGGTTTCCTTCCGCACTGCACATTCAATCTCAATCCTCGTGCCGCTTCCATCGATACGCCGTTGCATGGTTTTGTGCCATTCACCCATGTTGATCACATGCATCCTGATGCGATCATCGCAATTGCCGCATCAAAGAACTCACGCGAGCTGACTGCCGAGATTTTTGGTGATGAAATTGGCTGGCTGCCATGGCGTCGTCCGGGCTTCCAGCTTGGTCTCGACCTCGAAACCTTTGTGAAGTCAAATCCGAATGCAAAGGGCGTAGTCCTTGAAAGTCATGGTCTTTTTACCTGGGCCAATGACGCTAAGGACTGCTATGAACTGACGCTTGCCATTATTAACAAGGCTATCGAGTGGCTTGATAAGAAGGGTGAAGGCAAGGCCGCTTTTGGCGGTTCCGTGACCCAAAGCCTGGATGTTTCGGAACGCCGTTCAATTGCTGCGCGTCTCATGCCAGAGATACGCGGGTTGATCGGAAAGGAAGAGCGCAAGCTTGGCCATTTCGATGATCAGGATGCGGTTCTGCAATTCGTAAATTCAAAAGAACTAGAGCCACTCGCACGCCTTGGCACATCTTGCCCGGATCACTTCCTGCGCACGAAAATTCGCCCGCTTGTGGTTAATTTCGATCCCGCTAAACCGGATGTTGATGGTGTCGTTGCTGGCCTTGAAGCTTCACTCGAAGCCTATCGCGCCGATTACACGCGCTATTATGAGAGCTGCAAGCACGACAATTCCCCGAAAATGCGCGATCCCAACCCGGTCATTTTCCTGATCCCCGGTGTCGGCATGTTGTCTTTTGCGCGTGACAAGGCGACAGCACGTATTGCCGGTGAGTTCTACGTCAATGCGATCAATGTCATGCGCGGCGCATCATCCGTATCTGAATATCAGGGGCTGCCCGAACAGGAAGCCTTCGATATTGAATATTGGCTGCTTGAAGAAGCCAAACTCCAGCGTATGCCGAAGCCTAAAAGCCTAGCCGGGCGCATTGCCTTGATCACCGGTGGTGCAGGTGGCATCGGCTATGCCACCGCTGAACGTCTGGCAGGTGAGGGCGCTTGCGTGGTTCTGGCAGATATCGATGCAGAGTCGCTCAAAACCGCTCACACAAATCTTGCCAAGCGTTTTGGCTCCGATCAGGTTCGCAGCGTCGAGCTGAACGTCACCAATGAGCGTGCCGTCATCAACGCTTTCACAGAGGCAAGTGTTGAACTTGGCGGCATTGATATACTGGTTTCAAACGCCGGTATTGCATCGTCTGCTTCGGTCGAAAATACCGAGCTTTCGATGTGGAACCGCAATATCGACATACTTGCTACGGGATATTTTCTTGTTTCTCGTGAGGCATTCCGGCTTTTCCGGCGTCAAAAACTTGGCGGAAACGTGGTTTTCGTTGCTTCCAAGAATGGGCTCGCCGCTTCGCCGGGCGCATCCGCCTATTGCACGGCAAAGGCTGCGGAAATCCATCTGGCGCGTTGTCTTGCCCTTGAAGGTGCCGAAGCTGGCATTCGTGTGAACGTGGTCAATCCGGATGCTGTGCTGCGCGGTTCGAAAATCTGGGACGGCGAATGGCGCGAACAGCGTGCAGCGTCATCGAAGATTGATGTGACGGAACTGGAAGAACATTATCGCAAGCGCTCGCTGCTCAAGCTCAATGTACTGCCGGAAGATATTGCTGAAGCGATCTACTTCCTTTCAAGCGATGCATCTGCCAAGTCCACCGGCAACATCATCAATGTGGACGCCGGAAACCAGCAGAGCTTCCCGCGTTAATTACTCAGAAGGCAGGTAAGGCGATCTTGCCTTCCTGCCTTTTATCCAAGAAATTGAGGACATTCTGGGAGGAACCATGTCCGAACAACGTATTGCAGCCGATTTCATCGCTGAACACAATTCCGGCTTTGAGAATGCACAAAAGAGCGACTATCAGGCTCTTGGCGAACAACTTGCTCGCCGCGGCATTGAAATTGAAAAAATCACTGAGAAAGTTGCAAAATATTTTGTCGCTGTTCCCTCGTGGGGGACTGGAACGGGTGGTACACGCTTTGGCCGTTTCCCCGGTCGCGGTGAGCCGCGCGGGATTTTTGACAAACTCGACGACTGCTCGGTCATCAACGAACTTTCACGCGCAACGCCGAATGTTTCGCTGCATATTCCGTGGGATAAGGCTGATCCGAAAAAACTGAAAGCCCATGCAGAAGCACTCGGGCTCGGTTTTGACGCGATGAATTCCAACACGTTCTCGGATTCGGCTGATCAGCAGCATTCCTATAAATATGGCTCGCTTACCCATGTCGATCCGGCCGTGCGTGCTCAGGCTGTTGAACATAATATTGAATGCATCGAGATCGGAAATGCCATTGGTTCCAAAGCTCTGACCGTCTGGCTCAGCGATGGTTCAAACTTCCCCGGCCAGCAGAATTTCACCCGCGCATTCGAGCGTTATCTGCATTCGATGGGTGAAATCTATAAAACACTTCCGGATGACTGGCGGCTGTTCTCTGAGCACAAAATGTATGAGCCAGCCTTCTATTCGACAGTCGTTCAGGATTGGGGCACGAATTACCTTATAGCCTCGACGCTTGGTCCAAAGGCGCAATGTCTGGTCGATCTTGGCCACCATGCACCAAACACCAACATTGAAATGATCGTGGCGCGGCTGATCCAGTTCGGAAAGCTCGGTGGCTTCCATTTCAATGACAGCAAATATGGCGACGACGATCTGGATGCGGGATCGATTGATCCATACCGTCTGTTCCTCGTTTTCAACGAGCTGGTCGATGCCGACTATCGCGGTGTAAAGGACTTCCATCCTGAACATATGATCGATCAGTCGCATAATGTGACCGACCCGATTGAAAGCCTGATTTCGTCTGCCAATGAAATCCGCCGCGCTTATGCGCAGGCGTTGTTGGTGGATCGGGAAGCGCTGGAAACCTATCAGCAGGAAAACGATGCCCTGATGGCATCCGATACGTTGAAGCGCGCTTATCGTACCGACGTCGAGCCAATTCTGGCAGAAGCGCGTCGTCGTACCGGCGGAGCAATCGAGCCGATTGCGGCTTATCGCGCCAGCGGCTATCGCGAGAAGGTTGCGAAAGAACGCCCTGAAAGCAAAAGCGACGGCGGTGCGTTCAACTAGAGCGCGTTCGATCTGAATATTTGTTTTAACGCGCATCGCGAAAAAAATGCGCGTTCCAAATGAATGCAGAGAGTTAAAGACAACCCGCATCTAATTGGATTTATTTAGCTTTTCTGAATGTAAGATTATAGCGATTTCGACCAAGTTGCGGATACTCTCCATCCTTCAATGGCAGAATGCCATGATAGAAGAGTCGGGATGGTCCACCCCAAACGACCACATCGCCGTGGTGCAGCACGAATTTGCGTACCGGGTCACTGCGCTGCAATCCGCCGAATTGAAATGTCGCGGGTAGTCCCAGCGACACAGAGACAATCGGATTTTTGAAATCCTTCTCGTCCTTATCCTGATGCAAAGACATTTTTGCGCCGGGTTCATACCGATTGATGAGACAGGCATCCGGCAAGAAATCAGGATAACCGGCTTCGTCCGCAGCACTTTCTGCAAGATCGCGAAATGCCCCCGGCATTGAAGGCCACGGCTTTTCCGTTTCAGGATCAACGGCGCTGTAACGATAGCCCTTCCGGTCCGTCACCCAGCCAAAAGACCCGCAATTGGTCATAGCAACCGACATGCGAAATCCGCCTGGCGTCGTCATATTCCGAAAAGATGCATCATTCTCAACATCTTGCATGGCGTTGAGAATTTCGGCTTCGTTTGCGAGCGCAAATCCCCGCAAAAGAACGGCACCATCGGCAAGCTTTTCTCGAGTTTCAAGCTGGGAAAACAGATCAATCATAAGGTCATTCTAACACAAAGCCGCACAAGAACGTCCCGAAAATTGCTTTCATATTATCGCCTCTCTTGACAGAGCCGAAGACTCGTAACATATAAAGTTACATGAAAAAAGATAGCAAACTTTCGGGCGTCCTCCACGTCCTCCTTCACATGGCTGAGTATAAAAAGCCCGTGACCTCCGAAGTCCTCGCAAAAGCGATGGGCACCAATCCCGTTGTCGTGCGTCGCGTCATGAGTGGTCTGCGAGAGCAGGGCTATGTGCGCTCCGAAAAGGGTCATGGCGGCGGATGGGAGATCGCTTGCGATCTTAGCAAAGTCACGCTGCATGACATTTACAACGCCATAGGCAAACCGTCGCTGCTTGCAATGAGCAATCGCACAGAAATGCCGGGTTGCCTCGTCGAGCAGGCCGTCAACGCATCGCTTAACAAAGCATTCAGCGATGCAGAAGAGCTTTTATTGAAACGTTTTGGCGAAGTGACACTCGCCATGTTGAGCGCGGATTTTCATCAGCGCGCGATTGAACGCGGCGCAACTTTCGACTTGGAGACAGCCCATGACGCATCATGATGTGATTATTATCGGTGGCAGCTTTGCCGGACTTTCGGCGGCGACCTATGTGGCGCGCGGCAGACGCTCGGTTCGCGTGATCGATACAGGCAAGCCACGCAACCGCTTTGCCGAACATTCACATGGTTTCTTCGCTCAAGATGGAAGCAGCCCGGCAGCGATGCTCGAAACGGCAAAAGAGCAGGTTAAAGCCTATCCGACTGTAAGAGTAACGGAGGGTAAAGCTGTAAACGGAACCGGGCAGATTGATGACTTCTCGATTGAACTCGAAACAGGCGAAATCGTCAGTGGGCGCAGACTGATCTTTGCCTTCGGCATTTCTGACGTTTTGCCAGATTTACCGGGGTTGGCTGAACGCTGGGGCAAATCGGTTATTCATTGCCCTTATTGCCATGGCTACGAGTTCAGCGGCAAAAAACTGGGCGTGTTGAACCTTTCGCCGATGTCGTCTCATCAAGCCATGCTTATCTCCGAATGGGGACCGACCACATTCTATCTGAATGGCGGTGAAGAGCCTGATGCTGCAACTTTGGCAGAACTCGAAAAGCGTGGCGTCACTATTGAAGCGAAACCGGTCGCAGGCATAAGAGGTGAGGGAACATCCATCTCCGAGATCGAACTTGCTGACGGTCGCCTGTTGCAAGCTGACGCATTATTCATTGGACCATCCAACCGCCTGAACAGCCCGCTCGCTGAGCAATTCGGCTGCACATTGGAAGACATGCCGCTTGGAAAAGCCATTAAAACTGATGAAATGAAAGCGACAAGCATTCAGGGTATCTATGCCGCCGGCGACATTTCAAGGGGCGCACATAGTGTTGCATGGTCCGTTGCGGATGGTGTTTCCGCTGGCGTTTCCACCCATCGGTCTTTGGTATTTTAGATTTATATCACTTTATAAGAAAACGGGGCCAACGCCCCGTTTTTATTTAATTTAGTCGTTTGTACCAAACCGCTCTTCGCTCAGCGCTGCGGCCATGAGAGCCTTCGTATAATCCTCATAGGGGTTATCGAAAACCTGTTCTGTATCGCCTTGCTCGACGATCTTTCCGTTCTTCATAACAATCACATAGTCGGACACGGCACGTACCACCGCCATGTCGTGACTGATGAAGAGATAGGAAAGCCCGTGTTCCTTCTGCAGATCACGCAAGAGCGTAACAATCTGCTTCTGCACGGAACGATCCAGCGCACTGGTCGGCTCATCAAGCACGATCACCTTTGGTTTCAGGATCATTGTGCGTGCGATGGCGATACGCTGGCGCTGGCCACCTGAGAACTCGTGCGGGTAGCGATTACGCATTGCCGGGTCCATGCCGACTTCGCGGAGCGCTTCCTGCGCGCGACGATCCCGTTCCTTTGCCGAAAGGTTCGGTTCATGGATAAGCAGACCTTCGGTGATGATCCGGCCGACGGTCATACGCGGGCTAAGCGATCCGAACGGATCCTGAAACACCAGCTGAAGCTCACGGCGCTTGGGCCGCATGGCCTGCGATTCCGTCGGTAACTCTTTGCCCAGATAAGCAATCCGACCTTCTGACGGAAGAAGGCGCAGGATCGCGCGGCCAAGTGTCGATTTACCTGACCCAGATTCACCGACAATCCCGATGGTCTGGCCTTCCTTCAAGGTCAGAGAAACATCATTTACCGCCGTCATGTAGGTAGCGGCACCAAGCCAGGGCTTATTGATAAGGAAGTTCACCTTCACATTATCAGCACGGATAAGGACCGGCGCTTCTGCAGGCGGAGACAGCTTTTCACCTTCCGGCTCTGCATCAAGCAGCATCTTCGTATAGGGATGCTCTGGCTCGGTAAAAAGCTTTTCCGTCTCGTTGGTTTCCACCACTTCACCCGAACGCATCACATAGACGCGGTCGGCAAAGCGGCGAACGATACCAAGATCATGGGTAATGAACACAACCGCCATCCCCAGCCGCTGCTGAAGATCAGCCAGCAGGTCGAGAATTTGCGCCTGAATGGTGACATCCAGAGCCGTTGTCGGCTCATCGGCAATGAGAATATCCGGCTCATTAGCCAGCGCCATGGCGATCATCACGCGCTGGCGCTGACCACCTGAAAGCTCGTAAGGGTAGCTATCGATGCGGCGTTCCGGTTCAGGAATGCCGACCAGCTTCAGCAGTTCCAGAATACGTGGCCGTGCCTGCTTCTTGCTCAATCCGCGGTGATAGCGCAGGGGTTCTGCCAGCTGATCGCCAATCCGATAAAGTGGATCAAGCGATGTCATCGGCTCCTGAAAGATCATGGTGATCTTAGCACCACGGATTTTGTTCAGCGCCTTATCGGACATGCCGATAAGATCCTGACCGCGATAAAGCGCCTGTCCTGTCGCTTTACCGTTTTGCGCCAGCAATCCCATCATCGCCATGGTGGTCTGGCTTTTGCCAGAACCGGACTCACCTACGATTGCGATTGTTTCACCAGCTTTGACATCGAGATTGATGCCGCGCACAGCATCAATGGGACCGTCATGCGTGTCGAAAGTGACGCGAAGATCGCGAACGCTCAGAATATTTTCTTTTGTCATCTCAGCGATCCTTCGGGTCAAGACTGTCGCGCAGACCGTCGCCAAGGAAGTTCAGCGCAAACAGGATGATGGTGAGGGTTGCGGCAGGCCAGATCAATTGCCAGCTTGCGCCGCGCATGTTCTGAGCGCCTTCCGAGATGAGGAGGCCGAGCGAGGTGAGGGGATCCTGCACGCCCAGACCAAGGAACGAAAGAAGGCTTTCAAGCAGAATGGCTTTTGGCACCAGAAGCGTCACAAAGACAATAACCGGCCCCAAAGCATTCGGGATAATATGGCGGGTGATGACGCCGCGACGGGTTGCGCCGAGCGCTTCTGCCGCCTGCACAAATTCCTGCCGCTTGAGGCTCAATGTTTGTCCACGCACGATGCGCGCCATATCCAGCCATTCGGTTGCACCAATGGCAATGAAGATGATGAAGATCGACCTCCCGAAGAAGACGAGCATCAATATGACGAAAAAGATGAAGGGCAGGGAATAAAGAATATCAACAAGCCGCATCATGATGTTGTCGGCACGGCCACCGAGATAACCCGAAATAGCACCATAGCCAACGCCAAGTACCAGAGCCATGGCTGAAGCCAGCAAGCCGATTGCCAGCGACATGCGCACACCGATGAAGATGCGGGTCATGAGATCGCGGCCAAGATTATCTGTACCGAGCACAAAATAGTTGCGCGCGACATTCAATGTCAGCTTGCCACTCAAACCATCGGCAGCAAGTTCGATCTTAGGATTACTGAACAGGTCCGAGCGCTGGAAGTAGCGAAGAACGCGCTCATCGGTCGGGCGTTGCGCAGTGAAGTCAATGACCACATTGCTTCCGGTCAGTTCTGGCTCAGCTGATGCTGTGAGGCGAGCACGAGCCAATTCACGTTCCAGTCCCGGCATGATCGTGTCAGCGCGCGGATAGGCTTCCAGACTTGGAGCCACGCGAACAAACTGCGGATAGATCTTGTCATAGGGATGCGGGCTAAGCATCGGCCCGAAGATACCGACAAGTGCAAGCACGATCAGCACGATAGCACTTGTTACAGCTGCCTTGTTCTTGCGCAGGCGCAGCCATGCGTCCTGCCAGAGTGAACGGCTTTGTACTGAACCAAGCTTTTCCGTTTCAACGGCTGCAGTAAAATCAGTCATAGCGAACCCTCGGATCAAGCCATGCATAAAGAAGGTCGACGATGAGATTGAACACCACGACAAAAACGGAAATGACGACAACGGTTCCCATCACCATCGTATAATCGCGGCTCAGCGCGCCTTGCACGAAGTAACGGCCAATGCCGGGGATACCGAAGATGGTTTCAACGACAACCGAGCCAGTAAGGAGAGCAGCAGCTGTCGGCCCCAGATAGGAAACCGCCGGCAACATGGCAGCACGCAGAGCATGAACGCCAACGACCACGCGCGCGGGCAGGCCGTAAGCGCGAGCCGTCCGAACATGATTGGCGCGCAAGGCTTCAATGGTTGCGCCGCGCACGAGGCGCGCAATAACGCCAACCTGCGGCAGCGCCAAAGTCAGCACCGGCAATATCCAGTAAAGGATATTGGCCGAAGACCAGCCACCAGCCGGCACCCATCCGAGTATGACGCCGAAAAGAAGGCTCAAAAGAGGAGCAACAACAAAATTCGGTGTGGTAATGCCAAAAGTGGCGAGTGCTACAACGAAATAATCAATCGGAGAATTCTGTTTCAGTGCCGCGATTGTACCGAGAAATGTTCCGATAATCGCAGCCAGACTAAGGGCCAGCGCACCAAGCATAATCGAAACCGGAAGGCCGGAAGCGAACAAGTCATTGACGGTGAAGTCGCGGCGCGTGAAGCTTGGGCCAAGATCACCGCGCAACAGATTGCCCAGATAAATCAGATACTGCTGCCAAAGCGGCGCATCCATATTGTAGGCTTTCTTGAGGTTTTCGAGGATCAGCGGATCAATCGGGCGCTCAAGGTCGAAAGGACCACCCGGCGCAAGCCGGATAAGGAAGAAAGTCAGTGTGACGATGATAAAGATAGTTGGTATTGCACTACCCAATCGTCGGAGCGTGTAGCCCAGCATTTTTATTTCCCTTCTTTGCCGGAACGCTCAAAAAAGCGACCCGGCAAATCCCACTAAGGGCGTTCCTGTTTTTGTTTAGCCTTTTATCGACAGCCAGTGTGTGGCGTGCGAATTCATCAGGTTGTCGTCGTAGCCTTTGACCTTGTCAGCAACCAATGCGGTAGATGAATAGTAGAGCAGAGGAATAGCAGCCCCGTCTTGAAGCAAAATCTTCTCTGCATTGGTGAGGATTTTCGCCCGTTCACCCAAATCTGCTGTGATGGCTGATTTCATCATCAGCGCGTCATAGTCCTTGTTCGACCATTGCGCGTAGTTGAAGTAGCTGTCGCTCGTGAAGAGTGACAGAAACGAGTTCGGATCATTGTAATCCCCAACCCAGCCATCGCGTGCGATATCAAACATGCCTTTTTGCTCAAGATAATTGAAATAGGTCGTGCCATCGACTTCGTCGAGCGTGGCATTGATACCAATATCCTTGAGCATGTCGGCAATCGCCGCCATCGTGTTCTTGTGATTTTCCGATGTGCTATATCTCAGCACTATCGACAGACTACCAGGTGTGAAACCGGCATCTGCCAACAGCTTTTTTGCCTTGTCTTCGCGATCAAGAATGTCTTCTTTGGCGTAGCTTAGCTGCGGTCCGTCTTTAACGTAATTATTGATGCCGGGAGGCACCATCGAGCTGGCAGGGAGCATTGTACCGCGCCAGACTTCCTGTGCCAGAAAATCACGATCAATCGTCATTCCAATGGCTTGTCTGACACGAGGGTTGCGCAACTTGCTGGAAGGCTCACCTTTGATATCGATGTAATAAATGCCCAGCAGCGGCGCCTGATGAAACCATTTACCGAGGTTCTGTTTCACATAGTCCATCTGTTCAGCGGCAACATCAGAGCAGATATCAACTTCTTTCGCCTCAAACCGGCGCATACAGCTGGAGCGGTCCTGAAACGGTATCCAGTTTACCTGATCAATCTGAACATGCTCCGCATCCCAATAGTAGGGATTTTTCTTCATAACGATCTTGTCGTTCGGATTGAAACTGACAAGCTCATAAGCGCCATTGCTGACCATATGGCCTGGCTGGCTAAACTTTGACCCGAATTCCTTTACGGCTTTCGGATTGACCGGAAATCCGGTGTTATGGGTCAATAATTCAATGAAATATGGAGTAGGGGCGTTGAGCGTGATCTGGAGCGTTTTGTCGTCCAGTGCCTTCACGCCAAGCTGATCAACGGACATATGGCCAGTCGCGATCTGCTCGGAGTTTTTGATTGAATAAAAGACACTGGCGTAGCCCGCAGCCGTCTTAGGGTCCATCAGGCGGCGAAATGAAAACTCGAAATCGCCTGCCGTTACTGGATCGCCATTCGACCATTTTGCATTGTCGCGCATGTGAAAAGTATAGGTGAGGCCATCGGGCGAAATTTCCCATGATGTCGCCGCACCGGGAACTGCTCTGCCGTGGCTATCCTGCGCCACCAGTCCCTCATAAAGATCTTTTAAAACGCGGTCTTCCTGAACTGTAGTGGTGAGCTGCTGATCCAGCGTTGAAGGATCCATATCATTGCCACGGTTAAGCACAATTGCAGCAGACGCGGCGCTGCCAAGCGAAATCAGGCAAACGCCTGCCAATAAAATTTCGCGAACCATCGTGAAACTCCCATAAGTCTTAAAAAATATCTGTCCCATGAAAAGAGGGACCCTCCGACCCTCCCAGGTCGAAAGAAAAAGGGGCCGCGCCCAAAGGCGCAGCCCGAACTGAAAATTTATTGTTTGAACGAGAGCCAGCGGGTTTTGTGGCTGTCCATAAGGTTGTCGTTCCAGCCATCGATCTTGTCAGACACAAGAGCGCGCGAGGAATAATAAAGGATAGGAATATTGCTCATGTCATCGAGCTTGAGCTGCTCGGCTTCAGCCAGAACCTTGGCGCGGGCATCCAGATCAAGGATCTTCGCTGCTTCAGCCATCTTCGCATCATATTCCGGGTTTTTAACCTTGGAATAATTGAAGCTGACATCACTCTGGGCAATGTAGAGGAAGTTCTGCGGATCGTTGTAATCGCCGATCCAGCCAGCGCGTGCGATATCGAACGGGCCGTCTTCACGCAGGAAGTTGAAGTAGGTAGCGCCTTCGGTTTCGTTGAGCGTTGCCTTCACACCGATATTTCCAAGCTGATCGGCAATTGCTGCCATCGTGTTCTTGTTGTTTTCAGATGTGTTGTAGAGCAGCTCAATCGAAAGCGTGTTTGGCTCAACGCCTGCTTCCTTCAACAGCTCTTTGGCCTTGTCTTCACGATCCAACATGTCGTCGGAATAGTCGAGCTTAGGCGCATCCTTGACGTAGTGGTTGATACCTGGAGGAACCAGCGAATAACCTGGGAGCATGGTGCCCTGCCAGACCTGATCGGCAATGAAATCACGGTCGATCGCCATGGAAAGAGCCTGACGAACGCGCGGATCTTTCAGCTTGCTGTCAGCAGTCTTGCCTTTGACCGGCAGATAATAAACCCCGAGATAAGGTGCCATACGGAATTCGTTGGCGAGGTTCTTCTTCACATAATCCATCTGTTCGGCTGGAACGTCCGAGCAGACCTGAACTTCCTTGGCCTCGAAACGGCGCATGCAGCTGGCGCGGTCTTCGAATGGAATCCAGTTGATGGTATCGATCTTGACCTGATCGGCTTCATAGTAGTTCGGGTTCTTCTTCATGACGATTTTGTCGTTCGGCGTGAAGCTGACCAGTTCGTAAGCGCCGTTCGTCACCATTTTCCCAGGTGTCGTGAACTTGTCGCCATTTTCTTCAACGCTCTTCTTATGCAGCGGGAAGCCGGTCTGGTGCGTCAGAAGTTCAAGGAAATAAGGAGCAGGGGAGTTGAGCGTCACCTTCAGCGTGTGATCGTCTACAGCTTCAACACCCAGCTCATCGACAGGCTTTTTACCACCAGCAACGTCTTCCGCGTTCTTGATGACAAACAACATGCTCGCATAGCCGGCAGCTGTCTTAGGGTCCATCAGACGGTGAAAAGCGAAGCTGAAATCACCAGCAGTTACCGGATCGCCATTCGACCATTTCGCGTTATCGCGCAGATGGAAAGTGTAGACCAAACCGTCTTCCGAAATATCCCATGACTTCGCCACACCCGGTACGGCTTCACCATTCGCGTTCTGGATGGTCAAGCCATCATACAAATCGCGAAGTACGTTGCCTTCAGACACGGTGGACGTGCGATGATGATCGAGCGTTGCCGGATCAGTGTCATTGCCGCGATTAAGAACGACCTCAGCCGATGCCGCTCCCATCAGTGTCAGAAGACACACGCTTGTCAGTAGAGTTTTGCGAAACACGATGAACCCCTCCTAGGTAATTTTTGAAATGGCGTGCATCTTATGGATAAGATTGGTTCTTGCAAGAGAAGTTCTCAAGATACTGAATTAGTTACCAGATTGACTACGCTGCAGCTAATTTAGAAGGCAAAAAACTGGTACGCAATGGCGATTTTAAAGCGCTTTTGAATGCAATCTCAGAGGATGAAAAATCAAGAAAACTCCATATTTTGCGGCACTTTTATAAGCTGCTGCCAGCATTTTTATGCAGGCTACGACATCCGATTCGCTTAAATTTTCACCAGAGTTTTCGAGTTGTGGAAAACACGCAAAGGAAAGCGCCATTTGAACTTGGTTTGAGTGACCATCACCGCATCATATTGGGGCGGGCAGAAATGTTTCATCTCAACAAGTTGCTGGCTTTTCATTCTTTTGTTTGTTCCATAACATACGTTATGCAATCCACATTTGCGCTCTGGTACATTCTATTTTAAACTGCAACATGCCAATGAATTCATGTGGTTAGCCATGGAGGAAATTGGATGTCGAATTGCTACTCACAGATCACTTTGGCGGAACGTCGCCGGTTATTTGAGCTGAAACAGCTTAAACTCCCTCTCGGCGATATTGCGCGGCTGATGGGCCGTCATCGCTCGACGATCTATCGCGAGATCAAGCGCAACAGCTTTCGGGATGCCGAGATTCCAGACTATAATGGCTATCATAGTGTTGTTGCCGACAACATCAGCAAAGACCGCAGAATGCGGTTGCGCAAGCTCAGACGTTACCCAGAGCTGCGCAAGTTCGTCATTGAACAATTGGAAGCACACTGGTCACCAGAGCAGATCTGCGGCCGACTGATTAGCCATGATCTGAGCGCGATACGTCTATGCGCAGAAACGATCTATCGCTTCATTTACTCAAAGGAAGAATATGGGTTAAAGCTGTATGAGCATCTGGCCGAGATGCGCACAAAGCGCTGCCCACGCGGCACCAGAAGATCGCGCAGCTCCCGCATTCCAGAAGCGTTTCGCATTCATCAACGTCCTGATTTTATTGGCAATCGTCTGCAATTCGGCAATTGGGAGGGTGATTTGATCATCTTTGATCGTGACCTCGGAGAAGCCAATGTCATGACACTTGTTGAACGCAAAAGTCGTTACTGCGTCATCATTAAAAACAGCAGTCGGCACTCAAAGCCTATCATGAACAAAATCATTCAGGCCTTTGCAGCGCTGCCTTATCATGCACGCCGCAGTTTTACCTTTGATCGTGGTTCCGAGTTTATGGGTTATAGGGCTTTGGAGGATGGAATGGGGGCAAGAAGCTGGTTTTGTGATCCAAATTCACCCTGGCAAAAAGGCACTATTGAGAACATCAACAAGCGCATCCGACGGTATTTACCCAGCAATACGGATCTGGCGCAGGTCAGCCAGGCTCAGTTAACCGCCCTCGCCCATAAGCTCAATGCGACCCCGCGCAAGTGTCTTGGATTTAAGACACCCGCAGAGGTGTTTGCTAAACTTTTGCAGGAAGCAGCTTAATCAGATACCCTCACCGCCGGCATGATGCAGTTGGGGTAGCTTTTCCATCTCTTCAGAGCCAACCACGATCCCAGGCAGGCTCTCCGTGCAGATGATCGACCAGATAATCCACCAATGCGCGCACTTTGATCGCCAGATGCCTGGCTGGAGGATAAACAGCGTAGATGCCCAGCGGCTTATCTTCGTAATCACGGAGCAATTGCTGCACACGGCCATCACGAATGGATGGCCCAGCGATGAATGTGGGCACATGCGCAATGCCCAGACCAGCTGCAGCAGCCTCCAGACAAGCTTCGCCGTTGGAAAACTGCAGACGTCCTGAGATGGCAGCTGACTGGATCTCACCATTCTGCGCAGGCTTGAATCGCCATATGAAAGGATCCCGGAAATTCGTGTCGATAATACAGCTATGATCAGACAGGTCGCGCGGATGCGTGGGTAAGCCCTGCTCGCTAACATAGGAAGGCGCTGCAACCAACACCACACGCGCGTCGCAGAGCCGTCTCGCAATCAAACTGCTATCAAGCGGTTTGCCGATGCGAACACCGATATCGAAGCCCTCGTCCACCAGATTGACGATGCGATCTGAGAAACTAACGTCAATTTGTATATCTGGAAATGTTTTCGCAAACTCCAAGAGGATTGGGGTCAGCTGCAATGTCCCGAAAGACATGGGCGCCGTCAGCCTTATACGCCCGCTCGGCGCGCCGGATGCGTTGCGTACAGATGCATCCAATGCATCAAAATCCTGCACCAAACCTTTGATACGCTCATAATATGCGTAGCCGACCTCTGTCGGCGAAAGCGCTCGTGTTGTGCGCTTTATAAGCTGAACACCTAGACCAGCTTCAAGCTTGGAAATGAGTTTCGACGCCTGCCCGCTGCTCGTGCCAAGCCTTTGAGCAGCAGCTGAAAAACTGCCCGTATCAAGGACCGCGACAAACATCCGCTCACTATCAAGGCGATCCATTGATTGTTTCCGTACTGGCTATTTTAACACTGCTTTTGTGCAAAATAGCCAAAATATGGAAATAATCAAAGCTGCTCGTCAGATTTGCACGCTTGCAATCCCCGGTAAATCTGGACCAACCGGAACAATGCCTGTGGGGTTTAACGCCTTGATCGAATAATATCCCCGCTTGATATGGTCAATATTGACCGTTTCACGCACGCCCGGAATATTCAGAACGCGCAACAGCCAGCCACTCAGCGCCGGATAATCCTTCAACTGACGGAGATTGCATTTGAACAAGCCGTAATAGGCAGCATCAAAGCGTATGAGCGTCACAAACAGCCGAATATCCGTTTCCGTCAGGCTCTCGCCAAACAGGAATGGACCTTTTCCATCGAGCTTTTCCTCAAGCACAGCAAGCGCCTTAAATACGTCGCGGAAAGCTTCCTCATAGGCGATCTGCGTTGTGGCGAATCCCGTGCGATAAACGCCGTTGTTGAGCCGAGGATAAATATACTCGTTCAACTCGTCGATTTCTGAGCGCAATGCTTCCGGATAAAAATCGAAATCTGCGCTGGCAAGATCGCCAAAACCTGAGTTGAGCATCCGAAGAATGTCAGCGGACTCATTGTTGACGATGGTCTGTTTTTGCCTGTCCCACAGCACAGGCACTGTAGCGCGGCCCGTATAATGTGGATCTGCTTTGGTGTAGATCTCGTGCATATAAGTGGCGCCATTGAGACCATCACGATCAGCACCCGGATAGTCGCCAAATCGCCAGCCCTGATTGGTCAGAGCAGGTTCGACCACCGAGATCGAAATTGCATCTTCCAGCCCTTTGAGCTTACGGCCGATTAAGGTGCGCGACGCCCATGGGCAGATATAAGCGACATAAAGATGGTAGCGACCTGCTTCTGCTTTGAAGCCCGCCTCACCCGTTGGACCTGCGCTACCGTCGGGAGTTATCCAGTTTCGAAAGCCGGAAATCTGGCGCACGAAACCGCCCTTTTCATCTTTCGCTTGAACTGGCTGCCAGTCTTCTGTCCACTTACCATCTACAAGCATGGCGCTTAATCCTTGAAAATTGTCGTTAGAATTGCGGAGAGTTCCCTCCCCGCATATCCAGCAAATGGCGATGTCTGCTATTTAGGCAGATGCACCCGGCTTCACAGCATAGGCGCCATTGCCACCCAATGCCACGACGATAAGCCCTACGATCCAGAATGCCGGAAACTCCCAACCACCATTGGCGTTGGTGAAAAAGAAGCCAGCTGCACCGTGAACGGTGAAAATCGCACCGAGCAGGATTGGAATAAGAGCAACAGCTGCAATGCGCGGAAAGATGCCGATAATCAGCGCGATAGCGCCGACGACTTCCCAGAGAATCGTTACGTAGGCAAACCAGCCAGGCAGACCAAGCGATCCGAAAAATGCTGCCGTTCCTGCAGGTGTGAAGACGAAAATTTTCAAGCCAGCATGGGCGAGAAAGAGAATGCCGAGTGCCAGACGCAGAATAAAAATAGCATAAGGCGCAGTACGATTGTCGATCACGATAGACCTCATTTCCGATGATGAATGTTTGAGGCAGACCATGCCGAAAAGCGCCGATAATGATTAGATAGCCAACGCGAAATGAACTTCTTCCAAAATGGAAGAAATCAAAAAATCGCTTATTTTCTCGCATTTAGCCATCTTGCAGCTGACGTCAGATCGCATTAACAACAGCCTCATTCTTGCGGAGAATTTTTATGGCAGTTGGACGCCAATCTATGCCGCCGCTCAACGCGCTTGTCGTCTTCGACAGCGCTGCACGGCTTGGCAGCTTTTCGCGCGCGGGTCTGGAGCTCGGCCTCACCCAAAGCGCCGTCAGTCGTCAGATTGGCAAACTTGAAGCGTTCATCGGCTCCAAGCTGTTCAACCGCCTCCCCGTTGGCGTTCAGCTCACCACAATGGGTGAAAGCTATGCCTCAGATGTCAGCCGCCTGCTCGGCGATTTGACGGCAGTCACCGACGGCCTACGTGCCTGGACAGGCCCACGACAGATAACCATTGCCTGTTCGCGCGGCATTGCCGACCAGTGGTTCTTGTCGCGTGTTGGAATGCTGAAAGCGGAACTTCCCGGCATCGAAATCCGGCTGCGCGTGACCGACGATGTGGCGCATTTGCGCCTCGATGAATTTGATCTGGCGCTGTTCTATCGCAAGGAACGTCCGATTGGTGTGAATCTAACCGTACTGGGGCGCGAAGAAGTTGTGCCGGTTTCTGCCCCCGGCGTGGCAAACATCATGGAGCAGGAAGCGCCGGTTCTGCTCTCAATCGAAGACACCATGCGCGAATGGCAAGGTTGGCCTGAATGGTGGCAGGATGCGCGGCTTTCCCCTCCTCCCGGCGCACTGGAATGGCGCTTGGGCGATTATGGCCTCTGCGTTGCAGCGGCCACGCAAGGAATCGGCATCACGCTTGGCTGGACTTGGCTCATCAAAGAGCAGCTTGCAGCAGGCACGCTCGTACCCGTCCACGATCATATGATGCGATCAGACGCTTACTTCTATCTGATGCGGCCAGCCGACCGCCATCAGCGCAAAATCGTGCGTGAAGTGTCCGACTGGCTGATTGCAAGCAATGGAACGGACGCAATCACGTAAAGATGATGAGATTTATTCGGCAGGTATAACAGCTGCACGACGACGAGCCATCATACGGAACCGTACGTAACCAACGACAGTAAATACCAGCCAGGCCACCTGCGTGATGATGGAACCCAGATTGAAGTTCCACGAGAGCGAATAAATCAGCGCTACACCGCCAAGAATATTGAGCACGGTGATGATGGCATCGTCCACCGTGTAAATACGTAGCTGAATCAGGGCATAAGCAGAAAGATAGAAAACTGCACCCAACAAGCCAACAATATCCGGCAAACTCATTTTGATCTCCACGATCAGCAAAATTTCAATCGCAGAGGCAACTTTTTTGTGGAAGAAGCGCCACCGCAGGTCTCTGTGGAATGCTCCTTTATCCCTGTTCCCACAAAAGCCAAGAGGTACATTTGGCATGGGGGTATGCATAAAAGTCATATCATAAAAACCGCTTATAACCCTTGAAAGTTTCGAGCTGTGTGGGCTAGTCCAACCCGCAAAATCGATTTAGCTATGCATAAAATACAAGCTAAGACTTCAACAGGGGTAACGCATGACTGAGTACCGAAACGATTTTAACCTCTCCCGCCGCAGCTTCATGACAGGCGCCGCAGGTCTTGGCCTTCTCGCCGCTACTGCCATGAGCGGTCTGATCACCTCGGCAGCAGCCGCTGCAGCCGATGGCGCGCCAAAGAAGGGCGGCGTTCTCAAGCTCGGCATTGGCGGCGGCTCCACCACTGACAATTTCGACCCACGTCTTCTCAAGGATTGGGTTCCGGTTAATCAGGCTTACATGCTGATGAACGGCCTCGTCGAAATCGACGCCGACAACAAAGCCGTGCCTGAGCTGTTTGAAAGCTGGGAACCATCAGCCGACGCCAAGGAATGGACCTTCAAGGTTCGTCAGGGCGTAACCTTCCACAATGGCAAGACGCTTGACGCCGACGACGTCGTTTATTCGATCAATCTGCACCGCGGCGAAACCACATCCGGTGCGCGTTCGCTCGCATCTGAATTCACTGATGTCGTCAAGGTTGACGCTGGCACAGTCAAGATCACGCTGAATAGCGGCAATGCTGATCTGCCATACATCTTGTCCGATTATCACTTCCTCGTCGTTCCGAAAGACTGGACCGATTTCAACAAGCCGGTTGGCACCGGACCTTTCGTTTTCGAGCGTTTCCAGCCGGGCGTGCGTTCGCGTTTCACGCGCAATGAAAGCTACTGGAAGCCAAATTCCGCATGGGTCGATGCGGTTGAAGTGATCGTCATCAATGACGTGTCTGCCCGTACCAACGCCATGATGTCCGGTCAGGTTCACGCTATCAACCAGCTCGACTTCAAGACGGTTGATCTGTTGAAGCGCAATCCGAACCTCAACATCGTTCAGTCGTCTGGTGGCCAGCATTTCTCTTTCCTGATGGATTGCACGCAGGCGCCCTTTACCGACAACAACGTCCGCCTCGCCGTCAAGCACGCCATTGACCGCGAACAGCTGCTCAAGACCGCTTTGCGCGGCTATGGGCGTCTGGGCAATGACAACCCGATCCCAAGCACCGATCCGTTCTTCGATGCAGCACTGCCACAGCGCGCTTACGACCCGGAAAAGGCCAAGTTCTATCTGAAGCAGGCAGGCATGGATTCGCTGAAAATTCAGCTGTCCGCCTCGGATGCCGCCTTCACGGGCGCTGTCGATGCAGCAGCGATCTTCCGCACCGCCGCCGCCAAGTCAGGCATTGAGATCGATATCAAGCGTGAGCCAGCAGACGGATATTGGGACAATGTCTGGATGAAAGCGCCCTTCTGCATGTCTTATCGTGGTGGTCGCCCGACTGCCGATCAGGCTCTGTCGATCGCTTATGCATCCAACGCTTCACAAAACGATACGCATTGGAAGAGCGCTGATTTCGACACCAAGCTGCTCGAAGCCCGCGCAATGCTCGATCAGGCCAAGCGCAAGGAAATCTACGCTGAACTGCAGGCCATGATCAGTAATGATGGCGGCGCGCTTATCCCAATGTTTGGCGACTATCTCGACGCCACCTCCAAGAAGCTCAAGGGCGTGACCACGCATCCGATGTTCAATCTGATGGGCGCTCGCCTTGCCGAAAAAGTCTGGCTGGAAGCATAAATGTTCGTTCTAATTCTCAAGCGTGTGGGGCTCGGGCTCCTCACGCTGTTCCTCGTGTCGGCGTTGATTTTCGCCGGCACGCAGATTTTGCCGGGTGACGTGGCGTCAGCCATTCTCGGCCAGAATGCCACGCCGGAAGCTCTTGCGACGCTGCGCGAAAGCCTTGGTCTCAATCAACCGGTCCTCGCACGCTATTTCGCGTGGCTTGCTGGTTTTGTGACTGGTGATCTTGGTACTTCGCTTGCCAACCAGCAGCCGGTAGCCGATCTTTTGTGGCCACGTTTCTGGAACACGATGGCGCTTGCAGCCTTTGCAGCGGTCATCAGCGTTCCTATCGCTATTCTCCTTGGCCTTATCACAGCGGTAAAGCGCGGCGGCATTTTTGATCGTGTTATCAATATCGTAGCGCTGGCTTTTGTCTCTCTGCCTGAATATTTCCTTGGCCTGCTGCTGATCCTGTTCCTGTCGATCCGCTTTAATCTGCTGCCGAGCCTTGCCGACACCTATGAGGGCATGACGTTCCTCGAATGGGTGCAGGCCACTGCCCTGCCCGCGCTGACGCTGGTGCTCGTCACGGTTGCGCAGATGATGCGCATGACCCGTACCGCCGTTTTGTCGGTTATGGATCAGGCCTATGTCGAAACGGCATATCTCAAAGGTCTTCGCACCAAGCGCGTCGTGACCAAGCACGCTTTGCCAAATGCGGCGGCGCCTATCGTCAATGTGGTGGCGTTCAATATCGCTTACCTCATCACCGGCGTGGTGCTTGTTGAAGCCGTGTTCAACTATAACGGCCTTGGCCGCTTCATGGTTGATGCCGTTTCCAAGCGTGACCTTCCGCTTGTGCAGGCTGCGGCCCTCGTCTTCGGTGCGGCCTATGTCATTCTCAATATCATCGCCGATGTCGCTGCCATCGCGCTCAATCCGCGCCTGAGGCACCCACGATGAAGACAATGAAGAAATCTATTCCTTTGACGGCGTGGGTTGGTCTCGCCATCGTCACGCTGTGCCTTTTGATGTTCCTGTTTGGCCCGTTGATCGCGCCTTATGGTCAGGAAGAAATCGTCGGCGCGCCATTTGATCCGCCATCGGCACAGTTCTGGTTCGGTCTTGATCAGAATGGCCGCGACATGCTCTCGCGCCTGCTCTTTGGTGCGCAGATGTCGATTGGCGTCTCGCTTGCCGCATCGCTCCTGTCGTTCAGCGTTGGCGTGCCGCTCGGCTTCCTCGCTGCCATTTTCGGCGGCTGGGTCGATACGGTTCTGTCGCGCATTGTCGATACCGTCATGTGCATTCCTGTGCTCATTTCGGCACTCGTCATTCTTCAGGCGCTCGGCTCGTCACTGCCGGTTCTGATCATCACCATCGCATTGCTCGATTCCACCCGCGTGTTCCGTTTGGCGCGTATCGTGGCGCAGGGCGTCAATGTACTGGAATATGCCGAAACCGCCCGTCTTCGCGGCGAAGGGCTTGGCTGGCTGATCTGGCGTGAAATCCTGCCAAACACGCTGCCGCCGCTGATTGCGGAATTCGGCCTGCGTTTCTGCTTCACCTTCCTTTTCGTGGCCGGCCTGTCGTTCCTCGGACTTGGCATCCAGCCGCCATTTGCGGATTGGGGCGGCATGGTGAAGGACAACCAGCAGGCTATTCTCTATGGCCTCTACGCACCGCTGTTCCCGGCGGCTGCAATCGCCATCCTCACTGTTGGCGTCAACCTCGTTGTTGACTGGCTTTTGGCCGGACGCACGACCACGCAGGGAGCTGATCGATGAGCAAGGATATCGTTCTTTCCATCTCCGACCTCGTCGTCAAAGCACCCAATGGCGCAACGCTTGTCGATCATGTCGATGTGACGCTGAAGCGTGGCGAAGTGCTTGGTCTTATCGGTGAGTCCGGTGCAGGCAAGTCCACCATTGGACTTGCAGCCATGGGCTATGGTCGTGGCGGTTGCAAAATCGCTGAAGGCACTATTGTCGTTGACGATATTTCGCTGATGGACGGCACCCGCGAGACCCGTGAAAAGGCGCGCGGCGCACGCATCGCCTATGTGGCGCAAAGTGCGGCGGCATCGTTTAATCCGGCACATCGTATTGGCGATCAGATCATGGAAGGCCCGCTTTATCACGGCCTCATGACCAAAGCCGAGGCCAAGGCATGGATGCTGGAACTGCTGCACACATTGCAGCTTCCAGACGCTGACACCTTTGGCGATCGCTATCCGCATCAGGTTTCCGGTGGTCAGTTGCAACGTGCCATGGTTGCCATGGCCATGTCCTGCCGCCCGGATATTCTGGTGCTGGACGAGCCGACAACCGCGCTTGACGTGACCACGCAGATCGAAGTGCTCGCACTCTTGCGCAGCCTGATCCAGCGTTACAACACCGCCGCACTTTACATCACGCATGACCTTGCAGTAGTAGCGCAGATCGCCGACCGCATCATGGTTCTGCGTCATGGCAAATGGTTGAGCTTGGTTCTGCCGAGCAAATTCTCGAAGCGCCAAAGCAGGAATATACCCAGCGTCTGGTGTCCGAACGTGAAGCCAGCATTTCGGGCGAACAGGCCGAGCACAAGACCGGCGAAATCCTGCTCGAAGTGAAAAATGCGACGGCTTATTACGGCAAAAAGCTCGTTCTGACCGATGTGGGTTGTTACATCCGTCGTGGCGAAACCCTTGCGGTCGTGGGTGAATCTGGTTCCGGCAAATCAACGCTTGCGCGCGTTATTGCAGGCCTTCCGCCGCATTCAAGCGGCATTATCACCCTCGCCGGACAGCGGTTGGAAGCAAACTACAAAAAGCGTTCGCGTGAAGAACTGCGCCGCATTCAGCTTGTTTACCAGCTTCCTGACGTGGCACTAAACCCACGCCAAACCGTTGGTGAAATCATCGGTCGCCCGATGAAGTTCTATTTCGGCATGAATGAAGATCAGCGCGAGATCGAGGTCAAGCGCCTGCTTGAACTCATCGGCTTGCCTGTCGACTTTGCAGACCGCCTGCCGGGTGCCCTTTCGGGCGGACAGAAGCAGCGTGTGTGTATCGCCCGCGCGCTGGCGGCAAAGCCTGATCTTATCATCTGCGATGAAGTCACTTCAGCGCTCGACCCTCTGGTCGCTGAAGAAATTCTCAGGCTCCTGCGTAAATTGCAGGATGAATTGCAAGTGTCATATCTCTTCATCACCCACGACCTTGGCGTCGTACGTCGGCTCGCCGATCGCACCATGGTGATGCAGAAGGGCAAGGTGGTCGAAACCGGCACCACGAAGGCAATCTTCGAACCGCCTTATGAGCCCTATACGGAGCAGCTCATCACATCCGTTCCGGAGCTGCGCCGCGACTGGCTGGACGACATCCTCAAGGCTCGCGCCGCCGTCTAATACCAGTCGATCTGTCGATGCGGCGCTAATGCCGCATCGAAACTTTTAATAAGTAAGTGGAACCGATCATGACCGTAAACGTCACCGAGCATCTGTGGATCACTCTCAAGGATGGCACCCGTCTTGGTGCGCGCCTGTGGCTGCCTGAAGGCGCCGAGGCAAATCCCGTTCCTGCCGTGCTCGAATATATTCCATACCGCAAGCGCGACGGCACGCGCGGTCGCGATGAGCCAATGCATGGCTATTTCGCACAGAACGGCTATGCCGCGATCCGCGTTGATATGCGCGGCACGGGCGAATCCGACGGTCACATGGCCGACGAATACATCCAGCAGGAACAGGATGATGCGCTTGAAGTCATCGCCTGGATTGCAGCGCAGCCATGGTGCAGCGGCAATGTCGGCATGATGGGCAAGAGTTGGGGTGGCTTCAACGGCCTTCAGGTCGCCGCCTGCCGTCCGCCTGCATTGAAGGCAATCATCACCGCCTATTCGACCGACGACCGTTTCCGCGACGACATCCACTACATGGGCGGCCTGCTGCTCAATGATAATCTGTGGTGGGGCACGATCATGCTCGCCTATCAGTCGCGTCCGCTCGATCCGGCGATTGTGGGTGCTGGCTGGCGCGATGCATGGATTGAACGTCTGGAGCGTCTGCCGTTCTTCCCTGCCCTATGGCTCGAACATCAGCATTACGACGAATATTGGAAGCATGGCTCGATCTGCGAAGACTGGTCTGCGATCCAGTGCCCGGTTCTCGCCATTGGTGCATGGGCCGACAGCTACACCAATGCTGTTCCGCGCCTGCTCGAAAACCTTCAAGTCCCTGCCCGCGGTATCATCGGCCCATGGGGTCATGTCTATCCACAAGACGGCCTTCCGGGTCCGGCAATCGGCTTCCTGCAGGAAGCAGTGCGCTGGTGGGACCAGTGGCTCAAGGGCAAAGAGACCGGCATCATGGACGAGCCGAAGCTGCGCGCCTATATCTGCGACACCATCGAGCCAACCGGCTCGCGCGATTTCACCAATGGTCGCTGGGTCGGTGAAAAGAACTGGCCATCGACCGAAATCGCACACACGCCTTTCGCGCTTAGTGCTGACTTCACGCTGGGCAAGGCCGATGCAGCCAAGGGCGTACTCTCGATCTCTTCGCCAAACAGCCACGGTAAGGCCGGTGGCGAATGGATGGCGACCGGTTGCCCCGGCGAACACCCAACCGATCAGCGTCTTGACGATGGCGGTTCGCTCAACTTCGACACCGCTGTTCTCGCCGAAGACCTCGAAATTCTCGGCGCGCCGGTTGCACGCCTGACATTCACCGTCGATCAGCCGGTTGCACAGGTTTCGCTGCGTCTGAGCGACATTCTGCCGGATGGCCGTATCACCCGCGTCAGCTATCAGGTCTTCAACCTCAACCACGTCAACGGCCATGACAAGCCGGAAATGCTGGTTCCGGGCAAGACCTATGAAATCGCAATCAAGCTCAATGACAGCGGTTACAGCTTCAAGAAGGGTCATCGCATCCGTCTTTCGGTCGCGACCGGCTACTGGCCGATGGTCTGGCCATCGCCAAAGCGCGTGACACTGACGCTCGACACCGCTTCGTCGGCTCTCGATCTGCCCGTGCGCCCAGCCTCTGCCGATGACGCGAAGGTCGCGTTCCAGAAGCCAGCGCATGGCCCTGCAACGCCAATGACCCAGCTTGATCCGGGCAGCGTGCGCCGCTGGACCGAGCAGGATCACGTCACCGGCGAAACGCTCTATGTGACGGAAGGCATTGGCGGTCTTTTCGGCGAAGGCATTTTGCGCTTTGACGATCTCGGCACACAGCTAAGCCACAGCCTTAAGCGTGAACTGCGCATCAATGACAATGATCCGCTGTCCGCCTCTTATGTGCTGACACAGGCCTATCAGATGGGCCGCGAAGGCTGGATGATTGACATCGAAAGCACCATCAAGATGCATTCTGATGCTGAAAACTTCTACATTTCCGGTGTTCTGACGGCAAAGGAAAATGGCGAAGCGGTCAAGACGCGCGAGTGGAACCAGACCATTCCACGCGATCATCTCTAATCTATACGACCCAATAAAAAATACCCCCGCGTCTAACGCGGGGGTATTTTTATGTCTAAATTTCAGTCGTTAAGCAAAACAGCGGAATATAAATCCCGCCGTTTTCTCCTTATGCAATCAGTGCGAAACTTGATTGCGGACCTTGGCAACGTCAGCAGCAGATACTGCACCAGCCTTGTTGCCCCAAGCCGAGCGAACAAAGGTTGCGAGCTGTGCAACTTCATCATCCGTCAGACGATCAGCATAGCCCTGCATCACCAAGCGCATAGGACGCTTCTCGGTCGAAGGCACTTCGGCACCGTGCAGAATGATCGAGACCAACGGCTTCACTTCCGAACCCGTGACCAGATCATTAGCTGCCAGTTCCGGGAAGATGCCAGGAGCACCCTTACCCGTCACAAAGTGACATGCAGCGCAGTTATCGAGGTAAAGACGTGCGCCGACTGGCATGTTCGGAGATGCTTCAGTCAGCATCTTTGCAGTCTCTTCACCTGCGGCATCTGCCGGAGCGGCTGGAAGTGCCGTCGGAGCTTTGACCGCAAAGCTCTCAGGAACTTCGACAGCTGCGCCATCGATCCCCTTGAGGAAGGCAGCAATCGCCAGAGTATCGGCATCCGTCAGGTGCTGAAACGACTGCTCGACTGCCAGACCCATTTCGCCGTTTGCGGTCGAATGTGAATTACGACCGGTTGCCAGATAGGAAGCCATTTCCTCAATGGACCACTTCTGAGGTGCCGACTGTGGGCCACGCAACGAAGGTGCATTCCAGCCATCGACGACACCGCCCGTAAGGAAGGCCTTGTCGCCAACCTGAACACCGTCCTGCGCCATCAAAGCATTGCGCGGGCTGTGACAGGCAGCACAGTGGGCTGCACCTTCAACCAGATACTGGCCACGTTCCTGAACTTCGTTCTTACCGGCGGGCGTGAAGCCAGCCTTATGGTTCAGAGCGAGCCAGTTCCATGCGCGGATACCGAAGCGCATGTTGAACGGGAAGCCAAGTTCGGTCTGCTGCACTTCGTTCTTTACCGGCTCAACTTCATGCATGAAGTAGTCGTAAAGCGCACGGACATCTTCCTCGTTCAGCTTACGATAGTTTTCGTAAGGCATGGCGGGATAAAGATGCACGCCATCGGCACGAATGCCATCATAGAGCGCTGCGCGGAACTGATCGAGTGTCCAGTTGCCGATGCCGGTTTCCTTGTCCGGAGTGATGTTTGTCGTCCAGATCGTGCCCATCGGGCTCGCAATCGCACGGCCACCGGCAAACGACTTGCCGCCTTCTGCCGTATGACAAGCCATACAGTCGGAAGCATACATCACATATTCGCCCTGCCCCTTTGTAGGCTTCCAATCAGCAGCAAGCTCTTGTGTTGGCTTGGTCAGCTGTACCGGAACAAACAGGAATGCGAGAAACGCGATAATTCCAAGAACGACCAGAACGCCGATAATGCGAAGAAAAGTTTTCATCACTATTCTCCTCAAACCAACGGACGTGGATTGGAAAGATACTGCGTACGGATCGCGTGAGCGGTCCAATAAGCCAGACCACCGAGCAGACCAGTCGGGTTATACTGCGTGTTCTGCACGAAGTTACCCGCACCCAGCATGAAGACGTTGTGCTTGTCCCACGCTTGCGAGAAGCGGTTGACCACACCTTCACGCGGATTGGCCGACATGGTGTGACCGCCCGTCGTATGCGTCGTCTGATAAGGACGAACGTCAAACTGTGCGCCTTCCTTTTTGAAGGATGACTGCATCAGGTCCGGGTTCATCGTCTTGGCCAATTCTTCCGCCTTGCCCTTCATGAACTGGGTCATCCGGATATCGTTCGGATTCCAGTTGAAGGTCATGCGCATCAGCGGACGGCCATGCGGGTCTTTATAGGTTGGATCAAGATCCAGATGGTTGGTCTTGTAGGCCATAACGGAACCGTGGGTTCCGATGTTCATCGAATGACCATACCACTCAGCAATTGCGCTCTTCCAACCTGCACCCCAACCAGGCGTGCCCGAAGGAAGCGTCATGCTGCGGATCGGTTGACCGTTGGTCTGTCCCGAACGCCAATAAGCACCACCGATGAAGCCTTCACGACCAAAGTCGATCTGGTTTACACCAAAGTCATCAATGCACATGCCGTTAGCGCCTGTCCCAATGAACGGGTTGAACTCTTCATTCTTGAAGAAGAGTGTCACGCCGCCTGTCAGCTGGTAAGCGTAGTTACGGCCAGTCACACCCTCGCCCGTTGCCGGATCGTAAGGCTTGCCGATGCCCGAAAGCAGTGCCAAATGCACGTTGTTGAGCTGGAACGAAGCCATGATGACGATGTCGGCTGGCTGGAAGACTTCTTCCTGCGTCTTGTCGTCAAAATAGGTAACGCCGGTTGCAGTCTTGCCGTCCGGTGCCATTTCGATACGCAGAACTTCAGATTCCGTACGGTATGAGAAGTTCGGCATACGCTTGAGCGCATCCAGAATGGTCGTCTGAGGCGATGACTTCGAATACTGGTAGCAGCCGAAACGCTCACAGAAGCCGCAATGGTTGCACGGCCCCATCTGCATGCCATATTCGTTCACATAGGCAGTCGATGCGATGCCGCCCGGCGACGGGAACGGGTGATAACCCATGGCCTTTGCTGCATCGGCGAACTTGCGACCATCCCAGGTCGTGTGCATTGGAGGCATCGGATATTCGTTCGAGCGCCATCCTTCAAAAGGATTGCCGCCCTCAACGAGCTGACCCTTCAGATTACCTGCCTTGCCGGAGATACCAGCAACACGTTCGAAACGGTCGAAGAACGGTTCCATTTCGTCATAGGTCACAGGGTAGTCGCCAAGAAGCATGTCTTCCGGGATGATCTGCTCACCCCAGTTTTCTAGAACATGCGAACGAAGACGCAGTTCTTCTGCCTGTGGGCGCCAGTTCAGGCCGTTCCAGTGCGTGCCGGCACCGCCGACACCGTTGCCCGGAAGGAACGAACCGAAGCTGCGGTAAGGCAGAGCGGTTTCACCTTCATTGCGGCGAACTGTAACTGTCTGCTGGCTTGCGCGCTGCATCATCTTGAGGCGCACGCCGTATTTCAGCTCATCGATCATGTTCGGATATTTGAAATCCGGAACGGTGTTCTGGTCGTGACCGCGCTCAAGAGCGACGATTTCAAGACCTTCCTGCGCCAATTCCATAGCTAGAATCGCGCCTGTCCAGCCGAGGCCAACAATGACCACGTCTTTTTTCTTTTCCTGACGTGCCATTTTTAAGCCCTCTCGCCCTTGATCGAAACAGGGCCTAGTGGGTAGCGAACATTGTAACGCTCAACCCATTCCTTGTAGCTGCCGCGAGCACCGGGGAAACCGATATAGCTCCACGACTGCATACCGTGATTGCCGCCATACATCGGGTCGGCAAAATACCCTTCCTTGGTGTTCTGCAAAAGAATACCGAAGAACTCGCGCAGTTCTGGCTGCAAACCAACTTCACCCTTCTGAAGGGAAGTCAGCGCTGCGTCCTGTTGCTCGGCAGTCAGTGCCGAGAAGGCAGCGCCATATTTCTGCTCGCACCAGCCGTTGAATGCCGGGATAGCCTGACGATAGATCTGCGCGGGATTGAGTGGGGTCTGCCAACCGCGTGTCGGGTCTGCAGATGCGTCATGAGGGCCGACCATATACCAGTCGTCTGCACGGCCGTAGTCGCCAGCGAGCTGAAGGTCGATGAATACAGGAACACGGGTTTCGATAGCGCCTGGGCCATCACCGTCAGAGGGGATCAACCTTGCCGTAGCGGCGAGGATGAAAGTCCATTCAAGATCATTAAAATATTGGCGTTCGTATTGATCGAGTGCAACAGGGGGCGTCGACTGTTGCGCCTGAGCTGACACAGCCAGTCCTGAAAGCATCACGCTTGCTGCGGAGGCTTTCAAAAAGCTGCGCCGGCTCGGATAGCCGGGGAGGTCGGTCATTTGTCGTTTCCTGCCGATTAGGTGGGTAAGACTGTTAAATTTGTTTCGGGGGATTCCATATATATTATGGCATTATGAAACAAAGTGCCTCGTTATACAAACATTTGCCACAATTCAAATTTCGAGAATCCGGTTTGTTTATAGGGGTCGAGACCGACACCGCTATGAATGGCAGCTTCGCACCTTAGAAAAATTATAAATTAAATAATGAATTCAAAGGGATGATTTATCTAAAATCACGCTAAATCTTGTTAAATATTTTCATATTTTCTCATGTGCACAAAACCGTGATCAGGCTCGAAATCCCCTCTTCCGAGCCATAACTAAGTCACGATTCTCTCGGCATTCGCGGCAAACTTGTCAGCAGTTTTCGCGTATAGGCATGTTGCGGATTGGCAAGAATTTCGCGCGTATTACCCTGTTCAACGATCCTGCCCTTTTCAAGCACGATCAGTCTTTCACAAAGCAAAGCCACAAGTGCGATATCGTGCGAAACAACCACGAAAGTCGTGCGTTCAGACAAAGTCCGCATGAGATCGATGATACGCGCACGCGTGGTAAGATCGAGCGCGCTCACCACTTCATCGGCTATAATGAGGTCAGGATTGGCGACAATCGCACGCGCAATCGCGATACGCTGACGCTGACCGCCGGAAAACTCATGCGGATAACGTGTTGCTGCATCTTCTGGCAGATCGACCGCAGCCAGTGCTTGGGCGACAGCCTGCGCAATGTCCGTCTCGATTTTCAGCGAGCGCAGCGGTTCAGCAATGATGTTGAACACGCGCTGGCGCGGATCGAGTGAGGAATAAGGATCCTGGAAAACCGCCTGCACGGAACGGCGAAAGCCCCGCATGAAGCTGCGGTCTTTGATGTTGAGCTTCTGGCCGCGAAAATTCACATTGCCTGACGTTGCAACCTGCAACCCCAATAGCAGTTTGAGCATGGTTGTCTTGCCGGAGCCAGATTCACCCACAATGCCAAGATTGCTGCCGCTTTCAAGCGTGAGATCGATGCCATGCAGCACGGTTTTGCCGCCACTATAGGCGAAGGAAACGTCGGAAAGATCGATGAGGCTCATCGCGCCACCTCCAATGCAGCGTCGAAGGCACGCGCGGCAGCAACCAGTCCCTTGGTATAGTCGTCAACGGGATTGGCAAAAAGTGTAGTTACTGGTCCCTGCTCGATCAAATTGCCGTGCCTGAGCACGAGCGCTCGCTCGGCAATGCTCGAGACGACCGGCAGATCGTGGCTGATGAACAAAAGCCCCATGCCTTCATCGCGAACGAGTTGCTCAAGAAGTTTAAGGATTTCCGCCTGTGTCGTCACATCGAGCGCGGTTGTCGGCTCGTCCGCGATCAGCAGTTTTGGCCGACAGGCAAGCGCCATGGCAATCGCAGCACGCTGGCGCTGGCCGCCCGAAATCTCATGCGGCCATGAGCGGGCAATGCGGGTCGGTTCCGGCAGGGATACGCGATCCAGGAGCGCAATAACCTCGCGTTCGAGTTCCGCTTTGCCAAGCTTGCGGCCATCGCGCGACGCACGGCGCTGGACCACTTCGGCTACCTGTTTGCCGATGCGCATCAGCGGATTGAGCGCAGTCATCGGTTCCTGAAAGACGGCGGCGACGCTTCGTCCACGCAGCGGAACAAGCGCACGATCACGCGCCCCGATAATCTGATGGCCTTCAAGCGTGATAGAGCCGCTTGCTTTCATTCCGTCCGCAAGCAGTCCCATGACGGCCAATGCGGTCAGTGATTTGCCGGAGCCGGATTCACCGATCAGGCCGACGCGCTCGCCCTGCGCAACCGAGAAAGACACGCCAGAAACGAGAACGCGGCCAGCTGTTTCGATCTCCAGATTTTCAACGTTCAGCAATGGGCTCATCGTTGCCTCCTCCGCGTTGGATCGGCCACATCGCGCAAGCCATCTGCAAAAAGATTAAGCCCGATGACGAGCAAAACGAGTGCCAGACCCGGTGCGATTGCACCGAAGGGAGCCGTATAAACCGAAGCCTGCGCTTCCTGCAGCAATCGTCCCCAGGATGCGTTTGGTGGTGGCGCGCCAAGCCCAAGATAAGACAATGAAGCTTCGGCGATCACAGCAAGCCCGAACTGCAGCGCGAAATTGACAATCAGTGTCGGCCAGATGTTCGGCAGCACATGGATACGAACGACACCGAGCCACGAAGTACCGGAAATGCGCGATGCTGTAACATAATCCATCGCCAGAACGCGTTTGGCGAGAATGCGGGTCAATCGCGCGACAATAGCAGCACCAGCAATGCCGATTGCGAGAATAGCGGTCGAAAGGCTCGCACCATCGCTTGAAGCGACGATCAGCATGGCAAGCAACAACGTCGGAAAAGCGATCAGAATATCGAGCGTTGCAGCCAGCATATCGTCGAGTGTCTGCGTCGCAAAAGCAGCCAGAACGCCGATGGTGACACCGATCACAGCGCTGATAGCGACGGCTCCGAGCCCGACAAAAAGTGCGATGCGCGAGCCGACCATGATCTGTGTCATCAGATCGCGCCCCAGCCGGTCTGTGCCTGCCCAGTGCTCCCATGATGGCGCTGCCAGTCGTCCGCCAACCATGTCGCCGACCCCATAAGGCGTCCAGAAAAGGGTAAGCAGTGCAACAACGACATGAATGCCAACAAGAATACCGCCGACCACGAGCGGCCAAGGCAATCGGTAACGTTGCGAAGATGTAGTGATGCTGCTCATGCGCGGCCTCCCGCAGACCGGCTGCGCAATCGCGGATCGATCAAACGTTGCACCAGATCGCCAGCGAAGCCGACCAGAAGAACCAGCAAAGTAGAGACAAACAAAACGCCTTGGACATTGGGATAATCACGCTGCTCGATACCCAAAAGCAGCATGGAGCCGAGGCCGGGGAGCGAGAAAACGCGCTCTACCACCACAGCGCCGAGAAGCGTTGAAGCGAGTTCGATACCAAGGATTGAAATCACAGGAACCGCGCCATTGCGGATGCCGTGACGGATCAGCGCTTGCGAGAATGTGGAGCCCAGCGCGCGTGCCGTACGCAGATAATCGCTGCCCAATACATCCTGTGTTGCCGAACGAACATAGCGGATAAGCGATGCCGACATGACGATGGCAATGGTGATGACCGGCAATGTCAGTGACTGAAATGCAGCAGGTGCTGATTGCCATCCACGCGATGGAAAACCACCCGATGGAAACATGCGCAGTTTTACTGCAAACACCCAGACCAACAGAATGCCGATCCAGAAAACCGGCACCGCAATGCCCAATTGTGAGATCACTGAAATGATCGAGCCATACCAGCTTTTCTGGCGCACGACCGACAGGATGCCGAGTGGCACGGCGATGATGATCGCCAGCACGAAAGCCATCAGTGTCAGTGGCAGCGTCACGATCAGGCGTTTGCCGATTTCAGTCAAAACAGGTGCGCCGCTGACAAAGGAATTGCCGAGATCAAAGCGCATAAGTGAGCCGATGAACTGTGTGAATTGCTGATAAAGCGGGAGGTCGGAGCCGACCTGTTTACGCGCAGCTTCAATCTGCGCGGCGTCAGCACCAACCGAAACCAATGCATTTGCTGGATCACCCGGCAAAAGGCGCAGCAGCAAAAACAGAACGATAGCTGCAACGAATACCGACAGGATCAGAATGGCCGAACGGCGCAAAATATAGGCAAGAATGGCGAATACCTCTCGGGCATGAGGGGCAGCTTTTTACCCTCTTGAATATGCGATAACGCCGCCGGAAAATAATTCAGGCGGCGCTTCGTGTCGAGTATCAGTTCTCGATTATGGACAGCTGATTAGTTGTCTGTTTTCTCAATATCATAAGCAAAGAACTGTGAGTTCAGACCATTGACCGGATAGCCGCTGACTGACTTTTTCGAAACCACGATCTGCGGATAGAGGTAGAACCAGTTGCTGGCTGCATCTTCTGCAATGATCTTATTGGCTTCGGTCAGCTTGGCCGTCTGTTCATCGGTTGTGGAGCTTGCTTCAGCTTCCTTGATAAGATCAACAACCTTCGGGTTGTTATAGCCCCAATAGAAATCCGGATTGCCGTAGAACACGATATCGCGGTGGTTCACATGCTCCTGCAAGGTCGCCTGGAAATCATGCGCCTTATAGACCTTCGTGTACCATTCATTGGCCGTGATGATGTTGATGTTCACCTTCACGCCGATCTTGGCCAGTTCGCTCTGGATGAACTGCGCTGCAATCGGGTGCGGGTCATAGTTCGGCGTATCGATGGTGAAGCTGAAACCATCCGGATAGCCCGCTTCCTTCAAAAGCTCCTTGGCGCTTTCAGGATTATAGGCATCGACCCCGGTCAGATCGACATACCAGGGATCTGTTGGCGGAACGAACGAGCCGATCAGTGTGCCATAGTCGCCCCAAACTGCGTTCAGCAGCTTCTTGTCGTCGATGGCACGCGCCAGCGCCTTACGAACCTTTACATTGTCGAACGGTGCAACGCGGTCGTTATAAGCAAGAAGCAGCTTGGTCGTGGACTTGCCTTCACTGACGGTAAAATCAGGATTGTCCTTGAACTGAGCCAGCGAATCCGGGCTTTGCACCGAGGTGATGATGTCTACCGAGCCAGTCAGAAGCGCATTGTTGAGCGCGCTTGCATCGGTGAAATACTGGAAGACAACCTCTTCGTTTTTTGGCTTGGTGCCCCAGTAACCGTCAAAGCGCTTGATCGCGAGCGATGAACCACGACGCCAGTCTTCCAGCGCGTAAGGTCCAGTACCATCTTCCTTCGATTGGAAATCGGTCGCTTCGTCATTCACAACCCAGACATAGCTGAGATTGTATGGCAGCGAGATCGAGCGGGACGAAAGCTTGACGACGACAGTTTCATCATCTGGCGTTTCGATGCCTGTAATGGTCTTGAGGCTGCTTTTGCGCGAGCTTTTAGATTCAGGCGCTGCAACACGCTCGATGGAGAACTTGACGTCCTTCGCGGTAAGCGGCGCACCCGAATGGAACTTGACGCCCGGCTGAAGCTTGAACGTGTAAGTCAAACCATCGTCGCTGACCGTGTAGTCCTTGGACAGAACCGGCTCAACTGTGCCATTGTCGTCCAGGCGAAACAGCGCTTCATAAACGTTGCCGTTAAAGGCTTCATTGATGCCCTGACCTGCGCCTGCAGTGTTATCGAGGTTCTGCGGCTCGTAGAGCGACCCGATATTGATGGTGGCGTCCGGGTTGCCTTGCTGCGCATGAGCCTGAGCGAACGAGCCGAATGCCAGTGCAACGGTAAGTGCCGTCGTCAGACCCCAGTTGCTAAAATTCATTTTGCGATTACGAATGGTCAAACCGCTCATTTTATTCTCCTGCTTCGAGGTCGCCATAAGGCCCTCAGTTGATACAGGTTATACAGCGACCGTCAGAGCATCGATAAGCGGTGCAGCTGTGCTATACGGGGATTCTTTAGAAGATTATTCTATAATAAACAAAATTGGTAGATGATTTATCCTTCACCATAGGCTGATACTCATCAACAGCCAAAATTGAGTTATCAAGCCACTCGCTCTTATATAAACGACTACAAACCAAAGGCTGGCGATGCAAAATTGCAGTCTGTTGGTCCAGTCGCCGAAATTGCATCCTAAATCGCATTGAGAGAACATGATGAGCCAGATTGATCGCGCCAGAAGCCAGTCTCTTCTGAGAGCAGCAGGGCTTGATGCGCTTGCACTGTTTCAGCCCGAAAACTTCCGCTATGCGACCGGTGTTGCAGCTGGTGTTGCGACGATGTGGGGTCGGGCGGGTTCGGCAATTGCGCTGGTGCCAACCGATGAAAAGGCAAAACTCGGCGTCGTTATCAGCGATCATGCCTATGCTGCTGCAGCGCATCTTGGCGACAGAATCGATTTCCGCACCCACCGCATCTGGATTGATATGGTGACGGTAGAAAATGCCAGAACAATTGAAGACATCAATGTGGCATACAGGCAGGCAAACAATGTCGGTCCACGCGCCGAGACATTTGATCAGGATGCAGCTTTCAGGCTTTTAAGTGATCTGCTGGCCGAGCGTGGGCTTTCCAAAGCGCGTATCGGCGTTGATCTGGAGTTCATGCCAGCAGCTGATTTTGCAGCTCTCAAAAAAGCACTTCCATCGGTTGATTGGCAGGATGCTTCCATTCTCGTCAAGCGCCTGCGCCTTATCAAGAATGCCCGCGAAATCGAGTATCTGCGAAATGCAGCCCGTTATGCAGAAAGCGGGCTGGAAAATATGCTGAACACCGCCCGACGTGGTTCCAGCCTGAATGCGCTTTCGGCAGCCTGGCTTGATGGCGTCTCACAGGAAGCCAACCGGAATGGTCAGGTCCTTTCCGGGCATTGGGCTTACATCTCGACCGGCCCTGATCTTCAGGACATGAAGGCCGAGCTTAAAGAAGGTGATCTTGTGAAAGCCGATGTCGGCACGCTCATCAACGGTTATTCTTCAGATGGTGCGCGCACTTATGTCTGCGGCAAGCCCGATCCGCTTGCCAGCGAGATCTACAAGGTGCTGCAGGAAAGCTTTGCGGTGGGCGAAGCGCTGTTAAAGCCCGGTACGCGGTTCTGCGATGTCCATGCAGCAATGCTTGGCATCATGCGTAAGCGCGGTTTCAGCGAATATTATCGCGGCCATTTTGGCCATTCGGTGGGTGCGGCCGTTGGCATTGAAGAATGGCCGTTTATCTCAAGCAGCAACGAAATGCTGATTGAACCAAACATGGTGCTGGCGCTGGAAACACCGTTTTACGCCAATGGGCTCGGTGCGCTGATGATCGAAGAACAGTTTCTGATAACCGAAAGCGGTGCGCAAAGCATGAACAGGCTTTCGAGGGAGCTGCTATCCATCGGCTAGACAAAGCCGTTCGATGACAATTAGTCGTCGCCTGCGATGGCTCGCTCGCGGCGGCGGCGCTTCCATGGCCATTCGCCGTCGATCTCCGCTTCCAGTGAAAAGCTGAGGAAGGTTCTGATCAGAACGATAAGGCCCAGCAAGCCAACGCTTTCCCATGTGAGCGGCGAAATAATGGTGGCGATAATGTCGGCACCGATCAGGATTTCGAGGCCCAGCAGAATGCCGCGACCGAGATTTGCGCGGTAACGCGTATAAGCATTCTCGCCCGATACAACGAACACATCCTTGAGATAGATAAGCGTTGCAACGGCCACGCCGATAATGATGACGGAGACACCAAAGAACTCAAGCGCGGATGCCATCGGCTCCAGTATCGGCGCAATCAGACTTACAAATTCGCCGCGTTCCGCACCCGCATTCATCCTATCCGTCCCCTGCCCGTTAACCGGCAATCAAAACCTATCGCGAAAAACTTAAAAAGATGCGGCAAGTCTCCCCGCCGCATCTTTTATCATTTCAACATTCAAGCCTGAATGAAAGCCAGAAGATCAGCGTTCAGAACATCGGCATTGACCGTCAGCATACCGTGCGAGAAGCCCGGATAGGTCTTGAGCGTGCCGTTCTTGAGAAGCTTGATCGCCTTAAGTGCGGCATCCGCAATCGGCACGATCTGGTCGTCTTCGCCATGCAGAACCAGTGTTGGCACGCCGATAGCCTTGAGGTCTTCCGTCTGGTCGGTTTCAGAGAAAGCCTTGATGCCTTCATAATGTGCCTTTGCGCCGCCCATCATGCCCTGACGCCACCAATTCTGGATTACGCCCTCCTGCACATTCGCACCATCACGGTTGAAGCCATAGAAAGGGCCTGAAGGAACATCGCGGAAGAACTGGGCGCGGTTTGCTGCGAGCGCCGAGCGGAAGCCGTCAAACACTTCAATAGGCAGGCCTTCCGGGTTGGCTTCTGTCTTGAGCATCAGCGGAGGAACTGCGGAAACCAGAACCGCCTTAGCAACGCGACCTGCCGGTTCACCATGCTTGGCGACATAGCGGGCGACTTCGCCACCGCCGGTCGAATGGCCAATATGCACGACACTCTTGAGATCCAGCGCTTCGACAACCGCAAAGGCGTCAGAAGCGTAATGGTCCATATCATGACCTTCGGAAACCTGAGCCGAACGACCGTGACCACGGCGGTCATGGGCGATAACGCGATAGCCTTTCGAAAGGAAGAACAACATCTGGGCATCCCAGTCGTCCGAGCTCAGTGGCCAGCCATGATGGAACATAATTGGCTGTGCATCCTTCGAGCCCCAATCCTTGTAAAAGATTTCGGTGCCGTCTTTTGTGGTGATAAAGCCCATGGTGTTTTCTCCTTCGGATGAGATGTTGGTGGTGTTGGTCTGAGTTGTTTCTGCGAGAGCCAAACCGGCTGGCAGTGAAATCGTTGCAGCAAGTGCTGCGCCTGTAAGCAGAATGTCGCGACGGTTGATGATTGTGGAAGTGCTTTTCATTCTCTGTGTGCGGACGCTGTAGTCGGTTTTTACGTGCACCTTCTTCTCAAAACCGGTTTCCAATTTTGGGAGAGATGCTGCAGCGTCACCTTTCTGCCTGTTGCGTTGTTCGATGGAGGGATATTGCGCCATTGCATCACTGCAAACAATTGCAATAATTATTTCGATACTATTGTCTAAAATGTAATTATTGATGCGTAGTTGGTCGTAATCCGTGCGCGCGGGCTACACAGACCAAAAACTTCAAGCGATCAGTTCTGGATTGAATTTCGTAAGTAGAGCCATCACGCTGGCTCGAGATAACCCAGGCGCCGACTACGGCGCCCGAGTAATTTGAATCAACGCGCGTCCCAAACCGTATGAAACGGCTTTCGGAACAAAATGCGCTTTAAACGGCCCAGCAGGCGCAGCCGAGTGCGCCGAAGAAGCCTTTGAGATCACCAATCGGCAATTGTGAGCCCCATGCTGCCGCATGATCATGACCATGAACGCCACAACTGTTCGAGCAGCCACATGTGGAGATTGCAGTGCGGCGAAGACTGTTTTTGCCAGCACCTTCCGGCTCGCCCCATGCCGCATAGCCCCCGAATTTACGCACCGGCGACCAGTCAGGCATTGCAGGCGGAATTGGGTTTTCATCCAGATCCTTGAAGGCGTTTGCACCATAGACAACCTTGCCGCCAACCATGGTCAGATCCGACGTCAAGAATGAAATCTCGTCTTCGCTGCAATTGAAGAAGTCTTTGTCTGGCACCACCAGATCAGCGAACTGACCCTTTTCAATACGGCCTTTCTTGCCTTCTTCATTAGAGAACCATGTGACCTTTTCCGTCCACATGCGCAGCGCTGTTTCACGATCAAGACAATTGCGGCGCGGATAAAGCTGCATACCGCCAACCGTCTTGCCGGTAATCATCCATGACAGCGAGACCCACGGATTATAGGATGCAACGCGCGTCGCATCCGTACCTGCCGAGACATGCACGCCTTTGGAGAGCATCTTGCCAATCGGTGGCGTCACTTCTGCGGCTGCATGACCATATTGCTCGACGAAATATTCGCCCTGATAGGCCATGCGGTGCTGCACGGCGATACCACCGCCAAGTGCTGCAATACGATCAATGGAGCGGTCCGAGATGGTCTCGGCATGGTCAAAAAACCAGTTCAGGCCTTCAAGCGGAATGTCCTTATTGACCTTTTCAAACACATCAAGCGAACGGCTGATGGTTTCGTCATAAGTAGCGTGCATTCGCCATGGCCAGCGGTTTTCAGCCAGAATTCTGACGACATCTTCCAGCTCGTCTTCCATTTCCGGCCCCATATCCGGGCGCGGCTGACGGAAATCCTCAAAATCGGCGGCAGAAAACACAAGCATTTCGCCTGCACCGTTATGGCGGAAATAGTCGTTGCCTTGCTTGTATTTCACCGAAGCCGTCCAGTTGAGGAAGTCTTCCTTCTCTTCCTTCGGCTTCTGCGTGAAAAGATTATAGGCCAGACGCACAGTCATCTGACCTTCATCTGACAATTGCTGAATGACTTCATAGTCATCCGGATAATTCTGAAACCCACCACCCGCATCGATCACGCCGGTCACGCCAAGACGGTTCAACTCACGCATGAAATGGCGGGTCGAGTTGACCTGATATTCCAGTGGCAACTTTGGACCTTTGGCGAGCGTCGAATAAAGAATCCCTGCGTTGGGCTTGGCAAGCAACAGGCCGGTCGGGTTGCCATTGGCATCACGCAAAATTTCGCCACCCGGAGGGTTTGGCGTATTCTTGTCATAGCCAACTGCACGAAGCGCTGCGCCATTGAGCAGTGCGCGATCATAAAGATGGAGCAAAAAGACAGGCGTATCGGGCGCAATCGCATTGATTTCTTCAATGGTTGGAAGACGCTTTTCGACAAACTGATGTTCGGTAAAGCCACCAACCACGCGCACCCATTGCGGCGCGGGCGTTACCGACACCTGCCGCTTGAGCATGTCCATGGCATCGGCCAGCGAGCGCACCCCATCCCAGCGCAGTTCCATATTGAAGTTGAGACCACCACGCACGACGTGGGTGTGGTTGTCGATAAGGCCCGGCAATGCACGACGACCTTTCAGGTCGATCTTGCGGATCGTAGAGCCTGCATGGCCAAGCACTTCTTCATCCGTACCGACCGCGGTAAAAATGCCGTCCTTGATTGCAACAGCCGAAGCTGCGGGATTTGTGCGGTCAAGTGTCGTGAATTTACCGTTGTAGAGAATGATATCTGCGGTCATGAAATCGTACCTTCTGTGGCCTACGCTGAATTAATCGCAGGAATCGCTCAATGAAATTGCTTGGGCAGTCAGGCTTATCTTGAAAATGTACCCATTTCCGCACGCGCTTGATAAGCAAATTACACATCGCCGTTTTGCTTTGCGTCTTTACGATCTGCGAGTGACTGTCCGGATGGCATATGGCCGAATACATGCGGTTTGACCTGATGAAGCCATGAAATAACCGCAGGTTCTTTAGCCATAATGGACTTTGCAAAAGGAATGATCTGCTCGCCAGCCAGAATGCCTAACAGTCCGATTAGCGCCACCATCGGTGGCGCGGGCGAACGAACATTGAGCAAGCTATAGATGACACCAACCAGAATGCCGGCAAAGAGCGATAAAACATAGATTTTCACAGGCACACCTCCAGTTGGTGATATTTGATCAGTGACCTTCGGAGGCGTTGAACATGGTCTTGGCGTAGATGATACCCAGACCATAAGAACCGCCGAACTTCTTGGCGATTCCTGTTGTCATCTCGTAAGTCTGCGTACGCGCCCAGTCGCGCTGGAGTTCAAGCAGATATTGCAGCGATGTCATCGGCTGTGCGCCTGCCTGCACCATACGGTCCATGGCGCGATTATGCGCCTCATCGGAGACGTCACCGCAGGCATCGGAAATCACGTAGACTTCAAAGCCCTGATCAAGGGCCGACAATGCAGGACCGACAATGCAAACGCTCGTCCAGAGACCGCTGAGAACGATGCGCTTCTTGCCGATGCGGTTGATTTCATCGATGACGGATTCGTCTTCCCACGTATTCATGGAGGTACGGTCGAACAGCACCTGACCGGGGAAGGCATCGGTGATTTCGTTGAACATCGGGCCGGAGAAGCTCTTTTCCGCAACCGTTGTCAGAATGGTCGAAACGCCAAAGCCCTTAGCACCATTTGCGACCAACGCCGCATTGTTGCGTAGGTTTACAGCATCGATATTCTTGGTTGCAAAGGACATCTGCGACTGAAAATCGATCATGATCAGCGTGTGATCAGACGGCGTCAGCAGTTTCGATCCCGGTGTAGCGGTTGCAGTCAGGGCCATATCTTTCCTCGGCATGAAGCGCATCCTCAAAAAGACGCACGTTAAAGCTCTTGGTATCCAGGCGCCCATTATGGCTTGCCGAGCTGCTACCCTTCTTGTCATCCAGTCGCAAAAATTGGATGTTTTTATCGCGTGCTTTGTACAAGACTGCTATGGTCCACTTATACCCACCAGAGGAAACCTCACATGTCGCGACACACTTCGGCGAGCAATCAGTATATGGAATATATACGCCCGAAGGAGGATACGACGGTTTATTCAAGCGTGCTCAACCAGGGGATGGTGACGGCCACGCGAATTACACGCAGCGCTCCGAATTTCGGCTTTGTCGATCAGCATGTCACTGAAGATGCCTTCATGCTCTCGGTACAGCTCAAGGATTATCATGGTGATCTCTGGGTGGATGGCAAGAAGGTGGATTTTCCTGCAAGCCATAAAGGCAACTTCACGCTCTATGATTATAACCGCATCTGGCAGGCAGACCTGAAGTCGGCCTTCGATTGCGTGAATTTCTATCTTCCACGCAGCGCATTTGTTACTCTGGAAGAAGATTTCGGTTCTCGAAAGGTGGAAAACTTCAATGTTCTGCCGGGTGCAGACATTGCCGACAATACCATTCGCGGCCTGACAGAAGCACTTTTGCCCGCATTGGAAAATCCCGCGCAAGCGAGCCGCCTGTTCGTCGATCACGTCGGGCTGGCGCTTGCCATGCACATGGCTGCGACTTATGGCACGGCCGAACTGCGCGCTCCAGCCCCGACCGGCGGGCTCGCGCCATGGCAGCTCAAGCGCGCAATGGCAATCATGGATTCAAAACTCGATGGCGATATCCCTATTGCCGTCATTGCCCAGTTCTGCGGATTGTCGCCGTCTTATTTTACCCGCGCCTTCAAGATCAGCACGGGAATGCCACCGCACAAATGGCTGCTCAAGCGCAAGGTAGAGAAAGCCACGAACCTGCTGCGCACGACGCGGATGAGCTTGAGTGAAATTGCCGTCGATTGCGGCTTTGTCGATCAAAGCCATTTTACCCGCGTCTTCTCAAAGGCCATTGGTGCAGCGCCCGGCCAGTGGCGCAAAAGCATTAATTCATAAGCTGAGACGTTACGCTTTACGATAACGCCTGCGCCACATGCCAGGCGCTTCACCGACAATCTCGGAAAAGACCCGCGTGAAGTGGCTTTGGTCTGCAAAGCCACAGGCCAAAGCAATTTCGGCAATCGATGTACCCGCAATCAGCATGTCGCTCGCCTGCGCGATCCGATATTCAATCAGCCAGCGATAAGGCGTCTTGCCAAAAGTTTCCTTGAAAGCCCGCATGAAATGACTGCGCGACAGGCTGCAGGCATCGGCCACATCTAAAATGGAAAAATCGGCATTCAGATGTGCGGCGAGAAACTCGGTTGCCCGACGTTCCTGCTTCAGAGAAAGCGTGCCCTTGCGCTCATGGGGAAAATAAAGCCCGCCATAGGTCTGCGTGAGATGAACCATAATTGCGAGTTCGATCTGTTCAAGAAACACCGTACTCGCCAGATCCGGTCGATCCAGAAATGGCAGCAAGGCTCGCGCCAAACCGAGGACAACGTTGTCAGTCGCACAATGAACATTCTGCAGCGTCCTGAATTCCGGACGTCCGGCTTCCTCTGCAAAAGCACGAATATCAGCGAAAGGAATCCGGAACTCTATATCGTCGAAAGGAGAAAGCTGGTGCCTTTTCCACTCCCGGCTGAGTTCTGCAATTGCCAGCGAACCCTCGTTTCGCGCCCCTTCATAGACCAGACTTCCACCACACCAGAGCTTCTGCAGTCGAAGGTCTGTGAGCTGGGTGGTGATACTGAAGGCTTCCTCATTGGATAACACATCTTCGAGCGGCATCGCCTCGCCCGGAAAATGGCGGCGCATCACAGTCATCGCCGACATTTGCATCAGCGATTTGGTGATACCGGGTGTTGCCTGCTCCGGGCGATCCATTGCGTCACTCTTATCTTGGCCCGAATGGCTTTCTTCAAAACTGGACACCATCAGTGATAAACCGACTTTCGCCACAGACCGGGCGATACACCTGTGGTGTCGACAAACCTGCTTGCCAATGCGTTCTCGCTTGAAAAGCCGCAGCGGCTTGCAACCTGCTTGATTGTCAGCGAACGATCTTTCAGCAGAAGCTTCGCGTGTTCGAGTCTGATTGCCATTAACCAGGCCTCCGGCCCGATGCCTGTGCTGTTGCGAAAACGAATGCTGAATTCACCAACCGGCACACCGATGGAAGCTGCGATTTCGGTCACGGAAATGTCTTCGCCATAGTTTTCCGACATGAACTTCTTGGCGCCTGTTTCCTGCCAGATTGAAAGGCCGGTTTCTTCAGAGATCGCGGCAAGCTCCGGCTTTGCTCCCTCATGCAGAAGATGCGCGCAAAGTGCAGTCGCTATGTGCTGTAGCAATGCCGGATGAAATGTATTGGCATAATCAAATAGCGGCAGAAGGGCTGTTCCCAGATTGGCAATCACCTCATCCGCCTCACCGCGTCTGCATCGCAGATCCCTGGCTCCATCGGAAGCGGTCAGTGCCGAGGTTTCGGTAAACAATGTGCGTGGCAGCACGAAGGCCAATGCGTGCAGATTGCTATGAAGAACAATTGAAGCGCCCTGCTTGATGTCGATCAGGCAGACTGTGTTCTGCGGATAAAGCTTTGGCGCAAGGAAGCGCTCGCCATTCTCGACGTCACCGTGAACGGTATCCGCGAGATAAAGCATCATGAAATAGGCGTCACTGGCCGGGATATCGATCTTCGGCATTTCATCGCGGCCAAGCTTTCTATGCAACTTCGTTACATTGAACTGCGCCGCTTTCAAAGGAACCGTCGTTAGAGCCGGAGCGTCAGGAACACCAAAACGTGAACCGATACAATCATTGTCAAAATGCGATTTCAAAACTCCCCCCAGCCGATACCGCCATTCACCTAAACTTGTTTGGTTGTTGGAGTTCACATTCGGAACCAACGTAGAATTGCCAACATTCCTACCTGAAAGCCCACTTCAAGTCCTGAACAAATAGCACGCAGGAACATGGTTTTATTGTAAATTCCTGACCTTTACAGGCGTTGAGCGCCTCATCAAGACATACCTTATTCTGCCACTTTTCCGCCTCACACTGTTCACATATACTTGAATAAACCGTGTTGTCTTGGACATTCTGCCCGTTTCAAGGGTTTATTGTCTACTCTTTGAGATACAATCTGTGAACCAAACGGTAGCTAGGCGCAGCCGATTGAAAGGCCTATCTCTTGGTCATCGAAACGACGAAC
>NZ_BAABSV010000007.1:0-263231 GCF_040369775.1 Brucella sp. NBRC 12953
GACCACTCGTCGTTAAAATCCGAACGGCTTCGCGTTTGAATTCTTCTGTAAATTCTCGCTGCTTCAATTCTAAGTCTCCTGTCAGTCTTGTCTAACAGAAGCCCTCCACTTTTGAAGGGGAAGTCCAATCATCACCCACCAGATCAGATATGCAGCTCCCTCCCGGAGCGGAGCCTCTCCCGAGATGGAGTGGCTGGCCGGATCAACGTCAGGCAGCTTGTCGCCGGTTACACCCCGCTCAAGGGCGCTGCGCAGCCGCGCACCGGCACTCTTGTCTGGGGGAATATTTCTTGTCATGCTTCACCTCTGCCTCCTAACCCCGCGATGGTGCGATTGTTCCGCAGATTTATGATCAAGCCCCGACCTGTCGCCCGCGCCGCGTCTGGCCCTGCAATATCTCAGGTGAGCAGCTCCGGTCTGCAGCTCGGGTCTCAAGCCTTGTGCAGGCGACGGAAGGAACACTGTGGCGCGTTGGCGGTTGGGCTCTCAAGACGCAATTTCAAAGGCCGCAGGCCACAGCTCCAACCTTGATTGAGAACGCATGGATATAGCCCTGATCATTGGTTACCTGGCTTCGATATGTTCGGTGACCAGTTTCATTCCCCAGGTGATCAAGGTCATTCGGACCGCCGATACCGAAGCCATTTCGACGCGCATGTATACGGTGACAGTTATCGGCTTCGCATTGTGGACAACATTCGGCTTTCTCCGCATGGAATGGCCAATCATTCTCACCAATACGGCCTGCTTTTTCCTCTCCGCCTATATTTTGCTGCGCAAATTGCGCGCGCCATAACAGCAGAGGACACAAGCTTGAGATGGGAAAGACAATCCACTCAACAAGCCGACCCGCATGCCGGTTGGTTTGGGAACCATTGATCGCCGTCCGAGTTGTCTTGGCATCGCCGACCAACCAGCTGCTGGGGTCCCTTGAAGATTGCAACCTACAATGTCAATGGTGTAAACGGTCGGTTTGACGGCTTGATGCGCTGGCTCGAAAAAGACCGGCCCGACATTGTCGGCCTTCAAGAGCTCAAGACGGCCAATGAGAAATTTCCTTCCGAAAAACTCGAAACTATTGGTTATGGTTCTGTCTGGCATGGGGAAAAGGGCTTCAACGGCGTCGCAATCCTTGCACGCGGCGCCACGCCGGTTTTGACACAGCTCGGACTGCCCGGTTCAACACCAGATCCGCATAGCCGCTATATCGAGGCAGCAGTGGCCGGCATTCTGATCGGCTGTCTCTACCTCCCCAATGGCAATCCCGTTCCCAGCCGCAACTTTGACTATAAGCTTGACTGGTACCGCCGTTTCAACGCTCATGCAGAAAAACTTTTGTCTCTGGCCATTCCAGCGGTTCTGCTCGGCGATTTCAACACCATTCCGACCGACCGCGATGTCTACGCGCCTGAGCGTTGGCGCGGCGACGCCCTGTTTCGCCCAGAGGTTCGCAAGGCCTATGCCGATCTCCTCGCCCAGGGCTGGACCGATGCGCTCCGCCATCTGCACCCCGAGGAGACCCTCTACAGCTTCTGGAAATATTGGCGCAGTTCATTCGAGCGCAATGCCGGTTTGCGGATCGACCATATCCTTGTCGATCCCACCCTCGCCAAAGGTCTCCGATCGGCTGAAGTCAGACGCGCGCCGCGCGGCTGGGACCATGCCAGTGATCATGCCCCGGTGATGATTGAGATCGACGACGCAATGCAAGCCAAACCGACGTGACCCCTGTCACGAAGGTGGCAAAGTCCGGAAGCGTTCAACGCCTGGCCCATTGCCGTTCTAACCCTGGCGCTTGCGCGAATACCCTGTCACTTTCAACGAAGCGAAGGCTGCCGCCGGGATCAAAACAGCCTGTCCATGCGTTGTGGTTCTATCCTGGGAGGAGACCATCATGAATGTTGCCAATCTGCAAATTGAAGGCCTGTGTCTGGCGATCGCCGCGCTCAACCGCGCGCTGATCAAAAAGGGGCTGCTATCGCGGACCGAAATCGAAAGCGCACTCCAAACCGCCGAAGCAACCGCCCGCAGCGATGATCGCTTCGTCGAAGACCTCACCCCCGCCCACCGCGATGCCGTGTGTTTTCCAATTCGTGTCCTGCAGATGGCGAACGGCTGTGACAGCGCGGTGCAACCCAGCTTTTCCGAGCTGGCGAAATCGGTCGGGGAAACAAAAAAGCCGTATAATGACATGTTATAATTGCCCAAGGTCAACCGGCGTTTGCGCGTCGATGATTGACTTTTGTGTCTGCGCTTTCCATCTATCCTAACCATGACCAAGTCCAAAAACTGCGATGGTGCGCAAAAGATCAAAAGCTGGACCTTGCCGGTCGAGGCGACGCTGGGCTCTGCCGTCCGTGCCAAAGGCATCTTGCAGCACATAAGGGCTAGGCTTCCGACCAGCCAGCGCAAATCGATCGAGCTTGAATCCGGCACCCTTTGCTTCTGCATGCCGGTTACCCCAGACAGCCTGTCAGCGGCAGCGATCCAAACCATTCAGCAATGCCTGGAGGATATTCGCAACCTGCCGATCATTCCACGGGAGATCGAGGATATTCTGTCAATCTCCGCAAGCGAACGGCATCGATGGCTGAAGGATGGTCGCCTGGTGAGTGCGGGGTTAAGGACGGTTAAGCTGCGCGGGCGGGCCAAAAAAATCAGCTTTCATGTCTATGAGCCCCGTTTCGTCGAGGATATTCTGGATCGAGGCGCACCGGACCTTTGGCGTGTGCAAGACCGGGAAACGGCTGCTGAAAACCGCAGGCGTGCCGCCGCAAAGGCAAAGCACGCCCGCGCCCTCGCCAAAAAGAGCGCTTCCGGCGAAAAGGCAGCCGCGTCAAGGCCCGCGCCACAATTGCGCGGTTGGGAGGAATTCGACGCTGACGGCTTCCTGAAATAGCCTTTTCAAGCCTTGTTGCCATCGCAGCTGCCCGGTCATGGTTTGCATGGCAAGCGGCGCGCCCTCGCCGGGCCTGCGGATGCATCGCGTTGCAGCCCCGCTGTTATCCGACAGGGATAAAGGCAGCGGCCTTTTAACAATTGCCCGCCTAATCCACGAAACATGCGGAGTAGTGACGGCAATAATGCCGGACCACGAACTCCGCCCGCACTGCGTTGATGAGAATATAGCTGGAAAGACCAGTATGGCCACTGTCCTGCAAATCTCTGATTTCGTTGGACAGCACCGCTGCATTGGCGATCATCTGGCTATGAAGCACACTCTCACTCCAATAAATATCGCCACGAAAATCCATCAGATCATCCATGAATACCCGTTTGAAATTCTCTTTGAAGCGTGGAAAAATGAAGTGATCGCTCAATCCGCTGCGGGCCAAAGTGAGCCGGTTGAGTAGACGGTTCTGCTTCAACTCCAGCGGAAGCATCTGTGCGAATTGTGCCAGCCGCGGATCGATGAACGGATTTTTTGGCCAGATACCCTGCCTTAGAAACTAAGGCGCGCGCACAAAGGCCGCCGATAAAGCGCTTTGGCTGACGCCGGTCTGCGGCAAGCGCCGCGTGGGGATCAGCTGATGAAAGAACAACGCCTGGAGCGTCTCTGTGGATTGTGCGGATATGGTCATGGTGGCATCGGATAATTCGGTCAATGTCAGTTCATCCCCGCCAATACCGGTGATCACCAGATCCGGCCTGCCATCCGGCAGCGCATTCAGACATTCCGCAATCCCCTCAGAATACAAATCGTCATAAACACAGATGCAATCGACCGCCTCGGCACAATGGTGTTGCAGCCGGGTAAAGGGTCTACAGACGCTCGAGGCGATGCAGCGATCCGTGCAATCGAGCTGCGACAGCAATTCCTCGCGCCTGATTTTCTGTTGATGTCCGGCATTGCCGCCATGCAGCAAAGCATAGGAAAGAAACGGCATGTCGGCAGCCTTCAGAGCAACGGCGACGCAGGAGGAATCCATTCCGCCGCTGAGTTCGAGGGCAGGCCGCGCTGCGTGCTGCAACACCGCACGACAGCTCAGATTGATCAGATCAGCAAAAAACGCAGTGACATGCGCCCCCGGTCTCAGAACCGATTGTTCCAGGCTGTCGCATTCCATCATTGATTCAATTTCAATCTGGGGCTGACCCAGATGCCAACTTGCAGCCTGACCGGCAAACAACTGTTTCACGCCGATAACGATGGTCTCCTGCGCAAGCTGCGGCCCATAAAGGATGAAGCAACGCAGTTCGCTTCTCGACAGCACCACCTCACCACGCGCCGCAACAACGCCATTATAATCCCAACCGACATTGAACCGATCGGCTTTTGCGGAAACATAAAGGGCGATTGTGGCGTGGGCCGTGCGGACCAGCGTCACCCGCTGCTTATCCGATATATAAATCAGCAGACCGTCGCCCGTGACATTCTGCGCAAAGGCGGAAAGGACTTGCTGTCGCGTCAGGGCTGACAGCACGGGGATGACCACCGATTGTTCCGCCACGATGAAGATCAAGCCGTGCTGGGTTGCAAGCATTGTCCGCTTGAGACAGCGATTATCGATGAGGGTGATACGGTTCAGCCCACATTGCCAGCCAGCCTGGGTTTCGATCCACCCCGCCATTGTTGGGTCCGATACAATCGATATTGCAATCATCGGGATCTCCACCACTACAGAGCTGCATGGAGCAGCCGTGCCGGACGCAGAGGCTATTCCTAGAAAACATAGCCCGCAGCGACGGTGCCGTCCGCCTTGCGTGCAGTTCGCGCTGGCCCCTTGCGCGGTGCTGACAAAAACACCGTTGTGAGAATGTCCATGTCAATTCTCCTTTTTTGTCCGATCGGTCGATGGGCTAATGGGCTGAGGGGCTGAGGGGCCGAATAAGGATGTCCTGCTTAGCTTCGATCATTGCGAGCACTGCCTTATTAACGCATGCTCAGCGTCAAGGATAAACCGCTAGTAATAGTGACCCAAGCTTGACGGGACAGCGCCGCATAAGGGGGGACGCACATGCCCCGGGCGTGCAATGTTCTCGGCAGAGCAAAACGGCTCATCGCGAAGAAAGCGCGATCGGCCCTGTCTTGATCGAACACGGTCTAATATATCCCCTCATTCATGGAGTTACATCAGACCAAAAGGGTGTGCTAGCCTTGTGCTGTGTGGCAGAGCCCACTCTTTCGAGTGGTTGTGCGCAACGTCGCTGGTGCATACCAGGGATGTCATTGACCGGGTTATTGCGAATCTGACTCCGAGCAGTGCATGTCGGTCGGCCTGAGACTGGTTCTCAGGTCGGCCGATGACTGGCGGGTGCGTCGGGACACCACCGGACGTCGGCTCTCTGCCGGGATACCCCCCACAACGTCTGCACTGGTAGCGCCGTGGTGGTCGGATGCAATCGCAGCCGGGATCACGACGCCTTGCATAGGTCCCGGGTTGTTATCCGCTCAGAACCCCGTCTCATCGTCGGAAACAGGTTGACGACCGAGCCTCTCTGTGGATGCATCCGGCATGAAACTGGGACCAACTGTGCGCAGGATGCGCTCTGGCATCGGCTGATAATCAGAAAACACAGGCGCCCCGATTGCATCGCTGGCCTGGGCGGGACGGGAGTCGGGGAGCGGTATATCGAGCTTTGCCAGCAGCTTTGACTGGTGGCGCATGATGAGCTGCGCACGGATTTTGGCCACATAGCCATTCCAGTTGCAGCGCTGAAACTCCCCGCCGCCATGATAGTCATAAGCCGCGGGAAGATCGGCATAGGATTGCCCGGTGGTGACAGACACCATGTCGGCGCTCTCATCCCTGTGATCATTGAGAACATAGACTGCCATAGCCTCCGTCTCGCAGATCATGCGGCATTGCGCCAGAGCAGTCTCCGTTCCCCCCTTCTGCCCATATTGCGAATTGGGGGTTGGGAAATAATAACCATCGGAAAGGCGGACGCAGAATTGCAGGGCGTTTTTCGGACCACGGCGCTTTTTTGGAGCCAGGGCAGCGGGTCGCACCGATGCTTGCTTCACCGCCGTTCTTGGCTGTGCAGCGCGCTGGACACTCCGCACCGTTGCGACGCGACCGCTGTCACGCACCCGCGCGCTTCTGCAATGGGTCTGCGTCGTTGCCCCGAGCTGCTGCTGAACTTCACTGATCTTCATCGCCACCTCGCGGCAGGCATTGAAAAATCCGCTCCGGTCTCCCGACTGGCAGCCGCGCGCACGTTCAATGGACCTCAAAGCAGACAATTGCCGCTGCAGCATCTTGAAGGCCGCGTCATTGGCCGAGTTCTCTTGACCACAGGCTGCGGCACTGACTGCCGATTGCAGCAGAACAAGCCCCAAACCGGCGAGGATGACGGTCGCTTTCAGCATCCATGTCTCACATTTCTGTCTCGTTGATCTGCGGGCCGGCGCGCCTGTCGCGAACGCGCTCCCGCAGCTTGCTCCGGCAAGCCCCAGGCAAAGAAGCGCAACGACCTGTGCTTTCTGCTCGCGCAACAAGACGACACGCTGCCCTGTTCGCAAAGGGGATCGAAACGATCCCGGTATTTGCCCGGCTTTCAATCATGCAGCAACAGCCGGGTGATGATCATGCAGGCGGCGATCTGAACAAGGCCACCGGCCAAGGCACCGTCCAGAAATGGACCGACGATCGACCCGACATCCCAGCCCGTCGCCACTTCGGTATTTCCGAGGATGTGGCTGATCAACTGCCCGCCCGCAACACCCCCGAAAGCCCCAGTCGCAGCATTGATGACGGCGCCTTTGTCAAACAGATGGACCAACTTGCCGGAGAGAGAACCTCCGGCCGCTCCACCCAGAAACTGGATAAGAATTGTCTCCATGCAAAGTCTCTCCACGAGCGCTTTCATCAAATAATGAAGACTGTTCACATGCCGAATAATTAAAAATAGCTTCTTTGTCGCCGAGAATGTCAATTATAGATCCATGAAAATACATTTTTGTTTTCATGACAAGACTTATTTTAGGCAAGTAAAGCTGCCTTTTATATTATATATAACTAATAATATTTTTCTCTAACAAGAATATATGGTTTTATTATTCTCTAATATTGCGCTGAATTGGCGTTGCATAACCCGGCCGCGCCGGCAGCCGCACGCCGGGGTACTTCCCGTCCAGACGGCCTGAAGTGCCTGCCAATAAAGGGATTGTCTGTTGCACGCGCTGCGAAGAGCCAGTCTCCCCAAACCCATCGGAAAACCGTGGCACGCGGACCCGGCCGGCACCAAAGCCGGTGCCGGGCCACCGGCCAAAGCAGCCTTGAGAAGCGATGAGCATCGCGCGCTGTCTTTCGAGATGGCACTCCAGCATCTGGTGTCTTGCTCTGCGCAGTGGCGCCCACACCGGCCAAATCGTCTGCAGCAAGGTTACGCAGCCGATCGACGGGCAGTGCCGACCGGGTAAGACTGTGAGCGAGCGGTGGCTAGGGCATGTTCTTCATCATCTCATGGCTCACCGGCATCATATTCGCATTGAGGTGATGCATCACCCAGAGTGAGCCCGCAAGCGCAATACCCACGATAATCAGCGTGAAGATCAGCGCCATCAATGTCCAGCCACCCTCCGAGCGTGGGCTCATATGCAGGAAATAGACCATGTGTACCACAATCTGCACCGCGCCGATGGCCATCACCAGCATCGCAGTCAATTGCTTGCTGGCGAAGACATCGCCCATTACCAACCAGAACGGGATCGCCGTCAAAATCACCGACAAGACAAAGCCGGTCATATAGCCACTGAAACTGGCATGGATCTCGCCGGTCGCTGTGCCATGCAGGTCGTGCACGCCCTGTTGCATGCCGTGCGGTTTGCCTTTTGTGCTCATCCCAGCACTCCCACCAGATAGACAAAGGAAAAGACACCAATCCAGATCACATCCAGGAAATGCCAGAACATGGAGAGACACATCAAGCGACGTCTATTTTCGACAATCAGCCCATGACGCCTCACCTGCAACATCAGGGTGAGCAGCCAGATGATACCAAACGTGACGTGCAGCCCATGGGTGCCGACCAGCGTGAAGAAGGACGACAGGAATGCAGACCGTCCCGGCCCCGCGCCCTCCGCGATGAGATGGCTGAATTCATACAGTTCAATGCCCAGAAAGATCGCCCCAAAAATGCCGGTAATGGCCATCCAGAACAATGTCGCGGTCTTCTCACCGCGCTGCATCTGCAGCATGGCGAAGCCAAAGGTAATCGATGACAACAGCAACATCGCGGTATTGATGGCCACCAGATTGAGATCAAACAAATCGGCAGGCGACGGGCCGGCCGCATAATTGCGGCCCAGCACTCCATAGGTGGCAAACAGAACCGCAAAGATCAGGCAGTCACTCATCAGATAAAGCCAGAAGCCCAGCATGGTGCTGTTTTCCGGATGATGATCTTCAACCAGATAGAATTGCGGCTTTTCGGCAGTGTCGAGACGGGTCTGGGTCATTGTGTCAACCTACCGGGCCAGAAGTTTGGAACGTGCGTCTTCGGTCACCGCCACAGTCTCGGCGGGGATGTAGAAGTCACGGTGATAGTTGAATGTGTGGCCAATCGCCGTCAGTAGCAAAGCCAGCAAGGACACCGCAGCCAGCCACCAGATGTGCCAGATCAGCGCGAAGGCAAGCACCACACTCAACCCCGCAAGGATCACACCCGCACCGGTATTGCGCGGCATGTGGATGGGGCGGAAGCCGGTTAACGGCCGCTGATACCCGCGGTTCTTCATGTCATACCAACTGTCATGGTCATGAACGACCGGCGTGAAAGCAAAATTATAGTCCGGTGGCGGGGATGCCGTCGACCATTCCAACGTGCGTCCACCCCAGGGGTCTCCAGTGACATCGCGCAATTCGTCGCGCTTGCGATAGCTCACCACCAACTGGATGAGAAAGGATGCGATGCCCAGCGCGATCAGACCGGCGCCGAAAGCCGCCACAATGAACCATATTTGCAGGGAGGAATCCTCAAACTGGCTGACGCGGCGGGTCACCCCCTTCAGTCCAAGCACATAAAGCGGCATGAAGGCAAAGAAGAAGCCGATCTGCCAGAACCAGAAACTCATCTTGCCCCAGAACGGGTCCAGCTTGTAGCCAAAGGCCTTCGGCCACCAATAGACCAGTCCGGCCATCAGGCCGAACACCACACCGCCAATAATCACATTGTGAAAATGGGCGATCAGGAACAGCGAATTATGCAGAACGAAGTCGGCAGGCGGAATGGCCAGCATCACACCCGTCATGCCGCCAATCACAAAGGTCACCATGAAACCGATCGTCCAGTACATGGGCACTTCGAAGCGGATGCGTCCGCGATACATTGTAAACAGCCAGTTGAACATCTTCGCCCCCGTTGGGATTGAGATGATCATCGTGGTGATTCCGAAGAAGGCGTTGACCGAAGCGCCCGAGCCCATGGTGAAGAAATGATGCAGCCAAACAATATAGGAGAGGATCATGATGACGCAGGTTGCGTAAACCATCGATGCGTAGCCAAACAGCCGCTTGCCACAGAAGGTGGCGACCACCTCCGAAAAAATGCCAAAGGCCGGCAGCACAAGAATATAGACCTCTGGATGGCCCCATATCCAGATGAGATTGATATACATCATTGGATTCCCACCAAGATCATTGGTGAAAAAATTGGTGCCGACATAACGATCGAGCGATAACAGGGCCAGCGTTGCCGTGAGGATCGGAAATGTCGCGACAATCAGAATATTGGTGCACAGCGCGGTCCAGGTGAAAATCGGCATCTTCATGAACGACATGCCCGGCGCCCGCATCTTGACGATGGTTGCGATCAGGTTGATCCCCGACAAGGTGGTACCAACCCCCGCCACCTGCAGGCCCCAGATGTAATAATCGACCCCAACGTCAGGACTGTAGTCAATTCCCGACAAGGGCGGATAAGCGAGCCAGCCGGTGCGCGCAAACTCACCGACAAAAAGCGACATCATGATCAACACTGCGCCGCCCGTGGTCATCCAGAAGGAAAAATTATTCAGAAACGGAAACGACACATCGCGCGCGCCGATCTGCAGCGGCACAACATAATTCATGAAACCGGTCACGAAAGGCATCGCCATGAAGAAAATCATGATCACGCCATGGGCCGTAAAGATCTGGTCATAGTGATGCGGCGGCAGGTAGCCTTCATAGCCGTTGAAGGCGATCGCCTGCTGGATGCGCATCATGATCGCATCGGCGAAGCCGCGCAGCAGCATGACCAGGGCGAGGATGATATACATGATGCCGATCTTCTTGTGATCGACACTGGTAAACCACTCATGCCACAGATAGCCCCATAGCCTGAAATAGCTGATCAGTGCCACCACTGCGATGCCACCAATCGCCACGCCGATGAAGGTGACCAGCAGGATCGGCTCATGATAGGGAATGGCCTCCAGCGTGAGCCGGCCGAAAATGATACTGCTAGCACTGTTATCGCCGATCATGATGGACATTCCCGAGGTTAACGTTGTCGGTCGCCGCGGTTTGACGCTCACATCCGTTCAAACAGCGCTTGGCATCGAATTGGTCATGAGCGCCCAGGTCGGAGTCTGATCCGATCCCGCTACTCCATGTTGTGCTGTTGGTGGCCTTGCGGTTGCGCCTGGCCAGGCAGCGTTTCAGCTTCGGTCGAATGGATCGGCAAATTCACAGGCAAGGGTTGCTTGCTATGGCGATTGTCATGTTCAAGCCTTGGCTTGTTGTCATGACTGTCAAGACCGCCGCCTCCCATCTGATCAATATGCATCATCTCGCTCATGCACATCTGACCGGGGCGGACACACATATTGAGAATTGCCTCGTAAAGCCCTTCCTCCACGGCAGAGAAATAGCGCACCGGCTCGCGGATGCTCGGCTTTTCCAGTTTGAGATAGCTATCCCGGTTGAGCATGGTACCGTTCTGCTTCACCTGGGCAATCCAGCTGTCAAAATCCGGTTGTTCAAGCCCGCGAAAGGCAAAACGCATATGCGAAAAACCCTCACCGCTGAAATTGGAGGAAAAGCCCTCAAAGGTGCCGGGCTTGTTGATGACCGCATGCAGCCGCGTCTGCATGCCGGGCATTGCATAGATCATGCCGGCCAGCGCCGGAATGTAGAAGGAATTCATCACCGACGACGCCGTGATCTTGAAGGCGATCGGCCGATCGACCGGCGCCGCCATCTCGTTGACCGTGGCAATGCCATAATCTGGATAAAAGAACAGCCACTTCCAGTCGAGCGCCACCACTTCGACGACCAGTGGTTCGGTTCCGGCGGCGACCGGGCGGGCGGGATCAATCCGGTCAATGGGTCTGTAGGGATCAAGCTTGTGCGTATTGACCCAGGTGATCGCCCCCAAAGCGATGATGATCAACAGGGGTGCCGTCCAGATCACCACTTCCAACGCTGTCGAATGATGCCATTCCGGATCATAGCGCGCGGCACTATTGGATTGCCGGTAGCGCCACGCAAAGTAGAATGTGAGGAAAATGACCGGAACAATGATAATCAGCATCAGGATCGTCGAGATGACAATCAGATCCCGTTGCTGCGCGGCGATGTCACCGGAGGGAGACATGACAACCATGTTGCAGCCCGCCAGCCCCAACCCCACAAGCAGGAGCAGCATCGACTTTCGTGTGAAACTCAAGAATGCGTCCATATTTCATCCGACCTACATTCTGTTCCTTTCCCCATGATAAGGCACAATTGGATTTCGGAAAGTCCAATTTTTCATTTTATACAGATTTCCTAGTAAACCGTGTTTTTGGGCAACTATATCTACTTTTATTTTCGTGTTTTCCTTGATATCGTCATTGCGTGCGACACCATAAGACCATTGATCCGTTTCTCCGGGAGAGTTTCATGAGTTCGTCAGCCACGCCGTCGTCAAAAGGTCTTGAACAAGACGCCCGCCGCATCCACAGCGACGGAAAGCCCCTTTCCCCTGGCAATGTCGCCATCGGTGTTGTCATCGGACGAACCTCCGAATTCTTCGATTTCTTCGTTTACGGCATTGGCTCAATCCTGGTATTTCCACGGCTGATCTTTCCTTTCGCACCCGATCCGGTTACAGCGACCCTGATGTCGTTTGCGGTTTTTTCCCTGGCCTTCATCGCGCGCCCGATCGGCTCCTTTGTCTTCATGTGGATCGATCGACAATATGGCCGTGGCACCAAGCTGACACTCGCCCTGCTGATCCTGGGCGGATCCACCGCCTCCATTGCCTTCCTGCCCGGCTTCGAAACCATCGGATATTGGGCCGTGCTGTTGCTGGCCCTGTTTCGATTGGGGCAGGGCTTTGCACTGGGCGGGGCCTGGGACGGCCTGGCGTCGCTGCTCAGCTTGAGCTCGCCGCCGCAAAAACGCGGCTTCTATGCCATGATCCCCCAACTGGGGGCACCAATCGGCTTTGCGCTCGCCAGCACGCTGTTCGCCTATTTCGTTCATAATCTCAGCGATGCCGACTTTCTCGCCTGGGGCTGGCGCTATCCGTTCTTCGTGGCCTTCGCCATCAATGTGGTCGCACTGTTCGCGCGCCTGCGGATCGTGGCAAGCAGCGAATTCGGCGCGGCAATGGAGGCGCAGGAATTGCAGCCGCGGCCGGTGTTTGAAATGCTCAGCAAACACAGTATCGACGTCATTCTGGGCGCGTTTGTCCCCCTGGCAAGCTTTGCCATGTTCCACCTTGTCACCATCTTCCCGTTGAGCTGGGTGGTCCTCACAGGCGCGCAACCCGCTGAACGCTTTCTGCTCGTTCAGATCGCCGGTGCGGCCCTTGGCATTGTCGGCATTGTGCTGTCAGGCTTCATCGCCGACCGCATCGGTCGGCGCAGGGAATTGATGCTGGGCGCCGTACTGATCGCCATTTTCAGCTTTTCCGCCCCCTTCCTTCTCGATGCAGGCAGCGCCGGGCAGGACGCCTATATTCTGATCGGATTTGGCGTTCTCGGACTGACCTTCGGGCAGTCCTCGGGCGCCGTCTCATCCCGTTTTACCCAGTATTATCGCTACACCGGCGCCGCTTTGACCTCAGATCTCGCCTGGCTGGTCGGCGCGGCATTCGCGCCCCTTGTCGCACTCGGTCTCGCCACCAGTCTCGGCATCGTCTTCATCGGCGGCTATCTGATATCGGGCGCAATCTGCACCTTGTTGGCGCTGAGCATGTCGCGCGTTCTCGATCGTAACGACTGACAAACCTTACGGGGCCGAGGCTCGCGCCTTTGTGCCCCGCCCCTGCGCCACACAGGGCCGTTCTGGCGGCGTCTGTTCTGGGTCCGACGATGCATGCAAGCGATCGGGCAAGGGTTGAGGACGGCGGCGCGGGTTCAATATCAATGCGGCCACCAGACCGATCACCAGACCCCAGAACGCGCCACCAATGCCTAGAAGCGTGATATTGGCCGCACAGGCAAGGAAGGTTATCAATGAAGCTTCGCGCGAGGCAGCGTCCGCCATCGCTCCTGCCAGACTCGTCGCAATAGCGCCGAGCAATGCAAGCCCGGCCAGCAGCGTGATGAAGCTCGGCGGCAATGCCATGAACAATCCTGCCAGGGTGACACCGAATATTCCAACCAGGACATAAAGGCTTCCCGCCGCTATCCCTGCAATCCATCGCTTGGCTGGATCTTCGTGGGCTTCACGCCCGGTGGCAATCGCCGCAGTGATGGCGGCAATATTGAAGGCATGCGCGCCAAATGGCGCCATGACAAGCGATCCAAGGCCGGTTACCGCCACAATGGGATTGGCACTGGTGGAAAAACCGTCATTGCGCAGCACCAGCATCCCAGGCATATATTGCCCGGTCAGCGTTATTACAAACAGCGGCAGGGCAATGGCGAGCGTTGCATTGAGGGTAAAGTGCGGCCAGGTCAACACCGGCACCGCAAATTCGAGCTGCAGTTTGGAGACATCGATCCGGCCTTCAAATGACAGCATCACCAGCCCAGCCAGCAACACCGCAACGATGGCGTAGCGCGGCAACAGCCGCTTGACGACCAAATAAACCATGATCAAGACCGCCGCCAGCAGAGGATCAACGCTCGCCGTCCCGAAGGCGCCGATGCCGAATTGCAGCAATATCCCGGCCAGCAAACCCGACGCGATGCCGGCGGGGATCAGACGAATGACCCTGTCAAAATAGCCTGACAGACCCAGCAGAACAAAAGCCAGGGCCGAGATCATGTAGGCGCCAACGGCTTCCCGATAGGAGGTGGTGGCAAGTGCTGTGACCAGGAATGCTGCAGCCGGCGTCGACCAGGCGGTGATGATCGGGACCCGGTAGCGCCAGCTCAGATATAGTCCGGTGAGACCGACACCCACCGATATCGACCATACCCAGGATGCGGTCAGTTCGGGTCCCAGATTTGCGGCCCGGGCCGCCTGAAAAACAAGAATGAAGGTCCCGCCATAATTGACGATCACCGAAATCAGGCCCGCGACAACCGGATGAATGATATCAGCTGCTTTAATGGATGCGGGTGATGGCTTGAACGACATGAACGGCTTTCTCCAGAAACGATGCGATGACTGGCTTGACATCTAGCCGATCATTGGCCTGATATTTCCAGCCAATATTGGCCGGAGACCCAGACCATTGTTCAAGCATTCACAACTGGAGTCGGTGAAAGCCTGGCTTCGTCATCCAACCCAGGCCAGCATGCCGCTCCACGGTCGCATCCAGCGCGCAATCCGTCAGCTCATCATCGATGGGCGTCTTGAGCGCGGCAAGCCATTGCCTGCCTCGCGCAGCCTGTCGCGCTCGCTCGGCGTGTCGCGGGACACGGTGGAATCAGCCTATGCCCAGCTGCACGCCGAAGGCTTCATCGACCGGCAGGTCGGTCGTGGCAGCTTCGTTGCCCAGACCCCGGAATTGAAATCGCGGCAATTGCGGCCGCGACCCCGTTCCGCCCGCAAGCCATCCGCGCAACTGAGCATGCGCGGCGCGGCGCTGTTCAAGCTTGACGCTGTCACTGAAATCGAAAAGCCAAGGCCTTTTGCGCCCGGTGTGCCGGACACGCGCAGCTTTCCGCTGGCGCTCTGGGAAAGACTGCATCGGCAGGTTATCAAGGAGCTTGGTGCTGATGCGCTCTGCCATGCCGATCCGCAAGGGGTGCAGCCGCTTCGCCAAGCCATTGCGGATTACCTCAATCTTGAACGGGGTGCCCGCACCACAGCCGCACAGGTGCTGATCCTGACATCGTCACAACAGGCATTGTCTTTGTGCGCCACCATGCTGTTTGACCCGGGCGAGCGCATCTATATAGAAAACCCCGTCTATCAGGGCGCTCGCAAGGCATTTGATGCAGCCGGGCTGATCTCGGTACCCGTGCCTTTAGACCAGCAGGGTATGACGCTTGCCGCTATCATCAGCGATCCCAAACCGGCGCGGGGTGTTTTTGTCACGCCATCCCATCAGTTTCCGACCGGCACAACGCTCCCACTGGAGCGGCGACTGCAACTGATCGACTGGGCGCAGCGTCACGACGCCTTCATCCTCGAAGATGACTATGACAGTGAATTTCATTATGCCGGAAAGCCCACCGCCTGTCTGCAGGGGCTCGATACCCATGACCGGACCCTTTATATCGGCACCTTCACCAAATCGCTGTTTCCCGGCCTGCGGATTGGCTATGCGGTGCTGCCACAGAGCCTGGTCAAGCCGATGACCGCCGCGCGCACATTGGGTGACGGTCACAACGCGTCCATCGCCCAATATACGCTGGCACGCTTCATCGAAGGCGGGTATTTCGGCATCCATATTCGCAGCATGCGACGGATCTATGCCCAAAGACTGGAAGCATTGCAGCAGCTGGTTCACAAGCATCTCTTCGAATTCGTCAGGCCACAGGTTCCTGCCGGCGGCTTGCAGATGCCCTGCATGCTGATCTGTGATCTGAACGAACAGACTGTCATCGAGGCGGCGGCGCGGTTCGGTATCGAGCTGGTCGGCCTGTCATCATTGCACGCGGATACAACCGACATGAAAGGCTTTCTGATCGGCTTTGCAGCCTATACGCCTGCCGAACTCGAAGCGGCGATCCACAAACTCGCGGCTCTTTTTCAATCCCTGACGACCAATCGGCATGCCAGCGCGACGGGCAATCCGTCACTGCAGCAACTGGGCGAGCAATCGAACCAGAGATCCGTTTCCCGATAAAGGTGGCGACCAGCGAGATGCCAAATGCGCCACAATTTCGCGAACAGGACTGCGCCGTCCTGCGAAACGCTTTCCACCGCAATGCCGCCACCCAGCTGTTTTATGCTATCAGACACCGATATGGATGTGCGAACAACGGATGGTGGACCATGCAAACGGCAAGACAGCAACTCTTTCCGGAATTCAAGATGCAGGATGTTCAGACCAATGCTGTTCGTTTTGCAGTGATGACCGCCGGGCACGGCCTGCCGATCCTGCTGCTGCACGGCTATCCGCAAACCATGGCTGCCTGGCACAGGATCGCGCCAGCACTTGCTTCCTCGCATCAGGTCATCATCGCAGATCTGCCCGGTTATGGTCGCAGCCGCATCACCGCTGATGCTGAAGGCGCGGGTTCAAAACGCCGCATGGCCGCAAGCCTAGTCGAGATGATGCACGCACTCGGCCACCAGCGTTTCGTGGTCTGCGGCCATGATCGCGGTGGACGCGTCGCCTATCGCATGGCACTCGATTATCCTGAACAGGTGGTTGGCCTGATCTCGCTGAGCGTCGTTCCGACCCCTGAAATGTGGGAGGGCGCCAGCAAATCCTTCGGCTTGGGTGCGTGGCACTGGTTCATGCTTGCCCAACCCGAGCCGCTGCCGGAAAAACTCCTGTCAGGCGATCCGCGCTTCATCATCGATGCAACCCTGACCAAGATGGCAGGCAGCCTCGATCAGTTGCATCCCCTTGCCCTTGACGATTATCGGCAGGCCTTTTCAGACGAAGCAGTGCGGCATGGCATATGCGAAGACTATCGTGCCGCGGCAGGGGTCGATGAAGCCGATGATCTGAACGATCGCGCCGCAGGACGGCGCATCACCGCGCCGGTGCTGGTCTTGTGGGAACAGGGTCAAACCTATGGCGGCGACAGGCAACCGCTCGCCATCTGGGCTGACTGGGCGACAGATGTCGTGGGGCAAGCACTCTGCGGCGGCCACTTGCTTCCAGAGCGCGCTTCCGAGGCCGTTCTTGCGCTGCTCAAACCATTCCTTGCCCGACTGGATCGCGCCTTTGCGCAAAATCACGGCAGTTGAGAAACCGCACCGAGGCTCTTATGGACACACACACCAAAAAAGCGCGATGAAAAAGCCGTAACAAAATTTTGTTTGCCGGGCCTTGCAGAGAAATCTAAACCAAGCGCAGGCCGAACAGCACAGGAGCGCCAGCATGGATTTATCCCCAACCCGTCGTCAGGCATTGATCGGACTGGGTGCAATCGGCGCCGGCATGGTGATGGGCGCGCCCGTCCGCGCCGCCACCCGCAATCTCGCCGTTCTGCATCTTGCAAGCCACGCCCCCAGCTATATCGCTTTTGAACGTGGCTATTTCAAAGATGCCGGGCTCGATATCGCGCTGAAATTCTTCGAAGCCGCCCAGCCAATGGCGGTGGCAATCGCATCGGGGGATGCGGATTTCGGCGTGACGGCAATGAGCGGTGGCCTGATCAGCCTGGCGGACAAGGGCGCAATCAAGGTGATCGGCGGAGCGCTTTCAGAAGAAAAGGGCATCACCGGCAATATCATCCTCGCCTCCAACAAGGCTTATCAGGCTGGCCTCACCGATCCCTCCAGGCTAGCCGGACACAGCTTCGGCATCACCACCGCTGGATCCTCGTTCCATTTCATGGCGCACAAGATTGCAAAAGCCAACAATATCGCGCTTTCCGCCATTCAGTTGCGGCCGCTGCAAAAGCTCGGCGCGGTGGTTGGCGCCCTGTCGACGGGGCAGATCGACGCCTGGGCAATCCAGCCCAATGTCGCACGAAAGCTGATCCGTGACGGTGCGGCCAAACAGATCGGCCTCGTCGCTGACTATGCGCCCGATTATCAGGTCACCACCGCTTTCACCTCCACCCGCAATGCCAGCGAGCAACGCGCCATGACCGAGGCTTTCGTCAAAGCCTATTCCAGAGCCATCGATGATTATAACGCTGCCTTTGTCGACAATCATGCCGACGACGCAGCCCGCGATGATATCGCGCGCATCGTTCATAAATATGTGGAAAGCGACAGCCCGTTTGAAACAGCAAGACAGAACCTGATCGACGGTGCCATGCGGATTAACAAGGGGCTTGCCCTTTCGCTCACCAGCTGCGTCGAACAACTCGACTGGTTCCGCGCCGAGGGCATGGTCAAGGAAGCGGTCACCCAGGAAAAGCTTTTCGACACGTCTTTCGTCAAAACAATCTAACCAAGTGATGCTGCCGCGCTGCACGCAACGGCCAAATGGCGGCAAAGCAACAAGGATCAGGCAGCAAGAGCCCGGCCGGGTCTGCGACCTGTCCTGTCTGGAGTTGAAATGGAACTGCAGCTTGAAAATATCAGCCATAGCTATGGCCCGGTTGACGTCCTCAAGGACATATCGCTGCGGATAGCCGAGGGTCAGATCGTCTGCGTGATCGGTCCTTCCGGTTGCGGGAAATCGACATTGCTGCGCTTTCTGGGCGGGCTGGAACGGCCAAGCTCTGGCAAGGTGCTGGCGCTCGGAACGCCGCCACCAGACTCGCTCAATCCGTTGACTTATGTCTTTCAGCATTTTGCTCTGCTGCCCTGGCGCAGCGTTGAAGGCAATATCCGCCTGGTGCTTGAAGACCACCCTTTGAGCCGTCAGGAAAGGGATCAGATTATCAGCAATGTGCTGGAGCGGACCCGGCTTCTCGACTTCCGCAAAGCTCTGCCCAAGCAACTTTCAGGCGGCATGCGCCAACGGGTGGCAATTGCCCGCGCACTGGCGGTGCGACCAGCCGTGATGCTGATGGATGAACCGCTGTCCGCCCTCGACAGCCAGACCCGCGAATTGCTGATGGACGATCTGGTCACATTGTGGAGCCGGCAACCCTTCACAGCGGTCTATGTCACCCATAACCTCAACGAAGCGGTGCGGCTCGGGCATCGTGTGGTTGTGCTGTCGCGGCGCCCCGGAACAATCCGGGACATCGTTGACATCGACATTCCGCTGGGCGAGCGCCAGCTCGGCGATCCCTTGCTGGAAGACACGCAGAAACAACTCTGGGAATTGATGCGGGCGGAGGCCAGAGCCGCAGATCAGGAGCTTACGCATGGTTGAAGTCACTGCGCTCGAACAACAAGCACCCCTTGTCCGCCCGGTGCCGTTTCGCGGCGGCGGTTTCGCCCCCAGGCCGGTCCGCCATATTGCGCTCACCCTGTTCATCGGCCTCATCGTGCTGGCCGAAGTCGGAACCCGGCTTGGCTTTATTTCCAATCTGACACTGCCCCGCCCCTCCGCTGTGTTCGAAACTTTCGTCCAGCTCTGGCAGACTGGCCTGTTATGGCAACATCTGTTGCCATCTCTGCGCCGCCTTGTCGTGGGCGCCAGCCTTGGCATTGCTGTCGGCATCGGCCTCGGGGTGATGATCGGTCTGTTCAGCTATGTCCGCGCCGGACTGGTGCCGCTCGTTGCGGCCTTGTTTCCGATCCCGAAAATCGCGTTGCTGCCGCTGTTTGTCATCTGGTTCGGTATCGACGAGATGTCAAAATATATGCTCATCGCCTTCGGAACCTTCACGCCGACTGTGGTCGCGACCTATGGCGCGGTCGATAATGTCGATCGATCCCTCATCCGCATGGGCCAGAGCTTCGGTCTTGGCTGGTGGTCGATCGTCCGCAAGATTGTGCTGCCCGGCGCCTTTCCCGCCATCCTGTCAGGATTGCGGGTCTCGATTTCCATCGCCATCATCTTGCTGGTCGCTGCTGAAATGCTGGGCGCGCAGTTCGGCATCGGCTCCTATATTCTGGAGGCCGGATCGCTCTACGACCTCGAAAAGCTCTTTGCCGGCGTTACCATCCTCTCGGTGCTGGGTCTAATCGTCAATGCCATTATCGGACAGATCGAAAGACATTTCCTGAGCTGGCGCGGTTGATCAATCTTCTCTGGGCCGCAATGAAAAGCCGATTGGCGCCCAGTGCGATGCTGCCCCCAAACAGACCGCAACCGACAGAGCTTTTGTGCAGGACGGCCGTGTCGGTTGCGATCCCTCATGCGACGTTGAGCACCGTTTCTGCGGCATGCGCCTGATAGCCCAGGGCTTCCGCCACCGCGCCGTTGGTAATCCGCCCTCTGTGGACATTGAGACCATTGCGCAGATGCTTGTCTTCCGCAAGCGCACGCAAACCCCGGTCAGCCAGCGCAAGCCCGTGATGCAAGGTGGCATTATTCAGAGCATGGGCGGCGGTGACTGGCACGGCGCCCGGCATATTGGCCACACAATAATGCAGGATCCCCTCCACCAGATAGGTGGGATCGGAATGGGTGGTTGGTCTGGCGGTTTCAAAACAACCACCCTGATCAATCGCCACGTCGACGATCACCGCGCCGGTTTTCATGCCCGACAACATATCATGGCTAACCAGTTTGGGCGCGGCAGCTCCCGGTATCAGCACAGCGCCGATCACCAGGTCGGCCGCAAAGACTTCATCTTCAATCGCCTGCAGACTGGCATAGCGCGTATGCACCCGTCCCTGCAGAACGTCATCGAGCTGGCGCAGACGCGGCAGAGAACGATCGAGGATGGTGACATCCGAGCCGAGCCCCACGGCCATCCGCGCCGCATGCAGTCCAACCACACCACCGCCAATAATCGTGGTCTTTGCCGGCAGCACACCCGGGACGCCACCCAGCAGAATGCCACGGCCGCCATTGGCTTTCTGCAACGCGGTCGCACCCGCCTGAATAGACAGACGGCCCGCCACTTCCGACATCGGCGCCAGCAGCGGCAGACCACCGCGATCATCGGTCACCGTCTCATAGGCGACGGCTGTCACACCGGATGCAAGCAGACCCTTGGTCTGCTCGGGATCTGGAGCCAGGTGGAGATAGGTGTAGAGGATCTGGCCTTCGCGCAGCTGCCGCCATTCCTCGGGCTGCGGCTCCTTCACCTTGACGATCATGTCGCATTTTGAGAAAATTTCTGGTGCTGAAGCAACGATCCGTGCCCCGGCCGCACTGTAACTGGCGTCATCGGCGCCGATGCCGGCACCCGCCATCGTTTCCACCAGCACATCATGGCCATGGGCCACGTAGTCACGCACTGCATCAGGCGTCAACCCAACACGATATTCATGGTTCTTGATTTCCTTCGGGCAACCGACACGCATAGACGTTCCTCTCTTCTTGCCCACTTTTCGCGGGTCATTATCGATCCCGAAATCAAAACATCTGCAGCACGCAATGTCCTTGCAAAGAGAATTTGCAACCAATGTTTTTCTGGTGGATTATTGCGCAAACAGCCCTTTATTTCGAAGGTTCTTCGAATGAGCACACTCGACCCGATCGATCTTGCCATCCTCAGGACATTGCAAGCCAATGCTCGCATCACCAATGCAGAGCTTGCGGAAAAAGTCGGCCTGTCGCCTTCGGCCTGTTCACGCCGGCTCGACATTCTGGAAAAGAACCAGATCATTGCCGGCTACCATGCCCGGCTATCGCAAAAAGCTCTCGACTGTCGGATGATCGCCATTGTCCATATTTCCCTGTCGGGCCAATTTGCCAAGACGCTTGCCGAGTTCGAGGCGGCGGTCAAACGTTGCCCCAATGTGCTGGTCTGTTATCTGATGTCGGGCGAATATGATTACATTCTGCGCGTCGCCGCACGCGATCTCGACGATTACCAACGCATTCACCGCGACTGGCTTTCCGCACTGCCGCATGTGGTCAAGATCAATTCAAGCTTCGCATTGCGGGAAATCATCGACCGGCCGAATGTCTGGCCAAACCAGAATTAACTGCGTCAAGCGGCTGCGAAGAGCCCGTCGCAAGCGACGAGCTCTCCCGATGCAGTTATTTCTTGTCGTTTTGACTGGTCTTGCCCGTCTGGCCACCGCCAGACTTCTTGTCTTCATTCTTGTGGCTCTGCTCGCCAGCCTTGACATGCTGTTCGTGGCTTCCGCCTTGCTTGCCGGATGCCTGTTTCTTGCTGTCCTGCTGATTGTTTGCCATGGTCATTTCTCCACACGTACCGGAATGGTACAGCGCCCTAACCAGGCCGGTCGGCAAAAGTTTCACCCTCCCTGTCAGCGTGTCATGCAGCGTACCAAAGTTTCCAAAACCAACAGCGCATCACTTCGTGCTGCCGCCCGCTTTCTGCAGGCGCAAAATCATGGCTTCTCGCCGAGCATCTCCAAGGCCGCCCTATAGCGCGCGCAGCGCTCCGCATCCTCCTGGTGAAGCCGCAGATTATCCCGTAAATCGGCGATCTTGACGGGTCGGGCAATTGGATTGGAGCAGGCGCGCTTGACAAAAGCCAGGTGGTCCTCGTCATCACGCCGGGTGATGGCATTGAGCGCCAATACAATATCATCGTCAAAGCCGAAGGAATAAATATCATTCAATGATGTCGCGGTATGCTCGATCATGTCATGCATGACAGCGAGAATCTGCGTCTCCCTTGTGGTTTGCGCCATCATCACCCGCAAACCATGCAATATATAGGGATCGCCATTGCGATCTTTTTGATCCATATGGGCGGCTGCGGCAACCGCGATCGCTGTTTCCAGATTGCTCACTTGTCTCTCCTGCGCGACAATGCGTTGCTGATGCACTCTTTGCTGCAGCCGTTACCACAAACCTGAGCAAAGATAAATTTGCCGGCGCATGCGACACTCTCTACAGACGGTTTCAAACAGAAGGTGACTCCTGCGTAAAACAGCGTATACTCCTTGCATCGTCACCAACCCGAATATGTAGGCGGTGGCGGCTGAGGGTTTCTTGTGCTCTTGCCTGCTAGCAAGGAGGAGCAGGAATGATACGCCCCGATGATGCATGCAGCGATCTTCAAAATAATCTGTTGGACAATCAGCGGCGCGACAATGATCTGCGCACGGTGCTTGCTCGACGAGCGCAACATTATTCCCCAGCGCCCCGCATGCAAAGACGCATTGTCGAAGCGACAATCGCCCGACTGATCGACGCCCCCGAACAATTATCAAAAGGTGACCCGGATCAGGTGTTGTTTGCAGTGTTGCACCAGGTTGCCGTCGATCTTCTCCATGTGCCGATCCCTTTGCTCCGCTTCCCAGACGCGCCCGTTGAAGCTGCGCAATAGCGACGGTCCAGCCGTCACCCACTTCGCCCGCGTCAGCATTGATCAAAGGTTGTCTGCAATAAACCAAAGTCAGACATGACCGGCCTGCGGCGGAATGATAAAAAGCGCGATCAAACCCAGGGGGAAAAAATGGGGCATGGTGCAGATCTTCACAAATCGGAACTTTTGAACGCGCTGCTCGCCGAAGCCAAAGATGCGGCAGCGGCACCCGATGCAGTCGGGCGCGCAAGCTGGCTCGACCGGATGTCGACGAGCTGTTTCGCCGCTTTGGCGGGTTGCTGTGTGCTCGCGACGCTCATTCTCATCACCACACTTGTGTGACAGAAATCTGTGACATCGCGCTTTGACAGCGGCCGTGCTCATCCTTTTGATTGTTCTGCTGAGCACCGTCCGAAAGCGTCAGAACAGGTGCGAGACCGCTTGCAACCGCATGGGCCAGTCGGTCCTGCCAGCCCAGTCGGTCCTGCCACCCCATTCAGCCCTGCCACCATCGCGCTTGAAAGCCTCGATCCCACCTATGCGTCCTGCGCGGGCAAGCACGCTTTTTCCAACACCCCATCGCCCCTTTGCTCAGCGACCCTTTAAAGCAATCCCGACCATGCGGGTTAACACGCGCGGAAACGTCGCCCTTTTGCACCGCGACCCGGATTGGTGCCAATGACAACTATTTATCCACCCTTATCGATGATAATGCATCCAGCAGTGCAGCAAGGGAACAACAGGTCGATGGGCATTTTCGCGGGTGGCAAAACAACTGTTCTGGTCGTCGAAGACGAAGCGCTGCTGCGTCTTGTGGCAGTCGGCGAACTGGAGGATGCCGGCATGACCACCGTGGAAGCGGAAAATGGCAGCCAGGCGTTGGACATCCTGTCCCGCAACCGCGAGGTTGATATTGTCTTTACCGACATCGATATGCCGGGCGCCATCAATGGCATCGCGTTGGCCAATATCGTGCGGGAAAACTATCCGCATATCGGCGTGATTGTCGTCTCCGGTCTCAGCAATATTGAGAATACCGCGCTGCATGAAGCCATTCCCTTCTTTTCCAAACCCTATGACATGGCGCGCATTATTCAGCACATGCAGGCCCTTGACCCGACGGCCCGACCTGAAGATGTGACCAAAACCGACCGCTGACCGCGATCGCTTGGCATGGGGCTGTGCCGTCGCTTCAACGCGGGCTTTCCCTGATCCGGCGATCCCGTTATAGCAAGACCACGGCAATTGAGGCGGGGGGGAAATGTCTCATTCAACCATCATGCAGGGCCAACCCAACCGGCTTTTTCTCGCCGTGGCCATTGCCATGCTTTTTGTGCTGGCGCCCGTCTCACAAGGCAGGACACACGATCTTCCCGCCTATCAAACGCTGGAAAGCCGCATGGTGTGTGCGCCCACGCAAGTCAGCCAGTCGCCCGGCCAACAGGGCGGCATTCTCCTTGAGCCCGGCAGTCCTGTCAGACTGGTTGACATCACATTCGGGCCTGATCGTCAGCCCTATTTCGTGGTGGATTATGCAACCGGCAAGGGCCTCCAGCGCGCCAATGGCTTTGTCGCTGTCGAAAAAACATCGAATTTCTGCGGGTTTTCACAGCGCTCCGACCATGGCCAGCGCCTTGTTGCACCGCCCAACACCTGTCATCTCGTCGCCGCCCAAACGCCATCGCTCACCGCTTTGAACAGCCAGGCGCAGGCGTTGAACAGCTTCCGTCCGTCGATGGCCGCCTATCTCACGACCGAGGGCCACTATGCGCTGTCGCTTGGCCTGCTCAATATCAAAGCCAGCAGCCGCATTCTGGCGCGCTCAAAGCGCCTGCCGGAAAACAGCCATTGCGCGACCGGCAGCCAATTCATCGCCTCGCTGGTGAAGACCAGCAGCGGATTCGCGCACATGCAACCATCGGGTCACGCCTCGCAAACACAGCAACTTGCCGCCGCACGCGCTCTCATGCAGGCATCGGCCTCGCCGCAAGATGGCAATGGCCTCAAGCAGGCCTGTGGCTTGGGACTGGGCGCGGCATGCAGTCTTTATGCGCAATCAATCTATGATGCGCCCGATCCCGATGGAGATCTGCCTGCGACAGTTACCCATTATGCTTTGCTTGGCTGCATGGGCGGCGACATGCTGGGCTGCAAGCTGGCGATCAACCGTTCCGAGAATAGCTTGGAAAATGCACAGTTTCGGGCGATCGAAGGCGGTACGGGCGATGCCGCCGATCTGGTCACACCCGAACTCGCCAAGCCTGGCTGTGATGCCGGTGATGCGGTGAGTTGCATAGTGCTGGCGCGTGGCACCGCAAGCAGCACCATCCCAACGACAGTCGAGGCAGCCTCCAGTTTTGCGGCCAATTACACCGCATGCAAGGCTGGCATCGCCTGGGTCTGTCGCGACCTCCTCGACAGTTTTGCCGCTGTCATAAGCGCACGCGGGCATGCAGCGTCAGCGACGCCGGACGAAAATTATGCGCTGGCTGCCCTTCTGGAGGAGAGCTGCGTACCAGGCCCTGCACAACCCGATAAAGTGCATTGCAAGCCTGCCTATTATAAATATCGTGATTTCTTACAGGCAACCGAGCCCAGCCGGCGCGAGGCTCCACGCCTGAGCAAGGCCAAAAGCCTGCTTGAACGCGGTTGCGCCAAGGGCGATCCATCGGCCTGCATCGCACAAACCCGGCTTGCAGCGCATTGGGCTTTGGAGGCCCGCAATGAAAGCGCTGCGCGCGCAATATCCCTGTGCGCAAAGCCGACCGAGCAAGACAGTGCCTGCACGGGACTGGGGTCGGCTCTCGATCCGGCACTCGCTGCGTCAGCGCCGGCGCAGTTTGACAGCTATCAGGCTCTTTCCGAGACCTGCCGCAGCGCTGCATCCGCCACGGGAGCCCAGGCCTGCGCGGCTGCCGCCTCCGCTGCTCTGTCTTCCCAAGGGGTGCAGCGCGCCCAACTCGAAGCCATGCTCGACAGCGCCTGCGGCGATGAAACAATCAACGGATGTGAAGCCTTGGCGTCGCTGCTGTTGCACAATTCGAACCAGCAATCCGCATCTCCGCTCATCCCCGACCGCAATGCCCGCGCGCTTTCTGCCCTTGAACAGGGCTGTCGTTTTGACAATGCGCCGGCAAGCACCTGTCTGTCACTGGCCCGGCTGCATGACCGCGACGGTGATATCGCCGCAGCAATGGATGTGTTTGCAAAAGGCTGCGCCGCCGCGATCGAGCAGAGCCGCGGCCGGCCCGAAACCGTCAACCTCTGCTTTGAGGCGACAAAATTTGCTTTGCAGCACAAGACGCAATATCCGGCAGCACTGCAATGGGCGGATTTTGCCTGCAGGGCCGCAGATCCGGGCCTCTCGCCCTATGCCTGCAAGCTGATCGGCAATATTTACGCTCTCGGCCTCGGCACCGATGTCGACACCCAGAAGGCAGCCATGGCCTACCAGACGGGCTGCTTTCATCCATTCGTGTCCACAACCGATGGCGAGGCCTGCATAAAATATGGCGATCTGCTGCTTGCAGCACAGCCACCGGTCCTGCTGGCCGATGACGCCGATGACCCCGATCAAAACCCGACAAGCCTGATAACCGAAGCCTCGCGCGCTTACGACATGGGCTGCATGGACAATATCGAGCAGGCCTGTGCGCTTAACCGCAGATTGCTCGCGGACTGGAGCCGGGGTCGTTATCCGCATGATCGCACCCGCTGCAGTGTCAAGGATGATGCCGGAACCACCCGATCCGCAAAGACCTGTCGCCGGTTTTCATTCTATCAGGCAGCGGCTGAACGCAAACAAAGCCGTCGTCAGCTGCCACTCGACGTCCATGTCTGGCCCGATGGCGATAAGACCGTCATCTATCAGGAAAATGGCCATTGGCTTCTCAACGAAGTCATCACTGAAGGTCCGCAGCTCAAAGCCAGCATGACGTGCTGGCGCAACCCGATTTCAAAACGCAGCTTTTGCGCAACGCCACTGTGACCCGCACCTCTCCCCTCCGTCACGCGCCCCCCACCTCCTGCTGACATTGTCAGGCGGATGTCAGCAGACAGTTACCAGGGCAAAGAGGGTGATTGACGAACAAAACAAGAACACTTAATCTCAGCTCATGGCTTTGATGACCCTGCAACGAAAACTTGAAATCCTGTCGGATGCGGCGAAATACGACGCGTCCTGTGCCTCCAGTGGTGGCGAAAAGCGCAATTCCTTGAAGGGGGGGCTTGGTTCATCCGGTGGATCCGGGATCTGCCACGCCTATGCGCCCGATGGGCGCTGCATTTCTCTGCTCAAGATCCTGATGACCAATTTCTGCATGTTCGATTGCGCTTATTGCATCAACCGGGTTTCCAGCAATGTCGAGCGCGCGCGTTTTTCCGTCGACGAGATTGTCACCCTGACGCTTGAATTCTATCGCAGGAACTATATCGAGGGCCTGTTTCTGTCCTCGGGCATTATCCGATCACCCGACCAGACAATGGCCGACATGGCGCTGATCGCCCGCAAACTGCGGACTCTGCATGGGTTCAAAGGCTATATTCATCTCAAGACCATTCCGGATGCGGCGCCTGAGCTTATTCGGGAGGCCGGGCTTTATGCAGACCGGCTGTCAATCAATGTCGAGTTGCCTCAGGATCAAAGCGTCCGGCAACTGGCGCCGGAAAAGCGCCCGGAAACCATTCGCGCCACCATGGCTCAGGTTCGGCTTGAAGGCGAGGCCGCTTCTGAAAAGACCATCACTGGACGCAAGCCGCCCAAATTCGCGCCCGCGGGACAAAGTACCCAGATGATCATTGGTGCGGACAGCTCCAACGATACCGTGATCCTCAACACTGCTGTGCGGCTTTATACCGGCTACAAGCTCCGCCGGGTCTATTACTCTGCCTTCAGCCCGATTCCCGACGCAACCAGGGCATTGCCTCTGATCAGGCCTCCGCTCGAACGCGAACATCGTCTCTATCAGGCCGACTGGCTGATGCGCTTTTACGGCTATGAGGCCGCGGAAATAACCGCGGGGACCCGCGACGGGTTTCTCGATCTGGACATTGATCCCAAACTCGCCTGGGCGCTACAAAATCGCGGCCAATTTCCGGTCGATATCAATAAAGGATCGCGGGAAATGCTGCTGCGGGTTCCGGGCTTTGGCGTTCGAACGGTCGATCGCATCATCAGCGCGCGACGCCTGCAACCGTTACGGATCGGCGATCTTGTGCGGATCGGAGCGCTGACACGCAAGGCCAAACCATTCATCACCGTCACCGACTGGACTCCGGGATTGATGCTCGACAGTGTGAATTTGCGGCAGCGTTTCATGCCTGCCCCCCAACAATTGAGTTTGCTTTGACGCCCGGCAAGAGAGAGGTTGAAACCGGCTGAATGTCTTTTTGTGCCACCATTGACGAGATTGGACCGATCGACAGCTGGCGAAAGGCGGCACGGCGCGCCATGTCGCATCGTATCCCGCCAGACAGCATGAACTGGAATCCCGCCAACGGTCTGTTTGACGGCGAAGCCTTGCCGCAACATGACGGTCCGCACACAACCCTTGCCTCCAAAGCGTTTCTTGACACCATGCGCAGCGTGATTTGGCACGCCGATCCCGAGCGCTTTCATCTGCTATACCAGGCCTTGTGGCGTCTGGTGCATCGCGACGGCGCGCCATTGTCTGCGGTGGATCCGCTCGGATATCGTCTGATCCGCATGAGCAAGACCGTACGGCGCGATCTGCACAAGATGCACGCTTTCCTGCGCTTTCGCGAAATCACGGCAACAACACAACGCCGGCGCTTCATCGCCTGGTTCGAACCCGACAACAATATCGTCGAGCCAGCCTCAGCATTCTTCGTGGCTCGCTTCTCCGACATGGACTGGACAATTTTGACCCCAAGCCGCAGCGCAGTGTTTGAAAATGGCGTGCTGGAATTTCGGGCCGGTGCGACAAGACCCAATTTGGCGCCGGATGATAGCGAGGCGCTCTGGAACGCCTATTTCACCAATATATTCAATCCCGCCAGAACCAACATCCGCGCGATGCTATCGGAAATGCCCAAAAAATACTGGCACAATATGCCCGAAACGAAACTGATCCCGACCATGCTCAAAGACGCGGAGGCGCGGACCACCAAAATGCGCGAAGCGCAAGCCACCACCCCGCGAAAGGGCGCTGAGCTGATCACACAACGCTATCGCGACCAGTTCCCGGCAGTCGCCGCCACAGCGGATACGCTCGACGATTTGCACCGCGCGATCCGCAATTGCCAGCGCTGCAGCCTTTGCGAACACGCCAGTCAGGCAGTCTGTGGCGCCGGAGGCCGGAATGCCGACATGATGATCGTCGGCGAGCAACCCGGCGACCAGGAGGACCTGAGCGGTCAACCCTTCGTTGGACCGGCCGGCCAGATCCTGCGCCGGCTGATGCAGAAAGCCGATATTGCAGACAAAACCGTGTTCCTGACCAATGCGGTCAAACATTTCAAGTTCACAGCACGGGGGAAAAGACGCCTGCATCAAACGCCAAACCGCGATGAAATCGACCATTGCCGATGGTGGCTCACCCAGGAAATAGCGCTGGTAAAACCCAGGCTTATTCTGGCACTCGGTGCATCGGCAGCTTTTGGGGTGAGCAACAGCTCTGTGCCGATCTCCCGTCGCCGCGGAACCATCGAACAGTTACAGGATGGAACCCGAGTTTTGTTTTCCTGGCATCCCTCCTATATTCTTCGACTGGCTGATCCCTCACGGCAGCAAAGCGCAGAACACGAATTGCTGGCAGACTTGTCACAGGCCAGAGATTTGACAGCAACGCTGGGCCGCGCCGCGTGACTGGCCGCGATTGCTTTGCTATCGCCCAGCGGGCAACCGCATGGCCTCTGCAATCATCTCTGCGTCCGCAGTGCTGATTTCAAACAGTCCAAAACGAAACGGGTCATCCCCAGTTTGACTGTGATCGGGTGAAGGAAAGCCGGTCAAGCATAGGCCTGATCGGCACCTGGCAGGCTGGTAACCAGTTCACATCTCGACGCCAGGGATGAAAACCCGGCGCCATCTCGAGCTGGTAGGGCTGATGATCACAAACATGGCCAATCGTCGTGAATGCCTGTAGGCTCTCATTGCCACCGAGACTTTGCTTCGGCGAATAGGTGGATGCGATCACCACAATGCAACCTCAGCAAAGGCGCCGCCTTGCCGTGACAGACCTGGATGAAGCCGAGCCTTTGCCCAACCATCGCATGCTCAGCCGAAACAGTGGCAATCCAATGCCGAGGGGCAATATTCATTTGTGATCTCCCAGCGCATAGACGCGCAGACGGTGACCGTCAGGGTCGAGCGCGACAAAGCTTCGGCCAAAATCCAGCGTCATGGGTGGCAAGGCAATCGTTACCCCTTTTGAACGCCACTCGACATGGAGCCTGTCGACCTCACCACCACACGCAACCTGGAACCCCAGCTCGCCTCCGCCAGCCCGGCTGACAGGAACCGGCTGCACAGAGGCTTGCGACCACAGGCCCAAACGCATGCCGGATGGCAATACAAACAGCGCAAAGCGAGGGCTGATCTGCTGGGCGGCACGATCAAAAAGACGGTTGTAAAATCGGGCACTTGTCCAAATATCGGCAACGTAAAGCAGAACAATGGGTGATCTCAACGCCGTCGCCAATTCAAACAAGGATGAAGCCGCAGCAGGACCACATGGTCTGCTCGCTGATTGCAACCCTGAATGGCCGGTCGATCCAGCTTGCTCATCACCATGGACTGCCTTCAGCAAGGATTATTGTTGCGATGATCATGCCCGTTCCTTCAGCCGGTTGGTTGACCTGTGTCGAGCTCTGACGTCAACCCCATGCCGCCGACTTGAACCGTGCGATGTAGGGATCCCGGTCAGAGAGCACAACCCCAACTCTTACCTCCCATTTATCCGGGGGTCTTTCAGAGGGGATTGATATTTCGAGACCGCACCGGGAACACAATGCCCGCCCCCGGGTTATACCCTGACAGAAAACAAGGAGGATTTGAGATGGATCACAGCAAACATGTAAGACTGACGGCGTCGGAACTCAATGCGGATGTGCTGGATGGCGCGACCGTCTATGGCGTCGATGACCATAAGATTGGGACGGTTGACCACCTGCATGGCATGGGTCCCGATGCTCAGGTCATCATTGATGTCGGCGGGTTTCTCGGCATTGGCGCCAAGCCTGTCTCGGTTCCCCTGAGCGGCTTCGATTTCATGCGCGATGATGATGGCAATGTTCATGCCGTGACCTCCTGGACCAAGGATCAGCTTAAGGAATTGCCTGAACATCGCGACTAGCATGCGCCCCTCGCGCAAAATGTCTCGCTTGACCGCCGGCGGCTGCCCGATCCGTTTGCAGCGCTTTTGCCGACCAGCGCTCCGGGGTGGGAGCGAGCAACGGGCTTTTCCTCTGGAAAAGGAGGGCGGTCGTCTCGCAAGCCGTCGCTGTCAGCATTCCGCGGTGCCGCCAAACGGCGACGGGCCCAAAATCACCGAAAGGATAAACTGTGACTGATATCACTGATGCCAATATCGTTATTCTCGCAACGGATGGTTACGAACGTTCGGAACTTCGGGTCCCTCTGGAAAAGCTGCGTGAAAGGGGGGCCAGGGTGAAGGTCGCCTCGCCGAAGACCGGTGCCATCAAGAGCTGGGACGATGGCGACTGGGGTGACAGCGTCGATGTCGACCTTGGCCTTGAAGAGATTGCGCTTGAAGATACGCATGCGCTGGTTTTGCCAGGGGGTCAGATCAACCCCGATACCTTGCGCGCCGATGAGGACGCAATGGCTGTGGTACGCGCCTTCCTGCAGTCAGGAAAGATCGTCGCTGCGATCTGCCACGCGCCCTGGTTGCTGATTGAGGCCGACGCCGTCAGGGGCCGCAAGGTTACGTCTTATGGTTCGATCAAAACCGACTTGAAGAACGCGGGCGGTCAATGGGTCGATGAAGCCGTGGTCGCCGATCAGGGCATTATCACATCGCGATCCCCCGATGATCTTGACGCCTTCGTCGACAAGATTGTCGAGGAAATCAGGGAAGGCCGCCACCCCCGTTAAGCCAAACCGCCACGCGCATGGCCGCCGGTCGCCCTGGCGGTCATTGGGCAGCAAGAACCGGAGCCCCGCATGCAAAGCAAGCTTTTATCCAACGATAGCGAGCGCGTCTTCATCCTGGTGATTGAACCGGGGGAGGAAGCTTTCGACGCGATCCGGCATTTTGCCGTCAAGCACGACATCAACGCCGCATCGGTCTCCGCCATCGGAGCGTTTCAAGAAACAATCCTGGCTTTCTTTGACCTTGAAACCCGACGCTATCAGGATATTCCGGTAACCGTGCAAAGCGAGGTTTTAAGCCTGATCGGTGATATCACCTTGAATGAAAAGGGCGAACCGCATCCCCATCTCCACGCGGTGCTGGGCCTTTCCGACGGACAGACACGGGGTGGACACTTCGTCAAAGGCTATGTCCGACCGACGTTGGAAGTCATCATTCGCGAAACACCGGCATCCCTGAGGCGCAGCTATAATCCCGATTTTGGTATCGCACTGATTGATATCGCTCGCTCGGATACGCCTGAGGACGAGCAAATGTTTCTGACCGGGCCACAGGTTTGATATCCGCCAATCGAGAGCGCGGCGCACTCTAAGGCCCGATGCGCTATTCACCGGCAGCCAAGTCTGGCTGTTCCAGAAACGGTCACATTGATCGCGATGAAGCCGCTGGTGAAACCGGTCCGTTGCGGGCAGCGGATGTGACAAGGAGTGACAGTCAAGTACCAACCTTTAAGATGAAATATTGCGAAGACTGGCTCCCCACCCCGTCCTGACCACAATCAGCAGGGAGAGGCTGCTGGTCCCACTTGATCTCATCAAATCGGATCGACGTGCGCATTCAAAGCGCCTTTTGGTCGCGAAAGCCGTTTCAGCCTGCGCGCAAGCGCTGCAAAATCCTCTGAAATCAAGCGCCTTCAATCCGGCTCGCTTGGCGTCCCTCTCCGCGCCGCTTTCTCTGGCTCTTTTCTTGCTCCTTTCTTACTCCTTTCTGGGCCTCCTTGTTGCTGCGATACGCCCGCCAGTTCATTGCTGCCAAACAGACCGGGAGACGCACTCGTCCAATCGAGCTTGATGCATCGAGCTCCCATTGCATGCGGCATGCGTTTCACTCTTCCCCTCTATTGTCGGCCTGCGGCCGCCTTTGATTTTTCTTCGCCCCTGACAGCAGCGATTGATCCCGTCAAGCGGTCCGTGAAGGGCTGCGGTTTTCCGCACCCTTGCCCAGCGGGTAAACCGCTGCGCAACCGTGAAAATCCTCACCCTTCCGCGCCACACCACTTGACTGGCTCAATCCCGGCCGCCGGGCGGGCTTTGCCCCCCCGCTCTGTCCCGGGGAATGTCAGGAGCCATTCCCGGCCAGACCGGCAGGCCTCGCCCAGCGGCCAGGGAAAATCTCAAGGAGAAAGATCATGAGCATTTACAACAAATGCGCCCGCTTCGACCAGAGTCATGCCCTGACAGAGGCGGAAATGCAGGCGCAGGCACCCTCGATCTTTGCAGTCACCGCGCATGCGAGCCGCTCGCAGCAGTTCCGCCCAATACCCACCATTGAAATATTACGCTGCCTTAAAAAGGAGGGGTTTGTGCCCGTCGGGGTCCGGCAATCCGCAAGCCGCAGCTTGGACAAGGCCCATTTCACCAAGCATCTCATTCGGTTGCGCCACGTCGATGACGGCAAGACCTATCATGTCGGTGACAATCTGTGCGAAATCCTGCTCAAAAATGCCAATGACGGTACCAGTCCCTATGAGCTGATGGCCGGTCTCTATCGCATTCGTTGCATGAACTCGCTTGTCACCCAGACCGGCACCATCGACGCCATCCGGGTCAGACATTCCGGTGACGCGGCGCAGAAAGTCATCGAGGGCACCTACCGGGTGCTCGAAGAGGCGGAAACAACCCTGCTGGCACCCCAGCAATGGTCGCAGATCCTTCTCAATCAGGACGAGAAAGACGTCTTGGCACACGGCGCCCACGCCTTGCGCTTTGCCGACAATGCCGGCGAAACACAGACACCGATCAAACCGCAACAATTGCTGCAGCCTCGACGCAGCAGCGATCAGGCCGACGATCTGTGGACCGTCTGGAATATCGTTCAGGAAAATAGCTTGAAAGGCGGCCTTCGCGGCCTGACGCTGGACAAATCCGGCTGCCAGCGCCGCATGAAATCCCGCGCCATTCACAACATCGACCAGGATATCAGGCTCAATAAAGCCCTCTGGCTACTGGGCGAAAAAATGGCAGAGCTCAAGGTCCATGCCTGACGCGCAGGAGACCGCCATTGCCGTCGAGGCAATGGCGGTCTTCACCCTTCGCATTGCTTTGCCAAGGTCACGCGTTGACTGTGACAGAATATGCCTCCACCCTCCGGTGAGCGCTCCGGATGCTCAAAAATGCCCTTCCCCACCCCAGCCCCGGCGATAGCATAGAGCCGCTATCGGCTGGACACCGGCAATGCCCGCAAATAGGTTGATATTCGATATCCTCAGTATCCGTAATCAGCTTGCTTCTGCCGCTCCGAGAGCCTTTGCCCGCGAGGAGAAAGTCAAACTTGTGTTGAGGCGCTGATAGAAAGGATTTCCAGTTCAAGCGGACCCATCTCGACAACATCGCCAACCGCCTTACCCATCAAGGCGATTGCAACCGGGGATCCATGCGACAGCGTGGATCGGGACGGATCGGCTTCATCTTCACCGACAATTCGGAAGCTCTGCTTGCGACCATCCGAGCGCTGAAAGGTGACCACATGCCCAAAGCCGACCACTGCCGGAGATGCCGGCGCTTCAACCAGCTCTGCCGTGTGGATGCGCTCGCTGTAATAGCGCACATCACGCAGCCAAATCGCTGACTGGCGCCGCCTTTCATTGATATCTTCAAGCAAGCTCGCAGCATCAAGACCGCGCTGCGCTGATGTGAGCGCTTCATGCAGCATTCGAAGCCCGGTCTTGGTTACCAGATTGATCCGGCCAGAAACCGGCCGCGGCGGCAGAATTGTCTCCGCGGCAGCTTCCGCACTTTCTTCTTTGACAAATGCAACGCTCAATCAGTCAGGCTCCGTGTTGAGGTATTGTTGAAGAGAATAACCCAAACACGCTTAAAAAGCTGCAGGAATTGTCAGTCGGTTTGCAGGATGGCTGTCTGCTTTTGCGATCGGCGCCCGCCATTGCGCTTAATTGGCACGACACAGGCACACAGCGGCTTTGGAACAAATTAAGAGGCCAGACCGTTTCCCTTGCAACTGGAGCGTTTCGCCATGGCGGGGCCGAAACAAGCAGCAGACGCTCACAAAGCGTCTGCCATGATTGAGCAGGAGGGATTTTCATGCTTCCAAATATCGATCAAACCACCGCAACAGCGCCTGAAAAACTCACCCGGGCGCAGCATAGCGCCTTGCGGGCTATCGCTTTCTTCCGCCGTCAGAGAAAGATCGGCAGCGACTGGCTTGTTGGCGACAAACGGCTGTCCCATCGCATCATCGGACGCCTGGAACAACTCGATCTCGTCGAGGAAAGTGTGATCCGTGGCGAGCCAATGCTGCAGCTCACCATTGTCGGTGAAGCGATGAAGGCCAAGCTGCTGCAGTAGACGCTCCTGTGACAGCCCGGAAGCATATCGTTGCTATATCTTGGCCTTTGCGTTGCCTTGGCAGGTCAGAAGCCAAGTAGCGCGGCTTACCGGCCTGACGCTGGCCAATCTTCTTACGCGCCGCTGTTTGAAAGCCCATGCCAAAGCATCAAGCCGACCGTGATATCCACCGCCGGGAGATCTTTGCGGGGGCGCCATTCAAACCCCGCTTTCGACCGCGCGTTCGCGCCCACGCCAACGGATAAACAGGCACACTCTGGAAACCGCTGCGCCGTGCGCTTATCTCAAGCCATGAGCAACCATCCCGATGAGAGTGGAAACCATGGCAATCGCCCAACACGCATGCCAAGACGAATCTTTAGAGATTGAAATCCTGCCGCCGGAACCGCGCACGGAGGCAACCGCCATTCTATGCGATTGTTGCCGGCAGAAAAGGCCGCCCCATTGCTTTGAGGAGGATAGTTGCGGTCTTTGTAATGACTGCCTCGACTGCGATAGTTTGCCGGCAGACGGCCTGTAGTCCGGACGCCGCATTGCGAGAATATCCCTCCCATGCGCCAGAATTTCGCTGCAAGCGATATGGCGAGGCCATGGCTTGCTCGTGTGCCGACAGTCTGACCTTGCCACGAAGACCGACTTCTTTGCGATGCTGGTCCTGCCCCGCCAATCAAGGGCCATTCTGACGCCCACCCAACCAATCAATTTTTCCTGCAAGATATTGGGCTAACCCGGGCCGTCAACGCGATGATAGTCTTTGGGATATTTTGCGTTCTGCAGGGAAGACATCGATGATGGTCCCCAAATATCTCCGACCGGTGTTTGATCGCGCCGCCTATGGGCCTTTGTCCAGGATGGAAAAGGCCATTCGCTTTGTCGTATTTGTGCCGATCATCTTTGTCCTGCAGCTACCAGCCATTTTATTGCTTCTCGCGTTTGGAGTTTCTTGTGGTATCGGCCCGTTAGAAATCCTTCTAGGTGAAACCAGAACACTAACTTGGCTCAAATTTGGGATGTTTGTGATTACACCCTCTATGTTTCTACTCGGAATATGGGTTAGGAAGTACTTCTTGCCGTTTAGATAGTGGGGAGAAAGAGTAACCGTATTACATTAATCTCTACGCCCGTTGTTAGGTTGGCCGAAAAGGCGTTGATTGGCACCGATAGCCCCCATTCCAGTATTTGATAGCGTCAAATGAGAGGTGCTTAACTGAGCTGCCGCGCCCAAACCGGTTCTCAGCGACGACTGGCTGTCCAGCTGATCGCCGATTTCTTCAAACCAGCGAAACACCCGCCCGGGAAAGCCGGCAATCAGCGAGAATGACAGTTCAATGATCGCAATATAGACAAAGACCATAAAAATTCCGACCACAAGAATGCCGGCATACCAGGCAAAGCCCACCCAGCTGTCAGCGACCAGGGATTGCGAGGAGGTCAGCGCGTAATACATGCCGGCATTCAGCAGATTTCCGGCAATCCGGAAGAGGATCATTCCCGCAACCAGCCCAAATACCATCAGCACCGGTGTCAGCAGCAGCGACAACAACAAGACATAGCCACGACGCGCATGCGCGCTGATAAAGCCCTGTCCCCCCATCGATAGATGCGCAATGGCCCATAAGGGCGCGGCAAAAATCGCCTCTATGATCACAATGATGAACGACAGGATTGCCAGGACCCAGATAATGGAGGGCATCAGCGGCAACACAAAGGACATGGTGCTGCCCAGTGCCATCAGCGCCAACAGTGCGGGACCGATAATCGTCCCCAGCGTGGTGGCGGCACCGCCAATGAATGGCGTTGCGCCAAAGCCGACGATCGCCACTGTCGTCACGGTTGCAAGCGTTGTTAGTTGAATTCCAAACAAAACAACCGCATTCATCGGGTCAATGATGGAAGAACTGGGCGCAAAAAAAGCAACGCTTTCCAGCAGTCCGCCGGCCGGCGGCAAGATATTGGCGAGATCGCCACCATTATCGGCAAAGGCCAGACGCTCGTTGGTAAAAGCCCGGATCCCGCTGCGGGACACCGATTCATTCCACCAGTCCACAGTTCCATTATAGGTCGCAGCAACCTGATTGAGGAATTTGCTCGCGTCGCCCTCCGGGGTTCCAAACCAGTAGGCATAATTGGCCGCATATTGCGATGCGATCGCCGCCATCACCGGTCCACGCGGATTTGACGCAGCGCCAATCGCTCCACCCGGCGTCGTCGTCGGCATCATCGCACCAACCGAATTGGCATCCGACGACAGCCGGGAAACCAGCTGATAATAAAATCCCGCTTGCGACCAGCCCCCATTTTTTACATTGATCGAGAGTTTCTGATCCGAACTGCTCATCGGCGTCAAGATCCTGATATCCTCTGTCTGTGCAAACGCGCCTTCCGCAAGCCGATCAAGCTGCCCCGGACCGATCAATTGGCGCAGCAACTGGCTCTGCGCATCGCGCCAGCGCTTCATATCCCATGCAAGATTGCGATAAGGGGGCAGTGGCTTGCGCGATGAAACCGCTTGCGCCAACTCGACAGCAACCGGTGCGAACTGGTCCGCCATCATCTCCACATTGCTTTGCATGCCGCTCAAAAATGTCGCGAACGACGCGCTGGTCTGCCTGTGCAGATTGTCCTTGTCAGCACTACCGGCTGCGGCCATCCGGCGAAACCCCATCGTTTCGGTGGGCAGGCTTATTTTTCCGCAGGCCCCCGATCGCGATAGCAGCCCGTAATCGAGGACCCGAACACCCGATTGCAGGCTCCATTGCCGCCCAACACCCTCCATTGCCACTCCGCCCTTTGTCACCTCCAGATTATAAACCGCCCGGCAGAGTTCCATGCGAAACAGCGCCTGGAGAAATTGTCCATCCGGGCCGTCAGTGTCTGCCGCCACCACAGGAATCTTCTGCTCGATGATCAGGTCAGCGGTCTGGTTCCAAAAATAGCTCGCCGCAGCCGTACCGACCTTGACACTATAGGCAGCAACATATTGCGCGCCATTGTAGCCACCCGGCATCACCGGTGCGAGGGCCGCTGCCGCAAGCAGAATGCGAATGGGAACCCAGGCGGTCGAATGACGGCTGCCAAGCACTTCACCCTCATTGGCCGTATCAACCGTGGCGGTCACGACATTATAAAGAAAAATCGCCAGACCGATGGTGAAAAACAACACATTGAAGTCGAGAATGAGCCTCGAAATCAACGTCTCCTGATTGGGTCCATCAAACAAGGGGCCAAAGATCATGTTCAGATAGGAATTGGTGCGCGCATCCCCCTGACCGCTCAGAATATCGGCGACATCGAGTTCGCCAGCAGCACAAGCGGTTGCAAAAGCCACGCCAGACGTCGATGCGATCACTTTCAATATCAGCACCTGCATCACTGGAGCTTCGCTTTCCCTCGGTGCCTGCGCGCATGGTCGAGAAAATCCCACAGTGAGCCGATCCGCCGCGCGCGAAGCTGCCATCGACGATAGCCGGCCCGAACGGCCAGAATCCCAAAACAACCCGCGAGAAACAAAAGACTGAACACGCCGCTCAGACTGCAGGAACCACCGACTGAGAACAGCACAAGCACGATCAGACACAGCGTGGCGCCGATCGAAAAAATCAGTTGTTCGCGCCGCCATTTGCAAACTGCCCGGTTCCATTCAGCCGCTCCCAGTTCACCCAGCAGCCGTCCGAACCGTTGTCGCCCGCCATCAGGGTCCTGCGCCCACAACCAGCCTTTTTGTGGCGGCTTCAACAGCATGAACGCACTGAGCCCATACCAGGCAGTCCGCAGCCCCGGATGGCTGCTACCAACCGCATCCGCGTAAAAGCGACTGCGCCAATGCAGATAGCGCCGCAACAGTGCCAATCTGGGTGCCTTTCTATTCTCCCGCATCATCATCCTCCCGATCAAGAAATGACGGAAATCTCTCAGCGACCACTGGCAGGCGCAAGGGGAATGCTTGTCGTCCCCATGTCGCGTGTATCGAGCAAGGTTGAAAGGATCGCAGCGATAGCAGCCGCGTTGCGCCGTTCAAGATCAAATCGCATCCACTCAATCTGCTGGGTGAGCACGGTTGCGAGCAACTGTTCACGTTGCACCGCATTCGGTGACATCTGCGCCATTTGCTGATGCCATTTTGCATTTGCAAAGCGGGAACGGACAAAAATATCGATCGCCTGGAGTTGCGATATCTGTTCACCGATCGCGTAAGGGTAACCCTGCGGCGTGGCCTTCCTCGCCCAGCGGACCAGCGCGTCGCTGCCGGTTGGCGTCACCAGATCGCCGAGATAGCTGATAATTGCATGGGCAGTCGAGCGACGGCTTGCATCGACCTGGCGTGCAGCAACTTGCGCGCGTCCAGCCGGCGTCCGTGCTTCCAGCAAGGTGATCGGCTTGGCTGGTATCGGATCGACGATATTGTTCACCAGCCGAATATGGGCTCCAGCTATGTCCTTTTTCGAGGTATCAAGCGTCATCGCATCCGTGAGCAACCGCACATCAGAGGTGGGATCGGCAAATCCGCCCGCCCCTTTGAACCGGTCGCGATCGGTGATAATCGCGTTCGCCACCGCCAAGCCGCCTTGTACGACAGGCTTGCCGATATCCTCATTGCCATAGGACCAGTTGCGGGACGCATTGGTGACATCCTTGCCGCTCAGACCGGCGCCGCGACCGCTCTGACCAAGACTGAAGATGCCCGAAAGGTCCAGGCATGCAGAGACTGCTGGATCATAGCGCCCACTTTCTGCAAGCCCGCGCGCGATCTGCTTCTCCCGGCTCACCGCATTGACTTGCGCGGCTTCCATGACGCGCTTTTGTGCTTCGGTGGCGCGCAATGAGTAACCACTCAACTGCGCTACCCCATCCAGGATCGTCTTCGCGATCGCCCCGCCGACCTCAGATGTGTGGCCGTTGACGGTCTCGACGCCCTGCTGGACGATGTTGCGAACCCGGCTGCAGTCGCATGCGGCCCTGGCAGGAGACGCCGCAAGCGCGACCACGACGACAAGAATTGCCAAACGACGGAGCAGCCCTGTCATTTTCCACCCCCATAAAGCTTGCGGTAAAGTTCATCGAGAATGCTCTGAGCGTCCTCGCGCGGTCCGGTGTCAGGATCATCCCGACCATAATGACTGATCCCGCCTGCAGGCGTGCTGTAATCAATGTCAGGGCCACCATCTGTCCCGCGACTGTCAAGTTTGAGGGCGTTGAGGCGCGGTGTGGGAAAAATATTCTTCAGTGGCTCGGTCAGCTTGCCGATCTCATTTTCCGCCATCCGGCACAGCTGGTTCTGCGCATCCGAAACAGCACTATTGAACAAACCACGCAAACTCGGCAGGCGAATAGCCGTGTCGAGATTGATATCCATCAAACGGTCAAGACAGCTCAGACCGGCAAGCGGCACCGGCATTTTCAGCGCCTGCTCGCGCCGCTTGACTTCGCCCTCAATACCATTGCGGATCGCCTGCATCAGTTCGTTTCTGGCAACCGGCAGACAGCCGTCCCCCGAATTTGCAAACAGGTCATCATAAGCATGCAGTTTGACCGGCATCAAATTGGCAGCAAGCAGCAGACAGACGAGCAGGCGACGCATCACAACGTTCCTTTCTCTCCCTGAAATGGCGGACGTTCTTCAATCAGCACCCGCCGTAGATTCCCGATGCCTGGAAAGCTGCTGGTTTGGGTGTAGGGGCTCGCCCCGCGCGCCTCAGCCAAGGCGCTATTGCCCGCGCCAACCGACATCCGCTTCATCAGATAGGCCTGCAATTGCGCGCTGGAATGAAACCCGTTGGCTGCCAGATATTCGCGTGGCAAGGAACCAGCGTCAAAGCCACTTGCAACCCAGGTGTTGAAACCCTCCACGCCCAGGAAATGCGCGGCCTGTAACATCCCGTCCTCTGTGATCACGAGACCATCCACCCGCTGTCCAACCAGGCTGCGCGCCCTATCACTCATCGCGGACCAGTTGCGGGTAGCCAGCTCGCCATTGGCGCGATCCTGCAGAGCGGCACCAGCCGGAGAATAGCGCAGGTCGCTCACCGAGCCAACACCGGCAGCCCTTGCCTTGTCGGTAAAAGAATAGTTCGCATAATCCGATTGGCTACCACGTCCTTGATAGCTGAGATAGCCAAGCCCTTCCCAGGTTCCAGCCGTGATCTGATACTTGCCCAGAGCCGAGGAGCCGTTTTGATTCATGACCGAATAGGAGTCTCCGCCCTCAAAGCGTGCCACCGCATCATTGTAGCTCGATCGTCCGAGCCTTGCACTGATGACGAGACAGAGCATGACAAGTGCCAATTTGCCTGGAAGCGCGCGCTTCATTGCCGTTCCCTCCCGGCAATAATTGGCCTTTGCGCGCTGATCGTGAAAACCGGCATTGTGTCGCCGATCCGGTATACAACAAGGCCGTTGACAGCGAGTGTTTCAATCATCGGATTGCCGCTTGCATCGCGTTCGAGCGCCGCACCGCTCTGACCTTCGATCGACTGAAATCGCCCGACGATTTGCGCAGTCTTATCAAGCACGAACACCGGACAAACCAGTTGACCGCAATAAGTCAGACTGGTGACGGATACGATTGCCCCGACGCCGTCATTGACCGGAAAATCGAGGACCGCATATCTGGTCTCCGCGTCACCGGCAGCAGACATTTCTGCCAAGGCCGTCTCGATGCTGGTTCTTTCCTGCGGCTTCATTGCTCGGTAATCAAAGCGATATTCGCGCAGCCCCGGCCTGTAGGCTCCGCCCACCCAGCTCCAAAGCCGCACACCATCATGAATGCCACGCAGCCCCTCCGGGCCGATCGGTCCCAAATGCAAAGCGCTTGCGCGACCACGCCACAATTCAAGCCAGTTTCGGTCGTCATGAAACAATACGGCATAAAGGCAATTCTGATCGCAGTTGCGGTCTTTTGACAGCTGAACTGCCATTTGCTCGAAACCGTCATCCGGCGCTTTAAGCCAAATCCTGCTGGCCTCGACCCAGCGAAACATGCCGCCATACATTTGACGCGCCACCGCTGTTGCCTGGGGATCACTTCCGTCAAACGGCACAGCTCCCTCAAGTTCAAGCCGCAACGGATGCCGCACCTCGCCGACAATCCTGTCGTCGCCGATCCGATCATCGCCGGGCCTTGCGGTTGTCGTCACTTCCATCGCGCACAACAATGCAGCGCAAAGCATCACCGATCTAGACATCGCGAAAACCCCTGATGATTTCGTCGGCAACGCTCCTGATGATGTTGTCACAGACCCGATGATCAATCGCCATGCCGCAGGCCTCCATCTCGGCTTTGCGCGCTTCGAAAAGCGGCGTTGCAGTGCCGTCAGGGAAACGTCTGGCCAGGATTTGCCGGGCTATTTTGGGTCCAAGGGCCGCATAGAGAAGCGCACGCAGCGCACTGTCATCCTGGGTGGTGGAAAGTGCCCAGGTTTCGATCGGGCCGATATCGTTGATCAGCGACTGGATATAGCGCCCGGATTTCAGTTTCATCACCGCCACAAAGGGCGCACCCTGACCGGGCACAGGACCATGCAACAGGCGGAGCGCATCGGTGACGGCATCTGTCAGATGATAGGTCTCAGCCAGCGCCCGCATGGCGTTCTCGGTGGGGACATTGCAGAAGAAGAAATTATTCGCCAGAGCCTGGATTTGCGGATCGAAATCCTCGATCAATTGCGAAGCGTAAACCTGCTGCACGCCGGTCTTTCGACCAATGCGGGCATCATTTTCGTTCTGCTTGCGAAAATGCTGCAAGCCACCTGTGCGATGATATTCATCGTAAGCCAGGCGCTTGTGCATCTGCGCATTGTCACTGACGCGGCCCAGATGATAGGCCCGCACTGCTTGCGGTATCCGCTCATCTTTCAAATCATCCGCATGAAGCCAAAAATCGGTCGTCAATGTATGGCGCGCCAGCATGTACATGACCGCCGATTGGCGCTGCGCATGCGCGCCCGACTGCACCGTCACCGCCTCAAGATCAAAGGCTGCAATCCGCGCATCCGCAACACTAAATCGCGTTGTGCCGGCAAGAAGTGGAAAATCACGACAGGCAGCCGTCACCATTCGCTGAAAGGCCACAACCACCGTCTCGCCGGTCGACTCCACATGCATGTCGCGAAAGGGTTCCTTGACCGTTTCGCGATTGGACATATTAATCAGATCCGCCAATACCGGCACAGCAAAGCGTTGCGCCAGGGTTGCTTCATGGTATTTTCCGTTCTCGAATAAATAATCGACAACCTCATACCAGCTCGTCGCCCTATCGGTGGTAAAGCCCAGATCCTTTAGCGTTCTGTCGACAACCTGACTGTCGCTGCGCGTATAGCGCTTCGGGTTCATCGCGTCGGAAAAATAATCATAGGCCTCCAGAATGGTGGCGCGCGCCAGCGTGGAAATTCCGTCATAAGGCGCGCTCCGGTCATCGCCCGTGCAACATAGACAAATCAGATTGGTGAGATATTCAAGTTCATAGGGAAATGGCCAGCGCATGCCCAGTTGCAGATCGAACGGATTGACGGCATGGCTTTGCTGGTTCTGCAGGCGCAGATGCATCACCTCATGGCGGCGTTTGGGTGGCAATGCCTCCTTGAGCAGACTGATAAATCCCTCGCTGGAAGGACCGATATCGATGATGGAAATGCGGGGAAGCAATCCGGCATGGCTGTCCGAGCGGCCCATCTGCGGTGAAAGCGCAATTGCGAGATTCATGACATTCGACAATGTGGACTTGCCGCTGCCTGGCTGACCGACAATGATATCGACCCACCCCAATTGCAGCGAGGATCCCGGCTGATAGGCCCATGCCTTGCCGTCATGGGTGCGAAAGCGGATGGCGCCGCGGCGCCAGGGGCTCGAGGGCCGGGCAAATGGTGCCAAGGCGAAGGCTTCGGTCAGATAGGCCGAGGCCGCTGGTGCCGTGGAACTGGGGGACAATGCCAAGGCCGAGGCGAGAACACATTCGACCGGATCTCCGACCTGCATGTCAGTCTGACAATTGCCCCAGCCATGAACGGTCTGACGCAGGTTCGCCACATCACAAAGTAACTGCCGTTCATCGCCAGGATCACTCCAGACAGCAAAACACGCCCGCCAGCGTATGACCGTTTCACCGTCGCCATGTCTTTGGCGTGCAGCCTCAAAGGCTCGCCGGATCCGGCCATTGGTAATCCGACTGGTGAAACTGAGAAGGTTGACGTAGTGCTCCTTGAACATCTGACCCTGGAAGCCACCACTGTCCAGCAGCATGGAAACCCGCCAGGACATCCGGCGATGCTGATCGCGCACCCGCGCGATGAGGTCATTGAAAGCGACAATCTGTTCTGGGCCAAGAACAATATCAAAGCCACAAAAGATCTTACTGCCGAATTCAAACACCCGATCGCTTCTGAGGCTTCCAGCTTCGGACATCAGTTGCGCCGAAAGCGGGGGCCACAACAGATGGCTGACGTCATTGCCCAGACACTGTTGGGCGGTACGCGGCATCCTGGCCCGCAAATGATCACCGGGCAGCACAGCCTGCCAATTGTTGGCAGCCGATAAGAACTCTGGATTCAAGATGCCCTTGATCTCGGCAAGCGCTGTGCGGACGCCGAGCAGTTCCAGGTCGAAATCGCAACGCCCGGTCTCCACCAGCAGAGACTGGACCAGCGCCTTGTGACGGGTCAGCAGCGCCTGCAAAGCCCGCACCGGAAATTGGGACTTAAGGGAAGACGGCAATGTCATATCCTCATTGCGCCTGATTTTTGCAGATAGGCTCGCTTCCTCGCGCGTTAACATGGTTGGCCGCGACCAAAGTGCAATATAGGCCCGCTCGCCGCTGAGCTTTGCGGGCAGCCGGGCCAGACGCTCGTCAAGCAGATCAGCAACATCGAGTTCAGCATCGCGCGCCAGCGCAGCGATCCCGCTCAACGTCGCCTGCAATTCATCGCGGGCCACTTCCGGCAGGTGGCCAAACCAGAATTGCAGCGTAAATCCACCCTGGGAGAATTGCGAAGCCAGCGCCAGACGCAACCGCATCATGGCGTCGGACAGCTCGCCGGTTCCTTTGATCGCCCGGCAGCCATCAAGACGGAACAGGCTGAGCAGCGAACCATCATCGCCAATCAGCACAGCATCGTCCTGTGCCGTCACAATACGACAATAATGGACAAGATTTTTGCGCAACAGGGATCCGCCGAGAAAACTCGCCAGACTATCGAGAATGCTGCGGAGGAGAGCGCTCATTTGATCGATCGTAACGTGCCGTCGACGGAGGCCGTTTCCGCTCCCGAACCAAAAAAGGTCGCTACCCCTACCCCGAGATAACTGGGAATGCCGATCAAGCCGGCGGCCACCACAAACGACATGATGGCTCTGCCGACACTGTTATGGGGATCATGCGGATTGCGCCGGTTTTGAAACAGCGTCCACAGACCGAAAATAGCCGCCAGGACACCGCAGAGGAAAGCGAGCGCGCCAATCAGATCCGCAATCGGGCCGATCGAATCCCGCCGCAGATTGGTGGCAATTTCACCAATGCCGCCCTGGCTCTGCTGCGCAAAAGCGGATACCGGCCAGATCAGCGCAAAGACAACAAATGAGAGCTTTGCGCTTTGTGCATTCTTGTTCATCGCCCTGTCCTATTCTCCGAGAAGTACGGTTTGAATGAGTTGAAGAAACGCCGGCATATTCATGGCGCAAATGCCTCCGAACAGATGCGTCAGACCTTTCGACAGCAGCCGTCGATAGGGAAAGAGAGCCGACAGGTTTGCGACGTAAAGGCCGCGGATGAAGGCGAGGAGTCCGATAAACTGGATAATCCTGACGATCGAAACCACGACACGGCGCCCCATTTCGCTTTGTGCAGGCTTGAGCAGCTGCGGCGCATAGGCAAAAACTTCGCTGGCTGCATAGGTCTGCCCCATGCCGAACAGCGTCAACAGGCCGGCAGAAATCACGCTTGAAAGCGAAGCGAATGCGATGGCGAGGATGAGGAGAAATATCGGCCCCTGCCATCCCGCTTGCGACCACCCATGCGGTGCCAGGCGCGGATCATTGACCGCTGCAAAACCGCGCAGCGCGCTGATCGCACAAACAAGACCGACACAATAGACGATCGCGACCACGAGCGACTGCAAAGGCGGCATCAGCGCGGCCAGTCGATCCATGAGTGAAACCAGTCCCTGCATCGATCATCCTCCCTGCACAGCCGGCTTGATCGCGGCTTTGGCGCCACCATCGGCGCTCGAGCGGATATTCTGGCTCTCACTCTGATCGGGCTCGGACGGCTTTGCCGCCGTCACAATCGTCAATTCCGCAGCGCTCCCATGTCGCGGGCGGGTGCGCGTCTGAGCCGCTTGATGCTCCGGTGCTGACGTGGCTCCTGCGCCGGGAGCAAAGGCCCGCGGGGTTGCTTGCAGGGCGAGCAAGGACTGCGACAAGAGCGCATTTTCTTCGCGGATCGCCTGCATATGCGCAATCACCCGGTTGAGAATCCCGTTCTCTGCCGTCAGCACCGCAAAGTCCCGGTGAAGTGCTGCGGTCGCAAGCGTGGTCTTGCGCAGCCGAACTTCAAGGCTGTCCAGCACGCCTTTTGGGACACCCAGTTCACGCGGATTCGCGGGGCGTTGCGCAACAATGTGCGGACGCGGCACAAAGACATTGCAGGCCACCGAGACAATCCCCGAGACCAGTATCGACATAAGCATCTGCCTTACAAAGCCAGCTTCCCTATCCCGTTGCTCCCAAACTATTGCCATTTTCGCCTCACCACCTATAAAAAATTGCCAGAATATATTTGAATAGTGCCGTTTGTTATTTGCTGTGTACTATATCTCACCATCGCTACATTCTAAACCTGTTTGCTATTTACTTATAGCTGTAGAATAAAATGAACAATAAATTGGTATTTGCTAATTACTTGCTATTTTCTATTTTTGGCGCCAGCGCTTGCTTGGCCCAGCAGGCCGGCTGCCGCAGCGCGGGCAATCCATTGTCGCCCTATGCACAAAAGCTGTTGCACGCCGATGGTAGGTGGTCAAAACGCCTGTTCACCTTGGAGGGCATCGACGTCTGGGTGACAATAGCTGACGATGAGAAAGCCATGATTGTGTTCACCACGCCGAACGGCCTGCTGATCCGCGGGAGTATTTTCGGCCCCGACGGGCAGGACATCGTGGCGGCTGTGGTGAGCCCGCAACAGCTCCAGCAATACCGCTCTGAAGCCGGTCTCAAAGACGTCCAAGCGCTGGATGCGGGACGCGGAAGCGATCCTCCTGCGCGAAACGACGGCCCGCCCCCTATGGCTCAAACCACCACAGCGCAAGCGGTGGTCCGCGCTGATGCGGATGATGCAGCCGTTCCGGTTTTCAAAACGCTCGCCCAATTGCGCAGCCAGGCTGATCACTACCTGATGTGGATCGAAGCCAACCGCTTTCGACCCAACGCGCCAGTGCTCTACATGTTTGCCGATCCGCTGTGTTCATACTGTTCCAGATCGCTGCTTATTCTCAAACCCTATCTTGAGCGCGGCGATATCGAATTGCGGCTGGTCCCGACCCCGATTCTCTCGCGGCTTTCCTTCGAGCTTACGGCCAGTTTCGTGCAGGAGCAAAATCCGGGCGACGCCTTCATCCGGCACGCAGCCGGGCCACCTGATCGTTTCAGACAAACCGTCATCCTGCCGCATGATCAAATGGAGAAGACAGTGATCAATGCTTTGGCACGCAACCTTCAATGGTTCCGCAGCAACGGACTGAAGGGGGTGCCCTTCTATCTATACAGATCCGATGCGGGTGATCAGGTCTTTTATGGCCAGATCGATGACAGTCAGATCCAAGCCATTCTGCGCGGCGATAAAGATCGTGAAGGGGGATCGGATTGAACAGTGATTACGGCAGAATTGAATCGGTGCTGCTGCGCGCGGAGGCCTATCGGTTCGCCTATTACCGGATGAGCATGATTGCCCTGGCTGTGACCGCGATCGCCGTCGTCAGCGTTGCAGCCACCGTGGTGCTGGCCGTAAGCCGTCCTTCCCCAGTCTATTTCGCCACCAATAGTGACGGCAGCCTTACCCGCCTCGTGCCGCTCGAACAGCCTGCACTGAGTCCTGCTGCGGTGGCGAATTTTGCCACTGAGGCCGCAACCCGGGCCCTGACCTATTCCTTCTCCAATTATCGTGCGGAATTTGAGGATATGAAACCCTATTTTGCGATCCCCGAAGGCTGGAATTCTTTTGTCGACGCCTTGAACCGCAGCGGGCAGATCGATCTGGTCAAAAAGCAGCGGCTCAACACCACCGCTATCGCCCAGCGCGCTGTGATCCTGCGCGAGGGGCTCGATCGCGCCGGATCCTATCAATGGATCGTGCAATTGCCGTTGCGTGTCACCTATCAGTCGGCAAGCCAGATTGCCGGACAGAACTTCATGGTCACACTGACCCTTCAACGCATGCCCACCCATCAATATCCAAGGGGCATCGCCGTCTTCAACTTCAATGCAGCCCCCGGAGCATGATCATGAGAGTGCTTTTCCTGCCCACATTTTTGCTCTCAGCAAGCATGCTGATACCCGCATTCTCACAGACAGACAGAGCCGTCCCCTTGGCGACTTTGCCACCGCAAGAGCCGCCTGAGGCTGCCGACACGCCACCGCAACGTGAGAGAAAACCAGATGCGGCCCGCTTCGGGCAGATCAGCGCAGATGACGCGCGCAGCCCGACATCCGCGCAGGAACCCCCGCCACCCATTGGCGGCACAAACCGGTTGCTGCATTCACTCGAAGAACTGGACCGCCCGCTGTCGCCGGAAGAAATCACCGCCTATGGCGCCGCACTGCAATCGCTGATGCCCATGCCACCCCAGATGATCCGTGATTTCCGCAAGCGCCTTGATGAAAGCCAGAAGGCCGCTTCCGAACCACCCTCAGGCAAACAACCACAGTTGATCAGCGACGCGATCCGCCTGTCATTAAGCCCAGAAAAGGCGGTTTCACGCATTGCCACCGCGCCTGACATGGCATCGGTCATCAGCTTCTATGATCGCACCGGGCAGGCGTGGCCGGTCGCCTCCTTTGTGGTCGGGCGCGCTGACATGTTTCAGGTCTATGCCTTGCAGGAAGGGTCAAACAAGCTGGCCATCAGTGCGCTGCAGGCACATGGCAGTTCAAATCTGATCGTTTCGCTGGTCGAGGAAAGTCGGCCAATCGTCTTTCATCTGCAGACATCGCAGGCAATCGTCTTGGAACGACGGGATATCACAATTGAAGCCTATGGACCCAACGCTATCCGCAACCCGACGACTGTCTCGGTGCAAGCGGCAGCCAGCAACGGCGTCATGATGGCCTTTGTTGAAGGTTCAGCCCTGCCAAAGGGTGCAGTCAAGCTGCGCAGCACCGATCCGGATATCGACATCTGGGACTATGGCGGCGACTACTATATTCGCACGCCGCATACCCTGATTTCGCCACCCTGGTTCGCGGTGCTCAGCGGTCCGGGCGACATCCATGCCTACCGCATCCACAAGACGCCTGTCGTGTTGATATCGCGCGGCGGTCAGATCACCAAAGTGAGGGTGGAAAATTGACCGAGCAGAATCCGGAGCCTGAAGAGGGTCACCAATCCGCGCAACCAGAGGGGCTCGGTCTTGAGGCGATGGTGATCAAGCGCCGACGACAAAGCCGGAATCGCTGGGTACTTTGTGTTGTCTGCAGCGTCGCAGTCATCGGCGCTATCAGCCTCACATTGTTCAAATCGTGGCACAACGCGCAACTTCAGACCTCGCATATCTCCCGCCCGCCCGGCCTGGATAGTACCCCGGCCGGACCCCAGCTGGTCGAAAGCCCGCGCTATAAGCACAGTCTCGATATCGTCAACCAGCGCGATGCAAAAGCAGCAGCCAGGCAAGGCGAGAGCTTCGTTGCCACGCCTGATGAAGCGCTGCGCGATGTTGATGAACAACCCGAACCGCAACCGGTTTTGCGCAAACCGGTCGCGCCCCCAAATGATCCCGCCCGGGACAAAGAACCACAAAATCAGTCTCAGACCGTCGCCGTCGCAAGACCAGCCCCCGCTGATTCTGCACGGATCCATCAACTGGCGAGCCTGATCGCGACAAAGGCCTCCCTCTATCAGAAAGGCTGGCAATCAAACGGATCCGCCAACATTATCATCCTCAATCAGGATCTGTATCAATCTCCTGCGCGCCGCCGACAACAGCGCAATAGTGATCAATCCGTCGGCGACGTCCAACACCCCTTCATGGCGGGGCAAACCTATATCAATGCCGGCCAGCTGAGTTTTGCGCGGGCCATCAACAGCACCGATTCCGATACCGCCGGCCCAGTGATTGCGGAGATTATCAAACAAGGTCCTTTATACAAGGCGCGACTGATCGGAGGTTTCAAAGAGAACGCGACAAACAACGCATTGGTGGTCGAATTTGAGCGCCTGGTCTTTGCAGATGGAACCCAAACACCCGTCTCCGCCTATGCCGTCGATGCATCAACAGCATCACTCGGCGTTAAGACGGATATCGAACACCGCTATTTCCTGCGTTATGCGCCGCTGATTGCGGCCTCCTTCATCGAGGGTCTGGGATCAACCCTTTCCAACAGCGGCAGTCGCGTGTTGTTCGGCCCGCGCTATGCCATCGAGACACAGGATCAACCACAGTTGCAACAGGGGCTTTATGCCGGTGCAGGCAAAGTGGGTCAGCGAATGGCACGGGATATCGAGGCGTTTGCGCCGAAGGGGCCGCTTGTCAAGCTTGAAGCCGGCAGCTTGATCGGTGTGCTGTTTCTTGAGACTGTGCCGCGATCTCAATCCGCACCCCGATCGCAAGCTGCGACTATGCCATGAACAGCAACGGCGATCTTTATGGCCAACCCATTGCGTGGCGCGAAACCATGCGCAATCCCTCTTTCTTCCTGCTCGACGCGCATTTTGTTTTCGTGCTGCCGTTGTTTCTGTTTCATATCCGGTGGTGGACATTGCTGGTGCTGCTTGTTGCCGTGCTGGCTTTCGTCGCCATGCGGGTCTTCCAATATCGCCCTTCAAGCGCAATGCGCGCGGCTCGCTCGGCTCTTGCCGGTCCTTTACGACCTGCGCAAAGCGGCTATCATGCCCGGATTGCGGTGGATTACGGCTTTGAGTATCGTTTCAAAACCAACAGCCGCCGTTCCAGACGCTAAGGCGGGCGCTTGGCGACCCTGCGCCTTTGGAAACCAGGATCAAAGGCACCGGATGGGGAGAGCGCCGCCTTGATGACCGCTTTTGATCCAGGAACAAATGCCGGCCTTCGCGGTTGTTGTGTGAGATGAGGCGCTGTGTCGACCAGGATTGCGGTCAATGGAAGTTGTTTCAGTTTCTTGCTGCGACCGGTGAAGGGAGCCGCGTCCCAATGGTCCTTTCCGGATCGCGTCACTGCTGCCAACCTTGATACGGCGCGAACAGCGTAATGAGGACAGTCATGGCTCGTGATAAACTGGCAACCTATAAACAAAAACGCGACTTTCAAAAAACCGGGGAGCCAACAGGCGCGGCCAGGATGAAAAGTTCTGGTAAGCAACGCTTCGTCATTCAGAAACATGCGGCGACACGGCTGCACTACGATCTGCGCCTCGAACTGGATGGCGTTTTTAAATCCTGGGCCGTCACCAAAGGACCCTCGCTCGATCCGGACGACAAGCGCCTGGCGGTCGAGGTTGAAGACCATCCGCTCGATTATGGGGATTTCGAAGGCACAATTCCAAAGGGTCAATATGGTGGTGGCACGGTGATGCTCTGGGACCGCGGCTACTGGACGCCCGATGATAAATTAAATGCGCGTGAGGCGCTTGCCAAAGGGGAACTGAAATTCACGCTTCAGGGCCAACGTCTCCACGGCAGTTTCGTGCTGGTGCGCATGAAGAAGGACCGCACCGGCTCCAAACGCACAAACTGGCTGTTGATCAAGCATCACGACCAGTTTTCCGTATCAGGCGATGGTGCTGCCGTTTTGGACGATAATGCCAGCTCCGTTGCCTCCGGCCGATCCATGGAGACGATCGCCGCAGGGAAAGGCAGAAAGCCGCGGCCCTTCATGGCCAAAAGCGAGCATGTTGCGGCAGATGCGGTGTGGGACAGTCGTCAGGGCCTTGCCGCCCAACAACGAGAGACATCCGCTCAAAGAAAGAGAATGCCAGCATCCACCAGGTCCAAGCAGGCAACCATGCCGACCTTCATCCCACCCCAATTATGCGAAACGCGTAACCGACCACCCGCAGGGAGCAACTGGATCCACGAAATCAAATTTGATGGCTACCGGATCCAGATGCGCGTCGACGATGGCAAGGTGACGTTAAGAACTCGAAAAGGCTTGGACTGGACGCAGAAATTCCCGGCCATCGCCGAAAGCGCTGCCCGGCTCCCCAGTGGCATCATCGATGGAGAAATCTGCGCGCTGGACGAAAGTGGAGCACCCGATTTTGCAGCCCTGCAAGCGGCCTTGTCCGAGGGTAAGACCGATGCTTTGGTATTCTTTGCGTTCGATCTGCTTTTCAAAGGCAGTGAGGACTTGCGGCAAATTCCGCTCAGCGACCGTAAGCAGCGTCTTGATCAACTTCTGGCGGGGGCCGACCAGGATCCGCTCATCCGCTATGTCGCGCATTTTAAAACCGGTGGTGATGCGGTGCTGCGCTCGGCCTGTCGTCTTTCGCTCGAAGGTATTGTGTCAAAACAAGCGGATGCGTGCTATGTCTCCGGTCGTTCCGACAGCTGGGTGAAGTCCAAATGTCGTGCAGGGCATGAGGTGGTCATTGGTGCTTATGCGACAAGCAACGGAAGGTTCCGCTCTTTGCTCGTGGGCGTCAATCGCGGCAAGCATTTCGTTTATGTCGGTCGGGTTGGCACCGGCTATAGCGCAAAACTCGTTGCGCAGATTCTGCCGAAACTGCGGACCCTTGAGAGCAAAAAATCGCCCTTTACGGGTCTCGGTGCCCCCAAAGGCGGTGCCGACATCATATGGCTCAAACCGCAGCTGGTTGCCGAGATCGAGTTCGCGGGCTGGACAACAGACGGACTTGTCCGTCAGGCTGCATTCAAAGGGTTACGCGAGGACAAGCCTGCGAAAGATGTGATCGCTGAAAGACCTGCATCGCCGGAAAAAGTCGGTCTCCCCGATGACGGCAAAGCCAGTCCGAATCAGAGCCTGACCGCGCAGGCGGGCCGAAAGCCCAGTGTCATGGGTGTGCTGATTTCCAACCCTGATAAGGCCCTGTGGCCGGATGCAGGCGATGAACGGCCGGTAACCAAGCTGGATCTCGCCAGCTATTATGAAGCGGTGGGACCGTGGCTCATCAATCACATCAAGGGCCGGCCTTGTTCGGTGGTCCGCGCACCCGATGGCTTGCAAGGCGAGCAATTCTTCCAGCGTCATGCCCTGCCCGGCACCTCGAACCTGATCGAGTTGCTGCATGTGTCTGGTGATAAAAAGCCCTATCTGGTGGTGGATCGCGTCGAAGGTCTCGCGGCGATTGCACAAATGGGCGGCGTCGAACTGCATCCGTGGAATTGTGCGCCGCATGAGCCGGAAATTCCCGGTCGCCTGGTCTTCGATCTCGACCCCGGACCGGATGTCGCTTTTTCGAGCGTTATCGACGCGGCCCGTGAAATGCGCGATCGCCTTCACGATCTCGGCCTGATCAGCTTTTGCAAAACCACCGGCGGGAAGGGTCTGCATGTGGTCACCCCGCTCGGCGGCGGAAAGGGCAAAAAACCGACCTGGGTGGAGGCCAAGGGCTTCGCCCACGAGGTTTGCCGGCTCATGGCCGAGGATCATCCACAACGCTACCTGATAAAGATGGCAAAAAGCCAGCGCACAGGTCGCATATTCCTCGACTATCTCCGCAATGATCGCATGGCAACGGCGGTCGCTCCCCTCTCACCGCGCATGCGAGACGGCGCGACCGTATCAATGCCGCTCACCTGGACACAGGTTAAGAGCGGTCTTGACCCCAAGCGCTTCACAATCCGCACCGTTCCAGCGCTGCTGGAAAAGACCACCGCCTGGGACGATTATGGTGACGGACAACGTCCACTGCGCGAAGCGATAAAAAGATTGGCACAATCGCCGAGGCAATCCGGGTAAGTAATCCCCAATAGCAAGCGCTGTGCGGGCAGGCGCCACATCCACAATCCTCAAATCTTTGCCCAGCAAACAATCCGCAAGAACGGGATGAATTCTGCTGAGTTTGGCGCTGCGCACGGGGGCGTGCGCGCTCTGCACTTCGCCTCTCTCAGCTTTTCCGCTATGCGGTCCGAGCGTGCCGATCTGCTTTTGGTCATTGACACCCAGTCGAAGTGTCGACTCCCAAATTGCGGATCCATGCGCACGCGCTTAATACCATGATCAGCTATGAAGGTCGCCTCATGCACCATTCCGGAACACCCGCAAAAGAAGCACTCTGAACAACAGAAGGCGCCTTCGACCATCCAGAGTGCGGCGCTTGAAGCAAGTGCGGGGAACGCCAAGCGTTGCGGCCATTATCCATTTCGCCGCCATTCTGCCAATCACAACTGCGAGGGAACCTATTAGCATATTTGGAAAAGCTGGTCCCGGTGCACGGACGACACCGGGACCAATGCTGGCCATCATGACGGGGATGGACCGGCATAAAGGAGACCTTGGTCTTTTCGTTTGGAGTCAACCGACCAAGGCCCCTGATAGAGAGATGTCGCGGCTCCCTATCAGTTTTTACATCGCCGCAGGAAGTTGCGTGTTCCATACGTTCTTCCTTTGGAGGGATAAGCCACTGGTTTGATAAGTTCAAACCTCTCTTTATTGGTCCCTAGAAATAAGCGGCTTGCCGCAACGGGCCCCCCGGTGGCAAGACTATCGTTCCGTTCGGCATTGCTGTCCTTTCCAGCACGATTGTCCGGCGAACTCACGTTGTTCCGACCAGCCATCGCAAAGAAGCCACGCCCAAGCGGCCTCGGATGTGTTTGCCCAACCCGACCCTTAAAATAGCTGACTTGGGAAGTAGCGAGCCGTCGCTGCCACCACCGACGGCTCGCCTGGCACCGGCTAAGCCGGTGCGACTTGCCGACGTTCAAGCGCCGGCAAACTCAAAACAACACGATTTCTGACGTGAACATGCAGCGTCAAAATTGATCCGCGAGAAAATACCCGCTACTTATTCTCCCGCATGTTGTCTTGCTCAGATTTTTCTCTTGAACTCGTACATCATCGTTCTGTGATAATAAAAACTCCTTGCCAAATTTCATTCGATCGATGATATTGACTTCATCAATCGTGCTTTGTTGTGTTCCTATTATTTATAGTTGGAATTACTGGAATTTGCAGGGGTTACATCATCCCTTTTTCTCGCATTTTTATCGCCTATACTTTTTACCTAGCAATTTATAGGAGATTTCTTGTATCGAGCACTTGTCGTTGAGGACCAGGATCTCATGCGCATGGCTTTGATGGCGGAACTCGAAGCCAATCGCGGGGATGGCTGCGCGCTTGGCGCGCAAACCTTCGAATTGGCCTGCGACCTGCTTGCCTGTCAGCATTTCGATCTTCTGGTTATCGATCCGGGGCTTCCCGGCTTTGATCCAACATCCGTTGAAGCTCGCCTCGCTGTTGTTAAGCAACTTATAGAAGGTTCGCCCCATGCAATCCACATCATTGTCACAGGCTCGGATAGTGCATGTGAGGCCGACGCATGCAGAGCGCTTGGCGCCGCCTTCTACCTGGCAAAAACCGGACTTTATAAAGGGACGCTTGCTCGCATCCTGCGGGAGGTTGACACGGTGGCAGATGCATTCTGTCTCCGGCTGTCCAAGGCAGTGATGACAACGCCGGACTTCCACTGCTCGCAGCTAACGGCACGAGAGCAGGACATCATCAACAGCCTGCTTGGTCGATCGGCAGGGGTTAAGAAAAAGCAGGTTTATAGCGAAATGGCGGAGCGTTTGGCCATCGATGCGGGAACCGTCGAGAAATATTACAAGCAGGCACGCAAAAAGCTCATCAAACTTAATCAGCTGCCAAAAGGAATATGACCAATGACGGTGTTGACAGTTCATGGTGTCAAAGTTCCCATCACGCCGCAGGAAGTATCCCATGTCATCTGGCAGTCCTTGAGCCATGGATCCTATGAGGCAAAAGAGGCAAAATGGGTATTCAAGGCCGTTCGGCCGCATGACCGCGTGCTTGAACTTGGTGCCGGGCTGGGGATCATCTCCACCCTCATCGCATCGATTGAGGGGGTCAAGCTCTGGGCGTTTGAGGCCAATCCTCACACCTGCGCCCTTGCAAAGCGCGTCATCGACGAAAATCACCGCAGCAATATCGTGTTGCAGCAAGGCATTCTCTCTGCAGGTGGCGTTCAGACGTTCGATTTTTACGTGCGCGGGGACTTGTGGATGTCCTCCACCGATATCAATCAAGGACCCTTCAATACAATATTGCAAATCGTCTCAGCCGATATTGATGAATTCATTGCCACGCACAAGGTCAATGTTGTGGTGATGGATATTGAAGGCGCCGAACGCGATCTGCTCGAAAATGCGCAACTGGCTGGCGTCGAACGTATCTTTCTCGAACTGCACGACCATTTATATGGTCTGGACGGGATCCTTCGGATGACACGCGCACTCGCTGCCAAAGGGTTCGCTTATGATCCACGCGGATCGTGCGGGGCATGCGTGCTTTTCGCGAAGGATGATGGTCCGCGCGTCTATGACGATGAGGATTTCGATGACCACGCGCAACGCTAGAGACGCCCTCCTGCTGACGCTCGTGATCTCAACTTTCACCGCCAGTTTCGCGCGCGCAGAATACCTCACCCAGGGGCTGCTAATATCGAACGATACCGGACTGGTAGTCCGTCAGACTAAGATTATGTTTGCAGGAAACACCCCTCATTACATGTAGAATAGAAATTGCGATGGACGCTCCTTGGCAAGAACCGTATCCTCCGGCAGACAAGAGCAGGAGCGCAAGCAGCACAGCCGGGAAAAGTTTGCTGACCACTTTGCCGGGTGGCAACCGTTCTTAACGCAGGTGACGGTGGCTGTTCCCCATCGTTGCTGTGGGCAGTTTGGCATCGCTCGTCGCTGCTGCTTGCAAGCCGAATTGTCACGATCGCTGACATGATCCTCTTATAATGCGGGATGAGAGTTTTGAGCATAGAATTCGAACGAGCCAACGACGACGATGGCACTATTCGGCAGCAGCTGTTGCAACTTCTCATCGCAGAGAACACACGAAATCAAGGCGAAGCCAAAATTGAACGTGAGATCATTCGCATCAAAGACAGCCTGAGCAATGTCACACTTGGCGGAATTTGGACGGAAATACTTTTCGACTGGATGTATGTCGAAGTTCTTTATGTACCAGAGGCTCTTCGCGGTAATGGGTTGGGTTCGCAATTGCTTGTTCAGGCGGAAGATAGCGCACGTTCCAAAGGCTGCGTCGGTATATGGCTCGAAACCTTTGACTTCCAGGCACCTGATTTCTACCGCAAGAACGGATGGGAATTATTTGCCACGCTGCCCCATTATCCAAGAGGCTCCAATCGCCGCTTTCTGCGCAAGCGGTTGGATGACCTGGATGGCGCACAACGATAAAAGGCAAAAACACGCAGTGGAACAGTGCTCAGTTGGTTGGGAAGCCAGATAATCGCCAAAGCAGCAATTTTCATCAAGGCAAGCTCTGGGGTGGTTTGCTCGATGATCGCCTAGGTCCAGGGTTCATTGCGGCTCGTCGTCACCAAAAACAAAATTAAGGTTATCTACGATTGTCTCCTCGCACACCGTTAAAATCGAAACAAAGAAATCACGTTACGTTTTAAATATTAGGAAAATACGTATATAAATAATAACTATCAAAGCTAATCGACTATCATATACAATTCAATATCAATTATTTTTGAGTGAGACAGGATTGATACTTCATATATATAGCAATTTTATATTTATAAGGAATAGAAATATGTTTAATATATATATGAGCCGACCCTGGGAATCGTGCAATACAGATAGTTTCATCGATCGGGTTTATTACTATGGCGGCTCTTCGCTATTCCTGGTCGGCATCCTGGCATCATTCGGTGCTGTGGTGTTTCTGATATTGTCTGTTATGGATTATGATATTCCGACGTTGAATGAGAGCAGCAATATCTATTTCCTGAAGGCAGTATTCTTCGCTGTCGTATGCTGGTCACTCTACAATCTCCTGCCTTTTTGCTAGGTCTGAAACTCCAATCAGTCAAGGAGCATCGAGTAATGCACTGCCTGACTGTAGCGGAACATGGCATAAATTCATTCCGCAGCATCCGTGGCTTATTGGTAATGTAGAAAACGATGGCTTTTTCGTCATCGCGATCATTCGACTTTTGCGTGGCCCTTTGCTGACTGCGCCATTCCTGCAACCAATGGATCCAGCCTTAGAACGATAGAAATAGCGCGAGCAGGGCTGCCTGAGGATCTTTCATAGCTGGGTTGATAGGTGTCCAATGGCCAAGACCAAATTTCGGTGGTCTGCTTCACTCCCAAGCTTTGCCCGGCAAATACTTCTCATTGCATTTGAAAACGCCATTGATGCCGAAGTTCGAGATCGTGCCTCCGCGGTGCTTGAAAGTATGGTTTTACGGTGTCGGCCGTAATTCGTATCTTGCTCACCCGGACGGCGAACGAGGGGGCATTACCGCTAGAACTTATATCAGGCAGCAAAGCGCACGATGCGTGGTTTCGCAGCAAGGTTCTTGAAGCGCTGACCGACACGGACGTCCCGGATGATAAAGTCACTACGCATTTCGAAAACGGCGAGCGCCAGCGCGCCTTAAAGGAGTGGAGCGTTTGCCGTAAAGCTCGCTTGAGCCGCGTTTGCGTTAGCAGATCGGGACGCTATCTTCACCTTTATCGAGGGGATAATTCCCCATCTGCAATCATGGTCGACGAACGCGGATCGCGGCAGCTGTTCGTAGCTTAATTGATTATCCGGTGAGTAGTCGTGCTGGCAGAAGTGCGGGGACGCGAGACTTGGTGATAAACGGTACCCCATACATCTCGGCTAATGCTGTAACACAATCGGCTGTTCGTATCCTCCGTGTTCTTTCATGGCGCACAGGAATGGCCATTGAAGTTGGACGAATACATATAGATTAATGGTTGTACTGAAGCGTTGAGCAGGCAAGCCACTATGAACAAAATTACAGATGCCAGCTCGAATTCATTCAAGGCGACAAATCCGATAGGGGCAAACACTTGACTCTTGCTCAAAAGAATTGTCGACCGCCGCCCCTCTGTTCTAATGAATCCCTAAAATTCTGAGTTTGCTGCTTGAAACTTTTGGAATCGCCCAATTGACTATCGCCTCTTGACGGGGACCACACAGGCGGCTGTAATTACGCGTAAACTCCCGTTCTCTCTCCCCCTTCCAGCAAACGCCGTTGCTTTCGCAGAAGGAAGAGTGGAAGACAAAGTTTTCCACTATGGTTCTCTGATGCCTTTGAACCACGTACTGTCTGACTGCTGAGATACTTCTTGAGAAGTATGCCGTAGGCCACAAGGAGCGTGAACAGAGCAAGCAAAGCAGACATAACAATCGCTGTTGTCAGCAGCCAATCTCTCTGAAATGGTGCGCCCGGAAATCCAGCATTGGCCCAGAGCGGCGCAGCTGACGATTTATAATAGGCAATGATCAGGCGGTGATCGACCATTTCAGAGCCGCGGATCTGGACGCCTTGGCCGATACGGAGTTCCTTCTCAATATAATTCTTCAGATTGCGACCAATCGCGAAGCCGTAATTGGATGCGCGAATAATACCGTCGCGATCAACAAGACCCAACACCATATCCGGTTGTTCTTCAAATCGCTTTAAGAACTTATAAAGATAATGCTCATTCACCAGAACAAGAATGAAACCGTCGAACTGGTGGTTCTCATCATAAATAGTCCCTGAATAGGTCATCGTCTGACCGATACAGCTCTTCGGGGTTTCAATTTCCGCATTTCCCGGATGATTGAAGAAGACCGCCGCAGCTTTGGGTTACCCCATATCGCAACAGGCGTGGCGTGTGTCAGAGTTCGATACTGCAATTTGAGCCGGAAATTTGTTCTATCACTCCCAAAATGCCTCAGACATTCTCCAAAGGCCGCATTATGCCGCCAGTGACTTGTATTTATTGGTGAAATCAAATCCATTTTGGAAGCGGTAGGTGCAAGTTTGAAAACAAACACCAGGAATTTTCAGCACCAGCCGAAGCTGGAACCCACAAAGACCTGACCAGCGATGAACGGACCTAAACCTTCCCTGCATCTGCATCTCACAGCTCCGGATTACCCACGCCACACGTCATTTGCCTTAACTTTGCGAATTTTACCTGAAAGCGGATCAGAAAGACATTGATTGAACTGCTTTTGATTGCGTTTGTTTTACTTTTCACAGAGACTATACAGTATAGAATCGCTGCAATTCATACCGAATAGCTTTTTAACACCGGGGCGAGGAGCATTCGTTGAGCAATCAATCTTTAAGCGCGACAGGCTATGTCGCGCGACCCGGCGTATGGGGCTGGATATTCTTCGACTGGGCGGCTCAGCCGTTTTTTACAGTTGTGATCACGTTCATCTTTGGTCCTTACTTCATTTCGCGCATGGCTGAGACCGCTGAAGCCGGGCAGATTGCCTGGGGTTACGGTTTTGCTGCCGCAGGCTTCGCTATCGCAATTCTTTCTCCTATTCTCGGTTCGATTGCCGATCAGACAGGGTCTCGCAAGCCGTGGATCGGGTTCTTTGCCGTACTAAAGATCGTCAGTCTGATGACGCTCTGGTTTGCAGTGCCTGGCGCAAACCTGTTCTGGGTTCTGCTTGCCTTCAGCATTGCAATGGTTTCGGCAGAGTTTTCCATCGTCTTCAACGATTCAATGATGCCGCGCCTGGTGCCGCGCGAAGAGATTGGCCGCGTTTCCAATCTGGCCTGGGGCCTTGGTTATCTCGGTGGTATGATCGTTTTGATCTTTGTGGTCTTCTGCCTCGCGGCTTCACCTTTAACCGGCAAAACGATTATCGGTATGAAACCCTTGTTCGGGCTTGATCCTGTGCAAGGGGAGGATGCCCGTATAACCGGGCCGATCTCCGCGCTCTGGTATCTGATATTTATTCTGCCGATGTTTCTTTTTACGCCTGATCAGGCGCGCGGAAAGCCCTTGCGACAGGCGCTGGGCAAAGGTTTGTCTGAGCTCAAAGCAACATTAAGCGAGGTTCGTAAACGCCCCGGGATCGCACGATTTCTCATCGCGCGGATGGTCTATCAGGATGGCGTCACCGCGCTTGTTGCTTTGGGCGCAGGCTACGCAGCCTCGCTGTTTCGATGGTCGATCACCGAGATCGGGCTTTTCGGCATGATCATCAATGTCATGGCGATCTTCAGCTGCCTTGTTGCCAGCCGCCTGGATCACCGTTTTGGCTCCAAGACACTTGTCATGATCTCGCTGATGTTGCTGATTTTCTCCTCTTTTGGGATAGTCTCGACCGAACGCGATTATCTGATGTTCGGCATCATGCCGCTTGATTATGCGCCGGCTCAAGGTCTGTTTGCTTCCTCTGCGGAACATGCTTTTCTGATTTACGGCATCATATTGGGTGCTGCCTTCGGCCCTGTGCAGGCATCCTCCCGGTCATGGTTTGCCCGTAGCATCAGGCCTGAAGAAGCAGGCCGCTATTTCGGTATCTATGCCTTGGCAGGGCGGGCAACGAGCTTTGTCGGCCCCTTCCTCGTGGCAACAGTGACCGCGATCACCCATTCAGCCGCAACGGGTATGTCGGTGCTGGTGCTGTTCTTTGCAATTGGCATTCTGCTTGCCGCAAGAACACCTTATCCAGCCGACAGCTAGCGTGGAAGCGACCAGGCTGGCGTATCCTGCAATTGTCAGAGACGAAGCTTGGTTTTTGTCGGGATTGCCGCATGAAAGCGTCCATCGGCAATTTGCACCGCAGCGCCCGCTGCAAAGGCGGCTGAAAGCCATAGCCTCGCAGGAGGCCTGCCGATCTCTGCCGCCAGCATTGACAGTCCTGGGTCATGCTGGCGTGGCAGAATGACGCTTCGATATTGCGCAGCACGAAAAGTCGGCAATCGATGTGCGCGCGTGTCGCCGGTATTGCCTGCTGCAAGCTTGCAGAGAGCAGAATCTTGCTGACTGTTGAAACGCAGCATCCCCTGCCGTTTACTCTTGTTGGCAAAGTTGTCGATGGAATGGACACTAGATCCGTCCGGCCCAGCTGCAACTGTGAGAGCGGGAGATTTTCCCCTGCGTTAACCGCATTCCTCGCGCAACAAAATCTCCCGCTCTCACAGTCCTTCGCTCCCGCTTCGGCTCTGGGTGCAGCGTGGCTTGCGGCCGGCTCCTTTGGTGTCCGTCGACAACGCCAAAAAGGAGTAAAGGCAATGTACGATCTCGTTAACTTCATCCAGATCAACCCTGACAACAACCGCATCACCGGCAATATCGCCACACTGTCCTTTGACATAGACGTTACCGGAGAGCCGCTGTTGAGCAGCAACCCAAAGGCGCCCACCTTCCGCCTCTATGGCCTGACACCACGCATGCGCCGCATTGACATCGGCGGAATCTGGACCAGGCAGAACTGCGAAGGCAATGATTATTTCACGCTCAGTGTCTGTACGGGGCTGGGTCGGTTTAACGCCAATCTTGGACGTTATCCAGGCCAGGACGACGAAACCCTCTATGCCGTCATCGCTTGGGCGTAACACACGAACCTCCTTGCCCCGTTCCAACGGGGCAAGGAGAACAGCTAACCAAGCCGCGGGGCATGCCTTGCCCGGCAGAAGGGGTTTCTCAATCCTGCCTGGATTTGCTCTGTTTTTCGCGCAGCTTGGCAATATAGGCTGCGATGTCCTGATCGTTATCGAGCGTGCCTTCGATCTTGAACTGCACCGTCCAGAGGGCCGGAGCACTAGCCTCTCTATAGGGCGCGGTGAAGCGCTTATCATGCGCTACGCAGACCTTGTAAAGATGATGACCCAGCCCGCAGACCAGACAGCGCACACCCTTGCTGTCGGTACCCAGCAATGTACTGAACTCAGTCGATTTGAATGGCGCTTCTTCATGTCGCTCCTCCACCCATTGCTGATTGCCCTGCAACCCAAATGGTTTTCGCTTCCACATAACATAGCTGGTTTTTCCAAAATAGCGCTCAAGGGTCAGTGCCGTCTCGCCATGATTGACCTGAACAATCAGTGTGGTCCCGACACTGGCCATCAGCGTTTTCAAGGCATCCTGGCCATATTTCTGCGATACTTGCGCCGCATCCTGCAGGCCGAGCACAACGCACACGCCTTTCGATCGCCCCATGGTGATAAATGTCTGAAACTGGTGAATATGTGGCAGCTGCGCCCATTCATCGAGGAAAAACCAGATCCGCCGCAAGTCATTGTCAGCGAGTGATTTGCTGTCCGTGACGGTGTTGATCGCGATGGCATAGAGCGCTGCAATCCAGGCATCGGATAAGGCCGAAAACTGCCCGTCATGCCGAATGATCACTGTTCCGAAACGCGTCTTGTCGCGCAACCAGTCGCGGATCGAGAACAATTGACGCCCCTCATAGCTTGGCCATGCACAGGCCAACATATTCAGCATGCCCATCTGGGCTTCAAGCGTACCGCGCGTCGACATCATCTGGCGGAAATCAGCCTCCAGAAACAGATTTGTTCCGCGACTGTATTTGAGAGCCGTCGCTAACAGACTGTCGTTGTCCTGTCGGGTTTCTTGCAACAGTTCGGCCCACGTCCATTGCTTGGGTCTGGTGGCCATCAGCTTGATGATACAAACAGACAGGATGGCTCGCGCACTATCAGAAAAAAAGCGATTGGTTGATTCAATGACAAGGCGATTGGCGAGCTCAATGGCTTCCTGAGCAACCTTCAGATCGGCCGCGATGTTCCAGACCGCTGAACGACAATCCTGCGGCGCCAGCAAAATAGGGTGATGCCTTTTCCCCTCAACCAGATTGGGCGGAACAATTCGTGTATAGTCACCCTTTTGATCAAAGATCAGAACCTTATCGTTGCGCGCTATCGCTGCGTGGATAAGCCGGGTCATCAAGATGGTCTTACCACCGCCAATCGCCCCAATGATGTTAAAATGACGGGTTTCGCGCGCCAGAGAAAGCGTCCATCCATTGAACATATGCAGTCCGGAAATCTTTGGATAGCGACTTTTTCTCTGCTCAGAATGTGCTGCCCGGAGCAGGTCACGCATCCGTCCGACGCTGAGGCCGCTCACGATGATATAGGATGGCAAGCGCAGGGCATGGTACCAGATTGCAAAACCGACAAGCCCAAGCAAGCAGAGCATCGGCATGGCGATCAGCAGCTGATAGTGAAGCATTCGCTGGGGTGCAGTACCGCCATGCGCAGCAATGGAGGCAACGCAGTCAGACACCGAAATGAGAAGATAGCACCGCATACTCTCAGCCAGGGGCAACCTTGCGCCAGACTGCGACCACTCTCTGAGCCAGTAGCCAAAGACGAAGGCCACCATTGCAGAGATCAGTAGAAAGCAACCGCATATCAGATAGGCTCCCCAGGGCGGATGCGGCGCTTTCTCAATCATCGTCAGACCCTTCTTTTGAAAGGATGTCTCCATCAAAGCTTGTTCGCAAGCGCTCAATCTTCCTTGGCCGTGCGGGTCATTCGTTCGAGATCTTCGTCGGTCACCGCCTCCAGCAGCCGCTCTTTCTTAGCACTGCAAGCCTGACTTTCTTGCGGATCAGCCGGTTTTCAAGCTGTGAAACCCTACCGATCGGCATCGGCCCGAAAGCGTCGCGCCAACTCGCTGAATGCTGCTTTGAAATCAGGCAATGGCAGGTCGGCCAGGCCCGCATCCAATGCGAGTTGTCCGATCAATTGTGCCTGTTTTTTCATGGCGGCTTCGAGCTCTGCGTTCAGATGCTGGATTTCCGCCTGGATCTCGGCAACCGATTTATTTGCACGTAGCCGCGACATCCTCTTTTATCTCTGTGCTGTTGGATCAGGGATATTGTTTATTGTAGACCGAAAACCGGACGGCATCATTCCCTAGAAAGAGGAGATAGATAGCGGCGAGCTTTTCCTAAGAGGACAGGCTGGTTGGGGTAAGGGCGCACTTAGCAGTTTTCTCCTCCAGACCCCACTGCATCTTGGGACAGAATGCTTGCCGTTTCGCCGCTTTGCGCCAGCCGCTATCTTTTATCATGGCGATTTATCACCTGACGCTCAAAGATATCAGTGCAGGACGAGGGCAAAGCATCGTTGCCGCGATGGCCTATCGTCGGGGTGCCCTCGTCGTCAATGAAGCAACCGGGGAACGCAAGGATTTTTCGCACAAGCGCCATATCGTTCACACCGAATTTGCCGTTCCCGCCAATGCGCCGGTCTGGGTCACCAGACTGCTTGATCTACCCGATCATCTGCCATCGCAAAAATTCTGGTCGCAGGTTGAACATTGTAACAGGCGCCTGAATGCTCATTATGCCGATGAAATCGAGATTGCCCTGCCGCGTGAATTCACCATCAGGGAGAACATCGCTTTGGTTCGAGCCTTTGTTGCAGAGCAATTGTCGACACGCGGACTGGTGGCCGACTGGGCCTATCACGACGTTCCCGACAACCCGCATGTCCATATTCTTGTTCAGACCAGACCTCTGACCGATGCAGGCTTCGGTAATGTTGTGCAACCAAACAAGGACGAAAGCGGCGTCCTTTGCCGCCATGCCAATGGCAAAATCGACTATAAGAGGTTCGGGCTTGGCAAACCGGATTTGAACCCGATCCGAGCGGCTTGGGCTTCGGTGTTAAACCAACATTATGCGTTGCATGGACTGGATATCCGCATGGATCACCGGTCATTTCACGATCAGGGTGTCGCTTTGCTGCCCTCGGACCATATCGGAGTTTGGGCAACGGCAATCGACAAGCATGGCGGTATTTCTAAGAGGATTGCGCATAACAGGGCGATCGCCCAAAGCAATGAACAACGGGTTCTGGAGAATCCCGAGCTGATTTTGGATAAGCTCGGCGCCCAGCAATCTGTATTTACAGAAAGGGATATTGCAGCAGAGATCTTTCGTTACACCAACAGCCGGGATGCTTATCAACGGGTGAAACTCCTGATCGGTGCCAGTGAGAATCTGATAGCAATCCGGGCTCCACTTTATGATTGTGCAAGCAACAAGGAACTGCAGCCCGCGCTTTATACCACGCGATCAGTGTTTGAAACCGAACAACAATTGATCGAAAGCGCCAGGAAACTCGCAGGCAAAGGTGCATTCCATGTGCCCGAAAGGCGACTGCAGCTGGCTCAGCTTGCGTTTGAACGCCAGGCTGGCTTTCCGCTTTCGGAGCAACAAAAAGCAATCCTGCGTTATGTCACCGAAGCCAACGCCGTTGCCGCTGTCGTCGGATTTGCGGGTGCCGGAAAATCTTCGATCATGCGTGTCCTTCATCAGGCCTACCAGGCCGAGGGATGCGCTGTATATGGCGGAGCACTTGCTGGTGTGGCGGTCGACGCGCTTAAACAGGCAAGTGGCATTGACAGCCGTACCGTCTGCTCCTGGATGGTCAATTGGGCTCACGGCAAACGCCTTCTTAAGGCGGGTGACGTGTTTGTGCTTGATGAGGCTGGCATGGTGTCCAGTCCGCAGATGCTGGCCATTATCGAACAGGTGCGCCAGGCCGATGCCAAACTGATCCTGCTCGGGGACCATCGCCAGCTGCAGCCCATCATGTCCGGGGCCGCGTTCAGAGGCATCGCCGACGAACTCGGTTATCGAGAGTTGACCGGCATTCGCAGGCAGCGCAACAGCCAACATCGCAAGGCATCCCTGCTGCTTGCCAAGGGAAACACCAGAGCCGCCCTTCAACTTTATCAGCGGCTCGGCAACTTCACCTATGACGCGACACCAGCCCGGACCCAGAACGCTTTGATCCGGGAATGGAGCAACTATTTTTACAAGGGCCAGGACGCGCAGATCCTGTGTCATCGCAACACAGATGTCGACCGGCTCAACGCAAAAGCGCGGGATGCTCTCAAGGCCCGCGGCGCATTGCAAAATGAGTTCGTCGTTCTCACCGGCAAAGGCAGAAAGGCCTTTGCGATCGGCGACCGGATCGTTTGTCTCAGGGGCGATTGGAAAACCGGACTGCGCAATGGAACAAACGCCTGCATTACCGACTTTCAGCCTATGACAGGCCTGATGACGATCACCGCGCAGCATGGCGCAAAAATTCAGTTCTGCGTTGCACGCTATAATGCCTTCGATCATGGCTATGCGCAGACGATCCACAAATCACAGGGCAAGACTGTCAAACACGCCCTGGTCTATCTCACCAGATCCATGGATGCTCAGTTGACTTATGTCGCGCTCACCCGCCATCGGTGCAACCTGCACCTTTACGCAGATCTGGAGGAATTTGGCGACCGGACGGCTCTGCAGCAGGTCTTGTCACGGGATCGCTTGAAGATGGTTTGCTTCCAGCATTCTCACACACAGGACTATGGCGACGCCTTGCGGGCCTTCATGCAAAGGCGCAATATTGGAACCGAACATGACTGGCGTCTTGCCCTGCAAAAAATCATCACGACTTGGAAGCAACGGCTGCGATTGGCAACCGTGCGCTTGAATGTTCTGGGCGAGAAGCTGAATCGATCGATCAGGTGGCGACAACTCTCTTTGACCGGCAAGATTTCGCCGGATACTGCGCGTCGGCTGGAACAGGAACGCAATTCTGGCAACGCCTCCACCCAGCCGATTAAGGCTTATCAGCCGATGCCAGATAGGGTTCGTCAGGTCGCCGCACATCTTAAACAAGCCCTTGATCATGCCGATCGTGTCGATACGAGAAATGCACAATCAAGTCTCTGGCAGACGTGCCGGAATGCGGTCTTGCAGGGACCAAAATCCGAGAGCGTTCGTCGTTATCTCGATGCGTTGGGCGACGTGTCATTGCCATCGCAGGCTGTGGCTGTCGGACGGTGCTTTGACGCAAGCAGGCTGGAATCCTTTCTATCTTGCTTTAACGATAATGCCCGGGCGCAATTGGAAAGCGATTGGCCCGCCATCTACTATCTCTCCCGGGCCCGCATGCTGTTGACCCAGGTCGAAACGGCGGCTGTCACGGCTTTCGACTTTAAAGAACAAAGGCCAATTGCGGCATGCAAGACCAGCCCCAGCCAAAAGCATAGTCTCGACAAGCCGCTGATTCCGGCGCTGACATTTCAAGAGAGCATAAGCGCCATGGCGGCACGCCTGGCGGCGCAGGACCCTGATCTCGGACAGATTGAAAAGCTGATACGCAAAAGCCTTGCGCGATGTTTCAGCAATTCCGCTGCAGTTGCAGATCTTTTCATCAACCATATTCATGCGCAAGGAGCACTGGCGCCTCCCTTAAAGAGATTGGAAAGCCGGCCAGCGGATTTCGGTGACCTTTTGGGAAAGCGTTCATTCCCAGGATGGGCAAACAGACAAAGAGTCCTGGCACAGGCCTCGTTACGTGTCGGTTTGACTGCGCTTGAGAATTATGGTCAGCGCTTCGCGCAACTAACCGAGAGTTTCGGTGCATCAGAGGTGGAATTTCGGAAAAAAATGCAGCAGCCTCTCGCCGATCTTTCGCCTGGCGCGCGCAATTTCCTTGCAGGAGCTGATGATGAGAAAGCGGATCTTGTCGGGCTTGTTTCCACCCAACACGGCAAGCGCGCGCATACGGAAATACAGGCGTTTCTAGCACAGATTCGAGAGCGATTTGCTGACAAGAACTTGACACCTCTTGAAAGCGAACGTTTTCAAAGGGTCATGACAATGCTTGATCCGTGCGCGGCCGAACGATTGGCGTCACGGGTAAGAAATGCCGTTGCCATCGACAATCGCGTGGCCTGGCAATGGCGGGCGTTGCATTTGCAGGAACATCTTTGCCAGCAGACTGCAGACCGGCAGGAAATAGATCTCTAACTTCAGAGGTCCTTGAAAAGAATGACATCAGCTATCAAGCCGGCAGACACCGCGCTTGATAAATGGGAACCGACTGAGCGATGCTTGCAAGCTGTTCTGCCCCAATGACAATGAAAGAAATTTCATTCAAGCCATCAGGCGATCGGGCTTTGCGATCATAGCGGTCGTTCGCATCCCACTCACTCCAAGCGCAATCTGTCTGGTTTACCGCCACATACTGCGCATTCGCGCCCCAACATCAACTCTGACCTGCCGCGTGCTGCGCTCTGCACTTGACGCTGAGAGTTTGGGCCAACTTGTCAGCTCAAAGAGCGGCAACAGAGGCTTTGGGATAAAACGCGTTCTTGACGCATAGACATGCCGATCCCCTTGCGTGTTCTGCCCATAGGTGAAGAAGCGTTGCGGAGTGATAAGGCTCAGGCTATCGCGCGCCCGTGTCATCCCGACATAGAGCAGCCGCCGCTCTTCTTCGAGTTCGGCCGTCGTTCCGGCACCGAGATCCGAGGGTATACACCCATCCACCACATTGAGCATGAAAACCGAACGCCATTCCTGTCCCTTGGAGGAGTGGATGGTTGACAGGATGAGATAATCCTCGTCGAGCAACGGGACGCCCGCCTGATCGCTGGTGGCATCGGGTGGGTCAAGGGTCAATTCGGTCAGAAACCGCTCGCGATTGGGATAGCCGCCGGCAATCTGCTCAAGCTGAAGAAGATCCGACTTGCGGGTCTCAGCATCCTCATGACGACGTTCAAGATGCGGCTCATACCACAGACGCACCTGACCGATTTCCCCAGGCCAACCGCCTTCTGACTTGCGCAGGCCGGAAAGCATCGAGACAAAGGCGGGCCAGTCGTCGCCCGCCTTGGGCGGTGGCGGAATTTCAGCGAGAGATAATAACGGTTCCGGGTCAGCGGCAATCGTATCCAGTATTTTGCCGGCTGTCTGCGGACCAATACCCGGAAGCATTTGCAGCAGCCGAAAGCCCGCCACGCGATCCCGTGGGTTCTGCGCAAAGCGGATCGCCGCCAGCAGGTCCTTGACATGCGCGCTATCGAGGAATTTCAGCCCACCGAATTTGACAAAAGGGATGTTGCGTCGCGTCAGTTCAATTTCAAGCGCGCCACTATGGCTTGATGTCCTGAACAATACGGCCTGTTGCTTGAGCGTGATACCGACCTCGCGATTGGCCAACACCTGCTCGACAATATAATGGGCCTGGTCAGTTTCGTCCCTGACGGTGACGAGCAAGGGACGCTGCTCCGAGCGACGATCCGTCCACAGGTTCTTGGTGAACCGCTCGCGTGCAAGGTCTATCACTCCATTGGCCGCGGCCAGAATGGGCTGGGTGGAGCGGTAATTGCGATCGAGTGTGATGATGTCTGCCGGCGTTGGCGCGAAGGCTTTGGGAAAATCCAGAATATTTCGTATCGTCGCCGCCCGAAAAGAATAGATCGATTGCGCGTCATCCCCGACAACAGTCAGGCCCTGTCCATCAGGCTTGAGTGACAGAAGAATAGAAGCCTGCAGCCGATTGGTATCCTGATACTCATCAACAAGAACATGATCGAAACGCCCGCCAATATCCTGCGCGAGCTGGGGATCAGACATCATCTGCGCCCAATAAAGCAGAAGATCGTCATAATCGAGCACGTTCTGTGCCTGTTTGGCATCCACATAAGCGGCAAACAACTGCCTGAGTTCTTCTTCCCAGCCAATCGCCCAGGGATAGGCTGAATTCAGGATCTCGCCGATGGTGCTTTCAGCGTTAACCACACGGGAATAGATCGCAAGGCAGGTGCCCTTGGTGGGAAAACGGCTTTCTGTTTTCGACAGGCCCAGTTCGTGCCGAACCAGATTCATCAGATCGGCACTGTCTTCGCGATCATGAATTGTGAAATCCACATGCAGGCCGATCTGTTCAGCATAGATCCGCAACAGCCGCGCCCCGATGCCGTGAAAGGTCCCGGCCCAGTGCAGCGCATCCCGCATGATGGCTGCATTCTCACCGAGCACCTGCCGACAGATCCGTTGCACCCGTCGGCCCATTTCGGAAGCCGCCCGGCGCGAAAAAGTCATCAGCAAGATCCGCCTGGAATCCGCCCCCTTGACGATTAAATGGGCAACCCGATGCGCCAATGTATTGGTCTTGCCTGAGCCAGCGCCGGCAATCACCAAAAGCGGACGGCTGACACCAGCCTCCCCCACGCCATATTCCACCGCTTCCCGTTGCCGGTCGTTGAGCTTTTCCAGGTAAGCTGTCATCTGTCCCCGTCGTAAACAAAAATTTCCTGCTGGCGGCCTTCCGGATATCCCCTTGAAACCCTTGCAGGATTCATTCGAACACCGCGCAAAAGCTGTGATCTCGCCGATCCAGACCCGATTGACTCGTGAAAGCAATCGGAACAAATAGGGAACTTATCAGCTTTTACTGAAGCTGCAAACCCCTGCGAGGACCCGTATCGAATGCCCGAGATCGCCGCCAACCCCGTTATTGCAGAACTGCGGTCGCGCATTGAGCGGCTGGAGGGCGGGAATGGGCGACAGCGGCAGGTCCTGCCTTTCGGTCTGCCCGCGCTCGACAGCAAACTGCCGAACGGTGGCCTGGCCCTCGGTTGCCTGCATGAGGTGGCGGGCAGTGGCAATGGTGCGGTGGATGGTGCTGCGGCCGCCTTGTTTACGGCGGGAAAGGGCATGACGAGGGAAGTTGCAATCCGCTTCGTAACGGAAGCTATTGAGCAAGGCAGACTTGTACCTGGTGCTGTACAGTTTACCACCATTCAAGCGCTGGGATAATACCTTCAAAGCGGGTGCAAAGCTGGAAAGCTTCAAGCGCTTCGTCTTCGAGGATCGGCACATAGTCAACGCTCTGATAGTCGAGACCTGCGGAAACCGAATGACCTTCGAGAATCTGGCCATCTTCGTTCTGCAGCAGATAGGTGCGGTTGCCATGCAAAACGCCGGGGCTGCCCACACTCATCGAGGCACAATGCTCAACGCCATCAAGACCGCGATCGCCAGCTTCAACACCCACACTCTTGACCGATGCGTCGTCCAGGAACGGATGGAACAGCCCAATTGCGTTCGATCCGCCGGCGACGGCAGCAACGATCACATCCGGCAAACGGCCTTCCTGTTCAAGAATTTGCTTACGCGCTTCGACGCCATTGACCGACAGGAAAACCCGGCAACCTTATAACAAAATTAAAGTTACGATGCCGTTCAAAAACCAGACTCACGCAAAAACTTGCAAAACATTGTAATTAATGGTGTGTCGGCGCGACCTGCAAGTGTGATGATAGAAGTGGCTCGTTTCATCTGAACGGTTTTAGGCGTTTTGTTCAATTGATTTCCGCTTAATGATGCCTTTCAAAATTATTGTGTAAGCACGTCTTCACGGAGCTGAGGGCAGGGTTTTTCTTGAGGCCGAACACGATGAATAGCCTTTCCCGCAAGGACCATAATCAACTCTATCTAACAAAGCGGAACCTTGCGCTGATCAACCAATCTTGCGTTTACGGCACCAACCGATCCACTCTTACAATCATGATATCCCGCATGTGAACGTTACGTCCAGCTATAGACCGGCTAGCGGTGTTGACGCACCGACAAACTCAGAGTCTAGCCTTGAAAAAATAGCTTTGGTGATATAGGTTACAAGTCAATTACTATCCGTTATCATCAGGAGTATCTCGATGTCTTCTACTCAAGGCATTCGCGTCTATGATAGCGCCGAGTTCACTCAGGAATTCGCAACCGAACTGAACCCTGTACCAATCAAAAAGATATCCAGGACGAAGAGACTTAGCCTTAAAGACAAGGAGGCTTCCAAGGAACGTGCTGCTGCATTCCGTGCAAAGGTCCGCAGATCGATGGCCCGAACTGAAAAGTCGAAACCGAAAATCGATGACGATGAAATGATGGTAGTCCTCGTCGATACACCTGACAGAGCTCTGCGCGAAACGATACGCGATATTGTTGAACATGTACCAGCTATCGTAGAAGCACGACAAAGCAAACTTTCTGAAGAAGCTATTGAGGCCCTCGTATCTGTTTACATGCGCGCGCCGGCAAATGCTGAGGTTGAACGCATGCTGTATGACAGCAATGCAAAGGCCAGAGCGCAGTTTCTTGAGACGTGGCCAGTTCTATCCAGCAAGGATGTAGCAGCGATGGCCGGGCATGGTTCGAAGAACCGGAGTATGACAGCCTCGCGCTGGAAAGCGAAAAACAAGGTGTTTTCAATCAGGCACCGCAGCACGGATTATTTTCCTGCTTTCCAGTTTGAGGAGGGTAAACCGCTTGAAGCTGTTGCGAAGGTTCTCGAACTTTTGGGGAGACAGAAGTCCGGCTGGCAACTGGCGTTCTGGTTTACCTCCCACAATGGCTGGCTGTCAGGCAAACGACCTGTCGATCTGTTGAAAGCCAATGATGCAATAGCGTCGGCAGCAGCCCAAGAGGCGGAGAAAATCATCGGATGATTTCTTCGCCCCCGTCTCCGTTTCCCGCCTCCAATTCGCACGGAAGAGAGGCGGGGACACAATATCATCGCGTTCACAATCAAAAATTCAATAGTCGCTCTTTCAATCCAGGGCTGGGACGTCAGAGTCGTTTTGCCCCGATATTTATTGGCGAAACACCAATCCCAACACAGTATCTTGCAACCGGTTACGAATGTGCAGTTCACGAAACGATCTTTCACGATGTCCCTTTCGATGAGCCAACAAAGACAGTTGGCGTCGACAACATTAAGCCGCTCGCCCACTCGATAGTCGAGTTGAAACGAGACCTCAATTTGGTACCGTTGTTCGCACCGGATCTGGCGAAATGGAATTTGAGTAGGGCGGACCTTATAGACACAACAGCCTCTCATTATCATGTTACTGCTGAATGGGCATTGGCTGTTCATCAGAACAGAACAGACGCCGATGGCTTGATATGGACGTCAAAGCGGTGTGATCCACAACTGGCACTGATGCTGTTTGGTGATCGTGTCTCAGAGGACGATTTCATCGCGATCAAAACAGTCGATATTTATACCAACGTTTCCGAAATGCGGGACATCCACACTTTTGCCGAGCGGGTAGATATTACGCTCGTTTTATAGCGCTCTTTCCACCAAGCGCTTTGGCATAAATGACGACGCCCCTGCTCACGCTGTCAAACGAAATGTTCGACCTTTACGGAGCGCCACGGCGGGGCAACAGTCTTAAATGAGTGTTTAGTCAACAAATATAACGCGAGCGCACAATCAGATCGACAAGAACGTATCGCATTGTGGGCGGCAACCACAGAAGTGCTAAATTTCTTCAAAAATATTAAAGCTTCTCCATTTCCAACAGGCTATTTTCTACAGCCGCGATGTTTAGTCGGAGAGCAGCAATATCATTGCGCATTGCCTTTCCAGGCAATGTACCGCTTTCCACGCGGTCTGCCCAAGCCACGCAATATGACCGATCCCTGCCTGCATCTTGACGAGATTCGAATGAAGGCACGGGATTTCCGCTATAATATCTGCAAAGATCCGCTGAACAGTCTCCAGGTTTCTGACGCGCTGCCCTGGCCATGTTAAGGATAATGAAGCGAAAGCCACGCCTTCGATGAGCGAAACCTGCTACAGGGTTTTCATGATTTCCGCTGACCGTCCCGATTTGTCCGCTACCGTACCAACCCTCTCGCGGCTGTTGCGCCAAGCTCTTTTGCGCGGCAAAATCCGCTGAAATCTGGGGCATAGGCGGTGCCGCAACCTGTTTTCACGTTAACGCTGTACGATGTCTGGTGATGAAGGTTAAAACCTCCATGCACCCCCTCTTGTTTAGCGCTCACTTTCGTGCTTTCTGGTTGTCGGGTTTGAGTGTTTGCAACCGGCCTGTCACGGACAGGGCGATCGGATGCTGCGCTTGATTGGGCGTGCCTCGGGAGAGGCATTTTCGCATGATGAGGGTCATGCGAAGAAAAATTTGGGGCTGGGATGAAATCTTCTTGTTATTCGATGCGTCGCAGCCTTGCGGCGCGAAGCGCGACACTTCTTGGAACAACCGCGCTGACTGCCATTCTTGCAATCAACCCATTGCCGGCGTCGGCCCAGCTTGCCTGGGACGGGACCAATATCACCGCGGGCGCCGACGGCGGGGCCGGCACATGGTCTGCTGGCGCGGCCACCAACTGGGTTGATACCAATGGCAACAATATTGCCTGGATCAATGGCGGTGATGCGGTGTTCGGCGATTTTCCCGGCTCGTCGGGCGCGGTACAAGTGGTTGGCACTGTCGGGGCGAGCTCGCTGACCTTCAACCGCAACACCTATCCCATCTATAGCTTGTATGGTGGAACCGTGCTGGGTGTGGGCGTAGCCGGCACCGAGCTTTATGCCAATGGGTCGCTTGATGTTTCAACAAATCTTGCAGGCGGTGACTGGATAAAGACCGGCACCGGCAATATCCGCTTTCTATCAGCAAATACTTATACCGGCACCACCTATATCAATCAGGGTGCGATCGCGATCAGCAATGCCAACGCGCTGGGAAGCGCTGCGAACGGTACGATCGTCGCATCCGGCGCGGCGCTGATCTTCAACGGAAGTTTCACGGTCGCCAATGAAGCCTTGACCCTTTCGGGCACCGGGATGGGCAGCGGGGCGCTGACAAACAATGTCTCAAAATCGGTCTGGGGCGGTTCGGTCACGCTCGCAGCGGACACGCTGATCAGTGCCTCCGGCGCTGATCAGAGCCTCTCGCTGACAGGCGCGGTCGACAGTGGCGGGCATACACTGACCTTCAATATCGGCTCCAATGCCAACGGTATGATCTCCGGCATCATGTCAGGATCCGGCGCTCTGAGCAAAGCGGGCACCGGGACATTGACACTGAGCGGCGCCAACAGCTTTACCGGCGCCACGACAATTCTCGGCGGCACGCTCCTCTTGGGAGCGCAGGATGTTTTGGCGCAATCATCGACGGTTCAATTCTTGAATGGCGCCTTGGATTTCAACGGTTTCAATCAGACGATCAAGGGATTATCCAGCAGCACCAGTGCGGCCAGTGTGTCGCTGGGCGCGGCCGCTCTTACCGTCAATAATGCTGGTAATTTCAGCTATTATGGCAGCATTTCCGGAACCGGAAGTCTCACCAAATCAGGTGCCGGAATTTTGACATTGGGCGGTGTGACAAATTACACCGGTTCAACGACAATCGATGGCGGTCTTTTGCGGATGGGCGTTGCAAACGCCATCGCGCAGTCGGCAGGCGTTGCGCTTAACAGCGGCACTTTCGATTTGGCCGGCTATAATCAGACAGTCGGCACTCTGAGCGGCAGCACCGGAACCAGCGTGACTTTGGGAACTGCCACGCTGACAGTAGATAACAGCACAAACAGCAGTTTCTGGGGTGGCATTTCCGGAAGCGGCGGCCTGACAAAAACCGGATCCGGCCTGTTGGACCTGCGCGCTACCAACAGCTATTCAGGAACAACTGCTGTGACCGGCGGCACGCTCAGAGTAGGCCCGGGTGCTTCCATCGCCAATTCTTCAGCCATATCGATAAGCAATGGCGGCCAACTTAATTTGAGTGCAACCAACGCTCTCTCCTCAAACGCTGCCGTCAGCCTGAACGGTACCGGTTCCCAGATTGGACTCGCCGCCGATCAACAGATCGGATCACTCGCCGGCACAGCCGGCACGTCGATTTATGTCGATCAAGGGGTGACACTGACGACCGGAACCAGCAATACCAGCTCGGTCTTTTCCGGCAATTTCGGTAGCAATGGCCAGGGAAATCTGGTCAAGATCGGTAGCGGCGGCCTGACCTTGTCCGCTACCAACAACTATAGCGGCAGCACCACTGTCCAGGCTGGATCGCTGATCGTCAATGGCTCCATTGCCGCCTCCTCTCTCACCACAGTCGAAGCCGGTGCCGCCTTGGGTGGCGGTGGCCGGGTTGGAACCACCCTTGTCAAAGACGGTGGCACGCTTGCTGCGGGCGCACCGGTCGGCACGCTGCATATCAATGGTGACCTGACACTCGAGCAGGGGAGCCGGATCGCCTATGAAGCCGGCGTGCCGGGCGTAGACTATTTCACGCCGGGTAATTCCGACAGCCTTTCAGTCGACGGAAACCTCGTTTTGAATGGCGCCAAGCTCAATATCACGGACGCTGGCGGCTTTGGCCCCGGTCTGTACCGCATCTTTGATTACAGCGGCAGCCTGACACTGTCCAATGGCGGCCTGTCAATTAACCAGGCACCAGCTGGCGCGCCACTCACCCTTCAATATCTGACCGCCGCCAAACAGATCAATCTCATCAATGTCGGCAACCAGACGCTTGGGTTCTGGAATGCCAATGGCGCTGCAAGCCCCACGCAATTGGGCGGCGGAAGCGGGACCTGGTCGACAGTCTCAGCGGTCTGGAGCGATGAAAACGGCACACTGACCGCTCCGATGCAGCCACAACCCGGCTTTGCAATATTCGGCGGCAATGCGGGTATAGTGACGATCGACAATAGCGCGGGTCCTGTCCAGGCGACAGGGATGCAGTTCGCCTCCGATGGATACCGGATGACCGGCGATGCCTTGACGCTCATCGCAGACGCGGACCATCCGGCACCCGTTGAAATACGAGTGGGCGACGGCAGTGCGGCAAGCGGATCCTATGTCGCAAGCATCGACAATGCGATTACCGGCAGCGACGGGCTCAACAAGACCGGCGCCGGCACGCTTGTGCTGAACGGAGCCAATGTCTATTCCGGCGGCACGACAGTGTCGGCAGGCAGGCTTTCAGTTTCCTCCGACGCAAATCTCGGCGCAGTCAATGGCAGCCTGACCTTCTCAGGCGGTGTGCTCGAACTGGGTTCCTCCTTCGATCTTTCGACCGGGCGTTCGGTGCAGCTGGGGGCAGCGGGTGGAACCATCGACACCAATGGTTTCAATTCGACCCTTCGTCGCGATATCACCGGCAATGGCGAGCTGGTCAAATCCGGTGCGGGCACGCTGACACTGACTGGCATGAACAGTTTTACCGGCAAGACGCAAATTGATGCGGGCGGAACGCTGGCTCTGGCAGGTCAGGGCCGGATCAATGCCTCCAGCGGTGTCGAAGTCAATGGCACGCTCGATATCTCAGCCGCCGCATCCGCGCAGATCAAGACATTGTCTGGCAGTGGATCGGTTGTTCTTGGCTCCAATTATCTGGGCATAACACAAGCCGCAGGGGTGTTTTCAGGCGCAATCACCGGCGCTGGCGGCGTGATGGTGACCGGCGGCAACCAGGTTCTGACCGGCAGCAGCACATTCTCCGGCACATTGGGGATCTCTGAAGGCGTTGAGGTCCGCATCGGCAATGGTGGCAGCGCCGGATCAATCACCGGCGACATAAACAATTGGGGCACATTGGTGTTCGATCGTTCCGACGCTCTGAGCTATGGCGGGACGATCACCGGTGCCAAGGGCACGCTCGGGGTCACCGGCGGCGGAACTTTGACGCTGACTGGCGCCAACAGCTACAATGGCAACACCATCATCGATCAGGCAACATTGATGATCGGCAATGGTGGGACAGGCGGACGTCTGGGCTATGGCAATACGATTTTTGCCGGTACCGGCGCTCTGGTTTTCAATCGTAACAACAGCTACTCCTATGGAGGGGCGCTGATTGGCAACGGCACTATCAAGCAGATCGGCAGCGGCACCACCATCCTTGCCGGTGACCTGACGCAATTTACCGGACAAACCGAGGTTTCGGCCGGCACGTTGCAGCTCAAAAGCCTTCCCAACGGCGACATGGCGGTGGCAAGCGCGGCGACAATCGATTTCGCCTTGATAAAGGATGCAGTCTATCAGGGCGCAGTGACCGGCAACGGCTTGCTGCGCAAGTCGACCAATTCCCTGCTGACACTCTCCGGCGACAATAGCGGTTTTATGGGCAGAACCCAGGTGGATGCCGGCACTCTGGTCATTACAGGAACATTTGGCGGCGATTACCGTGTCGGAACCGGTGCTGTGCTGATGGCTGACGGGATCATGAAGGGCGGTCTGAGCGTCGGGTCCGGCGGCTTATTGGGCGGAACCGGTGTTCTGGGCGATCTGACCATTGAAAAGGGCGGCGTTCATGCGCCGGGCCATTCCCCCGGCACCCAGACCATCGACGGGGATTATATCAACCATGGCACCTTGCTGGTGGATGTGACACCTGACGTCTCCGACAGGCTGATCGTCAACGGTGCGGTCGATATTTCAGGCGCAACGCTCAGCCTGTTGCTGTCGCCCGCCACAGCCGAGAACTGGAACCCGCTCAACGGTCCTTACACCCTCATCGCAAATCAGGGCAGCGACGCCGTTCTGGGGCGATTTTCCACGGTCAGCAAGAACCTGATCTTCCTCAACGAGACGCTCGATTATGCCGGCGGCGATGGCAATGATGTCACCTTGCAGCTCAAGCGCAATGATGTGGGCTTCGACGATGTCGCAGCCACCCGCAACCAGCGCAACACGGCGCGCGCGATCGCATCGCTGCCTTCCGGACACGCTGTGTGGAACGCCATCGCATTGCAGCCTGACGATCAAGCGGCACGGGCAGCCTTTGACGCGCTTTCAGGCGAAATCCACGCTTCGGCAAAATCCGGCCTGATCAATGATAGCCATTTCCTGCGCGATGCCATCAATGATCGCCTGCGGGCAGCTTTTTCCACGACTGGGGTCAAACCCGAATCCGCGACGACCACCAATCTCGCAGCCTGGGGCCAGGCGCTTGGCTCCTGGGGGCGTTTCAACGGCAATGACAACGCGGCCGCGTTCGACACCTCGACCGGCGGCTTCGTGACCGGGCTCGATACACAACTCGGTGAAGCATCCCGTCTCGGACTGGTCGCCGGATACAGCCATCTGAGCATGCATGCGAAAGACCGCAGCTCTTCGGCTTCCGCGGAAAACTGGCATCTCGGCCTTTATGGCGGCAGCCAGTTTGACGCGCTCAGTCTGCGTGCCGGCGCAGCCTACAGCTTCAGTGCGCTTGAGACGAGCCGTTATGTGGGCATCCCGGGTCTCACCGATTTCCATGATGCCGATTACAATGCATCGACCTTTCAGATCTTCGGCGAACTGGGCTACCGCATCGACACCAGCGTCGCGGTGTTCGAACCCTTCGCCAACCTCGCCTATGTCAAGCTGCATACCGATGGCTTCAGCGAGACCGGCGGGGCTGCAGCGCTGTCAGCAGGCAGCAGTTCGACCGAAACCACCTTCACCACCATCGGCTTGCGCAGCGCAAGCGACTTCACGCTCAATCAGCTCGCCGGCAGTGTGAACGGCATGGTCGGCTGGCGTCATGCCTATGGCGACCTCGACCCGATCACCCGTCTTTCTTTCGAAGGATCAGACAGTTTTCAGATGACAGGCGTGGCGATCGGCAAGAACGCAGCTATGCTTGAACTCGGCTTCGATCTTAACCTCGCTCCCAATACAACATGGGGTGCTGCCTATCGGGGTCAATTCCTGGAAGGGGCGCTCGAGAACGGCTTCAATACCAAACTCGCTGTCAAATTTTAGTGAGACGATGATGAGGCGGCGATGGCAATCGCCGTCTCATCAATGCGCGCGCTGCTATCGGCAAGCCCCTTGGTCATGCCAACAGAACTGACTGCGTGATCGCTTGAGCCATTTTCAACAGCAATCCTTTGTATTGACACCTCTTCGGCCATGCGAAGCGGATAGGGACTATTCACCTTTTTAAACGAAGCGCAGCGTTCATCGGTCAACGGTGCAATTCCCTCCGCTAAACTTTTACCTATAATTTGCCGGCTTAATATTTCTCCGTAGGAGTTGGTATACCCTATAGATTGATGCTCTGTATTGTAAGTACAACCCCTGATTTCAGAAAGTACATCACAGCCATGCAATCGACACTTTCTCTCCATGATTATGATTTGACGCTTCGAGATCTCAACGCCCTCTGCCGGGAGGCTTTCAATCGGGACAGCGTCAATTTTGACAGCGATTTCTTTGCGCTCGGTGCCGACTCCCTGACCTTGGTGGAAATTCAGCTGCTCATCGAAGACAGGTTCGGCATATCGGTCGATTGGCCCGACATATTGCGCTGCCGCAGTGTCTCTTCGCTGGCTTATTTTCTCTGCTCGCAAAACTATCAGGATGAGGCAGCGCCTAAACAAGCTGCATTGGAGGGCGTGACATTCTACTACCGCATCATCGGTAAGCTTACCGCCAATAGCGTCCCCAAGCTGATCATCGGCGGCGGCTTTCAGGACATGTATTCGCTCCCGCATCTTGAAAGCCTGCTGGCTTCAGACGGTCCACTCATTTTCGTTGACGTTCCAGGAACAGGCGCTGCAGACGACATGCCACAGGATGCGAGCTTTCCTTTCCTTGCAGCCTGCATCCATAAAATTCTTGAGGTCGAGACCCTCCAAAAAATCAATCTGATCGGTATCTCCTACGGCGGCTTGATCGCGCTTGAATTTTCATACCACTGGCCACAAAAAATTGCCCATATGATCCTGATTGGGGTTGCTGAAACCCATCCGCCCGCGACCAGAAGAAAGCTCGATCACGCGCTGAGCCTGCTGCAATCGGGCGCCAGAGAACAGGCCGTCGTTGAGATTGTCGAAAGCCTGATGTGCATGGACCAAACCAAAGAGGTGCAACTGCGCGACGATCTCTACAAATTGCTGAAAACCGCTTTGATGTCCTATGCTCAAACACAGCAATCGCGCTTCGAAGCCCTGCGCAAACGGATGACGGAGCGCGCACCGAGGACCACGCCGGTCAAGCTTGCCGCACCGACGCTGTTTGTGACCGGCGAACATGATACCATCACTTTGCCGGAGGATATTGCGGTCTGCGCAGCGCTGTTTGAAACCGCCAGCTTCTACACGATTTCCGAAGCCGACCATCTCGTCTTTATCGAACGACCAACGGAACTCGCCGAAGTGATCATTCGTTTTGTCCATCAAATGGACTTCACGCAAGCCTCCTATCTCACAAGGTTTCACCTGCTTCATGAAACCGCGCTTGCCTGATCGCCAAGCCGATCGAAGAGCCCAAAACTCAAAGCAGCAGCAAGGCGCCCATCCAGCGCCTCGCTCTCGGCCAAGGCGGGACCGACGTCTCGGATATCCGTGTCCGATCGGCCGGATTCAACGGCCTGTGATCTGTCGGCGCGCCCCCAAGGATCAAAGGTCACACGGGCATTGGTGCCCCTGCAGTGACAGGATTTGATCTCAACTAACAGGGCGCTGCGAGCCGGTGAGACACGTTTTTGACGACGGTATAGTGATGCAGCCCTTCCGCACCGCCTTCACGGCCGAGTCCGCTCTCCTTCACACCACCAAAAGGCGTTTCCGCGACAGAGGCTTCCAGCGTGTTGATCGAGACATTGCCTGCTTCAAGGCCCGACATCAGTCGATCGACATTGTCAGCAGAACGCGCAAAACCATAGGCTGCCAGACCAAAAGGCAACGCATTGGCTTTGGCAATGGCTGCCTCAACCGAAGCAACCGGGTTGATCAGAGCCAGCGGGCCAAACGGCTCCTCCGACATCGCCCGCGCATCATCGGACAGTTCCGCCAATGCGGTCGGCGCAAAGAAATATCCGTTATTGTTCAACCGCTCTCCTCCAAACAGCAGTTTGGCACCCTTGACCTTCGCATCCTCGACCAGCATTGCCAAGGCCTCCAGGCGGCGGGCATTGGCAACCGGCCCCATGTCGACGCCTTCCACCATCCCATTGCCGACGCGGATCGACTGAGCCGTTTCGACAAAGGCCGCCGTAAAGCGCTCATAAAGCGCTTCGTGAACAAAGAACCGGGTCGGCGAGGTGCAGACCTGACCGGAATTGCGATACTTGCGGCGTGCCGAGGCGATGCCGGCTGCTACCGGATCCGCATCCTCGCAGACAATCACCGGCGCGTGGCCACCAAGCTCCATCAATGCAGGCTTCATGTGACGCGCGGCAATCTCCGTCAGATGCTTGCCGACGCTCGTCGATCCGGTAAAGGCAATCGCCCGGATCTCTGGGCGTGGGATCAGAAAACCGGAAATATCGGCCGGTATCCCGAATACCAGATTAAGCACGCCGGCAGGCAGTCCGGCATCCACCAGCGCCCGGGCAATATGACTGACCGCCGTTGGTGTTTCCTCCGAGGCTTTCAATACCACCGAACACCCGGCGGCGAGCGCGCCCGCAATTTTGCGTGCCGGCTGGCTCATCGGAAAATTCCACGGCGCGAATGCCGCGACAGGACCGATCGGCTCATGCAGCACGATATAACGAATGCCCGGCGCGCTCGGCACCACCCGTCCGTAAAAGCGAACACATTCACCGGCATCCCACTCGAAGAACTCACAGCCTCGGATCACCTCGAGCCTCGCCTCGCTCAGTGGCTTTCCATTCTCCAAGGTAATCGAACGGGCAATCTCTTCCTGCCGGGCACGCATCAGCGAGGCTGCCTTGAGCAGGATGGCGGCGCGCCCTGCAGGCGCGGTGTTTCGCCAGATCTGGTAACCGCTCCAGGCTGCAGCAACCGCTGCATCCAGATCCGCAGGCTCGGCAATTGCAACCTGGCCGATCTCCGTCTCGTCGGCCGGATTGATGATAGGAAGCGTGTTGTTGGTCTTGCGCCATTCGCCGCCTATGAAAAGCTGCACGTGGGTTTTTTGCATCACAAAGCCTCTGCGATCTAGAAATTCGGGGCCGGGGCCCAATCAGTCATGGGGAACAATGCGTCGCTTTCATTCATGCGACAATCCACGTTAAATCCATATATCCATGATATTATTCTCATGAATTGATGGGCATTTTGAATGGCTTTGTTCAAGCGTCCGCACGCACCGCAGTTGCGGTGTCGCCGCAGAGCGGATTTCAGAAACCGTGTCAGCCGATCGCGCGAATTCCCGCTAGCAACGCTTGCGAAAGCTCTGTTTCGGGCGAACACCACTCCAAAAGAATATCGTAGTGATTGCGGTTCGCGATCTCGATCGGCGTCACCGCCCCGCCGGCCTTTGACCAGCAATCGGCAAAGGCGCGCGACTGGCGCTTGAAGCCGTCCGCCTCATGCTGGGCCCACGCCACAATGATCGGGCAGCCCTGTTGCGGAATGTGGCGGATTGGACTGAGCGCATCAATATCATCCGCTCCAAGCCGCAGCCATTGTTGCGGAAAGGTTGCAGCCAGCGGCGCCAGTTCAAACAGGCCACTGACGGGCATGCCAAATTTGACGACATCGGCTGGGAGCCCAAAACCAGCCTGCCATCCTGTTGCCAACAACGCCGCCGCGAGATGACCACCCGCCGAACTCCCGCCAACGGTAATGCGCTCTCGATCAAGCCCGAAGTGCTGGGCATTGTGCCAGACAAAGCCCAGCGCAGCCCGTACCTCACGGGTTATTTCTGCAAGACTGGCATCAGGCGCCAACCGATAGTCAACGACGACCGTCGCGACACCTTCAGCCGCCAGCATGCCCGCCATCATCGCAGAATCCTCTTTGCTCAGCGCCCGCCAGTAACCGCCATGAATGAACAGGAAAACCGGCAGCAATCGCTGTGAGGCCGGTGGCGCATAAATATCAATCCGCTGCCCGCTCGCCGCATCATACATCACATCCCGATGTTGGCCCCAACGGTCGCGCTGCGCCACACTTTGCGCGCGATAACGCTGCATCTGCGCTGCAAATTCCTCCGCCGAAACCGTGGCCTTGGCATTGTAATCGCGCTCAAGCCGCGCTGGCTCGAAACGTGCTTCCGAAGAAAGAGGGGTCATGGACGAACATCCTTGATCATCATATTTTTTCTCAAACCACCAGGGCTGCGACGCGGTTTTCAATCATTCGCACAAGGCTGAGTGCTGTCATTTCCGAAGATTTGGGATTGGTGCTGAGCGGCGTATTGTCAAAACGCATGTGCATGGTGCCAAACGAACCTTCAGCAAAGATTTCATGCCGGTTGCTATCGGCATCAGGGTCCGCCACCAAAGTCACGCGGGTCCGATCAAGGCCAATTCCCGCAAGCGCCGTGATCACCGCGACATTGGCATTCTGCGGAAAGGCATCTGCTGCTACACGGGCATTATCGCTGAAGATCACCGTGGACCGCGTGATCTCCTCGAGGTCAATCAACTGCGCGGCACGGGTACCCTGCCATGCTTTTGCCGGCTTGGTAATCCGATGCTCGACCCGTTCAACGGGCAGCCTGGCCGCCGCGGCAAGTGCATCAATACCGCCAAGCGCGCCGGGTGGGATGATTAACTTGCAGCCTTTTCCCGCAGCCAATCTCTGCAACTGCAAAAGACAGTCCGCATCGACAAATGCAGATGTCGAAGACACTGCGAAATCCATGCCGTGCGACAGTGCCGCCATGCCGTAGGGAAATACGCTTGAGCGGCCCGCCATTTCGACCACCAGCGTCACCCCCGTCGCGGCAAGGTGATTTGGATCATCGATCAGCAGCGATCCATCCGGCAGATCCGGCCGTGAGACGGTGGCGTCGCGCACGGCGATTGCGGCGATTTCAACCGGACATTTGCGCCTGGAAAGAAGGTCGGCAACCCGCCTGCCGATAGCACCCCAGCCGATCAGTGCAATTCTTTCAGAGACCGACATAGGCATGCACCTTCTCGTAGTCGCGTTGCAGATCCTCGCCGCTGCCCTGCCAGACCGTGCGTCCCTTCTCAAGAATATAGTGGCGATCGGCCAGCCGCTTTAACACGGCAATATTCTTGTCGATCAACAGGATCGACTGCCCCATCTCACGCAAGCGCATGATGCAATGCCAGATCTCTGTCCGGATCACCGGCGCGAGCCCCTCGGTCGCTTCGTCGAGGATCAGCAATTGCGGGTTCGTCATCAAGGCGCGCCCGATCGCCAGCATTTGCTGTTCACCCCCTGACAGCGTACCGGCGATCTGACTGGCCCGCTCCTGCATGCGCGGAAACAGCGCGTAGACTTTCTGCAGATCCCAGGGGGAGACGCGTTTGTTGCGATTGGATGCGGTGGCGACGAGATTTTCCCGTACAGTCAGCGTCGGAAAGATCTGCCGCCCCTCAGGAACAAGCCCCACTCCAAGCCGGGCGACTTTTTCCGGCCTGTAGCGCGTCGTATCCCGACCGGCTATTTCAACGCTGCCGCCCGTCGCTTCGAGCAGTCCCATCATTGTCCGTATCGTTGTGGTCTTGCCCATGCCGTTCCGGCCCATCAGGGTCACCAGCTCGCCCTCTTTCACTTCCAGAAAGACATCGTGAAGAACCTTTGAATGCCCATAACCGGCGCGAAGCCCCTGAATTTTCAGCACAGCTTTTCCTCCCCGCCAAGATAGGCATCGCGCACGGCCTGGCTTGTCCTTATATCGTTCACCGTGCCCGTCAGGATGACACGGCCATACACCAGCACAGAAATGCGATCGGCGAGCGCGAACACCGCCTCCATGTCATGTTCCACAAGCAACATCGTCACCCTGCCCCGCAAGCTGTTGAGCAGTTCGATCATCTCCCGACTTTCTGCCGCCCCAAGACCTGCCATTGGCTCATCAAGAAGCAGCAGTTTCGGCTTGAGAGCCAATGCCATCAGCAATTCCAGCTGCTTGCGACCGCCACTCGACAGATCGCCGGCGCATTTTTCGGCATGATTGGCCAGCCGGCTTGCGGCGAGAATCTCCTCCACCGCCCGCCAGATTGCCCTGCGCCCTCTCACCCGGTCGAGAATCCGAAAATTGTTTCCTTGGCGCATTTGCACCGCCAGCGCGATGTTTTCGCGCACGCTCATTTCGTCGAGCAGCGTGGTAATCTGGAAGGTGCGCCCCAGTCCGCGTGTGACACGTCCGGCCGCACTCAACTGTGTGATGTCTTCACCCATCAGGCGGATCGAACCCGAACTGGGTGTGATTTCGCCGCACAATTGATTGATGATGGTGGATTTTCCTGCACCGTTCGGGCCGATCAGCGCATGAATATGCCCCTGCTCCACGTCGAGCGTGACATGATCGGTTGCAAGAAGCCCGGCAAAGCGTTTGACCAGATCACGAACTTCAAGAAGATTGCTCATGTCCGCACCTCGACTTTGCGCTGTCGCGACAACCAATGCCGAATTCCCCGCCAGCCTCCGACAATCCCGCCTTTTGTTCCCATCACGACAAACAGCAGCACAAGGCCCATGGCAAGCTGCCAATGTTCGGTCCACGAGGCAAGATAGGTCTGAAGAATGAGGAAGGCTGCGGCACCCCAGAGCGGGCCGAAGAAACTGCCAACCCCGCCGAGAATGACCATAACCATCAATTCCCCGGACTTGGTCCAGTGCAATGTGTCAGGGCTCGCAAAACGCATGAAGATGGTCAGAAGCGCACCGGCGAGGCCCGCGCCCATTCCGGCCAGGACGAAACCATAGAGTTTATAGCGATAGGTTTCGATCCCCATGGCGGTCATCCGTCTTTCGCTCTGCCGGATTCCTGTCAGCACCGCGCCATAGGAGGAATGGACGACCCGCCAGAGAAAGCTGAGATAAAGGATCATCGAGACAAGGATGACATAATACATTGTTGTCTTATCGCGCAGGCTAAGGCCGAACAGATCATTGGCCCGCCGCACGATGATGCCGTCTTCCCCGCCATAGGTCTTGAGTGAAACGAACAGGAAAAACAGCATCTGCGCGAATGCCAGGGTTATCATGATGAATTGCACACCGGACGTTCGCAAGGCCAGTGCGCCGATGAGCAGCGCTGCAAGCCCCGAAACCAGCATCGCTGCCGAAACCGTTATCACAAACTGGTCAGAGCCCGGAATGAACCCGAAAAGCAGCGTGTCCTCGGCATGATGAAAATACAGAATACCCACCACATAAGAACCGATGCCGAAAAATGCCGCATGACCAAACGAGACCATCCCTCCATACCCAAGGATCAGGTTGAGACTTGCCGCGGCGATCGCGTAGATCATGATGCGGGCGAGAAGACTTGTGGCAGCATTCTGCCCGAACGCGTCAGCCGCGAACGGAAACAAAGCCAGCACCGCGCAGCCAAAAGCAATGAGCAGCATACGATATGACATGATCTATCCTCCCACCGGAAACAGGCCCCTGGGGCGGAACAAGAGAACGATGGCCATTAGCAGGTAAATTCCCATCGAGGCGATGCCAACGCCCAAAGCATCGGCTTGCGCTGCAGCCATTACATTGCGCAGGAGGCCCGGCAGGAACGCGCGCAGGCATGTATCAATAATGCCGAGCGAGATGCCGGCGATGAACGCGCCTTTGACTGAACCCACCCCGCCAATGACCACGACAACAAAAGTTGCAAGCAGGATCTGCTCTCCCATCCCGACCTGGACGGCAAGGATCGGACCGGTCATGAAGCCCGCAAGCCCGGCAAATGCCGCGCCCAGTGCAAATACCAGCGTATAGAGCAGTCTGATATCGACGCCCAGTGCACGCACCATATCGCGGTTTGTCGACCCCGCCCGCACAAGCATGCCGATACGGGTCTTGTTGATGAAGACATAAAGTCCGGCTGCGACCAGCAGACCGGCCGCAATGATCAACAGCCTGAACGGCGGATAACTCAGGCCATCAAACAGCTCAACAGGCTGCGAGAGCGACGCCGGAAGCTGCGTGAAGATCGGCTGCCGCCCGAAAGTCAGAACGGTCAGCTCATTGAAAATCAGGATCAGCGAGAAGGTCGCCAGCACCTGATCAAGATGATTGCGCTGGTAAAGATTCCGCATGATACCAAGTTCGATGGCAATACCCACCACCATGGCTGCGAGAATTGCTGCCGGCAGCCCCAGCCAGAAAATTCCCGACTGGACCGCTACAAAGGTGCCGATGAAGGCGCCGATCATATAGAGTGAACCATGCGCCAGATTGATAACGCCCATGATCCCGAAGATCAGCGTTAAGCCGGCGGCAAGCAGGAACAACATAACGCCGTAAAGAAGGCCATTGAGAAGTTGTTCGACGATGAGTGTCATTGTGGAAACTGACCTTCAAAACAGATAAAAACTGTGTGGCGCGCAGCCCGGGCGCGCCCGCAACCCGGTTCAGAGCTTGCAAGCCTGCGCGTAGGAATCACCGTAATTCTCAATCAGCTTCTTTTTGATCCTTGTTGTCGGATTGCCATCGTCGCCCGCCACCACATCGACAAGATACCAGTCCTGCAGCGGATGCTGGTTCGGTCCGAAGGCGAAACTGCCGCGTACAGACTGGAACTCCGCCTTGCGCAGTGCTGTGCGCAGCGCGTCGAGATCATCAACACCGCCCGTCTGTTTCAACGCTGAGGCAATCAGCCGGCCCGCATCATAACCTTGGGTGCCGTAATAGGTCAGAGGCCGGTCGGGAAAGGCTGCTTTCCATTTTGTCACCAGCCCACGACTTGCTGCATTGTCGATATCAGGGCTCCAGTGACTGGTCGCCATCAGCCCGATTGCCGCCGTGCCCAGTGATTTGAGAATGACTGCGTCACTGGACGGCTCCGACAGAACCATCGGAACCTTGCCCAACAAGCCGGCCTGCTGATACTGCCGCATGAAGGCAATACCCATGCCGCCCGGATGCGATTGGAAAACCACGTCTGGATTGGCCGCGCGGATCTGTGCCATCTCTGCGGAGTAATCGGTCTGATCAAGCTGGGTGTAGATTTCGCCGGCGATCTCGCCTTTGAAGCCGCGCTTGAAACCGGCGAGTGCATCCTTGCCTGCCTGGTAATTGGGCGCCAGAATGAACGCCCGCTTGAACCCCTCCTGCTCGGCGGCGATCCCGGACGCCTCATGCAGCGCATCGTTCTGCCACGAAACAACAAAGTAATTGGCGTTACAGTCCTTGCCGGCCATGTTGGAGGGTGCCGCGTTGGCGCTGATATAGATACCGTCATTATCAACGATATCGGGTACCGCTGCGCCCAGCACATTGGAGAAAATTATCCCGGTGAACAGCTTGACCCCGTCTTCGGACATGAACCGTTCGGCGATCTGGCGTCCATTTCCGGGCTTGGCGGCATCGTCTTCCACCTTGAGCTCGACCGCGACACCGCCCAGTTTGCCGCCCTCTTCGTCGATCGCAAGCTGTAGGCCGTCGCGGATATCCTGGCCCAGATAGCCACCCGGACCCGACAAAGTCGTTATCACACCAATCTTGACCGGCTCCGCAGCAGCGCTCGTCGCTAGCCCCGACAGAAGTCCGATCAGCAGCAGTTTGTCTTTCATGGTCTTCCCCTTTTGATTTTTTTAGCTTGTTCAAGGAAAGCGCCCGACCTTGCCCGGGCGCAGACGCTTTAAAGCGTCACCCAACCCTCCGGCGGGTTCTTGCCGGGATGGATGGTGCGGCAATGCGGGCAGGTCCGCAGTTTTTCGTCATTGTAGAAGGCAGCGTAAAGGGGCGGCAGATCATCCACGATGGATTCAAGATCGACCTCGGCGCGATGCACCAGCCCGCTGCATTCGAAACAGTACCATTCGACAGCGTCAAGCGCGCCTTCCGGCCGCGCTGGCTCGATCACCAGTCCGATCGATCCCTCCTGCGGTCGCTGCGGCGAATGTCGAATATGGGCGGGCAACAAGAATATATCGCCTTCGCGGATCGGCACGTCATAAAAATCGCCGGTCGCCGTATCGTGCAGCTTCAGCAGCATGTCACCCTTCAGCTGGTAGAAGAATTCTTCGACCGGATCGTCATGATAATCCGTGCGCTTGTTGGGGCCGCCAACCACCGTCACCATCAGCTCCGCATCCTTGAAGACCAGCTGATTGCCGACCGGCGGCTTTAGCAGATGTTTGTGCTCATCAATCCATTTCTGAAAGTTAAACGCGGCTAATCTTGTCATTGTTGTTCCCCTTTTCGGTTTGTCTAGGAAAGTTTCAGATCACAGCGCTCAAACGCCTCCCGGATCGTGCGTTTTTCGGTTTCTGTCAGCTCAAGCATTGGCGCCCGCACAGGTCCACCCACCTGGCCCAGCAATTCCTGCCAGTATTTCTGATGCGCTGTCGGCTTTTCCGCAGGGCGTGTCGCCTTGAAGGCATGACGCAGGCCGTCAAGACTTTTGAACACCGCCCGTGCCTCGTCCGCTTTGCCGGCAAAGGCAAGATCGGTGTAATCGCGCATGCGGCGATCCCTGCCGGTCTGCAATGTGTAGGGTGGCGACGAACACAGATAAAGCTGCCAGCCCAGTTCCAGAATATTATCCAACCATTCCTCTTCCGATGCGGTGGAAACCAGAATGCGATCGCCTGCCAGTTGCGTGAGCTCGAGATACATCGCACGGGGAACCGAATATTTGATCGCCACCACCGTTTCAATGTCGGCCAGGCGATTGCACAATTGGGGGCTCATCAAATAGCCACTATCGGGATGCGACCAGAGCGCGAGCCCGATATCTACACGCGAAGCAATGGTTTCATAATAGCGCAGCAGCGTCTCGTCCTGGGCGCGCAGGAAATGCAGGACTGGCGCGTGAACCACAATATAGTCCGCGCCGCAGGCCTGCGCATGCCGGGCAAGCTCGATGACCACATCCATATTCTGATCCGAGCATGACATGATCGTCTGCGCTTTATCGCCAACCGCTGAAACCGCCAGCTCAAACATCCGCTTGCGCTCATCAACCGACATCGCGAAAAACTCGCCCTGCTTGCCAGCAACGAAAAGCCCGTCAATGCCAAGATCATTGACCCAGTGATCGACGTTCCTGCGAAAGCCGTCTTCGTCGATCGCGCCTTGATCGGTGAAGGGCGTGTTTGCCGCAGCCCAGATACCGCGCATGGTGGCGCGCGAATGTGCCTTGGCATTCTGCCGGTCATATTTCATCGAAAATTCCTCGCTTCAGGCCGGGTCACTCCAAACCCGCTTGTATCTGATCGAGCCTGACTTTCTTTCATTCGGGAAGTATTGTAAGTAGAATATATTCATAAACAAAAACACATAAGTGATTGCATGCGCCCCACATTGCGTCAGATCGAATGCTTCCAAGCCGTCGTCGAACTGGGAAATTTTTCTCGCGCCGCCGAGCGGGTAAAAACCACCCAGGCCAATCTTTCTCATACGATCCGCGATCTGGAGAACGTGCTTGATGCACGGCTTTTCGATCGTACGACCCGTCGGGTGAGCCTGACCGAAGCCGGGCGCGCCTTTGCCGCCGGCGCGTTGGCAGGCCTTGCGGAAATCGACCGTGCGGCCGACAGCGTGCGCGATCTTGGCAAGCTGCGACGCGGTCAGGTCAGTATCGCGGCGCCGCCACTTCTATGCACAACCATCCTGCCACATCTGGTTCGTCGCGTGGCCGATGAACATCCCAATCTGGTGATCAAGATCGAGGATGTCGGGCCGGAAATCGTCATCGAACAAGTGCGCACTGGCCGCTGCGACTTGGGTGTGGGGACGTTTTCGGGCGAGGATTCCGATGTCGAAAGCCAGACGGCGCTTCGCGACCAACTGATGATCTTCGTGTCGCCTCATCATGATTTTGCCGGCTATGATCACGTGTCCTGGTCTCAGCTGGATGATCAGCCGCTGATCACCCTCACCCAGAAAAGCAACATTCGCCTGTTGACCGAGATGGGGTTCGAACAGGCGGGACTGTCGCTCAGACCGCATATGGAAGTCAATCAGATCCACAGCGTCCTGTCGCTGGTCGAGGTGAATGCCGGTATTGCCGTGCTGCCTGCCTATGCATTCACCGCCCTGCGCGGTCGCGGCATCGTGGCACGCCCGCTGACGGCGCCGGCGATCATACGCGAAGTGCGCCTGATTACCCCGCGTGACCGCGAACAATCGGCTGCGACCGCTGCGGTGCGTCTGATCCTGCGCGATCTGTTGCGCCAGATGATCCCCGAACTCCCGGGGAGCGGAACAAGAGGTTGAACCGGCGTGGCGTTTGCGCTTGCGTCATCTGTCGTTGCAGGATCAAATGACAACATCTTTGTTTAGAATCAGCTGAAAAAGACGAATTGCAACGATCAACGGCGGGACGTCGATTGCCACGGCAGTAAGGGAATGCAGCCTCATGAAAAGACATCAGACACTCTTGTCAGCAGCTCTCATCGCGGCTGCGCTCAACAGCACGGCGATCACCGCGGCCTATGCCAAGACGCTGATCTATTGTTCAGAGGCCTCCCCTGAAATGTTTGACGCCGCACAGACGACCTCCGGCGCTGTCTACGACGCTTCCGCGCGCAATCTCTCCAATGGGCTTGTCAAGATCAAGCGCGGCTCCACCGAGCTTGAACCGGGTCTCGCAGAGAGCTGGGAGGTCTCGGCCGATGGCAAGGAATATAGTTTTCATCTGCGAAAGGGCGTGAAGTTTCACACCACCAACTATTTCACGCCAAGCCGCGATTTCAACGCCGATGATGTCATCTTCACCTTCGACCGCCAGGGCAACACGGACAACCCCTATTACAATCAGGGGACCTGGCCGCAATTTGGTGCCTATTCCTTTCCCTCGCTGATCGAAAAAATCGAGCGGGTCGACGATTACACCGTCAAATTTGTCCTGACGCGGCCCGAAGCGACATTCATTCCGAGCCTGTCGCTGACCTTCGCGGTCATTCAGTCCAAGGAATATAGCGATAAGCTGGTTGCCGAAAACCGCATCGCCGAGTTCAGTCAGCAACCGATCGGAACCGGCCCCTATCAGTTTGTTGCCTATCAGAAGGATAGTGCCATTCGTTACCAGGCCAATCCCGAATACTGGGCCGGCAAGCAGAAGATCGACAATCTCATTTTCGCGATCACCCCGGACGCAGCCGTGCGCCATCAGAAGCTCAGTACGGGTGAATGCCACGTCATTGCTGCTCCCAATCCAGCGGATATTGCGGAGATGAAGAAGGATCCTGCCATCGAAATGCAGAACAAGGAGGGTCTCAACCTCTCCTTCCTGGCCTATAATACGCAGCAAAAGCCATTTGACGACGTTCGCGTGCGAAAGGCGCTCAACATGGCAGTCAACAAGCCGGCGATTATCGATGCGGTCTATCTGGGCTCCGCAGTCGTCTCCGTCAATCCCTTGCCGCCAAGTGTCTGGGGCTATAACAAGGCCGTGAAGGACGATGATTACGATCCCGAACAGGCGCGCAAGCTGCTTGCGGAAGCCGGGGTGAAGGATCTCAAGATGAAGATCTGGGCGATGCCTGTGCAGCGACCCTATATGCCCAATGCACGCCGGGCGGCCGAACTTATTCAGGCCGACTTTGCCAAGGTCGGCGTCACCGCTGAAATCGTCACCTATGACTGGGGTGAATATCTCAAGCGCTCGCTCGAGAAAGACCGCGATGGCGCGGTGATGCTCGGCTGGACCGGGGGCATTGCCGATCCCGACAATTTTCTGGCGGCCCTCTTGAGTTGCCAGGCTATCGGCAGCGCCAACCGCGCCAACTGGTGTGATCAGGATTTCGAAAAGCTGATCCAGGCCGCCAAACTGACAACCGACCAGGCTGAGCGCAGCAGGCTTTATGAACAGGCCCAGCTGGTGTTCAAGCAACAGGCGCCGTGGCTGACAATCGCCCATCAGATCGTCGAACAGCCGGTCAGCAAGAAGGTCAAGAACTTCCGGATCGACCCGTTTGGTGGCTATCTCTTCGAGGATGTGGACATAGAGGAATAGGCCCGCGGCGACGCGCGTCACGCAAATTTCTGACAAGCGGGTGAGAGCCCCCGCTTGTTTTCAAGCGCCCCGCAGCAGTCGGGGACGTATACTGACAGGATGCCGAGACTTATAACATGGATATCGTCGAGCGCTTTTTAGCCTATACCCGCATCAACACCACCGCCGTACCCAATGCGGGCAGCCTGCCCTCCAGCCAAGGACAGCATGATCTTGCCCGACTTCTCGCCAATGAGATGCGGGAATTCGGGATGGAGGTCGAGGAGCGCCAGCATGCGATCGTCGTCGGCACATTGCCCGCCAATGTCGCCCAAAGCCGACTGGCGCAGTTTCCCACCATTGCCTGGGTCGCGCATCTTGATACATCGGCCGAATACACGACCGACACGCACGCGCATGTGGTCGATTATGCGGGCGGAGATATTCTGCTCAACAAAGCGACCGGTTCAGTCATGCGGTTGGAGGCGTTTCCCGAGCTTCAGCACTATATCGGTGATAGGATCATCGTCACCGATGGCAGCAGTCTGCTCGGCGCAGACAACAAGTCAGCCATTGCCGAAATCATGCACGCCATGCAGGTTCTGACATTGCATCCAGAGATCGAACACGGCACCATCAAAGTGGTGTTCGTACCCGATGAGGAAATTGGCTTGCTCGGTGCCAAGGCTCTCGATGTCAGCTCCCTCAATGCCGATTTCGCCTACACCCTTGATTGCTGTGCGCGTGGGGAAATCGTCTATGAAAACTGGAACGCCGGAGAGTTTCACCTGACTTTCAAGGGCCAGCCTGCGCATCCAATGTCAGCCAAGGGCAAGCTGCGCAATGCCATTCTCTATGCCCAACAATTTATTGCGATGCTGCCAGCCGGTGAGCGACCCGAATATACCGAGGGTACCGAAGGCTATTATTGGGTCAAGGCGATCCAGGGGAGCGTAGCCGAGACGAAACTCACCGTCGATATTCGCGATTTTACAACGGAAGGTTACGAAACGCGGCGCGCATTCATTGAGAATCTGGCGGCGAGTTTCAACCGGCTTTATGGTGAAGACAGTGTCGGTGTCCATTATAAGGCCGTCTATAGAAACGTCGCCGAAACGCTGCGCGGCAAAAACCACTATCCGGTGCAGATCGCGCTTGAAGCCATGAAAACACTGGGTGTCGAGCCACGGCCTGTGCCGATGCGTGGTGGCTATGACGGCGCGGTGCTGTCGGAAAAAGGCCTGCCATGCCCCAATCTGTTTTGCGGCGCGCATAACTTCCACTCCATTTACGAATTTCTTCCCGTATCCTCCTTACAGAAGGCCTCGGAAATGGTCGTCGAGATCATCAGGACTGCACGAAAAGTCAACGACCCCGTCTGACCGCAGCGGCGGTTACGGGTCGCGTTTTGCATGGAATGCGGCTCAGGACTGCAGACGACCGCCACGCTGAAGGCCATTGCTGCCTTAAAGGCTGGTGCAGGCATTGACCGTGCACCGCGGCCTGAGGATGGCCGGTCGGCGTTTGCGGCCATCCCAGCGCCGGTTAGCGAATTGAAATTTTTCGGGAAAATTGAAGAAACGAGGGATCGTTTCCGCGTCATGGGTGTTGTTATCAGCAATCCATTGTGAGGAATTTCAATGACCAACAACAAAACACCCTACGCGCTGGTGGCCGATGACGATGTCATTATCCGCATGGACGCTGTCGACATTCTGGAGACGGCCGGTTTCCGGGTCAAGGAGGCGAGCAATGTTGAAGAGGCATTGGAATTGCTCGAGGCTGACGCCGATAGGTTTCAACTGCTGTTCACCGACGTCCAGATGCCGCCCAGTGAACTGACCGGCTTTGATCTTGCACGCCGCTGCTCAAAAGACTGGCCACATATCGGGATACTCATCGCTTCCGGCATGGCTCAGCCAGAGGCCGACGAACTGCCAAAAGGCGCGGTCTTTGTGCGCAAACCTTTCAGCGCGAACGTGGTCTATGATCATCTTCAGACCATTCTGCCGGACGGCAAGAAGCCCGAGCCGCTAAAGACGATGGCGCTGTAGCCTATCCTGGCGCCGCCGCTTTGGCCGTGACCGTGAGACATCGGCGTTTGATTGCATGCATTTATCTGCCGAGCTTGATATATTTGCAGACAAACTCAAATTGCGCCTCAATTGGCGAGGGGACAAGGTCAATCGAATAGCCTCTCGCCTCCACGTCCCGGCTTATGTTGACGGCCTTCTCGACTTCGAAAGCCTTATCCTTGTGAGGCTGCGACCAGTGCTGGATTTCGGACAGGGCGCGTGCCTTGGCTGAACGTGCGTCCGGGCAAACCAGCAACACGTTGCGATGCAACTCTCCGAATTCGGCCGGGTCATATCCACCCAGATTGATGAAGAACAGCTTGTTGAGGTCGGAATTCCTGCGGCGGGGCACAATCCGGATGTCATATCCGTCCACATGACGGATTTCTCCCCAACAATCGACATGCAGGCTTTTCGGGTTGCCCCACCATTGATCGCGCAGATCATCATAGCAGTCCTGGGCAATCATTCCGACCGAGAAACGGATGTCATGCAACTCGACATTCGAGCCGCCACAATCGCCACCAATCTGGAACATGAACAGTTTCATCGCGTCTCCTTGTGCGGCAAATCGACCAGCTTCCTGATCAACTTAATGCAGGGAGTCTTGCGTGCAAGGAAATTATCGATTGGCATCATCGCCTTAGGGTGGTTTAGCGGAATGCACACGGGCAGCGGATTGCCTTAACGGATAAGGATGCTCTAAAGTAAGGTTCCAGAACGCAGCAACTGATCATCAGTTCTCTTGCTAGCCAGATGTGAAAGAGACCTTGATGAACAATGAGTTTGCGTTTTTGAACGCAGAAGGACCATCAGCGGAGGACATCCGCAGTTTCGATTGGGACAGCAGTGCACTGGGCGCCCCCTCGCAATGGCCTGAGCCGCTCAAAACAGCATTACAGATGATGCTGGCATCGCATTTTCCCAAGGCGATTGTCTGGGGGCCCGGTTACATCACCTTCTATAACGATGCTTTCCGTCCAATCCTCGGAGCGAAAGAAAACTGCATGGGCAAGTCTTTCAGGGATATCTGGGCGGAGGCCTGGCCTGAAATCCTGCCCATTGTCGAAAAGGCCTATCAAGGGGAAGCAACCTTTATCGAGGACTTTCCGCTGGTCATTAATCGCTACGGATATCCAGAACAATGCTATTTCACGTTCTGCTATAGCCCGATCCGGCTTCAGAGCGGTGATGTCGGCGGAATGATCGATACCGTTGTCGAAACGACCGGAAAGGTCGAGGCTGAAAAGCGCGCCTTGATTTTCAATTCAGAACTCGCGCACCGCATCAAAAACACTTTCAGCATCGTCAATTCAATCGCCAATCAGACATTTATCGATGCCGACAGCGAACAGCGCCACAAATTTACCGAGCGACTGAACGCGTTAAGTCAGGCACATGAGATCTTGCGACTGCATAACAGCGCACAGAGTTCCCTGTCGCAATTGGTGGGCAATATTGCCGCGGCTCTGGGCGTGACAGAGAAAATGGATATCCATGGTCCCGATATTGCGATCGGCTCAAAGGGCGTGGCATCGATTTCGCTGCTCATCCACGAATTGACAACCAATGCCATCAAATACGGCGCGCTGTCAAAGGAGCGCGGTCGCGTGAAGATCGAGATGGAGATTTCCAAGCAGGACGGTACCGAAACCCTGACCCTTCATTGGAAAGAGGTCGGCGGTCCTCAGATCACAGTGCCGAGCCGCAAGGGATTTGGAACCAAGCTGATCCGAACCGGACTGCTCGGCACCGGAGACGTTGTTCTGCGCTACGAACCCTCCGGTCTGGAAGCTGAAATGACTGCACCTCTCTTCAAGCTGCGCGCGAACACGGGAAAAACCTCATCCTGACACAGAATCCGAAACCATCGGGAACCAAGTCTCGTGTCGGTAATTATTATTCAGGTGCACGGGAAGGCTTGTTAAAACGGACAGACCAGATTGGCGAATGAAGATACCGGTTGGCCTCATTTGATGGGACAGCTTTACAGTTCGCGCAATGCCTTGCGCAGGGTCATTGCGCAACTCGACGCGGACACACGAAATGCAGCGATCATCAGCATGTCGGAGGAAGCTGTGCTCCTTCAACAACAACTTGAAGGGCTGGCTGACGATGAAGCGCGTGCCTTTGTGAATGGCGCGCTTGAGGAGAACAGGCGAATTTCCGTCTTGATGCAGTGAGTGAAATCTCACTTCAAAAAGCCACAGGTCAGCCTGTGGCTTTTTGGTTCGTGCGAAATTTCCGGAGGGAAAGCGCGGGCAGGGCAATCAGCCCGATTCGATCGCCCAGCGTTCGTGAGAAATCAGCTATGCAATCGGTGTATATGCTGGATCGCGATCAGAAACTCCGCTCTTGCATCTTCTGGACAGACACCATCGTCGAGAACTGCAATCAGTTTCTCAAGCGGCTTGAGCATTGTTGACGTCATCTCGGCAGGCCAACGATCCAAAATGAAAGCGGCCGCTTCCTCAGCGCTCCTTATATGATTGGTCACGCCATTGATTCCGGCGACCTCAATCGGCTTGTCCCAAAATCTATTCATTGGCCTTCCCTTCCCTTTTAAAACGAGAATGGCAGCGCTTTGTTCCGCGCTGTTCGGCTTACGCCACCATGAAAGCCGGCTATCAATCCAAGGCAGTTTGCTGCGGTTTACATTGTAAGAGCGACTTTTGCTGGGCAGCACCCATTATCGCTGGGCTTTCGTAACCTGCCGCCTTAACCGGTAATCGAATGATGCTGCCGGACTTTGTCCAAACTGCGACAGGCCGCACATGCGGATCAGCAAAGCCGATCGCCCTCTCCAACCGGAATGAAACCAAACGGTGGGACAGAGGCTTTTTATCGGATCAACAATTCAGGATGCGGCGATCCTGTCACAGGATGCTTCCCATACCATCGCGCGCATTGTAAGACATGACCACCGATCTCGGGGCTAAGGGTGGGCCATTTGAAACCGACCTTGAAAAACAAGTTATTGATAGGACTGATATTTCCAAATGTTGAATTTTTTAACTTTCTCAAGCACAGTTTTTTTAATGCGGATCAGTCAACGCAGCAGATGGTGTCGATGGACCCGTCGCTTGGGCAACCGCGGTGGTAAGCCAGGCAAACAATCGCCAATGCCTATGCTTGCGACCATGTTTTTCGGACGTATAACGGACTGAATGCTGTCAGAGCCGGTTTGGCAGCTTCTGTTGCCATTGTTGGTGATCTTAAATAGCTTGACTGACAGATCGAAATCCTTTCCGTGATCATCCACCAATCTCACCTGCTCCCCGCTTCCAAAACAGTGCAAGCCAGAGGTTATAAAAGACATTCATGCATGAGATCATCTGCCCCCATTGCAGCAAGGCTTTCAAGATTGATGAGGCCGGATATGCAGATATCCTAAAGCAGGTTCGAGACTCTGACTTCGAGATGCAGTTGCATGAGCGCCTGGAACTGGCCGAACAGGACAAGCGCAACGCTGTGGAACTTGCTAAGGCCAAAGTCGCCCACCAATTGCAGACCGTCTCCTCAGCGAAGGATTCTGAAATCCAGAAGCTGCAGGCGAAGCTTGAAGCCGGCGAGGTTGCAGGCAGATTGGCTGTCGCCGAGGCTTTGAGTGCGATTGAAAAGCAGCGAGACAGCCTGCTCAACGATCTCGAGAATGCCAGACGCGATCAGGACGCGCTGTCGAAACTCGCCGAGGCAAAGCTCGTCTCCGAATTGCAGAAAGCTGCATCCTCCAAGGACGCCGAGATCCAGAGCCTGAAGGCCAGACTTGATGCGAGTGAGCTTGCACAGAAACTCGCTGTAACCGAAGCGGTCAGTGTCGTTGAAAAAGAGCGTGAGGCACTGAAAAACGGGCTCTCCCGGGTCGAGCTGGAGAAAAAACTGGCCGAAACGGCTCTTCGCGACAAATATGAAACACAGCTCCGCGATCGCGACGAGGCGATCGAACGTTTGCGCGACATGAAGCTGAAGCTGTCGACAAAGATGATCGGTGAGACGCTCGAACAACACTGCGCCACCGAGTTCGACCGCATTCGGGCGACCGCATTTCCCCGCGCCTATTTTGAAAAGGACAATGATGCACGCGACGGTAGCAAGGGCGACTTTGTCTTCCGCGATCGCGACGACACTGGCGCGGAAATCGTCTCGATCATGTTCGAGATGAAGAATGAGAATAGCGAAACCGCAACAAAGAAGCGGAATGAGGATTTTTTCAAAGAGCTCGACAAGGATCGCACCACCAAGGGTTGCGAATATGCGGTGCTGGTTTCACTGCTGGAGCCTGAGAGTGAACTTTATAATACGGGTATTGTGGACGTCTCGCACCGCTACCCGAAAATGTATGTTGTCCGGCCGCAATTCTTCATCCCAATGATCACGCTTTTACGCAATGCGGCAATGAGCTCTCTCAAATACAAGACGGAACTGGCGCTGGTGAAAGCGCAGAACGTCGACATCACCCATTTTGAAGCACAGCTTGACGATTTCAAAACCGCTTTCGGACGGAACTGGCGTCTGGCCTCGGATGGTTTCGAAGAAGCGGTCAAGCGCATCGATGAAGCCATCAAAGACCTGGAAAAGACAAAAGAAGCGCTGCATAAATCAGCAAACAACCTCCGGCTTGCAAACGACAAGGCAGAGGATCTGACGGTCAAGCGACTGACCCGAGGCAATCCGACAATGGCCGCCAAATTTGCTGAACTCAAACCGGAGGACTGATCGAGATCGCAATGATCAGAAATCTGGTCATTTGGGCTGATGTCTGCCGATCCGGCAAGTTTCATCACGCCAGACCCCATCACCTGCGTCTTCCCGATACGCCAATGGGTGCGCAATTGCCAACGCGACCAAGCCGAATTCCATAGGCAGCCAGTCAGTCATTGAGAGCTGTGACGATTGGGGTTGATAAGAGACTCTCGGACCTCACCGTTTTGAGCAAAAAGGATTCCGGCCAATATAAGACAGATTGGGTTGCTCGGCAGCCAATCCGGGTAATCCTGTCGTATAGCGGCGACTGAAGCCGCAGCACCGAAACGAATTTTCTGCCGCACAGCCATTCAGTCCGCGATAGCCCTTGCCTGTCGCCACCATGTTGCTTATTCCCAAAACGAACGGAACCGGCATGAAGAGGATGAGAGAATGGACGATGCAATTATCCGTGTCACCGATCTGTCCGTCCTTTTTGACAATGCATCGGCCTTGGCTGCAGTCAGCGTCTCCATTGCGCCAGGAAAAATCACCGTTATCTGCGGTGCAAACGGTTCGGGGAAGAGTACCCTGCTGCGAAGCATGGCGCGACTACAAGCGCCCTCTCAAGGATCGGTGTTCTTTGAAGGAACCGATATCAGTCATCTGCGGCGCATCGATCTGGCCCGAAAGATCGCGGTGCTTGGGCAGATGCCCGAAGTGCCGGCTGGATTAACCGTGGAGGAACTGGTTGAAAATGGTCGCCATCCGCATCGGCGTTTGTTGTCAAGGCTCGGACCGGAAGATCAAAGATTTATTGACGGTGCAATTGCGCAGGTTGGTCTACAAGACCTGCGCCACAGGCAGGTGGCATCGCTGTCAGGTGGTGAGCGGCAACGGGCCTGGGTTGCGCTGGCCCTCGCACAAGATCCCTCTGTTCTCTTTCTCGACGAACCGACGAATTTTCTCGACATTCGGCACCAGTCTGAACTGCTGACGCTGTTAAAAAAGCTGAACCGGGAACGCGCGCTGACGATCGTTGCCGTGCTCCACGATCTCAACCAGGTGCTTGAACTCGCAGATCATGTAATTCTGATGCGCAAAGGCTGTGTGATGACAACAGGGGAACCTGCAACCGTCTTCACAAAGCAGCATCTCAAACAGGCATTTGATTTCAATATCGATATAACCCAGCATCCGGCTTTACCGATCCCATTCTGCCTGCCGCGCTGGATCAATCCTGACGACCAGCCGTAAAAAATGAAATTGAACGCTGCACCCACGATACGATCGCGCGCTTTCGGGCTTTCGGGAAGCCTGATCATCCTTGGAATTCTGCTGCTGCTCCTTCTGTCCTTGGCAGACCTTGTGACTGGCAGTGGCCAGGTCACGATGCAGGATTTGTTGCTTGCACCCTCCAGACCGCAATCGGTCGCACAGATCATCCTCGAAACGATCCGGCTGCCGCGGACTGTGGCAGCCATCCTTGTCGGCGCGGCGCTGGCGGTCGCCGGGACCATCATGCAGACGATCCTGCGCAATCCCCTTGCCGCCCCCGATATTCTGGCTGTAACCAGCGGCGCACAACTCGCGCTCGTCATATCGAGCCTGTTGTTGCCATTTGCTTTTCCCGCCTTTGCAGCAACCATTTTGGGCGGCGCGATCGGCGGCCTGGTCTGCTTGTCCGTGGGCGGCGGATTTCGCGCGCAACCGGTCAGGCTGGCGCTGGCGGGGGTCGCGGTCAGTCTGGCTTTTTCCGCGCTCACCGCCGCAATCATTCTGACTGCAGACGACCGTGCATCCGGGATTATTCTCTGGTCTTCCGGCATTCTGGATCAGACCGGCTGGAACAAGGTTGTATCGCTTGCCCCGATTGTTTTTGCCAGCATTTTGCTGCTGGTTATGCTTGGCAGACAATTTGATATCATGAATTTGGGCAACGATATTGCCGCAAGCCTTGGTTTGGGAAGAGCCACGGCCATCATTGGGCTTTCACTGTCCGTCCTATTGGCCGGATCTTCTGTCGCCATCGCTGGACCGATCGGCTTCATCGGGCTCGCCGTCCCAAATTTCCTGCGGGCAATTGGTTTGATCAAACATCGCGTTCTGTTGCCGGCTGCATGCCTTTGGGGAGCGGTCGCCTTGTTGGGTGCCGACGTTATCGCGCAAGCGTTAAGCAAGGAAGGCCGGGTCGTTCCAACCGGAATTCTCGCAGCTTGTCTTGCCGCGCCGGTTTTGATCATGATCCTTCGAAAGGTGAAGACTGAGGCAGGCAGCCGCGCCAATCTCTTGCTGGCGAGGGTGCTTTTTGCGCGAAAAGCGCCGCTCTATGGGACCCTGTTGCTGGTATTATCCGCAGCAGTTTTTGCAGCGCTCACATTGGGCGACGGCACACTGGGCCGGCAAATCGATTGGAGTATCGTCTACACGCTGCGCATGCCTCGGGTTTTGATAGCAATCGGCGCAGGGGCCTTATTGGCCGTGGCAGGTTTGTTGCTTCAGGCCGTTACACGAAACCCGTTATCGGGGCCGGAAACGCTCGGGCTTGCGCAAGGGGCCGCGCTTGCGAGCCTGCTCGCGCTCCTGACTGGCTTCGTTCCAGGAAGCCCGCTGTTTGCCCTGTTCGCAGCGCTCGGTGCCGGTTGCGTCATTCTCTCGATATCGGTCCTGGGGCGCCGGTCGTCGCCCGCAAGCATCGCCTTGAGCGGACTGGCGATTGCAGCAAGTCTATCGGCCTTCAGCACGCTTGTGGTGATTGAGGCCAGGCTGCAGGTTGCGGAAGCGCTTTCCTGGCTTGCGGGATCCACCCATGCGCGCAGTTGGCAGGATGTTGAAGCCCTCGCGCCCTGGCTTATCCTTCCGCTGCTGGCATGGGTGCTGGCAAAGCGGCTCGATATCCTCGCCCTCGGTCAGGACGGCGCTCAGGCGTTGGGGGTTGATCCTGGCTCAACACGATTGTGGGCAATGATGCTCGCTGCCCTTTCAGTTGCAGGCGCCGTGGCTGCGGTCGGCGCTGTCGGTTTTGTGGGATTGATTGCACCGCATGCCGCGCGTCTATGCTGTGGCGCACGCTATCGGCATCTCCTGCCAGTCACGGCACTGATCGGCGCGATCCTGACTGTCTTGGCAGATATGCTGGGACGCACCATCGTTGCGCCGCATGAAATCCCGGCCGGCATCGTGACTGCCTTCATCGGCACCCCGTTGTTTATTGTCTTGATGCGCAAACAATCGCGCTAGTGGCTTGAATTTGACGATTGAATCCCGGCTCAGCCCATCAAACAAGCTATGCAGTCGTTGGAGATAATGGCACCGGTAGCTTCGAACGCTGTCTCTTCAGATTGCCAGCGCGCCGGTCGCTTTTTCAACAAGGCGCGCCATTGATCGGGTGGATCCGAATGGCCAGATATCACCACCGATCGTATAGACCTGTTTGGCAGCAACCATCGGCAGAACAGGCCAGATGGCGCTTTGGCTAAGCTCATCAGGCACCGCTTCACCGAGCATCAGCAGTTTGATATCGCCGTTCAGCGAGGCCAGTTCCTCAAGTCCAATTGTCGTAAAGCCGAACGGCTGAGTGCCGAAATCGGCACCGATCGAGAACCCGGCTTTTGTGAGCGTCTTCATGATCAGAGAATTGGAGGTGAAAATCCGCAACCGGGCAACCCCAGGCAGCGGCTGCGCAACGATGAGCTTGACGGAATCGCGGTTTCTTCGTTGAACAGCAGCAAGCCGCTCTTCAAATGACTGCCATTCGGCCTCCCCGAGCGCCGCACGTTCGATGGCTGTTGCAAGCGTTGAAAGATCGCGTTTTGTGGCCGCATAGAAATCTGCGGCATCGGTGCCGGCATCCAGGAGAAGCGTCGGCGCGATTGTTTTCAATCGAGCCGCAATGGTCGCATGGCGCAATGCGGAGGTCACGATCAGATCCGGTTTCAGGCGCATCAGCGCCTCAAGGCTCGGTTGCTGACGCCCCCCAACATCGATGGTGCCACCAAGCGCTTCATTGCCGATCCCCACCCATTGCCTGTAGCCAGCCAGATCAGCCACGCCCGAGGGAACAAGCCCCAATGACAGAACCATTTCTGTCTCCGCCCATTCGAGGCTAACAATTTTGCGGGGTACGTGCGCAGAACTGACGCGCGTGAGCGCGGCCAAAGCCGCACCCACCACAAAGCTTCGACGCGATAAGGCTGCTACCATCGAACACTCGTCGTTGCCACAACGGATCGGCCTTGGCCAAAATAGCACTGGCTGGTTGAATTGCACCCCGCCACATATTTCTTGTCGCCAAGATTATAGGCGTTGACCTGCAAGCGATAGTTTCCGAGATCGTAACGCAGGAACGCGTCAAAGAGTGTATAGGATGGCACGTAGAAAGTGTTGAGCGTGTCGCCCGCCGTCTTGCCGATACGACGCACCCCGCCACCAACAACCAGAGTGCCATCCACGCTGTCTGGCAAAGGCATGTCATAGCTTACAAAAAGCGACTGCTGGTTCTTTGGAACCGTGTAAGGCAGTTTGCCGATCTGAGCCGGATTCTGGCTCTCACTGACTTCCGGATCCTGGAAGCTCAATCCGCCAGTCACGTTCAACCGGTTCCACAGCCTTGCTGTTCCTTCCAGTTCGACACCACGAACACGCACTTCATCGGTTTGGTAATAAATGCCGGAGATACGATTGACGACATTTTGCTGTTCGGCTTCAAATGCCGAGAGTGTAACCGAATAATCCTCGCCTTCCGGCGCGTATTTCAGACCGACTTCCTTCAATGTGCCTGTTGTCGGCTTCAACGGCGTGTCCGCCAGAGTAAGTGTGGGCAGGAACGAGGTCGAATAGAGGGCATAGGGGACAAAGCCTGAATCGAAAATATAAGCCACACCGACGCGACCGGTGAATTTATCGGGATTCTGGTGGTAATCCACGCTGCGGCCAGTAGACAGCGTCGTCTGCTCGGAATCGATGCGGGCAAAATCCTTGCGTCCACCGAGCGTAACGCGCAGATTTCCCGCTTCGATCTGGTCCTGTACATAAATCCCCGTCTGATACTGCTTTTGCAACAGGCGCGTGGTGGGGGAAAGCTTCACGATGGATTTGTCGTAAGTCGGGTTGAACAGGTCTTGCGAAGGACCACTCGCTAAGGCCGTGTGATTGTCCAATCGCTGCCACTGCTGATCAACACCAAACAGCAATGTATGAGACAATGGCCCGGTATCGAAACGGGATTCCAACTGGGTATCAAAGGCGATTGCGTCCAGTTCCGGCTGGGCGAGGTAATTGGTGCGCGGGATCGTATGACCATTCCAGCCACTCGAGGGCAACACGCCGGTGAACAGGTTGCGGTAGTCGGTCTTCATGTGCGCGTAGCGGAAATTCTGGCGCAGCGTGAAAGTATCATTGAAACGATGTTCAAATGCATATCCGACGTAGCCAATCTCCTTCTTGTAAACGGCATTGCCTGGGTCACCGTCGGAGAAATCACGGGCGATGCTCTGCCCTGACGGGCTCGGCAGGACACTGCCATAAGCCGGAATGATGACACCGGCCTGGCCCATATCGTCCTTGAGATAGCCGCCCGATACGATCAGGCTGGTCTCTGCATCGGGACGCCATGCGAGGCTTGGATTGATCGCAAAGCGATTATTCTTGCCAAAATCATAGGAGGTATCGCTGTCGCGGAACATGCCATTGAGGCGATAGGTCAACCGCGGATCATTATTGATCGATCCGGTGGTGTCGAAGCCCAGTTCCTTGCGTCCGAAGCTGCCACCGCGCAGATAGACCTCGTGCGCCGCGTCAGCCCGCGGCTGTTTGCTGACCATATTGACGATGCCGCCAACATTACTCTGACCAAACAAGGCTGAACTTGGGCCGCGCAGAATTTCGACACTTTCAAGCGAATAGGGTTCAACGACGAAGCCGGAGTAACCGCCCGACTGGCTCGCAATCTGCGGAATGCGCAAGCCGTCGAGATAAAGATCTGCGGGGAAACCGCGAACGGTAAAATAATCAGAGCGCACATCGGCACCGTAACGCTGCGCGTTCACATTGGCGCTGTAAAGCATCGCTTCACTCACCGACTGAACGGCTCTGTCATCCATATTATCCCGGGTTACCACAGAAATTGATTGCGGGACTTCACGAAGCGACACATCGCTTTTGGTGGCGGCGCGGCTATAGTCAGCGATATAGCCCTTCGCAGGCGTGCGCGGGCCGGCGCCTCCGCTTGTCTGAACCTCAATGGTATTAAGTTGGATAGCACCCGCTTCCTGAGCCATCATTGGCTCGGCCGCTGCAAGGGTAGCCACCCCTGCCAGGAGCATCGCCTTGAAGAACGCCTGTAAAGAGAAACAATTTGTGTTGTGATTTGTATTTCGATCGCGGGCAGCGGCGCCACTCGTATTCAATTCGGCTCTCCTGGGCGTTCTTCAAGCCAACGAGATATATCCCGCTGACGATTAAGACCGCAGGCTGTGGCTGTCAGTTTTGATGTTGCGCAATCGTGGAATTCAGAATAATTCTAAATTACACACGCATATCAATGCGTTGCGGGTCAGAATATATTCATCATCCCTTGTTGAGTCAGGCCAAACTCGGTTGCAATCGGGTCAGAATTCTGCAATTTCCAACAAATATGACATTTTCAGTCAAATTGGGCCAAATGGACAATACAACGCGACCAAAGCATGCCATTGATTATCAGGACATCCAGCGACCGCTCGCTGTGATGCATCGTGAATATTCAGTAAGTACGAACTTTGGCTGGCACAGCCATCGGCGTGGGCAGCTTCTGTTGGGAAATAGCGGCTACATGACGGCGATGACGGAAGAAGGCGCGTTCATGCTGCCCAGCGGCTATGCAATTCTCATTGCTCCCGACCTCCCGCATGCGGTGCAAACATTCGGCGAAACCAGAATGCATTCCGTCTATCTGGAGGAAAGCACTTTAAGGGGCTTGTGGGGGCCAACACGAGTTCTGAAAGTTTCGGCGCTTCTTGATGCAAGCATACAAGCGCTTGCCAATGAACCCGTGCTCTACGATGAAAACGGCAGAGGACACCATCTTTGCGCGCTTATTCTTGATGAGATTCGCAATGCCGGTCCACAACCATATACGGTTCCGCTCCCTTCCGAAAAACAGCTGCGCAAACTCTGCCGGGATCTGCTCGATAATCCGGGTGATAATCGCACTATCGATGATTGGACTGATAAGGTCGGTATGAGCCGTCGGACGATGACGCGCAAATTTCGATACGAAACCGGCATGAGTTTCATCGAATGGCGACAACGATTGCGGGCCTCCCATGTCATGCGTCGGATTGCTGAGGGTGTACCACTCGCTGTCGCAGGGCGGGAAGCGGGATATGAGAGCCTGTCAACATTGCGCAAACTCCTCAGAACCTGGGCACTTTGAGCTTTTGCACAATAGCTCAACTCAGGCGCATTTCAGCCAGATCACGCTCGCCAAACCTATCGCTATGCGGCAGGGCGCGGCCTCGCACCTTGAAACCGAAGCGCCGTAAGGCCCATCGTGCCTTTAACGCGCGAAAAATGCCTTCTCGCTGCAGTTTCCATGAACGTCAGCATGCACCTGATCGATATTTTCAGCTCTGACGAGCCTGCAGCATATCTGCTATGGCTGCTGTCAACGCTTCTGATCTCGCGCGATCCTTGCCGCCTTCAAACGCTGTGTTTTGGCGTCGATCACGTTTTTTTCCTGGATCAGGATCGCCTTGGCCGTCTTGTCGGTTGCGGCCTTCTGCGTTTCCATCCGAGATAGAACAGGTTTGAAAAGCGTGTTCTTGGACTGTTGTTTCATCAATTCCCTGATCTCCTGTTTCACGAATTGTATTGCGAACGCGCACGGCTCTTTAAGCAACCCACGCCACCGCACTGCAAGACGTTAGACCGCTTCGACCAATCGCTGAAAATTGCTTGCTCGGGATTTGGACACCGGCTGGTTGCCGGTTGGATAAAGCGAAGAATTTCCTCAATCTTGGAGAGGGCGTCGTTCAAGACCGGACGATTTGATGGCCTATGCAATTAAACATCCCTATTCACGATCGGATAACTTCGTTTAGCAGCAAATAAAAAAGGCCGAGCGTGCACTCGACCCTTTAGACGCGATCCTCAGATTCAATGCCAGTACATCCGTGGTCAATGAACAGAAGAAAACTGCGTTACGCAGCCTGAAGATTACAAGCCGACATCTTACCAGACTTACGATCCTGCTCGACATCATAAGTCAACTTCTGGCCTTCTGTCAGTGAAAACAAGCCCGAACGCTCAACCGCCGAGATGTGAACGAACGTATCCGCTCCGCCGTTGTCAGGCTGAATGAAGCCGAAGCCTTTTGTAGAATTGAACCATTTAACTGTTCCGGTGTTCATGATGAACCCTTTCGTAAGATTACACATGACGGCACGACAATGCGTGGCGTAAATTGATACGATTTTTAAAAAGGGGGTTCGTTCAGCGCACCGTGCTAAATGTGCAATAAGCAAAAACTCTTCAACAAAATATCGATGCGCCCCTTATAATAATTCCCCTTGAAATTGTCAAATCAAATTCTAGAGATATTTTAATGAGCGAGTATTTTTCTCAATAAAATCTTTACATACCGAGAAATATTGCTGGAAATTCTATAAAATGATTGACCACAATATTTATGGATCGGTTTCGATTGGTTTGATGAATTTGATCTATGCCGCGGTCGGCCGCGCCAATCTGAAAAAGTTGCGGTTGTAGCAGTCATGGCTGTCAGTCCGAAATAATTGTGGTTGCCGACCCAGACCGAGCGAAGCGAGACCGACCAGAATGACAGTCGACAGGACCAGACCGTTGGGTTCGCGCCGCCTAGCGCGGCCCATTTCCTCAATAGTGAAGACAATCCTGGCAAGCAGCGTATTTGATGCGCGGCCGATCCGTGCCGATTGCAGATTGATCGGTGCGCCGCACCGGAAGACGAGCCCTCCTTTCAAAGTCGCGGCGACATTCACATGACTTTGCAACGACGGACCTAAGGGACCTGCTGGTCGGATTTACGCATGTCGACTTTCGATGAATTTGAGGACCGGCTTGCATCGTAAATTGATGTCAGCGACGCGATTATTGTGTTGACCCGTCAGCCCAGGCGTCGCGGCGCGCAATCTGACTCAATTTGAAGCTCTTCCCTGTCGCCGATCGGCTGTGCGGATGTCGGATTGACATGGATGAATAATTAGGTTGATATCAATATATAGAGGAAGAGTTTGATGGCGTTTCCTGACCACAAGCTTTGGCGTGGCGGGAAATATCGCGATCATCGCGACGCTGGGCCAGTAGGAAAACCTTGCAGGACGGACTGGGCGGCCAGCCCGGTTATGGATGGTTCTGAATGCGACCGACGCGTCAAATTTCAATGGGAGAGACCCTATGAAGATCGTCACCAGCTTGAGCTTTCAAGGCCAATGCCGGGAAGCATTCGAATTCTATGCCAGGGTTCTGGGCGGAAAGATCACCGCGGCAATGCCCTATGGCGACGGCCCGCCTGACATGCCACTGACCGATGAAAAATACAAAACCTGGCTGATGCATTGCTGGCTTGAGGTCGGCGACCAGGCCCTGATGGGTGCAGACATGGATGTGCAATGGGCACGGAACGTCGATAAGCCAAAAAACGGCTTCGACGTCACGTTGCACACACAGGATAAAGCCGAAGGCCAGCGCTGGTTCGAGCAGCTTTCCGAGGGTGGCAAAGCAGTGATGCCGTTCGGCGAAACCTTCTGGTCGCCCGGCTTCGGCTCGCTTGTCGACCGCTTCGGCATTCCCTGGATGGTGAATACCATTCCGGCACCCGACTGGAAGCCAGCCGAGGGCTGAGCCACAATCAAGCAGTAAAACGCCGTCAGTTGCCGATAGCAACGCTATGGGCGCGTGTTGGCGCGCGTTCTGCTCAGGCTTGCAAGCATGCCGAAAACACGTAGGGGGAATAGCATGCGCATTTCCTATCGTTGGATCATCGTGGCTGTCGGCGGGCTTTTGGGATGTATTGCCGCCGGAGCCATGTTCTCGTTGCCGGTCCTGCTGCGGCCAATCGCACAGGAGACCGGGTGGTCGATCACAGGAATATCCTCGGCAATGACGGTCGGCTTTCTCGCGATGGCGGCGGCAAGTATGATATGGGGCAGCCTCTCCGATCGGTTTGGCCCTCGCCCGGTCGTTGTGACAGGCTCGCTCGTTCTTCCGTTGAGCCTCGCTCTGGCCAGCCAGGCAGGATCTCTTGGCGAATTCCAGCTGGCTTTCGGTCTGCTGGTAGGTGCAGCGACGGCCGCCATCTTCGCGCCGATGATGGCTTGCGTCACCAGCTGGTTCGAAACCCGGCGCGGCCTGGCGGTATCGCTGGTTTCCGCCGGCATGGGCATGGCGCCGATAACCATGGCGCCATGGACGGCATGGCTTGTGACAATGCACGACTGGCGCAACGCCATGTTGATAATTGCAGGCGTTGCGGCCAGTCTGATGATCCCTGCAGCATGTCTGCTGCGCAGCCCGCCAGCGATACTGGATAAAGTCCCGGAAGAAATCGTGGCTGATGCGCTCCAGGTGGATATGTCAGTATCGCAAGCGGTACGATCACCACAATTCATCATTCTGATGCTGGCAAATTTCTTTTGCTGCGCAACGCATTCCGGCCCAATCTTCCACACGGTGAGTTATGCGGTGAGCTGCGGCATCCCGATGATCGCAGCGGTTTCGATTTATAGCGTGGAGGGACTGGCTGGCATGTTTGGTCGTATCGGCTTCGGACTTGCCGGGGACCGGTTCGGCGCCCAGCGTGTATTGGTGATGGGACTTCTCGCCCAGGCCTTTGGCGTGCTCGCCTATGTATTTGTCTCGACGCTTGCGCCCTTTTATGCAGTCGCTGCCCTGGTCGGTTTCATCTATGCCGGCACAATGCCGCTTTACGCCGTGATCATACGGGAGAATTTTCCGTTGAAGATGATGGGTACGATCATCGGGGGTACCGCCATGGCGGGCGGCCTTGGAATGTCGACAGGACCACTTCTGGGTGGGCTGGTCTATGACCGCTTCAATTCCTATGTGCTGATGTATGTCGGTTCATGGGGCATGGGGCTGGCGGCCGTGCTGATCCTGATGACGTTTCGCCCCTTTCCAACACGCCAACCCACCATGGCGCCCATTTTAAGAACGGAATGATCCGGCGCTCGCCCTATTCATCGGCGTCAATCAACTCTCGACAACCAGAGATCATAATTGACAGTCGTGTCGGACAGGGTGCGCTTGATGCCATGCTGGATTATGGCCGCACGGCAAATCACCCGGCAGCATTGGATCTCGGAGACTGTTTGTCATACGCAGCCGCAAAATCGAACGGCCTTAAGCTTCCCTATAAAAGCCATGATTTCTCAAAGAGAGATATGGCTTAGCGCGCAAACGAATAGCAGATTTTCAATGTATAAATTACAATAATAGCAATATTCGCCTCTGAACATAATGGGACACAGCTATACGGCCTCGGCAACCAAAAACAGCTTTTTAGAAGCAATGAAACTATCAGTTGATCCATTGACGAAAAGTTTGCAGCAGAACCGGATTATCCGATCGCGCAGCTGAAGCGGTTTTTGACCGTCGTCAACTGGATGGTAAAAGAGCTTTGGGAGCCGAAGCCTTGAGCGTAAGCGGCGTGCGCGCCGCATGGCGTGCCTGCCTGTCAGCCAATTCGTTGCCGATAACGCCTGCATGGCCCTTGCACCATTCCACCGCCACCTGCGGAAAGCGTTGCAGAAGGTCGTCGAGTTCCCGCCATATCTCCCGATCAGGAATCTTCCGCGGTCTCACATGCTGGTTCGCATTGATCCGCCTCCAGCCATTGCTGCGCCAGATGGCTCGCCGGCGATGGCAGCCCTCCATGACATAAACGGAGTCGGTCCAAAGCGTGACCGTGCGCGCCGGTATGGCCGTGGCGATCCAGCGCATGGCATTGAGGACGGCGAGAACTTCGAAACTGTTGTTGGACAGGCCCGACGCGCTGCCAGACGCAGCATATCGCTCAAAGTCGCCTTCATAGACATTGAATGCCCAGCCGCCGGCACGCGAGGCAATGTCGAAAGAGCCGTCGGTATGGATGTGGTAGTTGCTGTCCATATTGAAGTGATAGCATTGCTTCCTGCGTTGATCGAGCACGTTTCTGTCGTGCACGCCGGGGCAGTGCAGCTCTGTGCTGCGGCCAGATAGGCTCCGCCTTTGTCGATGACTTGTCGAGAACACCGTTGTTGACCATGGCTTTCTTTTAGAAACGACGTGCAGCAGCGAGACTTCGGCGTTTGGAGAGCATGAAATCAAGTGTTTGACCGTCACGATCAACAGCCCGGTACAGCTAAGTCCAGCGTTCTTTGACCTTTATAGAGGGCGCGTCAACACGCCATGAGCCAAGCGTTCGATATTTTTGCTTCTGTGCCTCATCTGCAATCTCTGGCGGGTAACGAACAACCCAATGGTGCACGATTGCATGCTCAACCTCCACACCACGTTCGGCCGTATTTCCAGAAGGTCACGTTAGGACGAGGATAACGAATGGAAAAGAAATCGGCGCAAAGGATGACACTTTCAACAAATGAGCTCCTTCGAAAGGGATGCCAATCAGCAGGTCGTCGCGTGTATTTGTTTGATAGGCCCGCGCCAGTATATCAGTCAGATGTCCGGCAGATAAGATCCGGCAGATAGGATAATGCGCGGTAAGGTGTGGTTGGTTTAGAAGATAGGACCCTAATTTTAGTTGTAAGCGAGATGAACTTATGATCAGATCATAGCGTTCGGATCTTCTTAACGTTAACCGTGAAGCATTACGAAAGGGAATTGCATGGAATTGCTGAATCCCCTTGTCGATCCCGATGCAACATTCATCTCGACGGGCAGATTACCGCCTGCCGATCACGTCAAAAGACTTGTAATTGAAGCACATGAGCGGTTCGGCAGCGTCGGACTTGGCAGCAACTCACAAGTATACCCGGCTCTGGCAAGGGTGTCCGAGCGCCTGTTCGGCATATGTGTGGCCGGTGTCGACGGTCAGCTATTCGCCGTCGGAGATGCCGATTATGAATTCACCATTATGAGCGTTTCCAAGCCATTCATTTTTGCGCTGATCTGCGATTTGATCGGCGCAACAGGTGCCCGTGAGCGGTTGGGCGTAAATGCGACAGGCCACGCTTTCAATTCGCTTGCAGGCATCGAGCGCGACAAGGATGGACGCACCAATCCAATGGTCAATGCCGGAGCGATTGCAACGACAAGTCTAGTCCCGGGAAAGACCGAAGCAGAGAAGTGGCGTTTCATTCAACAAGGACTGTCTCGTTTTGCCGGGCGCGATCTTTCCGTCAATGAAGAGGTCTATGTTTCAGCTTCGGAAACGAATTTCCGCAACCGGAGCATTGCCTGGATGCTGGAAAGCACAGGTCGCATATACAGCAATCCCGTCGAGGCTGTGGAGCTCTACACGCGGCAATGCTCGCTGAACGTGAGTGCCAGAGACCTCGCAGTTATGGGTGCCACCCTGGCGCATGGGGGCGTCAATCCGCTCACAAAGGAACAGGTGGTCAAACCTGATGTCTGTCACTATGCCCTTGCGGTTATGCTCACGGCCGGGCTTTACGAGACGTCAGGAGACTGGCTCTACGAGATCGGGCTACCTGGCAAAAGCGGCATCGGCGGCGGTATTGTCACTGTATCGCCCGGCAAAGGCGGTCTGGGTACCTTCGCCCCTCCGCTCGATGAAGCCGGAAATAGCGTCAGGGGACAACTGACCGCGCAATTTTTGTCGCAGCGGCTTGGGCTCGATCTGCTCATGTCATCACCGGCAAGCTAGAACTGGACTGAATACATTGATCTGGCTGATGGCGAGAGGGGATATCGGCAATGACAGTTTCTACACCCGCTTCACACTCCGAAGAACGCAGTTCTTGGATTCCAATGGTCGCCATCGCTTTCGGTCAGGCGATCATGTCTTTCAATGTTGCCTCCCTACCGGTCGCCTTGGGCGGCATGGTCGAGAGCTTCGGCGTTGCGCCAACGGTCGTGGCTACGGGCATCGTGGCCTATTCGATGATCGTCGCAGGCTTCGTGATGCTTGGTGCCAAACTTGTGCAACGTTTTGGTGCCTTGCAAGTCTTCCGACTGGCCGTCATCCTATTCGGGCTTGCGCAGATCCTGATGACATTTAGCCCCAACGCAACCGCCATGATTGCGGCGCAAGCGCTGTGTGGCTCAGCAGGTGCCGTCATCGTCCCTGCACTCGTTGCCCTGATTGCGGAGAATTACCAGGGCAATCAACAGGCAACCGCGCTCGGGGCCCTCGGCTCTGCGCGCGCTGGTGCCGGCGTCCTGGCCTTCCTGATTGGCGGCGTGCTTGGCACCTATATTGGCTGGCGTCCCGTCTTCGGCATCCTGATTGCTGTATCCGCGCTGGTTCTGGTTCTCAGCTTTCGGCTGAAGCCAGATCGGGGACGACCAGACGTGAAAATCGATATGGTAGGCGTTGTCTTCGCTGCGGCAGCCATCATCTCCATCAGCTTCGGATTCAACAATCTGAACGGCTGGGGACTGATGCTTGCACGCCCGACAGCTCCCTTTGATGTCTTAGGTCTCTCCCCTGCACCGATCCTCATCCTGCTCGGAATTGTCCTGGGACAGGCTTTCTTTCTTTGGACGCGCCGCCGCGAAGCCAATAACAAGACGCCTCTGCTGCCGCTGCAGGTGCTGGATTCACCGCAGGAACGTGCTGCGGTATTCGCCATGTTTGCGGTTGTCGCGCTGGAAGCCGCACTGAATTTCTCGGTGCCGCTTTATATCCAGATCGTCCAGGGACGCTCGCCACTTGCAACTGCCGTCGCCATGCTTCCGTTCAACCTGACGGTCTTCTTCGCAGCAATGCTGATCGTGAGGACCTATGGAAAACTCACACCACGACAGATCGGTCGTTTCGGCTTCGGGCTGTGTGCCGTGGCTCTTATCTGGCTGGCCTTTGTCGTCCGTAACGACTGGAGTTCCGTTCCGGTCCTTTTCGGCCTGATCCTGTTTGGCATCGGACAAGGTTCACTCGTCACGCTTTTATTCAATGTGCTGGTTACCGCATCGCCAAAGGAACTTGCCGGAGATGTCGGTTCCTTGCGAGGAACCACCAACAACCTTGCAGCCGCAGTCGGTACTGCCGTTGCAGGCGCTCTCCTTGTCGGCCTGCTCAGCAGCGCCGTCATGCGGCAACTGGCTCAGAACCCGACCTTGCCGATAGAGATTCAGTCGGAGGTTAATCTCGACAGCATCACCTTCGTCAGCAATGATCAGCTGGAAACTGTCATTAATGCGACATCGGCTAGCCCGGAGCAGAAAGCCGAAGCATTGCGGATCAATACCGAGTCTCGCCTGCTCGCCCTTAAGATCGGCTTCCTCATCATGGCGGGTCTCGCTCTCATATCGATCCTTCCCGCCAGCCGATTGCCAAACTACCGGCCCGGTGAAATCCCCGAGCCATAGACCCTAGCCGATCATGCGCGCGCCGCTATCGACATGTTTTTAGTCGATGACCTCCAGGCTGTTGTGATGGGACATATCGCGGGAACCATATGCAACACAGAAAAATCCTTCGACGAACCATTCGCGCTCCATCTCGCTGTCGTGGAGGACCGGATCACACGACAGCGCCTGGTTGAACAGCCTTTCCGTCGCCGTGACATGTTTGAGGTCAACCGGCGCAAGAGCTCGGTTCTGCATGTCCGCCGGTAAAGAATTCGATCGCCAGTTCGCAAATCGTGGCGTCGAGCGGCGTGCGGCAGGCTTCATCTGGACCCTTCGACGGCAAGCGCAGTCTCTTTGATAGAAATTGATCAATGGGAGCCTGTGGGGATTGCAAAGGCCGCTCCGAAGACCGGATGTCGCCCATTCATTGTGTCCCTATGCGGAAACGACCCGACTATCATTCAACAGCCCCGCTTCCTCCAATATCGGATGCGCGACGGAGACAATATGCGCATTGATGCGTTTGAGATCGCGCAGCATATCGAGATGGATGGAACTTGTCCTCAGGCTCTCGATCCTTCCGTCACGAAGCCTTGCCAGATGTTGTTCGGAGGAAAACTTCTCCATGCGGCGGACTTCGATCTTGATCTCCATCAAACGCTTCGCAAGGTTGAAATCTCGGGTCGCAATAATCGTTTGGGCGGTCCGGAGATTGTCGACCGTCAAATCGAAGAGATGGGTCAGCTCCCCAAATCCGTCCTCTGAAAACGTCAGACCCAATGCGGCTTTCTTGGCCAGGGTCGGCACCAGGCTTTTCTCGATAATGTCACCGATATGTTCCAGATTGACCGCATAATCGATCAACTCTGCGGATCGCCGTTCATTCTCCGTGCTCATTTCCTGGCGACCGAGTTGCGAAAGATACACCTTCACTTCCTGATGTAGAAAATCAACACGCTGTTCGAGCTCTGAAATAGCTGTCGCCGCAGCGGGGTCGCTGTTATGAAATGCCGAAGAGGCGCGCATCAGCATACGCTCGATCAGATCACCGATACCGAGTACCTCGCGGGTAGCGCTCGCCAGCGCCATGACCGGGGTCGTCAGTTGCTGCCCATCAAGAAAGCGCGGGCCTGTCTCATTTTGCTGAGGTTGGGGTACCAGCCGAACCATCAATTTGGAAAACACGCCGGCAAGCGGCCATGCGACCATCGCAAGCGCAATATTGAACACCAGATGGGCATCGACCGGGAGTTTTGCCGGTGACAGCGATAGGTTCGCGGCAAGATCTGCGCCATATTGGGCGAAAGGAAGAGCGATCAGACAACCAACCGCACGAACAATCAGATTGCCCAAAGTAACCCGTCTTGCGGAGGCCTCGCCGCCCAGGGAAGCGATCACCGGTGGCACAGCGCCACCCAGATTGGCGCCAAGAACCAGTACAATGATCAAGGCTTGAGGCAGAACGCCGGTCGTCGCAAGAGACAGGATCAGCACCACGGCCGCCAGACTCGATGATGAAATAACCGCAATTGCCGCAGAAAACAGCAGCGCAACCGGCCAGGCATTGTTCAGCATGGCAATGAAACTTGCCACGGCCGGCGAATGACGCAGCGGCTCCGTCGCCATACTGAGCAGGTGCAATGACAGCAGCATCAGCCCAACACCCATCAGCATGGCGCCAAGGCCGCGCCGGCTGCCTGTCGCCTTCTTTTGTATGACCATGCCGGTGAGGATGAGCAATGGCGACATCCATTCTATTCCGGTGGCGACAATCCACGCCGTGACTGCTGTGCCGACATTAGCGCCCAACAGAACAATCTGTGCCATGCTTTGCTGGATAAAATCGCGTTCCACAAAAGAGGCAACCATCAGTGCAGTTGCAGTGGAACTCTGAAGACCGATCGTCGCGACAAAGCCGGCGAAAAAGGAACGGAGCCGCGTGCTGGTGCCGCGCGCCAGCCCAGCACGCAGACTGGCCCCCAACGCCCGTTGCACCCCATCTTTCACCTGCGTCAGTCCAAACAGCAAAAGTGCAACCGCACCGCACAGGTTGATTATGATTATCGTCGATTCCATAAAACAGCTCCGACAGCCTTCCCCAGACCGTTCGCGCCCATTCGCTCAGCCGATCAGTCTCAATCTCGCCCGATGACAGCCAGGCTCTGCGCGTCAAGCACCGTTTCACCAAACCAGTTCAGGCGACTAACGCAAACATTGCCGCGATCGATCAGGTCATTGTCGTCACCGGCCTGCGCCGCATGCGCGCGTCCGCGCGGGACGATGATCTCTGTCCTGTCCCCTGTCTTCGACAGGATTTCCGCCCGGGTGCCAATCTTATCGCGACCGATACGGGGTTGAACGATTGCCGCGGGCAAAGCGTCCGGCAGATTGACGCTCAACCAGTGTCCTTCCAGGAAAATCGCCTCCCGCTGCGCGACGATCCGGCGGATAAAACCTGCGAGCCATTCGATGTCGCTTTCGGCGTCCGCCGCTTGTTTGACACGTGAGAATCCGATGGCTGGAATACCCCAGAACGTTGCCTCACGCGCGATCCCCAATGTGCCGGAATAAGCGAGATCCTCAGCGACATTGCGACCGTCATTGATCCCGGACAGCACGAGATCCGGCCTCTTCTGTCCGTCAAAAAGCCAGGTCATTGCGGCCACCACACAATCTGCCGGCGTGCCTGAACAGGCGTATCGGCGCTCGGCATGCTCCACCATCGTCAGCGGTCGTCCGATGGTGATCGATGCTCCGGCAGCGGTCCGCTTGCCATCAGGGGCCACCACCCACACATCATCACTCAGGCACCGTGCAGCCTTGATCAGGCGGTCAAGGCCTGGTGCGGCTATGCCATCATCGTTTGCAACAAGAATTCTCATTTCATCTCCATTCAGATCGACAGCTGCGAGCCTGATGTCGCTGTGGTAACAAGGCTGGTCAGATAGGGCTTTAATTCTTCAAGTTTCTCGGATGTGCACGAATGCCCCAGGGCCATGGGTTTTCCAGCTGCCTGCCACAACGCCACGTTCTCGGACCGGGTTGGATGGGTGGGAAGCCGGATCCAGGTTGCGCGCCCTTGTTCGAGCAAGGCCTGAGCCGGCGTGTTTTCGGGAACGTGTCCCGTCAATAGAACGGCTGCCTGTTCATCGACAGCTTGTCTAAGCGCCTCAATTGACGGCCCGGCACTGCCCATTCCGTCATATGTCATCAACGGGCAATCGGGCAAAGCAGATCCTTCCCGCCAGTCCAATGCTCGATCCAGTTTGCGCTGTAAGCTTCGCGCTGTTTGAGCAGACAGTGCATCCGGGACGTCGATCTGGGCAATCAGCGACCGGCGCATGTCGTGATGGATTGCGAAAGATCCGGGCAAAATCGCCATCAGCTCCAGCGGTTTCCCGGATAGCGGCACGGGAACAACCAGCTTGCCGCTGTGCGCGTTCATGAAATCTCCAATCTGGCCGATGCGATCGCGTGCAGAAACCGGGTCGCCACCATAGGAGGCGTCCAGAATGACGAGGTCACAGCGAGGCAATGCGTCCATGACGAAAACGGCGCTGTTTGGAACAACGTCCGCGCAATACACGACACGCTTTGATGGTGTGGTCACCGAAAACCAGACCCCGCCCGCCACATGTCCCGAGCGACCGGATGAAATCTCGCTGTCACCAATACGAATAGATTGCCCTGGCGTGAACAGTTTTATGCACGCGTCTTTCAGCGGATGCGCCCGCTGATGGGACGGATCAGCATATTGGTTCAACATCGCTTCCGCGTCTTCGTGCGTTTCCCGCGTCATGTAGAATGTGCCTTGAAATCCGCAGGCGCGAAGCCAGAACAACGCACCGATATGGTCTTCATGGGCGTGCGAGATGAACACCGCATCCAGCCCCGCAACATCGCGTTCGGCAATGGCCGGATAATAATCACGTCCTTTTGCCCCCACCTTGATGCCCGCGTCGAACAAAAGGCGGCAATCGCTGCGGATGCCGACGCTGGTTCGCCCCTTCTCGCCAAAACCGCCATAAAGATCGATCATCATAGCGCCGCTCCCTGGGGAATGACCCAGCCTGAATTGATCGCGATATGGATCGTTTCACCTTGCTGGCCGCCGACGCCATCGGCAAGATCAAATGTCAGTTCCGTGCTCGGGTGATCGAGAGGACAGGCTTCAATCCGTGCGCCGCCGCCGCGATAGATGCGGCGCCGGACTGTAAGCGCAATGCCCTTATCGTCGCACAACGCGATATTCTGCGATCTTATGCAGATTTTTGCGTCAGCTTGCACCCCCTGCCCCGGCACGCAGCGCATGAGTGCCTTCTGTCCAAACACCTCAACCGCACAGTGTCCATCCCTTTCCGCGCTGACGACTTGCGCGGGAAGCACCATGCCATTGGCAATGAACGAAGCCACCATCTCGCTCCGAGGCCGCTCATAAAGCTCCTGCGGCGTTGCGAATTGTATCAGTTTTCCCTTGTCCATCACCGCAATTCGGTCCGCCAACGCCATGGCTTCTGCCTGATCATGGGTGATGTAGACAATGGTTGTGCCTGTTCGTTTGTGAAAAGATGCAAACTCGTCCTCCATGGAAGCGCGCAGGTGCACATCCAGATTGGCGAGAGGCTCATCAAACAAAACCAAAGAAGGTGCTGCAACCAGACACCGCGCAAGCGCCACGCGCTGACGCTGACCACCCGACAGATTGGCGGGGCGCCGATCACCCAGGCCCGTGAGATCAACCAATGCCAGAGCTTCCGTCACCCGGCGGTCCAGTTCCGGCTTTGCAACGCGCGCAACGCGAAGACTGTAGCCGACGTTTTCCGCGACCGTCATATGCGGCCACAACGCGTAGTTCTGAAACACGATGCCGACCCGGCGGTTTTCCGGCTCAACATGCCTGTCGGCGGCCGACATGACATTGTCACCCACCAAGATTGCGCCGCTGGTGATCTTTTCAAAGCCGGCGATGGCACGCAATAGGGTGGTTTTTCCGCAGCCTGACGGTCCGAGAACCGCTACAAACTCACCATTCTTGATGTCCATCGTCACATCGGAAAGCGCATCGAAGTTTCCGAAGCTTTTGGTGACCTTGTTAATATTTAATCCCGCCATGGGAGCACTCCATCAGGCAGACGCCGCGCGAACAGGTTCGTCGACAGCATGAGAAAGATTGTGACCACGATTGTTACAATCGACGTGGCCGCGGCATAGGTGGAATCGCCCCCCTGTTCGAAGGAGAAGATGACCACACCGATTGTTTCAGAGCCTGACGCCCACAAAAGAGCAGATACCGTCAGTTCACTGAACGCGGTCAGAAAGATGAGAACACCACCGGCAAGCGTCGCGGGCGCGACAAGGGGAAAAATGATCGTCCGCAAGCGCATGAACAAAGATGCGCCTGCGACCTGGGCTGCCTCTTCGAGAGACCGGTCAATCTGGTGGAGCCCGCTCACAGTCGGTCGTAAGGCAAGGACAAAGAAGCGCGCAAGATAGGCGTATAAAATGATCCAGATCGTGTTGTAGATATGAAAGCCGAACAGCGGTACGGGCTTTAGAAACAGCAGCAGCGACGCAATCGCCATCACAACACCAGGCAACGCATAAGGCAGCTCAGCAGTCAGATTGAACAGTCTGGTCCACCAGCGCTTCCGCCAGGTCGTAATATAGGCCAGGGGTACAGCGATCAGCACGGCGAAAAATGTTGCCGCAAGCGACAGTCCAAAACTGTTGAGAAACGCCCGTTTGGTTGCAGCGTGTTCGAACAGGATGAAGGAATAGTTCGACAATGTCAGGCTTTGCCAAGTCAACGATGTGCCATAGGCACTGACGAGTGAAGTCAGGACAAGGCCAAGGATTGGCAATCCAAGCACCGCAATGACAATCAGCATCATCACGATCTCGGTCCATATCCTGTAGCCTCCGAGTTCAAACGGACTCGCCGGAAGCGATGTGGAGGCGATCCGGTAATCACGCCAGCGGGAAACATAATCCTGCGCGACGATCCCGGCGATCGCGATGACGCCGATCAAAGTCGACAAGGTTGCGACATCGCTGAGCACAGCAGGACCGCCACCGCTCAACCGCTGGTAGATCAAGGTTGGCAGCACAAGATAGTTGGCGGGGATCCCCAGAAAGGCCGGAATGCCAAAATTTCCAACACAGGACACGAAAGTCAGAGCGGTCGCTCCAATGATCGACGGCGCCATCAGGGGAATAATGATTGTCCGTAGAACGGTCAGTTTCTTTGCACCACTGCTCAACGCAGCTTCAATCAGTTCACGGGGCAGCTTCCGCAGTCCCGCTCTGACGATTAGAAACACCAGGGGTCCATACTGAACACCAAGAAGCGCAATGATCCCGGTGGATGAATAAAGCGGATTGCGGGATCCCAGTGGCGGGGCCATACCGATCATCTTGAGGAAGGGGCTCGCCGGACCGAACAATTGCAGCCAGGCGAGCGCTGTCACCTGCGGCGCGATCAGCAGCGGGGTGACATAAAGGAAGATGAAAACCGCCCGTCCGCGAATATCGGTCAGACTGACGAGCAGAGCAACACTGGTTCCCAATACCACCGCAAAAAGGGTCCCAAAAATTCCGACATAGATCGAATTCCAGGTCGCAGTCCAGGTCGCAGACGAGGAAAAGACCCGGCTCATTGCCTCCAATGCCGTGCCGTGAGCCGGGAACACAACCTCGACAAGCAAGCGCCCCATTGGCAGAAGCGAAAGCAGCGCCACGACAATGATCGTCACGGCGATCAGAGCCCTGTCCCGGCCCTGACCGCTGGTTACAGCGATTTTCTGCATCTGTCTCTGGTCCTAGCCGCCGAACATTTCTGTGAAACGCGATTTGTCGGCATCCGTGTTCTTCAGAACCTTCTGCGTATCGATCGGCATGATCTTCACAGTCAAGCCGTCCGGAAGCCATGCGGGCTTTCCGACCGATGTCTTAGCCGGCAAATAACCCTGTTTGAGCGCAAGTTCCTGCCCCGCATCGGAGAGGATGAAACGGATGAATTTCTTGGCGTCCTCGGCATTCTTGCTCGAGGACAGAATGGCGACGGGTTCGGTGACCGCAGGAACCCCTTCATCCGGAAAGACAAACTCGACCGGAGAGCCTTTCGCCTTGGCGTTAAGCGCCATGAAATCAACCAGGATCCCATAGGGTTTTTCCCCGCTGGCAATGGATTTAAGCACTGCACCATTGCCACGGACGCTCACAACTTCATTCGCCTTCAAGGCGTCAAAGAACTTCCAACCAAGACCGTCACTGGCAACAAACCCACTGAGAAGGAAAGCTGCCGCTCCCGAATAAAGGGGGCTCGGCATGACAACCATCCCCTTATATTCCGGCTTTTCCAAATCGGACCAATGTTGAGGCTTCTGCTCTGCGGCAGAGTTGTAGGCAATGCCCGTGGTAATCAACTTGCTGCCAAAGTAATATTTATCAGGATCAAATGAACCCGCTTCAAACCCGTCGAGACTTGCCTCGGGAAACTGCAACAAGCGCTTGTCGGCTTTCAGGCTTTCCATACTGACGGCGTCGGCAATCAGAAGCACATCGGCTTGGGGAGCGCCGGCGGAAAATTCAGCAGCAAGCTTGCTCATAATATCGCTGGTCCCAGAACGGTAGACCTGAACCTCCACGTCTGGATTAAGCTTCTTGAATTCTTCAACCGTTCGTGCTGCGTCGGCATCCGGTTGCGATGTGTAAAGCGTCAGCGTTCCAGCGAATGCGGTCCCGGCCATCATCAGACCGACAAATCCTGCCGTGAGGATGCTCATCCCCCAGGTCATTTTCTTCATGGCTTCCTCCCTTAGGAACGACGTGAGACGGCGTTCCTGTTCCTCCCTGTCGCGGGACATTGTTCACGTCCTCGGTAATCATAATAGTGTTCATTTGTTCTTTGTCAAATACAATTGAACAGTTGACGACAGGGGGAGAGTTGTTGCTATAGATCGACGGGTAACGGAAAAACCGGGGAGCGAACGGCAGAAATGGCAGGCAAGAACTGGCCGTTGAGATCCTCTGATCTCAAAGTGAAGACCGTCTGGCTCTACTATGTTGAGGGCATGACCCAGGAGCAGATCGCCGAGCAGCTGGGTGTCAGTCGCGTCAAGATCATGCGCACGCTGGCGGCTGCAACGTCGGAAGGCATTGTTGTCACACGGATCAATGCCGCAACAGCCGAGCAGGTCGAACTGGAACGTCGACTTGAGAAAAGATGGGGGCTCGCATCGGCGATTGTTGTACCCACGCCAGACAATGACGGCAACCTGGAGAAGGTCCTCGGCAATGCCGTCGCTTCCTATCTTGATCAGGAAATGCAGGATGGAATGACGCTGGCTATCGGCGGGGGTGCCACGCTCTACGCCTGCGTTCAATTCCTTGAACATCGAAAGCTCAATGATGCTTGCGTTGTCGCCTTGGTGGGAAGCCTTCCGCATTCACGCTGGATCAATCCATCCGTTGTCGCGGCAAAGGTCGCAGAAGCTTACCAGGTCGACAGTTACCAGATCACCGCACCGGTCATCCTAGACGAACAGGGCCTTCGCAACCTGCTGTGGCGGCAGACAGAACTTCGAGGTTTGAAGGAGCGCGCGGCAAAAGCTGACATCGCTCTTCTGACGGTCGGTGAAATCTCAGAAGATGCCACAATCTTTCGCCATGGCATTGTGCCATCCGACCTCATCAGCCCTTTGCAGGCTTGTGGCGCAGTCGCCAATATTCTGTGTTACTTCGTGGATGAAAATGGACAACTCGTCGATCATGAAATCAATCAGCGGGTGATGTCCATCGAGCTGAGCACGGTCGCGGCCGTCGAACGGGTCGTGCTCGCGGCGGGAGGACCGACGAAAGTCACTGCGATGAAGGCCGCACTGAAAATCGTGAAAGCAAGCGTGCTTATTACCGACAGCCAAACAGCAGCCGCTCTGTTGCAAGACGAATGGTGATGCCGCAAGTGGTGAATTGCTTGTCGCCAACCGGCTAAACTTTGCGACTCCGAAGGAAATCGACAAGTCCGACATGGGTGATCGCTTCAAACTCGCGGGTGGCCTGATCGAATTGGCGTCGCTGTGTCTGCATCATCAGCAGTACTGCGCGCATTTCTGAGGAAACGCCGAACCGTTCCCAACGCTTCGCGACATGCGTGGCGATTCCTGCGGCATGACAAAAATCGGCTATCGTGCTGTATCCAAGTTCCGCCAGCGCGGCTCTCAGTTCAGGCGCGGACATGCGTTCTTCAACGGCATGGTCGTGCAGACGCTCAGCAACAAGCTGGATATCTCGCGGCGACGATTCAGCTATTTTGGTCAGAAATCCTCCGACTTCAGTCAGCAGTCTTGACACTTTAAGATCTCCTCAAATTTAAATCCTCCTGACGATTTAATGGGAGTATCAGGGGTGATCGGACAATAGTCTGACCCGCAATCAAGCGCAATCATAATCGCGATGCAGGGTAGCAGGGCAAGCCGAGTGTTTGGCGATGAGGATGCAGGATTGTCTCGGCAAAACTGGCTCCTTATCCTCAGACCCTGACAGCGTCAGGCAAACGGAATCCGAGCCGCTTGACCGCTCTTGAAGCATCACTGTCCTTTGCCGCAACACTTGCCTGCCTCTCGCCGCGTCATCGCTTCCAAGCGCAGCGAAGCCGTGACATGTGGATTGGCGGTTGGTGATGGTGATCATCGCGCTAGGGTCCTGCAACCGAGGTGCTGCGTCTCAAAAGACAGATATCTGCCGGTCGCCAAACAAGCGCAGTTCGTATTCCAACTCGATTGTTGGTGCTGTTCTTTCCAGCAATGGCGCGCAATCCTATTCGCAGACAGGCCGATCTTGCACGGCTCAGTGATGGCGGCGCCACGCAAATGCTGGCACCACGCCCTGAATCGTTGTTTTTGACCTTTGATGGCGCACCGGCTCAATCATCGGCACAATTGCTGTCAGAGTGATCGCTGGCGATGATAAAATTCACGAAAGCGCACCCCTCACTTCAGCAGACTTTCAGCCTGGATTGCAATCCGCCTCCCCGATCACGATCGACAGACGCACCAGCTCGGCAAGAGAACCCGCCTGCATTTTCTGCATCACATGGGCCCGGCGGACCTTCACGGTGATTTCCTTGATGCCGAGTTGCCCGGCAATCTGCTTGTTGAGAAGCCCCTGGACCACCAACCCGAAAACGTCGCGTTCACCCGGCGTCAGGTTCTGCCATCGTTTCGATATTTCCAGACGAATGCTTTCGTTTTGCAGGCGTTTCTTCTCAGCATCGAGTGCACCATGGACAGCATCCAGCAAATCATGCTCGCGAAAAGGCTTCGACAGGAAATCCACCGCTCCGTCTCTCATCGCTTTCACACCCATCGCAATATCACCGTGACCAGTGATAAAGATGACAGGCATCTCAATGCCAAGACCTGCCATCTGAGCGAAGAACTCTGTCCCTGTCTGAACCGGCATCCTGACATCCAGGATCAGGCAAGCCGGACCGGGCGACCGCGGATGGTCCAGAAACTCACGCACGGAGGAAAAGCTCACCGCTGTCATACCGATCGAGGCGAACAGGTCATCGAGGCCTTGCCGGACGGAGCGATCATCGTCGATGATGTAAACAACCCCATTGTGTTCTTGGCTCGCGGACATGCTCATCCTTTTCCTGCGACTGGAACTTCCACCACAAAACTCGCACCCTTGGGGTCTGCGCCTTGTATTCCATTGGCGTTCACCCAGATGCGACCGCCATTCGCCTCGATGATCGTGCGGCTGATGGTCAATCCCAGGCCGAAGCCATCCTTTTTTGTCGTCCAGAAGGCGTCGAAAAGCCGCTCACGGGTGGTAGTCGACAAGCCCGGCCCCGTATCAGCGATTGTAAATCGCAGAGTGCGGTTATCACCGGACGACGACGCTATCCATAAGCGACGTTGGCTCTTTTCAGTCTGCGCCATCGCTTCGATCGCATTGAGGATCAGATTGCCAAAAACCTGCTGGATCTGCACTCTGTCCGCCGACGCGGCCGGCAATGCTTCAGCAAGCTCGATTTCGAAATGAATATTATTTCGATAAAGCTCGGCAGCAGCAAGCGCGACCATCTCACGAATAGCCGTGTTAAAGTCAAAGCTTGCAACCTGCGGCTTGTCGCCCTTTGACAATCGTCGAACGCGGTCGAGTATTTCGCTGGCACGATGTGAATCGAACGATATACGTTCAAGCGCTGCCATTGCACGCTCAACATTCGGCGGGCATTGTGCGAGCCAACGCTGACCAGCGCCCGCGCTGGTTTCAATCGCAACCAGCGGCTGGCTCACTTCATGCGCGATTGAACCCGTCAACTGCCCCAAGGTCGTCAGGCGAGCAAGGCGCAACAGACGCTCACGCGTCTGATATGTCTCTGCCTCAGCACCCACCAGTTTCAAGCCCAGATAGGCCGTACAGGCAATGGCGAGAATGCTGATCAAGGTATTGATGGCTCCGACATCGTAAGAGCCTGATCGCGTCAGAAAGAAGCTCACAATGGTCAAAATGATACAGCTTGCCGCGACACCAATGACCGTGCGATGCGAAAATACGCGGGTGGAAACCAGCACGACCGCAGTATAGAAAACGGCAGCCGCGATGGCATAATCCGTGAGAGTATCAAAAATGAATATCGCCGCACTGACAATCGAAAGAGCCACAGATGTTGCAAGCATCTGCGGCGACAAAGGGCGATAGATTTTCTTTCCCATTCATATCTTCCGTTCAAACCGCAAGGGCGGCGGTTGCCTGAGACCCGACCGCATCACCGCATCGGTTTTACCACGATCCGTCCATAAGCATACGGACAGATTTTGCGTGCACACGCGTCGCCACGCGCAAGAGGAAGCCTGTCTGCGCTTGATTAACAACGCCAAAGCGCGACAGCGCGTAAGTCGCACTCGCAAGCGTCGTCGCCAGTAAACACAACATCCAGCATAAAAGTCGATGCGGGTGATGTTTGATCCCTGGCCAGGGTCGTTTCTGCCGCGAAGGAAATGGCGTGCGCTGCCGCTTCGGGTCGTTTCTCTTGAAGCGTTTTCCTCCACCGCCCGGTGTCCGCTCCTGACCAGGGGGCGCAAAGGCGGAAGTGAATCCAGTGGTCATGTTTGTTCTCCTGAGAGTGTTGTGAAGCGTGGAGAGAAGACCAGAATTGATTCCGGTCTTCTCGATTGATGCGACTGCTTCACCCTCAAGGTCTCATCCAGCCATCATCATGCGACCCAGATCTTAAACTTAAGGCTGAAGCGCCCCGGTTAGCACCCAGGTTCAGAACCCAGGTTAGAACCATTGACCAAAGCGGCGGATGTAGAAGGTCTTCATCGTCTGCGCCACGACACAATAGGCAAACAAGGTGCCTGCAAGCCATGGAAAGTATTCCCATGGAAGCGGCTGCAGTCCCACCATCGCCCCCAAAGGCGAGAAAGGAATGTAAATGCCCATTGCCATGATGAGGCCGGTCATCAGCATGACGGGCAGCGCAGCCGTGCTCTGGATGAATGGTATTTTCTGTGTGCGCAGCATATGCACAACCAGCGTCTGAGACAGCAGCCCCTCAATGAACCAGCCCGATTGAAACAGCGACTGCATTTCAGGTGCGTTGGCGGCAAACACATACCACATCAGTGCAAAGGTCGTGATGTCAAAGATCGATGAGGTTGGTCCGATCCAGATCATGAAGCGACCAATATTCTTGGCATCCCACTTGCGCGGCTTGGCAAGAAACTCCTTATCCATGCGGTCCCATGGCAACGACAGTTGCGAGATGTCATACATCAGGTTCTGAATCAGCAGATGGATCGCAAGCATCGGTAGAAACGGAATGAACGCGCTCGCCACCAGCACCGAAAATACGTTGCCGAAGTTCGAACTCGCCGTCATGTTGAGGTACTTGATGATGTTGCCAAAGGTCTCGCGGCCCTTGATAACCCCTTCTTCCAGCACCATCAGGCTTTTTTCAAGCAGAATGATATCGGCAGACTCCTTTGCGATATCAGTGCCGCTGTCGACCGAAATGCCGACATCGGCGTCACGCAATGCAGGCGCATCGTTGATACCGTCGCCGAGAAAGCCGACCGTATGACCATTGGCCTGCAGCGCTTTGAGCACACGCGATTTCTGCAAGGGGGTCAGCTTCGCAAAAACCGTCGTTTGTTCAACGGTGACACGCAGGGCCTCATCACTCATTTTTTCGATTTCACGGCCAAGGATTGGCGTCGCCGGTTCAAGCCCGACTTCGCGACAGATCTTCGCCGTCACCACCTCATTGTCTCCCGTCAGAACTTTGACGGCCACGCCATGTTCGGCCAAGGCTGCCAGCGCCGGACGGGCGGTCTCCTTTGGCGGATCAAGAAAAGTGAGCAAGCCCTGAACCACCAGTTCTTTTTCATCTGATATCCCATAGCGCGCCATGGTTTGTGTCGCCGCAATCTCTCGCGTGGCAATGACGAGCACACGGAAGCCATCTCGATTATAGTCACGAGCACGTTCAATCAGCGCATCACGGCGTGCATCGTCGAGCGGCACGAGCTGATTGCCATCGCGGACCGCGGTGGAGATCGCCAACATTTCCTCAACAGCGCCTTTGCAGACCAGCAGATGTTCGCCCTGCCGGCCTTCAACGACAACGGAAAGACGACGACGCACAAAGTCGAAAGGCAACTCATCGATCTTGTTGTAGAACCGTACGGATGCCGCCAGCGAAGGCGCAGCGTCTGCAAAGCGGACAACGGCCTGGTCCATGAGGTTTCTCACACCGCTTTGATGCGCGCTGTTCAGCCATGCCAGACGCAGAACATTCTCATCCCGAACGCCGTTCGTATCGACATGATGCTCAAGAATAATCTTGTCCTGCGTCAATGTCCCGGTTTTGTCCGTGCACAGCACATCCATTGCGCCAAAATTCTGGATCGCATTGAGGCGTTTCACCACGACCTTGCGCCGCGCCATTGCTATGGCGCCCTTGGCGAGGTTGGACGAGACGATCATTGGCAGCATTTCAGGTGTCAGACCGACAGCTACGGCGAGAGCGAACATGAATGCATCCGGCCAATCGCCCTTGGTGAAGCCATTGATCAACAGCACGATCGGCACCATCACCAGCATGAAACGGATCAACAACCAGCTCACACTGTTGACACCGCGATCAAAGGCCGTCTCCGCACGAGATCCGACAATGGCTTTCGCAAGCGATCCAAAATAGGTACGGGCGCCGGTTGCAACCACCACGGCCGTCGCCGTACCGCTGACGACATTGGTCCCCATGAAGCAGACAGTAGGCAGATCGAGCATGTCTGTCAGATCGCCCGAAGCGGCTGTGGCATGCGCGGATTTTTCTGCGACGGCACCCAGCGTATCGTATTTCTCAACCGGCAACGCCTCGCCGGTGAGTGCTGCCTGGCTGACGAAGAGATCGCGTGATTCAAGCAGCCGCACATCGGCAGGGATCATGTCACCGGCAGACAGCTTCAAGATATCGCCGGCAACAAGCTCTGCCATCGGGATCTCTACCGTCTGGCCTTTGGCATGCGGGGCTACCCCACCCTGCTTTTGACGCAGCACCGTTGCCGTTGTGCGAACCATTGCCTTGAGCGCATCCGCGGCTTTTCCGGAGCGAAATTCCTGCCAGAAACGCAGCAATGCGCTGAGAATAACCATCGTCATGATGATCGTGACGCCCGTATATTCTGCTTCTTCACCCTGATGCAGCGGCAGGATGATGTCGGTCACACTGGAAATAGCGGCCAGCAGCACCAGAACAGCGATAAAGGGGTTCTTGAAGGCCATCAAAAACTGGAAAAGCGGGTGCAGACGCTTTTCATGCGCCACATGATTAGGTCCGTCTTTGATGAGCCGTTCTCGTGCTTGCGCCTCGGTGAGACCGTTCAGGCTGGTTTTGAAGTTGGCAAGGGTCGTATCGACGCTGTTTTGCGCCTCGCGCACGGCACGCATCGAGAGTTTTCTGTCATCCTTGCGTGCGCTTAAGGGATGGGGCTGTTTCACGGTTACATTCATGTCTTTATCCTCATGCCGCAACAGACGGCTTGGACACAGACATGCCCACCCGGTTAAAGGATGTGCACCACCATGCCGTAGCGTCGAAGCGACGTCCGGTTCACTTGGGAGTATAAGGCGTGCGAAGTCCGCTCAGGCCGCATCCGATATGCAAACTGAGCGGACATACTGGGGTCGTCATCCATTGTTTCAGTCCTTTGTTGAGACTCTATCGTCTTCATGATCACCATCAGGCAGGCTTGGCTTTCGCTTCGAGCAGAGCCAGAAGCGGGCAACCGTGCCTGCTGCAAGCAAAATGGTTGCGCCTGTCAGCGCAACGCTCTCAAGGCCCCTGCTCACCCGTGCACGCGGTGTGATGCCCTGTTCTGCTGGCTGGCCGCAAGGATAAGTCCAAAGCGCTCCAGAACGGGCAATGCCTGATAGGAGGCGATGTCTTCAGGGTCGGTGGTCCAATGGCACTCGACCTGTCCATTTTTGGGGTTGACGTGCCAGATGGCTGTCAGCCTGGCAGGCTTGCTTGTCGCGTCTTCGATGCAAGCACGGCCTGAAAAAGCATCGTTACCCGGCTGATTTTTACGAAGACTGGCGCGACGCAGCGCAGAGCGCATGCCCATGACAAAGCACGCACCAAACTTGGCGATTGTCGTAATATTCATCTCTTACCTCATGACGCGCCACTCAAGGCGTCTGCGTAAGAGCTTCCATCAACTCTTGCCAGACCACCCCAGTGGCGACCGCTTTCGACTACTGTCGCTGGACATTGTGGTTTCCTGTGTTGAGAGCCAAACCCTTGGCTCAGACAAATTGTCATTACCAGAAGCATCAATGGCAGACTACGCAAAAGCTGCGAGATCGCCAGGTGCGTTGGGCTATGCTGCCTATACCAAAGTATATTTGGAAATTTTTCCCAGGCTGCTTTAACCGGCAAGCAAGTCGCTTTGTCCGATCAGCAAAGCCGCAGAGACACGCGGGACCGGTCATGCGTCGGGTTATGTGAAAGACATGACGGCGAAGTGTGGGATCAATCCCGATCATTCAACAGCGCATCGGCGGATCAGCAGTTTCCGCTAAGAACTGCGCGGCCGCTTTAAGAAAAACAAGCATCATGTCACGGGAAGATGGCAACGCCGATCCAACCACTGTTCAGCTCAGAACGGGCGTGGGTTTGGGTGTCTTGCGCGGGATCGCCATGGCAACAGCACGGACGGCACCCTTTTTTCAAATTGGTCAGAATTCCTGCCCTGACCGCCAACACGTGCCCGCTCGGCTCTGGGCCGACTGTGGTGGGCCTAAGCGGCAACGAAACAACGCTCTGCAATGCGACGCGGACAGCAGGCCCAGGCATATTTTGGGCGCTGTCCGCTTCAGAATCTTTCCGAGGTAGCCGAAAATCGATGCGCGACCTATAGCGTTTCCGTGACCTTGCTGAGATTCATCGGAGTATCAGGATTTAACCCACGGGCCTGCGCGATTTGTTCAATACAACCATAATAGGCCCCCAGTCCGACCAGCGGGTCCAACAGAGTGTTGCCTGTGGCAGCCGTCGGAATGGTTTTTTCCGGCACGATGCCTTCACCAATTGTCACGACATCTCCGCCCAACGCGATCAATCTTTCAACAGCCTGCCGACCGGCATTATAGGCTTCATCCCGATTAAGAAATGCCAGCACTGGAAAACCACCATGGATGAGCCGGATCGGGCCGTGCATCACCTCAGCGAGCGAAAAGGCTTCTGCGTGGATGCTGCAGGTCTCTTTGGCTTTTAATGCTGCTTCCAATGCCACCGCAAAGCCGGTTCCGCGTCCAACCACATACATTTCGTTGATTGCTGCAAGGCGAGAAACCAAAGCGGGATCGACGGTTGAACGGGTGGTCAGTTCCAGCGCTTCCGGCAATCGTGCCAGGGCGTTTTGGTGCGCCTGATCCCGCGTTATTGCTGCGGTAACGGCGGCAAGGGCCGCTGCAGCCGCGATGCATGATTTTGTCGCTGCAACGCTTTGTTCTTTGCCGGCGTGCAGGTTTAAAATAATATCTGCCTGTTTTGCCAGAGGACTATCGGTTACATTGACCACTGCCACGGTGATTGCCCCGCCCTGTTTGGCAGCTTTCTGCAGAGCCACGATGTCGGGGCTTGCGCCAGATTGTGACACCGTAAAGTGCAAACCGTCCTGCAATTGCAGCCGACCGTTGTAAACAGAGGTGACCGAAGGGCCAATCGACGCGACGGGCAAGCCAACACTGATTTCAAACAGATACTTGAAGAACGATGCAGCATGATCTGAAGATCCACGTGCAGCCGTTGTAATCACACGCGGGGCGCGCTGCTCAAAGATGCGCTTGATTTCGTGGATTGTCGCCGCTTCCTCGCTTAACAGGCGAGAAACCACGGAAGACGCCTCATTTGTTTCCTGGCGCATAAAGGATGTTGTAGCCATTGAAACCCCCAATGGAAAATTTAACTTTGTGATGGCTTAACCCTGCAGGGCAGATGCGCCACCGCGAGCCTGAACCGCAAGGCTACCACGCTCAACCCCGGCCTCCAGGCAATCCAAAGCACAGCGTCCATCCATCCAGAGATCAATGAAGCCGGCATTGAAGGCATCGCCCGCGCCCGTGGTGTCGACAACCTCAACCTTATTTGCCGGGAGGTGCATGGCCGTATCCGCCAAACGGACCCACGCCCCCTCTGCGCCCGCTTTCAGTGCGACGACTGGAAAATGTACGGACAAAATATCGAGCGCTTTGCTGGCATCACTCTCGCCGGTCAAAGCTTCCGCTTCTGCGCTGTTTGGCAGGAAGATGTCCACGCCCGCGCAATTGGTCAGGAAATCCGCGTTAAATATCAACGCCTCGTCCCAGCTTGGATCCAGGGAAACGGTCAAACCGGCAGCTTTGGCCTTTTTGATTAGACCGGGAATTTCATGCAATGTCGCATATTCAGCGATATGCAGATGCTTTGCATTTTCCCAGCCGAGCGCCTCTTCAAGTGTCGATGGCTGTACTGTTCCGGCGCGCCGCGACAGGAATGCACGATCATTGCCGATAACGCTTGCCACAGTCACTTGTGGTCCTGCCTCATCGGATATTTCCAGAAAGCGCAGATCGAGACCTTCCATCGTCAGATCGGGTACCAAGCCCTGCGAAAGGCTGTCGGTTCCTAGCCGCGCAACCAGAGCAACCGAGCGCCCCTGATGAGCGAAATGCGCGGCGGAGATGAACGCACCACCACCAGCTGCAATTTTCATATCAGCGGCGAATACTTCGCGGCCTGGCTCTGGCAATGCCTGCAGACCCGTGAAAATCAGGTCGCAATAAATCCGTCCTATGCTCAGGACAGCGGGGGTTTTAAACTGTTTTGACATTATAGACGACCGAGGCTCTTTTCTGTCTTGGCATCAAACAGATACAGGCTACCAGCCGGTGCGAAGACGCTCAGCGTCGCCCCAGCCTTTGGCACGGTTTTTCCCGGTGCTGTCGCAATGATTGCCGCACCATCGACATCAAGATGAACAAGCGTTTCCGATCCCAACGGTTCAACAGCTGTGACAACGCCTTGCAGCGATATCCCACCGGCCGCGCCGCTTTCGCCAACCGTCAATTCATGCGGGCGGATACCGATCAAAACGTCGCCATCCGCGCCAAATCGCACCGTCTCACCGTTGCGGTGGCCCTTGAGCAGGTTCATCGACGGGCTTCCAATAAAGCGCGCGGTAAATACATCCACCGGATGCTCATAAAGCTCTGTCGGCGTGCCAGTCTGCAGAATATGGCCGTCGCGCATCACCACAATACGATCAGCCATCGTCATCGCTTCGACCTGATCATGGGTCACATAGACGGTGGTTGTCTTGAGGCTCTGGTGCAGGCGCTTGATTTCGATGCGCATCTGCGCGCGCAATTGTGCGTCAAGGTTGGACAATGGTTCATCGAACAGAAAGGCTGACGGATTGCGCACCATCGCACGGCCAATCGCCACACGCTGGCGCTGACCACCGGACAATGCCGCTGGACGTCGATCCAGATAGGCGGTCAGTCCCAACGATGCACCAACCTCTTCGATACGCTTGGCTTTTTCCGCCTTGGACAGTTTTGAGGTGTAAAGGCCAAAGCCAATATTCTGGCGCACGCTCATATGCGGATAGATCGCATAATTCTGAAACACCATTGCAATATTGCGTTGTTTCGGATCGCGTTCATTGACCACGTCGCCGCCAATTTTCAGCCTTCCGCCAGAAATATCTTCCAGACCGGCAATCATGCGCAGCGTTGTTGATTTACCGCAGCCGGAAGGGCCAACGAAGACGACGAATTCTCCGTCTTCGATCTGCAAATCGATTGCGCGAACCGCTTCGACCTTGCCGTAACGTTTGACAAGTTTTTCAAGTTCAATGGTTGCCATTAACGTGTCTCCGCAATTGCGCTGAATTTTTCATCAAGTTCTTGCTGGGCTCTGCGCTCATAAGCTTCATGGTCTGCAGCGCGTTCTGCAAAACCCGCAACATCGCGCTGGTAGCGAGCGAGCGCTTCGGCCATCGGTCGCGGTGCCGGCCCCCCCAGTCGATCACGGACGGCCACGAAATGCCGTGGTGAAACCAGATCTTCAAATTTGGCCCGATCAAAGGATGGTTCGCGGCCGGTTGCTTCAGCAAATGCTGCAAGGAACGGCGCAAAGCCGTCCTTCTCAAGCCCGCCACCCTTTGCCACCACCGCGCGCGCCACGGTCGCTGCAATCTCATGGGCCTGACGGAATGAAAGATCCTCAGTGCGCACCAGCGAATCTGCCAGTTCCGTGATGGTGATGCAGGAACGACGGATATTCTCCGCAACGCGCGCCGGATCGATGCGAATGGCGTCAATGAACGCCGCCAGAAGATCCAGAACGCGGCCGGCAGAGGCGAAAGCCTCATAGCCCATCTGCTGGGTTTCGCCCTCGCTGTCATTCATATCCGTGAATGGCGTATTGTGCATCACATCCAGCACCGTGCGAGCACGCCCCATGGTCTGGCTCGACAAATGACGCATATGTTCAATTGGCACCGGATTGCGCTTTTGCGGCATGATCGAGGAAATCTGCACAAAGGCGTTGGGCACATAAATCTGTCCAACTTCAAAGCTTGTCCAGAACTGGAAGTCCTGAATGAGCCGGCCCAGATGAATGAACATCAGTTCCAGTGCGGAATAGGTCGCGGTGACATAATCAACCGCTGCGATACAGCTGTAGGAATTCTGCAAGGGGGCAGCAAAGCCCAACAGCTCCGAGACGCGCGCGCGGTCGATCGGAAAGCCTGTGGTGGTGATGGCTGCTGCCCCCATCGGTGACTGGTTTACAATCGCCCGAGCGGCTTCAAGCCGTTCAATATCCCGGATGAGCACCTCGGTGGCTGCAGCAAGGTAATGGCCGAATGTGGTCGGCTGTGCCGGTTGTCCATGGGTATAGGCGACGATCAATGTTGTCTGTTCGCGTTCGACAGCTGCAAGCAGCACATCCAGCAGGTGGCGTGACTTCTGAAGCAGTGCATCAATGCGCTTTTTCAAACCAAGCTTGAACAGCGTATGGTCAATATCATTGCGTGAGCGTGCAGTATGCAGACGCCCTGCGACATCGGCACCGATCCGGGCTTTGAGTTCCTTCTCGATAAGAAAGAAGAAGTCCTCAACCTCTCCGGTGTAGATCAATTCGGCCGGATTGATTTCCTGATCAATCGCTTGGAGCGCAACTGCGATCTGCGCCGCCAGATCGCGATCGAGAATGGCGGTTTCAACCAGCATCACCAGATGGGCGCGATCGATGCGCCTGAGACCGTCGACATGATGCGTTTTGGCACCATCGAATAAGGGTCGCAGCACGGTTTCCTTGTAGACCGGATCGGGAAAAACACTGTTATCGGAAACTTTCGGATCAAGACCAGACATGGTTTAACCTTTCAGACCAGCAAGCATGACACCACGTACGATGTAGCGTTGAAGCAGCATGAAAACGATCAGCGTTGGCAGCGTGGCAATTGCTGCCCCCGTCATGATCATTTCCCACTGGATCGATTGTTCAACAGCGAAGCTCGATAGTCCCACTGGCAGCGTATAAAGTTCAGGGCTGGTGGAAACAATGAGCGGCCAGAAAAATGCCGTCCAGTTGCCAAGGAAAGTAAAGATCGCCAGCGCCGACAGGGCCGGTGTGACCAGCGGCATCGCAATTTTCCACCAGATCTGGAATTCGTTGAGTCCGTCAACGCGCGCAGCTTCGAGGAAATCATTGGGCACGCCTTCAAAGAACTGTTTCATCAGAAAGGTGCCAAAGGCCGTCATCATGCCGGGGAACATGATGCCCCAGTAACTATCCAGCCAACCGAGCTTGCTCGACATCAGATACCATGGAATGACCAGCATTTCGGTGGGGATCATCAAGGTTGAGAGGATCGCCAGGAAGATGAAATAGCGGCCACGGAACTGAAATTTTGCCAGCGTATAACCGACCAGACTATCAAAAAAGACGTTCGATAAGGTCACGACCACCGCGACGAGCATCGAATTCATGAACCAGCGTAGAAAGCGCCCGTCAGCAAGAATGGTGGCATAGTTTTGAAGCGTCGGCTCCGCGGGAATGAGCCTCAAATCATAGACCTGACCTGCAGTTTTCAACGAGGTGGAAAACATGAAGACAAGTGGCGTGATCATGATCAGACCGCCGATGAACAGCAAAGTCCATGTGATGATACGCCCGGGCTTCAGGTTCTGGAACGGAAGGGATTTGGTCTGTGCAGGCGCGGTCATTTCTTTTCCCTCAGAATCCAGAGCTGTAACAGGGATACGCAGAGCAGAATGATGAAGAGGATAATGGTTTGCGCAGCCGCATAGCCCATCGCATAGGATGAGAATGCCGTTTGATAGATCATCAGCACCAGTGGTTTTGTCGATCCCAGCGGGCCACCTGGATCATTGGTGGTCATGTTGTAGACCTGATCGAAGATGCGCAGGAAGCCGATCGAGGAAAACACCACCAGAAACACAGTTGTTGGCTTTAGCAACGGAATGGTGATTTTGCGCAGAATGGCCCATTCGCCAAGCCCGTCGATACGCGCCGCCTCATAGAATGTGCCGGGAATTGCGCGCAAGCCCGCCATGAAAATGATGATCTGAAAGCCAAGACCTGCCCAGATTGACGTCGCCATGATGGCATAAAGCCCCTGATCAACCGAGCGCAGAAAGCCTTGTTGCGGCAGACCGAGAGAACTCAGGATATTATTGATGAAACCTATGGGTGCAGGCTGATAAAACCAGCGCCATACCCATGCCATTGCTGCGGCCGTGGTCAGATATGGCAGGAAATACAAGGCACGAATAAAGCCGTGCATCAGCCTGACGCGGTCGAGGTAATAAGCGATGACAAAAGCCAGAACCAGACTGATAGGCGTGCCCACCAACAGGTAGATGAAGGTGTTCTTGAACACTTTCCAGAATTCAGGATCGGCAAACAACTTCTCATAGTTCGCAATGCCGATAAACTCCGGCGGACTCATCAGGTCCCAGTTGGTGAACGACAACCAGAAGGCTTCAATCGTCGGATAAAAGCGGATGACGCTATAGAAAAGGATGGGCACAGCCAAAAAGCTCCACACCCAAATCAATCGTCTGGTTTTCATCGACAGGCGATCTGTCAGTCGCGAACCGAAAGGTCTGCGCGCTGTATGATCGGGTTCAGCCGTCATTGTCATAATAAAAATCCTTTGCCCGGCCGATGCGTTGCGGGGCAGCCACAATCGGAAGCGGGCGGTCCGTAAGAACCGCCCGACCGAAGCCAGTTCTACTTCGCAGTGTCGAGAATGGCTTGTTCAGCCTTGGCAGCTTCATCAAGGGATTGCTTGACTGGCTGGTTCTGCAGGATCACGCGGTTAGACATGTCGACGACGATCTGGCGCTGCTTCAGCTCATCGGTGAACATGGTTGTGTGGGCATAGTCCAGTCCCTTGAGGAAGGGTCCATAAACCGGATCAGCCAGATTGGTTTCCGTCAAAGCCGCCGAACGGCGCGCAGGCAACTCGCCAACACCCTTGAGCCAGATTTCCATGGCTTCGGGCGAGGTGATATAGTTGAGGAACTTTGAGGCTGCTTCCAGCTTTTCGCCCTTTGCCGATGCACTGATGCCATTGGCAAAATAGCTGGCATAGTTCGAACGCACGCCCTCAGCATTGGCTGGCAGCTCAGTCACGCCCCACTCGAAGTCCTTGATGGTGTTGAAGGCTGCCAGACGGAACGTCCCATCGACAGTCATTGCCGCCTTGCCGGAACGGAATGCGGCGTGGCCTTCATCCATGAACTTCACTTCGCCGACCTTATACTTGGTCTGCAGGTCGGTGTAGAACTGCAACGCCTTTTCACCGGCGGCATCGTCATAGGCAACCTTGCGATAATCATCGCTGTAAGGCTTGCCGCCGAACTGGCGAACCAGCACTTCGCGCCACCAATGCAGATCCTGGCCCGGCATATCCAGCGTGATGCCTTCACTCAACAGATTGCCGGAAGCATCGCGCTTGGTGGCCTTCTGCGCATAGGCAAGCAACTCGTCGAGGTTTTTCGGTGGGTTGTTGGGATCAAGGCCGGCTTCTTCGAAAAGCTTCTTGTTGTAGAACAGCGCCAGCGAGCGCACAGCGGTTGGCAAGCCGTAATATTCATCGCCGCGCTTCATTGCACCGACGATCGGGAAGAATTCACTTTCGATTTTGTCATGCGGAAATGCGTCCTGCGGCAGTGGCTGCAAGATGCCGCCGGCAGCAAACTTATCAAGCCAGCCGTAGAACAACTGCATGACGTCCGGACTTTTGCCGGCCATCTTCGCCGCAATAACGCGGGTCTGATAATCGTCGTAAGGGAACGTGACCTGCTTGACCTTGATATCCGGATTGGCTTTTTCGAAATTCTCGATCAGCGTGTCCATCGTCTTGACGCGCGATTCAAAGACATATTGCCAATATTCGATTTCAACTGCCTGTGCGGCATTGATTGCGATTGAGCTTAAACCGGCCACAAGACCCGCAAGCAGCAACTTACCCATTTTCATAAGACCTCCCCATTACTCAGTCCCTCTGGCGCCTGAGCAAGGTATCTGCAGATCAATGACCTGCCGGTTCCACCATTGCTGCATTTTGCAGCGTCCTCACCGTCGACAGATGGGCTTCGTGCCATCAATGTCGGCAGAGCGATTTTCGCCCCACCCTAGGCTTCAATTTTGCGAGGCATTTGTCAATAAGATAATTTAGTTGAATTAATATATTGCTGTTAAAACTGACCTGCGCTATCAAATTCGAGGCATTCGGGAGACAGTATGAAATCAAAGGCGGCAACATCACCAGCTGTAGCGCATCCAGACACGCAACCGATTACTCTGGGCAAAAATCCTGAACGAATCCGCGATCATAACCGGCGGGTGGTGCTTGATGTCGTTCGCCGACATGGCCCTGTGGGGCGCATGCATATCGCGCGGTTGACGCATCTGACCGCGCAGGCCATCGCCAATATCGTCGATGAACTGGTTGCAGAGAATTTTCTGATGCAGCTTGGGCGATTGAAGACAGGGCGCGGACAACCCCCTATCCAGTTTGCAGTCAATCCGTCAGGAGCGATGACAATCGGCATCGAAATGGGCTCGACCCATATTGTAACGACGGTGCTTGATCTGTCCGGTGTGCCGCGGCAAAAGCAGGTACATCTGATGGCTGACACGCGCCCGGACGCGCTTTGCAGTCAGCTTCGTATCGAGATTGACAAGATCAAATCCGCGTTTGATGCACGCCTGCTCGGCATCGGCGTCGTCATGCCAGGCCCATTTGGCATTGAAGGTATGACATCCGTCGGCCCGACCACGCTGCCGGGTTGGGCAGGGATTGATGCTGCAAATCTATTGAGTGAAGCCTTCGGTGAACCTGTTATCGTCGAAAACGATGCAAATGCCGCAGCCGTCGGCGAACGCCTGTTCGGCGCAGGACGCACGATTTCAAACTTCGCGATGATCTATTTTGGGGCCGGTATCGGCCTCGGTATGATCCAGGATGGCGCCCCGTTTCGCGGCGCTTTTGGCAATGCGGGTGAAATAGGACATATCTCGATTGTTCCCGGTGGGCGTCCTTGCTCCTGTGGCCAGCGTGGCTGTCTGGAAACCTATTCCTCGGTGCATGTTCTTAAAGAGAGGCTGTCCAATGCGGGACTGTTCGATGTCAGCTTTGAAAGGCTGGAAGAACTTTTGCGCGACCGCAACCCGGTCATTTTGGACTGGCTGGGGGATGCCGCGCAACATCTCGCACAGATGATCGCAATTATCGAAAACATACTCGATCCCGAGACCGTAATCCTGGGCGGAATGTTGCCCGATCCTTTGATAGATGCACTCATCTTGCAGATGGACCAACTGCCCATATCCGTTGCAAACAGAAGTGCGCGTGCGCTGCCGCGTGTGCTTCGGGGACAAACCGGGCAGTTTACCGCAGCGCTGGGAGCGGCTTCGTTACCCATGTTCGAGATGATGACGCCAAAGCTTGATACCAGTCTCTAGGATAGGGGTGAATTGCACCTCTTTGCGGCTTTGGCGTGTTAACAGGTGGTGATCGGCGTGAGCACTTCGCCCCATCATCGCCATCCTTGTCCAAATGTGCCGAAGTTTCACATCCTTGCAAATATCCCGACATATCGCTCAATCATCGTTGCGCAAAAACACCCTCTTCATGCGGTGAGGCGTTTCGGCGTTCTTCAACGCACCATTCCCAATGCCCAAGCAATGGCCTCAATCCGACTTCATCGACACGACCGCCTCCAAGCGGGCAAGATTTTCTGCCGGCGACGAACCCTAGCAAATCAGATGCGGTAATTTTGTCGCGACCTTACATGAACCCGCCCGCTTTGAGCTGGCGTAAAGGACCCGAGCGGCACATTCGTGATCAGCAGACCTTATCTCGATCAATCCCGCATTTAGCCCGGAATTCCATCACCGATGGATAACCTCAAAAACATCACCGTAGCCGCGCAGCACGAAAAAAAATGGCTTTGAATGAAGGGCTGTTTTTGAAACTGTTGCGCGCGCCGCCTGCGTTGAAATCCATCTTAGCATGGGCGATTCCTGCAACCGAGATAATGCAATTTCTTGGGGCAAGGACCAGTCAAATATAATTTCTAAAATATTTTTGAATAATTGGTACCGATATTCGCTAAAGACTCCCATGCTAAAAATATTTCTCTAATATTTATTGACATTTCTTATAGATTATATTAGATAAATTCTATCGATATTTTGTTGAAGAGTTTTTGCTTATTGCACAATTAGCACGGTGCGCTGAACGAACCCCCTTTTTAAAGATCGTATCACTTTGCGCCGCGCGTTAGCGTGTCGTCATTCATGTTTTCACGAAAGGGTTTGTCATGAACACCGGAACAGTTAAATGGTTCAATTCCACAAAGGGCTTTGGCTTCATCCAGCCTGACAATGGTGGATTGGATACCTTCGTTCACATCTCAGCGGTTGAGCGCTCGGGCTTTTCTTCACTCACTGAAGGCCAGAAGTTAACTTATGACCTCGAGCAGGATCGTAAATCTGGCAAGATGTCGGCTTGTAATCTTCAGGCTGCCTAAAGTAGTTTTCTTCTGTTCTTTGACCACGGATGTACTGGCATCGAATTTGAGGATCGCTTTTGAAGGGTCGAGTGCACGCTCGGCCTTTTTTATTTCCTGTTTGCTAACAGGATCAGGATTCCAATCAGGAGGTTCCTTTGCCAAACCCACCAAGTCATTCAATCATAAACCGCATCCCTTCCGAGGGGAAACGGGCCGCTCCCGTCTCCCGTCCGATGATCCTTCGCTACCACAATCCCAACAATGCATTGTCGAGCGAATGGTCCAAGCTGTCCAACGTTTTGCGACGCAGTGGCGGCGGCTGTTCGAAAAGCCGTGCTCGTTAGCGGGATAAATCATGCAACGGGAGATCAAGCGCGATGATAGAACTTACCAAAGATACGCTTTTCAAACCGCTTCTTTCGCGGATGGAAGCGCAAAAATCCGCAAGCGATAAGACGGCCAAAGCGATTTCAAGCCGAGAAAAAACTGTAACAGACGCGAAGACCCTACGCTTGAAGACGGCAAGAATCGCGCGCGATCAAAATACTTAACAGCAATGAGGAGTTATTGTGCAAGTTCTCGTCCGAGATAACAACGTCGATCAGGCGCTCCGCGTCCTTAAAAAGAAGCTGCAGCGAGAAGGCGTTTTTCGCGAATTGAAGGCGCGTCGTGCCTACGAGAAGCCGTCGGAGCGGCGGATACGTGAAAAGGATGCCGCAATCAGTCGAGCAAGGAAGGAAGCCAAGAAAAAGGCGCAGCGCGACGGCTTGTTGCCCAAGCCAAAAAAGAAACCAATTGGCCGACCCTCGCAGCAACGCCCATCAAATCAGGCCGCAGGCACTGGTCTTCTTTCCGAAACATGACGATTTATAAAACCTCGCTTTCCAGCCAATCGGCGGCGCGAAAAAGCAGGAACAAGGGCGAAGACCCATCGCGGCCATGACCGCGCTTGGATGGACTTTGCCCTCAGCGGACCGACAATTTATAGCCTCTGGCCTGCCAGCTTCTGGCGCAACTTCCAAACACACAATACTATGCAGCATGCGATGATAGTGGTCCGGAGCAAAAACGATCTGGCGAAGCATGCTGCTAGAACCTTCAGCGATAGTATCGAATACTCAGCTTTAAGGCAGCTATCTGGCAATCAGATCATAGCCGATGACCAGCCAGGCAACCAAAGCAAGATCGATACTTATTATTAGACCAGCGATGAGATACACTCTTAGACCGACATCGAAAGGTCTTTGAACTTTCATTTCCTCAACTCCATTCTGTCAGTGATCGTTCAGACGGTACCACCCTCGATAGACCCTTACAAAAAGCGCCAGATGGTCACGTTGCGAAGTCGCCGCATTCCTGCTGAGGTAAACCTGCAGCCAAATGAGCTGCGTTGAAGGCATATGTTTGGCCAAGCATCTCGCACTAAACGGTTCCCTCACCCAGTTTTCTGTTCTGACGATGTTGAGAATGATTGGATACAGGATTCTCTGGCCGCGTAACGTTGCCATCTCCTTCACCATCACCTCGCGTGGTGCTCTCGGCAAGTCAATCATCAGCCAACCTGAAAGGAAATTTCGTCGTTTCCGGCGGTCTAAGGATCGAAGAATCCCGAGCGATTTTCAGGGTCGGGCTGCCACCTTCACTTTCCAAGCGTTTCAATGCGGCGAGATGGATTTGAGAGATACGTGGCCTCACAAATCCCAAAACGATTTCCGGCATCGCAACTGGGTCGTTGCAGCGGTCGCAATCAATCTGGGAAAAGGAACTGGCCGCATGCAAAGTCCTCTGCATCGTAGCGGCCCCGTCAACCGCACAGCCTGAATGCTCCAGAAAATTGCGAACTACTGAGAAATTGCGAGGAGCGGCACACCGCAGGCGTGAATCGGAAGACATATGACATCCTCCTTCATTATTGGGGCCGGAGATTGTATTCTCCCGACGACAGCGCCCTTCTCAATTGCTGTTGACAATAAACTTTGCGCTTATATGAATAAAATAGCAATATAAAATTTGTTTTTTCATATATATCTAAAAATATTACTTATGAGTTTTTTACATTAAATTTAGAAATTCATCGCGATGATTTATAATGCTGCATTTTCTCAATTTCGTCGATGAATTGTTCGGCGTATTGAGAGGTATCGACAGTGTCCACTTGCTTCGAACCCGGACGATGCGGCGGAGAGAACACGGCTTTTAGTCGATCCAGAAATCTTGGTTCCGTTTCTGCCATATGTGCAACGCGTACTTGAAGTATTTGTTCATGCGCCAAGACCTTGCGTTCCAACGCTGTGGTATCATCAGCCATTGCTCTTGCCCCGATAAAGGGGTGGATGCGTCGACCGTGTGGAAAAAACCGCCGCATGAGCCTCGCAGAATATTTGCCAGCTGCCTCCAGTCCGTTGAGGGCGAAACCATCGTCTGATGGGCTTTGCTAAGATCGTTATTGCTGGCTGTTCTGCTATCTTCGTGCGTTGGGCCTATGGTGCGCATCCGTTCAGCCGCTTGGGGCAAGTGCGCAATGTTCATTCTATCCTGCTTTTGTTCCGGGGGAAGCTGTATCAACGCGCCTCTGCCAACTCGTTGGCGCATGCAGTGGCCAGGGCCGGATTGGGTTGTTTTTCTCCCAATGGCGTTGCCCAGCCTGTTTTCTCGATAAGCGTGCGTCGCGAATAATTCGATGCTGCTCGAAACTCAGCAAGTATGTTTACAACAGCCGGATCGTTCCTGGATTTTTCAATGCAGTAAGGCATTAAAGCCATCGCCACGCCCTCGGAGGTCCGAGATGCGATCAGACGCTCAGATCCCCCTTGTGTCATCCAGCCGCCAACCGAAAAGCCGAAAGCCACTGTAGCGACGACGCCAGCCAGCGCTCCGCCAAGAGCGGGCTTCACCCAATTCGATCTGTCCATGATGAGATCCGATCTTCAACGATCGAACGCACTTAATTATGCGTTAGATGCTCAGTATAACACCATTGAGTTCAATTTGCGCGCGAATTATTTGACGAAATGTAATTATTAGTTGCTTCAATATTTTGCTCGGGAAAAGCCAACCTGACTTCCAGCATGCTCAGCGCAATCCGACCAGAGCCGACGTCCTATACTTATCGGGGTTCTGTCGCGAAATTTTCACGTCTTCTGAGTAGTGTCACTATCGGTGCACGTAATTCAATGAAATGGAAACGGATGACGGTGGATTTTAAAGGTGCTCACTTTCCCAAAAGTGTCATTCTTTAAGCTGTTTTCTTCTATGTCCGTTATTCAGTTTTCTATCGAGATCTTAAGGAGATCATAGCTGAATGTGGGCTGGTCGTTGACCATGCAACACTGAGCCGTTGGGTTGTTCGTTACGCGCCTAAGATCGCAGAATAGGCTCAGAAGCGAAAATGCGTCGAGCCAAAGCGACACGCAGGCATCAGTAAAATGGAAACGTTCGATCACCCCATTTCCAACGGGTGAATAGGCAAGTCACTCGTCGAGCCGCGCCAAAGCTTCGATGGCGCCCGCTTCGCGAATGCGAGGACTTGCGCTTCGGCTTGACCCAGTGCGTCATCATTTCTGCGGTTCTTTCTGCACTCTTTTGCGGTCTGGTCCAATTGACTTCACTGCAAAAAACTCACAGGCGGCGCGTCTCACTGTAGAAAGACGCTATTATGCAGTGCACCCAAGTATATTATCTCCCATATATCAGAATAAATATCACATAATATTTTCCAGATAATTTGTATTGAGATCATTCAAAAAGACCTTCTAAGATTAAAAAATTATATAATCTGCGGATCGGAACGGTCATAACACGTAAATAAAGAAAACGCCTTTAAATGACCTCAATTTAATTCTTGCATTTGAGCTCTTTAAAGTTCATCTTTAAGTTTCAGCATCAAATTTTTACCTGGGTTCGCTGACAAGATTCGCTTGTCCCCACCCGCAATCCGAAAGGAGGACGCGATGTCTTCCAATATCTATTCCGTCGATTTCCACTCAAGCAATCGTATGCTTAATCAGATGATGGCAAGAGCCGGTTATGTGACCCTAAGAATGAAGCCTTTGTCCGGCCCACTGTTCTGCCAGTCTAAATTGGTCTTGGAGAAGTTTATGACGGGTGTCATGCGTGACCATCGGGTCGACATTGCGCCAACTCCGGACGCCACCTCAGCATATGGCACAGCTTAGTTGATTTGTCTGATCTTCGGTAATCTCAACACTGGCGAGAACTCGCCTATATCAAAATCCACCTTCAAGACCAGTTTTACCATGTTGCATGGGTGGATTGCCCTTGGCGGGTACCGCGCCAGGACAGGCGTCAGTCCAGTTTGGTAACGTCGTCTCCCCAATTCCGCACCGTTTTTGGCTTCGAACATTATCATCCCTTTATCATCTCGACAGCTAAAAGCCTGTTCCTTGCCGTCGCCCCGGCAGGATCTGTGCATTGATGGACACCTTCGACGCATTGGTATCTCACGCGATCGCGCAGACTTGACCGGGGCAAGAGGCGTCATCCCGATCGGATGCGAGCCACAGCAAATCGGCCAAGGCGAGCTTTTTTAGGGGTGGCCATTCAAAGTGGATTTACCGGTCTCGCGGGCGTTCGACATCAGCATGGCTACCCTCGTCTTCGTCAGGGGCGTTATATTTTCGGGCAGGCAACGTCATGGCGAGGACGCCAACAAGGACGCAAGCCATTCCAATCCATGCGGTTGAGGAAAGCTTCTCCTCGAGGAGGACAACGCCGATTGCAACGCCGATCGGCACCCGGAGATAGGCTTGTGCCGTTGTGCCGACAGGGCCAAGCGTTCGAACAAGCCGGAAGTAAATCACCAAGGCAAGCGCTGTTGAGAAGACGGAGAGCGCCAGAAGTGCGACAATGGAATACGCAGTTGGAGATAACGCCCATGGCTGATCGACAATGAGGCTGATCGGCGTGAGGATGGCTGCGCCACAGATGAGTGAACCTGCAGCCGGCATCATCGGATCAAGACCGTTGAAGTTTCTGCCAAAGACTGCGGCTCCGGCATAACAAATTGTGGCAATGACTATGGCGAGTTGCGCCCAAATCTCCCGCCCGACCCCCTCGAGCACTTGAATGCCAACAATCAGGCATATTCCAGCCATTCCTGCCAAAATGCCAACCAGCTTGCGGACCGTTATGCTTTCATCGCGGGCAATCAATACCGTCAGCAAGCAAGCAAAGATGGGGGAGGTGGAATTCAGGATCGTCGCAAGGCCCGCCTCAGTGCTTTGTTCTGCCCATGCGATCAGGGTAAATGGAACGACACTGTTAAGACAGGCCTGAAACAGAAAGCGGGTCCAGACTTGTCGATCACGCGGCAGCTTGAGTCCACGTAGCCAAATCACCGTCACGAGTATCCCCCCCGCGACAAGCGTCCTGACAGCGATCAACGTAATCGGCGGGATCGTTTCGACACCGACTTTGATGAGGGTGTAGGACGCTCCCCACAGCGTCGAAAGTACCAGAAGAAACGCCAGCTCCGTAGCCAGCTTCGTTCTACCCACCATCATAGACCCGTTATTGTTGATGCAATCTCTCGTTCCTTTCTAGCAGGCCCCGTTTGGGGGACGTTTCGGTGCCGGCCGAACTGTCAATGCAGTATGCAATCAGAGTGCGGATTGATTAAACTGTGCTGCGCTCGCCACGCCCAAGCCTCGGTGTCGCATTTTGCCGATTGAGCGCGGTTAACAATGAGGCGCAGCCGCATTTGACCACTCTTAAACCGATAGCGCTGGGGGTGAATGTTCTTCCCATATTCATTGCAAGGACTGAAATGGGCAGCGCACGCCATGCCACTCAAGCTATAGCGACCAGCCTTCTGCAGACTTCATAAGCCCGCCGGGACTTCTGAGACCGATAGATCAACTGAAATCTTGCTTGAAATGAACGAATGATGATAGCTTGCACGCTTCGGATTGAGGGTTGCGCCCTCCTGGTTCCTCATGAGCATTCGCCTGCAATCGTCCTCTTTAACAATCTGCAGATTTTGAGCCACAAGCGGTGTCACTGTGATGAAACAGAATGGCTTCTTTGCTTTATTTTAATCACTTTTCTGGTTAAAAAACAGTCAGATACTGACTTCCCATTTTGAACAAGCTTGGTCTTTCTGACCCTATCCCTTATCGACACGGGCTCGCAATGACGGGCAATTCATCCAGATCCGACATTCCACCCAGCGCATGGGCGCGTAAATCCGATCCTGGTCAACACCCGGCACAACCAATTTTGATCATATCAAGGCAAAGTGACAGAAACTGAAGCGGACTTGCTTGAATGTTCCATTTCAGCGCGATGTTTGGTCACCGCTTCTATTTGACGGAATCTGTCAGAAGCTGTGCAACACAGAAATGACCGATCTTCGCTTTATTGAGCAGACACCGTAAATACCCGCCTGCCGACCTGATCCCAGCAATGCGCTGTAGCAGCCACGCGATGACCACTGCGGTTCTCTCCTGCCCCAACAGCAGCTGTGCCTCGTCATAGGCATGCTGGGCGATGCCCAAGAAACACGAAACGACGCGTCCTGCATCACTTAACTCTCGCCAGGAGCGAATTGGTGCACAGGCATAGTCTTGAATATCAGGACAGGTTCGCAGAACCAAATCCAATGAAACATGCAGGGGCTGCACGTTCTGCATCCCAGCGCCCTGCCCTGTCATTGGCTGTGACGGTTGCGACCGTTCCTCCTCCAAATCAACTGAACTTTCTTTTTGATCTTTTATAAGAGATTCAGCTTGTGATTCATTATGATGCCGCTCAATCTGAGCATGATTGACGCTCAATTCTTCGACATCTTCCTTCAAATTCATGCAGTTAGCAATCTTGTCGCGAAGAACGCACAACTCGTTCAGGATGTTTTCCAACTGCGCGGCTTGCGCACGCCGGGGAATGCGTTCCACGATCGTTCTAAACTGCTGATGCAGGGCCGCGCGTAAAACTCCCTGCGCCAGGATCTCATCGGTTTCGAGCAGTTGTGAACAATCCCTGCGGCAAAGCGTTAGACGCTCTCTCGTGCGCTTAAGACGCTTGGCGTCCTCCTCAATGGTTTCGGCAAGTTTGGAAATTTCGGCAGCGCGCTCGAGCAAAGGAGCGACCGAAAACCCAAAAGCTTCCTCCACCTTGCCTTCGCCAGTCTTATAGGCATAGCGCTTTCCATTGGGACTATCGCGCCGAATAATCAATCCGGCATCGAGTAGGGAAGCCAGATGACGACGCAGCGTCGACTCCGGCATGCCATGGGCACGCAATGCGAGTTGTCGGTTTGACGGAAATACCACCAGTCCGCTGCGCACACTCAGATCATTCTCGGGGTAGAACGACAGCAAGGCACTGAGCACGGCAAGGCAGCGATCATTAATCTTGAACGCGGATTTTGCGACACAAAGCTGCTTATAGACAACCCAGCGATTGACTGTTGCGGTAGGGCAAGTGCGCTGGCTCGCAATTTTCATTTGGGCAAACGAAGCCCTTCGCCCACGAAATGTGGACGTGACATTCTCCTGAATGTGCATTTTCCTTACCTTTCAAAAGGCAAAAGAAATCTGCCCGCCAAATTGACGCCTAACGCTCTTGACAGTGATTCATGGAAATGCGATTCTCTAAGCGACCAAACTTGAGGAAGGCTTCCATGACGGCAACGTTATCGGGGGCCTTTTTCTTTTGCTGTTAATCTCCGCTATTTTGCGTCTTCGCGCTTTTATATTCGTTGTAGAACCGATCCATATTGCCTGAAAGCCAGTCGCTGAATGGCCGCGCTTCCGCGCTACTCAATTCAATGGCCACAGTTTTCGGTTTCTGTTTCATGGAAAAGCGCACCGCTCTGTCATCGGAAGCCCAGGATTTCTCAATCACCGCCTTGGCAGGTGCTTTCGCTGACGAACGCGCACTATATTTCTTGAGATAGTCGTGGAGCGCGTCGAAACGCTCGTCTTCCGGCAATGTCATGAAAGCTTCGGAATCAATCTTTTCAAGCGCCACATTCAAATAGGCCGGATTGAGAATGATCTGGCGTAGCGAGAGCCATTTATCACGACCGATCTTTTTGGAGGCACCCAACGCCATGGTTATCGGCGACGGTATCGTCTCGATGACGCTGAGCATCTTTGACAGCAGTGCATCATCAACACCAATGGCTGATTTGACGGTCTCCTTGCTCATGTCGTTGCTGAGCAGGTTCTGAGCGAAATAAGCCCGTTCAATGAAAGAGAGATTGGAACGGGCCGAGTTTTCCTGTCCCTGTGCGATGGCGGATGCGACATCATCAAGTCTCTTGACAACGGCCTTGACCTTCACGCCCAGATTCATCGCAACGCGCGCACGGCGATGACCAAACACCACCATATAACGTTCCGAATTGTGCGGATTTGGACGCACCAGAATAGGCGAGGTCTGGCCATGATCCCTGATTGCCTCTTGCAGGGCGAGAAGTTCCGCATCTTCGTCCGACAGACGGTCGGAGGCGAAAGAAACGTCCAGCAATTGTGGCTCGATCTCTACAATTGTCTCACCATCCATAAGACGTTTGGTGTTTTCCGCCATTTCCTCGATTGACCGCACCACGGTTTTGGCGGCCCCGGTCATACCGTAGCCGCTCTTTGCCGCTGGACCTGCGCTGCCGATCGAGGAAAGATCAAGATTTGCAAAGGGGTTTTTACGCGACATGGATGACTTCCTTCAGGCTCATTTTGAATAAGTCTCTGAAAAATGGAGAGAATTTAGCAAAAAAAACGGCTGACAAATGCGTCATCTCCGCCCCCAGGTTTGGTGGATGAGTTCTGCGACCTCTCCGTTGGAGGCGTTGAGGCTTTCCATTGCCCGTTCGTAGGTTGAACGGACGAAATCGCCCTTCTCAACCTCATACAGTGTCTGCTTCTTGATCGACGCGTCCGAAATCGCTGTCGATTTCAGGACATGGTTCCGCAACATGTTCTGAGCAAACATCGATTGCATGAAACCCACCATCTGGGCCTGCGGGATGTCGGTGGGTTCAAAACGGGTAATGAGGTAGCGGAACCATTTGACCCTGATTTCAGCGCCTGCATCTGCAACCGAGGTCATGATACCGCCGAGCATCTGCAAGAACTGCGACATCGACATGATATCGAGCATCTGCGGATGAATGGTGATCAGGATGCCTGTCGACGCCATCAGAGCGGTAATTGTAAGATATCCAAGCTGCGGCGGACAATCGATGACCACGACATCGTAGTCGTCTTCGATTTCCTTGAGCGCATTGACGATACGAAGATGAAACAGCCGCCCCTCCTCGCCCTTGCGTCCGGAGATGGCAAGCGGAACGTCATATTCATATTCCTGGAGCAGCAGATTTGCCGGGATGATATCCAGATTGGGAATGTTGGTTGACTGCACCACATCGGCGATCGGCTTTCTGTCCTCGTCAAAACGCAGGGCCTCATAAAGCGACGCGATTTCGTCGAGCTCAGGCTGAATGCCGAAAAGCGATGTGAGCGAAGCCTGCGGATCGAGATCGATCGCCAGCACGCGGTGGCCGGTCAAGGCGAGATATTGCGCTAAATGGGCGGAGGTTGTTGTCTTGCCGGAGCCGCCCTTGAAATTGACGACAGAAAGAACCTGCAGCGGTTCGTTCGCCTTGCGGCGTGGCAGATAGATCCTCTTGTCGGATTTCTTGTTCTCTTCGAGATAGGAGCGCAATTCAAGCATCTGCTCGGCAGTGTAGTAACGGCGTCCGGAAACCACCTCGATCTCAGGACCCTTGCCCTCACTATGCAACTGCCGCAAATGCGATTGCGTGACGCCGATCAGGTCGGCAACCTCTGGAAGCTGGAAGCGCCGCAGGGTCTTCCGCGCGTCAGGCGGATATTGCTGGGTGCGCAACATGTTGAGCGCACCAGAAATCTTCGCTCCCTGGCTGGCAATTTCATGGTCGAAGCGGTTCGCATTGTGCTCGTTCATTTTTAGAACTAATGTCCTTGCTTATGACACTTTCGCAAAAAAGCGCCGGGCATTCATATTTTCGCAACTATAATTCCGATTCTGCCCGTGCTGCAAGGAGTTTAAGGTTAATGAAAGATTAACGCTCTGCCGATAAGCGCCAAATACCAGTCGATGTCTATTCCGTCTTCTTGGCCGCCAGTCTCTCTGGCAGAAAAACGGAAATGTTTGCGATGCAGAAAGCGATGGTATTTGAGCGCTGCTTCCTGCGTTAGGTGCAGCTGCACAATATTTGCTTTGGCGAAACAGAAAGCGTGTATTGGCTAGCATATCAGGGTTTCCCGAAATGTGCATTGCCGCTTGGCGAACAGTTGTCTTTGCAATTCCCTTGGCTTACGAGCCGCAATTATGCGCGCATCCTATGAATTTCCTGGGCAAAGGAATTGAAGTCGCGTCCGCTTTTGTCGAGGCTGTATTGCTCTGCAACACTCCCACCATGCCGCGTCAAAGCGCATTCGCGAAACTGTCCGGAAATTGTCCTGTCCGAATTTCTCAACTGTCTTGCATGACACTTCCTCGTACAGATCATGCGCCCTGCGTTCACCAAATTAGCCCGACGAGCAGGAACGGCAAGTGGTCAATTCTGCTAACTATCGGAAAACAAACAGTTTAATGGCAAAAAGTACGGCTGACAAAAACGGTGATGCCGGCGAACAGGCCAGCAATCGTCTCATCGAACGCCGTCTCTGGATCGACCGTCGATCTTTGACGGAAGGGGCGGCGCATCCGATTGGCTGCTCACGGCAAATGGAGTTCGTGGAGACGGGATTGGGCCGCCCGAGTGGTAATTCGCCCCATTACGCGCCTTCTGCCGGCGGATGGGGTCGTTGTAGGACGCCTGATGCGGATGAGTAGTTGCGCGATGCGCAGTTACGCCCGTGAAGCTCTTGCTTGGTGCATGCTCTGAGAGCAGCCTTTGTCTCAGCCGCCTCTTGCGGCGGTCGAGATGGGGGCGTTATAGAGGCGATCCCGATGGAACGTCATACAGTCAATCCTCTGTTCGCTGATGCCACACACCTATCTCGATGGCGCCCACACATGTCAGCAGCTTTTGTCGATGAAAGTCGCTTTTATTCAAATGTCCCCAGATCAAATCGTCGGTCTTCAAATCCACAGGATGCAGATGAAGGATAGCAAGCGTGGATCGTGTGGGAAAATGCGCGACCGTCGCCGATTTCCCAGCAAGCAACAGACCGATAAAGTGTTCATCGCGGCTGAGAGGTGTCCCAGTTTGGGCAGATCCATTCATTGAGGTTGGAACCCTGTTTCAACCCATCATCATTTGTTTTCAAAGAGAGTGATCGCAATCAGAGTGGCGTTCTGGAGTCTTATTCCACTGGCGCGTCCCGGACGAACAATTGATTTCGCAGATTTCCCGAAGAATGGACTTATCGGGCAACACCATCCGCTAGTGCGGTGCTGAACGGGGTTGATATACGGTTTCAGGCATCAGAAAGACCAAGCAAACTCAAACGGCTTTCTGACCGATCCGCCCCTTGGACGAAGTCGGAAGATGAAAAACCTCGCAGACGAAAGCCCGGGGTGAAACAGATCCGGTCTCACCTTGTCGCTCTGCATTATGAAAGGGCGTCGGCCAAGCGCGACTTTCTATTCGGTTTATATTGCAGGCGCTAGGGAACTTGCCCGTTCTTTCCGACGTCCGTAAATCAATCATGCTGGGGCGGCTCGGACCTATAGCAACCGTGACGCTCGACCGCTTCGCCGTTTGGCGTCGTAGTAATAATCGCACGCCTGCTGGACAGAGCGATGGCGTGATTGTTCCATCGCTTCGGGGAGCGGTATGCCGCGATTGGCGGCTTCGGTGAGATAGCCGGAACGCAGGCCGTGCGCCGAAAACTCACTAGGCTCTAACCCAGCCATTTGCGCGCGCTGCTTGACGATCCGGTTGATGGCGCTCGGTTCGAGCGCTCGAACCGAAACATTGCCCCAGCGATCGATTTTGCGAAACACGCTGCCCTTGTCGATTTTTGCCGCTTCCAGCCATCGGGTGAGGGCTTCGACGGGTCGGCCGGTCAGATAGACGAACTCGTCCTGATCGGCACCGCCGGTTTTGGTGCGGCCAAGATGAATGCCGAGCGAGGCGAGGAGGGAGCCGTCTTCATCGGTGACAGGTGCCTGTTTGACGAGTTGTTCTATGCGCAAGCAGGCCACTTCGCTGCGCCTTCGCCCGCCGGAGGCAAAGGCTACCATCAGGATGGCCCGGTCGCGAATCGCGGGCAGATCATCGCTGGAACAGGTCGCCAACAGCTTGCTCAGGATATCGCTGGTAATCGCATTGGCACTCTTGCGGCTGCGCGGCCGGTTGATGGCGCGCACCGCAAGGCGGATTGCCGATTTGATGGAAGGCGATGAAAATGACCCCTCGAGTCCGCGCCAACGGGTCAACGTCGACCAGTTGGCGAGACGACGACGGACCGTTGCCGGTGCATGCGATCCCGACACACGTAGAAAGCCTTGTCGGCGCAATTCGTCTTCTACGCAGGTCGGCATGCCGTGATCGGGGTGGATCTCGCGTTGCTGCGGTCGCCACAGATGATGCGCAACAAATTTCAGCAACAGGGCTTCGGGCGCAGGCCAGGGAAGGGGGCTGCCACTGGCGGACAAGGCCCAGGCTTCGAGATAGGCCAGATCCGAGGTCAGCGCGCGCAGCGTGTTTTCGCCCATGCCTTCGTTGACCAGATGGCGCAAGGTTTCGAAATCCTGATCGGTCAATAGTCCGGCGAGCCTGTCGCGGCGGTTCAGCGGCAGAACAGCCGCCATCGTATCTAAAGTCTCGGTGCGTTTTTCAATCGAACCTGACAACGAGCTGCTCATTTCGGCAGTCCGTTCTCGTCATATAGTTCATCGTGGTTCGAAGTCTGGTGCGTGTTTGCAGGCCTTCCCTTAAGCGCCAGCGCCCAGACTTCATCCCATGTGCCCTGGCCGTTCTGCGAAATTGGCACGATCGCGGCAATAGGATCGCCAGCTCGACAGATGACAACTTCGTCATCGCGCAAAACGAAGTCAATCAGTTCGTCAAATCGCTCCGCCGCCTCGGCAATGTCCACGAATACCTTCACCGCCACTGCCCTTACCAGACGCGCTCATGCAGAATCGCGTCGAACGCCAGATCCGCCGAGATGAAAGTGCAGTGCTCAAGCCGCGCCTGAGCGGCAAGAATCCGGTCCCACGGATCGCGATGTTCCCATTCAAAATTTGCTGCAAGTTCGGCATGCAGATCAGTGATGGCGAGTGTTTGCAGGCCGCTTTCCGTGACGGCTGCCCGCAGTTCCTGGGGCTTGAGATCAAGCTTGTTCAGGCGCATCATCCTGTTGTCCAGCTCATAAAACGTGACCGCACTGACGAGGATAGCATTTGCCTTGTCCTCGATCAGCGATCGTGCCTTCGTGGACAGGCGATCACTACCGATTGTCCACCAGTAGACGGCGTGGCTGTCGAGCAGGATTTTCATTGCGTGTTTTCGCTATTGTTGGATTTGCCATGCCAGACGCCGGTATCATCATTCCAGTCTCCCGCATCGATCGCCGCCTGCTCTGCATCAACTGTGTCGAACAAGTTGTCGGGCAGGCCACGATGGCGCAACAGGCCAAAAGGGCGCTTGCCACCGTCCGCTGCCGGACCGATGCGGGCGTAAACTTCGTTGCCACGCATGATGACGATCTCTTCGCCCCGGTTGGCGCGCTCGAGGACTTCAGCGAAATTCTTGCGGGCTTCGCTGATCTTGTAGCTTGTCTGGCGCATTCGGACCTCCGAAATCGGTCGTACGCCATTGATACCATTGTTATACAGCACGTACAAGTGCTTTGTACATATACCCTCTGATAACGTATACTTATCGAAGGTTATAAATAAACATGGTTAATGTCACGGTAACGATACTTATGAGAGAATTAGTTTTAATATAGAGGTAATTAATGAGTTATTTCAATTGCGAAATGGGATCCAATTCAGCGCGTATCGCGTAAACCGCAACTGGCCTTGGCGCGTCAGAGCGCCTTTGTCGACCATATCCTGGAGGTCACGGGTTGCGGTGGCGCGTGAGGTTTTTGTCATGGCGCGATAATTGTCAGCACTTAAGCCCCCGACAAAGCCATCGGGCCCGGCTTCAAACAACCGTGCTACCACCTTTTCCTGGCGTGGATTGAGGACGCCGCGAAACCGGTCATAAAAATGCGCTTTGGCGATATAGAAGCGCACCCGTTGCAGGGTGAGCTGCTGCGCTGCCAGCACGGTTTGACCAAACCAGACCAGCCATTGTGTCACATCCAGGGTGCGCTGATGCTGTTCCAGTTGTGTGTAATAGGCTTTGCGGCTTTGTTCGATGGCAAAACTCAATAGGATCAGACTGGGCTGGCCCAGCGATTGGGCGAGGGCTTTTTCGGCCAGTGCGCGGCCGAGACGCCCATTGCCGTCTTCAAAGGGGTGAATGCTTTCAAACCAGACATGGCTGAGTGCAGCCCGGGTCAATGCGGGCAGGGGAGATGCGCCATTGGGTGCCGTCTCATTGAACCAGGCAATGAAACGGTCCATTTCGCCTGGCACCTGTTCTGAAGGCGGCGCTTCGAAATGAATTGTGGGACGGTCCAGATGTCCGGAGACGATCTGCATGGCGTCAGTATGCGTCCGATAGGCGCCGATGGCTTCCAGATGCCGGCTGCCAGCCATTAGCATCTGATGCCAGCGAAACAGGGTCGCGTCGTCAAGTGGCAAGGCATATGTACCGTAGACATCAACCGACATTTCGGCGACGCCGTGTTCACGCGGTTGCAGCGCGCGCCGATCCGTTGCCAGGCCCAACTGTTTTCGTAGAGATGACTGAACACTAAGCCGGTCCAGCGTCTCACCTTCGATCGCACTGGTTTTGATTGCTTCATCGCTCAAGAGTTCGATGCGTAACAGATCTTGTTCACTTGGATGGATATGGCGCACGGCACCAATCACCTCGCCAGAGGATAGCAGGAACTGCTGCTCCAGGCTGTGTAGCGCTGCAGCATCGTAACTGAAATTCGGCCAGTCCGGTTGCGTCCAGTTCCAGGTCATGAGCGACAGTTCCCTTTTCTATAGCTCATAATATCAGATACCATGATTAATAGAAGTGGCTCTTATCGCTCAAGCCATAGGCTTAGGAATGACCGCTTTGCGCGCAATGTCGGACGTTCGCGGTGCCGAAAAGTTTGCTGATAGCTGTCGTTTCGCTTTTCATACTATTAGCGACCGCGATGGGGTGGGGAGCGGTCGGGCGGCTGTTTCCTGTGAAGAATGACAACGGGACATTCGCTCTGAGGTTTACAGCCTGTTCTTCCCCTGCTGATCAATCAAGACTGCCTGCTGCCATCGGCTTGGCGCTTTGTCGGTGCGGTGAATGCAGCCCGCCCAACAGCATGGGCGTTTCTTGCCCTCCAACAGTTCGTCACAGGTTCGTTCAATGCGACGCTGGCGCGTCTTTGGCTGTTTCGCATCATCCACCCAGCAGATGAATTCATTTCGGCCGAGCGGCGTCAGACTTTCCCACAGAACGAAGACATTCGGAGCCGATAGCAGGGCTGCCTGAAGATCCTCGCGTGCCTCGTGAACAGTACCATGTGGAAAAGTGTTCGCCATGCAACCTCCAAATAATTCGGCTAGCAACACGGGTGGTGGCGAGTCATTTGACCGCCTCAGGTGACTTTTTGTCCTGCCCCAATGTGTACGCGACAACTGCGTTGGCGTGCCCGTGTCCCATTCCATGCTCGTTCTTCAACATTTCGACGAGATCCATATGCTTTGCCGGGAGACCCTTACGTACCAACTCCTGCCAATGGACGATGGGACGGCCGTACTTCTTTTCAATTGAAGGGAAGTAGGAGGCTGGGCCCTTGGCCGGCTCGTCGGTCATCAGTGAATCTACCCCATGTTCTCGGTAGCACCAAATATCGCCCGAATCGGGAACGAGCGCAACATGCTGCGAAGGGCAGCTTTCAGCGAAGTCCAACCATGAACTTGACGACTGACATGAGGTCGGTAGCTGCCGGGCAGCAATGCGCTCTATTGCAGACGTTACTGTACAATTCACACGCACTCCAAAGTAGTCATTCCGCTTTTTCTTGCTGCTAACGACCATTATGGGGTGGAAAGCTAAATGACCGCTTTTGGCTGGCGTGGCAAACAACCGGACGGCGCGCGCGACTCCACAGGCCTCATCGCAAATGAACTGGCGAAGTGCCGTCTCCGATGTTCGGCCAAGACCGGACCTTTCCGGGGCGCACGTATCATTTCAAAAAGATGCGCGGCTCGGGGTGCCGGCTTGTGACTTGATCACTGTTTTGGTTCTTGAGCCAGAATTCGAACAAATCGAAGCCTGCGTCGAGTTTTTCGATATGAACGACCTGGTTGGTTTCCTCCTCATCATAAGGCGCAGCAAGCCCTTCAATTATCGAGGCGTCGCCGACCACAACGTAGTCGAAGCGCTTCAACATTCTTTCTGCGATCGTTCCATGGCCGCCGGTATAGATGAGGGCCGCCTTCGGCTTAACTCCAACACGGTAGATCTCGGGACCAACTACCTCGTAGTAGACCTGATCACCCATCGGGCGGTGGATAAGCAAGTGCGGCGGAGCCAAAAGACTGCTCGCCACATTTACCTGCAGCCGTGCGGTTCGAACAGTTGTGTTCTCACGGTAGACAGTCAGCTCGAGAGTTTCCTCTTGAGGGCGGTTGGACGTCGTTTGAAATCTAATGACCCCATCAGAGGACATCGCAATACGAAGCAAATCCTCATCTGACTCTATGGCGGGTAAGCTGGTCAAATAGACGTAGGCGACGTTTGCTAGCTCCCTCGTGCCCTGCAGGTTCCACCGGGACGACCTCAGCTCCTGGCTGCCCACAATACTGGCGAACGCCTTGGGATTGGTAATGTGGTACAGACGAAGATCGAAGTCATTGTCCGCTCGTGGCCGACATGTGCCTGAGGCAAATCGCGTCAGCCGCTTCGGCCCGTTAATAATGCACCGATAGAGCTGCGCCCCGTCGTCGTAGCGCCTCACCAGACCATCAGATCGCACTTCCACAATCAGCCGTGTTAAAATTGTCGCGCGCGGGCTGCCGACGTCCACAGAGAAACGCGCGACATGAATATTCGGACCAACGTTGAACCCAAGTATTGGCGGGCCGAAGAAGCTCAATTGAAAAAAGCGCCAGTATGGCCGCTCGAGGAAGATCAGCTCTGGCAGCAGCACGCTCCCGAAAGTCGCATGCCCGAGTCTCAACTTCACTAGGCCGTGAAAACGGTTCTGAAGGCTCTCATCGAGTGCGGGAGAATGACGGACTAGCGGCCCGGCGAGTCGCCAATCAAACGAGGTGTTCAATTCCTGATTCTCCAGTGGATCATGTGTTTTCGTGAACGAGAATGCGATTGGTGTCGCTCCAGTCCGTGCACAGATTATCAGCTCGGAGCCGTAACATTACGCGCGGATCAAGCGCTGATGAGCCATTGGGCTCGTGAAGCACCGCCCCGCTGCGCGTAATCCAACCCGTAGATCATAAGATCGGCAAGATGCGTATCCACAGCACCTTTGGATATTCCCGGCTGAACGCCAAAGACTTCGAAGGTCAATCCTGTTGGAGGTGCCTCTTCCAATGTCTGCCTAAACGTCTGGAAGTCGCCGATCGCAAACCGGGAGGGACTGCGGTGACGTCCTGCATTTATGCGGTGCTCGATGTGCTGGACCAGTACAGCGGCATCACAATATGTGATGGATTTCAGCATCTGCCCCGAAACTTCGTAGACGTCGTTGACGCGTCCGCCGGACGGGGCGCCGCCAGCGCCTTTGCAGTGATATAGCCTGACCACTACGGTGTTATCGGGGTTTTGTATCGCGGCGATGTAGTCCGCCGCCTCGCCGCTCCGGTGGTCATAGACCAGCGCAATGGTGTTGGGTACGGCCATCAGATGTCGCTCAAGCCATTGATGGACGCTCAGCCTCCCGTCCGGTTGATCTGGTCCGAACTCCAAATCGATCTTGCAATTGTGCCAGTCAAGAGCCTCCGCATCACCGTCGCGCAGCTGGGTCGCGACTGCTGTTGCAGCTGCGATCAAGTTCACGCCGACGAAGGAGGACTTGTCGGCCGCGTAGAAAACCGGCGGATGCTCGGACAGCCATGACGCCAAGTCCGACCATTCGTCATAGCCAGTATGGATCTCGACATCCTTCGCGCCAACTTTCGTGAACAACGCACCACCATCGATACCGAAGCGGAAGCTCTCGTTGAAATTGTCGGAGATGATATCGAAGGTCATAGCGGACCGCGAGCCATCCACCTGCCAATTGCCCAGCTCTAGGTCTGTTATATTGCCATAGGACCACGGTTCGCCCGCTTGGTTTCTCCATCGAATCCGTGGCGCGAGCCGGTAAGCCTGTTTGTGCCAGCCAGCGGCGATGATCCGGTCGGGAAGCTGTCGAAGGGTACGGGCGTGCTGAATAATGTCTAATTGCGAGGCCGAAATGCCGCCCCCTCCGCCGAGTCTTCCGTTGAGCTCGGTGATCCATTCGATGTATTCCGCGACGGTCTGGCGCTGATTGGACCAGATGCGAGAACTGCTGCTGGCGCCGATCGTCTCGCGGACGTCTTCATCACCGACACCGCTGCCGAAAAAGTGCCCTTGTGAATAGGCTCGGGCGTCACCGCTCGTTATCGCGCGCTCCGCAGCCGGACCTGTCATCACTCGGTAAGACTCAGCCTGAGAATTAACCGCAGTGTTTCTCAGGCCGACGTTGTAGAATCTTAGGCTGCTTAGTCCGCTCAACGCACGGCGCGTTCGCTCATAGCTAATAGGCCTATGCTGGTCGGGCAGCGCGGTCTGAATGAGGTCCTGATAGATGCGTGCCGTTCGGCGAGTCGAGCCGATGAAGCACAGATGAGAGGCTTGATTGAAGGCTAGGAGGAAGGCGTCATGGCGCACGTTGACCAGAACGTCGGACGTCGCCCAACTCGGCGGTGAAGTGTCGACGGTTAGGAGAAGCGACATTAGCCCGTCCTCCGATGACCATTGCTTCACCACCCTCAGATCACGGCCTATAGTATCGCCGAACTGCGAGAAGTCCGGTTTCGCGTGGCATTCGAAGATCTGCGCGTGCGCGTAAAGCTCCAACAGGAGCGGCGTCACGGAATCGTAGTCGGAGTCTGTCTGCTTTTTGATCTTGAGCAGGTCCAGGACCTCCCGATCCGCTTCTGCATCCGCGATCTGCGCCCGAGCGACTTCATCGATCAACTCGGCGACGTCGATCCCTTCCTTGAATAGCTTCAGCGACGCCGCCTTAAGTCGCGAAAGTGGCGCCACCAGCGTAGCATCGCCGGTCGTAGCATCGCTCGTCCGTGCGAAGCGGCCGATGAACTGCAATGTACGCACCAGGGAACGATGGGGCGCGTGGAGGGCCGCGATCTTCAGCTTGGGAAAATCGTACCCCTCACCGAACATGTCGACGCAGACCACACCATCGATCTCTCCTGCGAGCAGTTCCATCTCCGCCGTGTCCTGGGCACGCTTAGAAGCGTGGCTATCGATGGTCCTGACGCGGGCCCCGGCCTCGGCATAGACCTCGACCAGCTTCCGCGCAGACGCGATCGTCGCCGCGCGGGCAAAAATGCGATGGTCAAAGCCAATCGCTTGGTCGGCACGCAGCCGCGCGACCGCAGTTCGGGCAACCGAACGATCGATCTCCTCGTCATTGTTTGCGTTCTGCACTGGCGCCGAAGTGAATGTCACACGACCGAATGCCGACTCCTTTGCGGCCTTCGATACCGGATAATAGTAAGCCATTCGTCCCGGAATTACCTTTCGATCACGGCGGAACGGCGTGGCGGTCAGGAAGACGAACTTCGCGTCCGGGTAGTGCGCAAGGAAGGCCGCCCATGTTTCTGCGGGTGCATGATGCGCTTCGTCGAAGATAATGACGTCGAACAAATCCGCTGGCGCCTGCGGCGCGATGGCTGGTGAAAGGCTCTGAGGGGTAGAGATCACTACGTCCTGTTCTGCAAGCTTCGACCACTCGGCCGCATCTGCAGGTGCACCTTTCTGACTGTAGACCTTGGGGTTGGGCGTGGTCTCGGCGACGACCCGGAGCAGCCGAAGGACGGAAAGCTCCTTGAAATGGCCGGTAGTCTGCCGCCGCAGTGCGTCGGACGGCTCGACGACTAGGAGGCGCCGTGCCCTCAGCAAAAATGGCAACGCCATCAGGAGAGCCGTCTTTCCGTAGCCAGTGGGCAACGAAATAATCGCCGGTTCATCGTAGACCGAGAAATGCGCCAGCGAAGAATGCAGGGCGCCCAACTGTCCAGGGCGAAAACCCGTATTGGGCGCACCTATCAGGTTCAGTGCGAGATCATTGTCTATGAAGTATGGCATCGAGTCCCCCTGCAGCATTGGACTACATTCCATTTGATCTCGCAAGTATCGCCTTTTAAACTGAAAATGGTGCCTTCACGAATGACCGCTTTCGGGACGCGACAATAGGTCATGGAACGGCCGATATGAGGGTCGCAACCGGCCGATCGGCAATGCACCTTCCTTTCGGACGTAATCGTCGTTACCGCTCATGCCGAAGAGCGGACACAACTCCATGGCGGCGTCTCGTCGCCTTTGCGCCAAGGGCGGTCAATCCGTCACTACTTAGCGCCCCAGGAGGGTGGTGGTAGCTAAAGCACCGGCACCAGGAGCGGCTGGGCACCCTCATGCCGCAAGGAAACGGGATGTCTACATAGTCTACGCGTTGGTTTCGATCTTCACTTCAATAGCTCGTTCCACCCGAAGAGCTTTCAATTTGTCGGCAAGGGCACCCCGCGCCTGAGCAAGACCCTTCGCCCTAGGCAAGCCAAGCCCGAAGTCTCCCTCCGTGCATTCGAGCGTTCTCTTAAAGAGCGTCGTCACACGCCTGGCACTCATGTCTCGAACACGCATTTGCGTGTCTTCGAATACTGTCTTTGCGTTCAAGACCCTGACACCCCCCGTTCCATATACGAAGACATATGATGCATCGGTGATGCCCAACAATTTCGCGCAAGCATCGCGCAGTTCACCCTCAGCTCGATTAAGATTGCGCTGCAACTTCGCCTGCACCAGAAAGCCTTTGCTTTCCCTTCTTCCACCGCCTCCGACGACCTCGATCCCAACATACAAGTCCGCACCGATGTCCTTCTCAAGTGCACCTTGCCCTCGGTCGGGGATATCTTGTGTCATGATCCGGATATGATTTCCCAAGATGTCCTTGCCGTTAAGTTCACTTTCGAGCATCTGTCCAATCCGCGCGGTTAGCGGAGCCTCTTGTGTCAATCCAGCGATGTGCTCGCGGACTGCGGCGTCTATCGTTTTCCCCAAAGCCGAAGCGATGAGGTCTCTCGCAATTGGATCGTGGCCAAGCATCTCTGGGTCCTTTGTCGCGGTACGAGGCGGTTTCGAGGGCCTCAAGGCTGCTCAATTGGTCGGTCAAGCGCGATCTCTACACCTGCCCTGGCGGCGAGGATCTACTTTCTCGTCAGACAACCTACAAAAAGGGAGCGTTCATTTGTCGACGAGACTGGCGCGAACCAGGTCCGCTTCGCGCCTCCCACTCGGTCATTTGGCAAGTCATGGCATAACTTGTAAGCGGACATTCTCACGGCAACTAGCCTGCCATTGTCCGCAAGGAGCTTCAGCATCCGCCAACGATCGAAATAGTACGCTGTGCATATGTCCGGACTTCGTCGTCTACAAAAGCCGCATTTGGATCGTGGTGGAATGGCGCCGTGAACTGATTGATGTCGTCCAAGTCGTTATACTGCGGCGTTAGAGGATGGCTGGCGTCCGCGCGAATAATCGCCAGCATGTCGCCCAGCCATTTTCCGTCTAGGATTTGGTTGGGAAACCGGTAGCGGATGTATTTTTCCAAGAGCGGCCGCATCGCAGTCCGCATTTCCCGCGCGTTGTTGTTGCGGCCCTCGGCGAACTCCTGAAGTAACATATGTTCTTGAAGATAGCCTTCCTTTACTTCCCACTCGATTTCCCAAGGCTCGATTGACGAGCCGGTTGAGGTCCCGGAAATTTTTATCGTCGTACAGGCCACGCTGTGGATCAGGACGCGTACAGCGTCGAGGAAGAACTTATCGTGGCTCAGGACGATCGTCTGAGCTGCCTCGCCGCCAGTCCTGACGATCTCCTTCGCCGTCATGGCGCGTCGGAAATCGTCGAGGCTCGTGAAGGGATCGTCGAACACTACGAGCTTGCGGGAAAGATCCGCGTCTCGCTTTAGCTGCGCGAGGAAGAAGGCCAACGCGAAGGTATTCTTGTCGCCTGTGCTCATCGTCGTGTCGAACCCTGGATCGTTCTCGCCATTCCGTGTCACGTCGACGTCGTTGGAGTCGAACCGCAAGCAGTAGGTCGACTGCGGCACCTTCCCGATATAGTTTTTGCCGCACTTGGCGAGCCGGAACCCGGCCCCGAATGTGGCTAGGATCTTGTTGATGTCGACCTCATACGCTCCAAGAATTGCCTCGTCATAGATATCCAACTCCTTCTTCTTGGTGTCCTTTTCATCGAACAAAGCCTTCTTTTCATCCAGCAGTTTCTGGTAGCCGGTTGCTAGCGTGAGAACCGGCTCGACATGCCGCTTCCGGACGGCTTCAAGCCCCGCCAAGGTCGCCTCCACCGCGGCTTTATTTGCCGCGGCGCTTCCCTCCTTCACGGCCTGGATAAGCTGATTTGCTGCGGCAACCTTTTCTGACGCGGCGTTGAGTTCCTTTACGGTTAAAGACCATTTCGCATTTGCTTCGATGAAATCGGCAGACTCTGGCATAGCTTCCAGAGGAGCTTCTGTCTTATGTCGTAAAACGGCCTTCGCCGCCTGGAGGAGATCGTCAATCTCGGCAACTATCCGAGTCGCCGCTTCCGGGCCCTGGTATTGGTGGTCGCAGTAGCCTGCCCAGAAAGCCGCATCAGCCTCCGCGTCCTTGAAGGCCTGCTCGCACTTGAGCGCTTCCGCTGCCGACAATGCTCCAGTGAGCGCCTTACTCATGTCGGCAATTGTATCCTTGTGATCCGCATAGGCCTCGCTGAAATAGCCGCGATAGGCATTGACCAGGTCATTGTTCGACATCGTTTTGGCGCAGAATGGGCAATTTTCACCAGTGGCATGTTTCAGCCCCTGGGCTAGCCAAGTTTCACCACCCTCGTGAAAGTCGTGAGCCGCGATCTGTTGTTTGACGCGCTCGGCCGCATCGGCCGCGATCCCGTCAACACCCTTAGCAAGAAGTGCGGCGAAACCTTCCGGCAATGCTGGCAACTCTGGCACGCTCAAGAGCTTACGGGATTTGATGGCGTCTAAATCATTGATGACCTTCAGTTTAAGGGTAGCGTCCTCGATCTTCTTGTCGACCGTGGGATCAGCAGCGAGCTTGAGAAACGCTTCGAGCTTAAAGCCCTTCGGCACATGCTGCTCAAGCACCTTTTTCTCAGTCGTTATCTCGGCCTGCTTTGCGGTGGCGTCGGCATCTAACTTGTCAACCTCCTCCGCAAGAGCTACTCCGGTAGGACCGACGACAATGCGATAAAAATTGCGGCGGTGCTCGACATCCACCTGATCACCGCCATGGACGTTTTCGTTAACAAACTGCTGGTCGAAGATGTGAATGTCTGGGCTGGATCCGCTCCAGGCACCGTTCGAGAACCGTGCCGGACCCGTGTCGAGCAGCAAGCCAATCAAAGGATCGGATGTGGCTTTGAACGTTTTCCGGCGCGTGACGAGCTTCGGGTCGTTGAGCCGAAGGGACCGAAGGATTGCGCCTAGCGTTGTTTTGCCGCGGCCATTACCTCCATAAATCAGCGTGAACGGCTCATAGTTGCCTCCGCCGATGCGCGCCGATTTGAAGCGGCCTACATTCTTTATCTCGGTTATCTTCTTTAGAAACAAACCCGCCCCTCCTCACCATTGGGGCTTCCCGGCCCACCTTCAATTGGCGGAAGCTACTATTGCGCGAGTAATTGATTGTTGCAACACATCACGTGCCCAAGCAAACAGGTGATATTCTCTTGAGCATTTTTAGAAGGCGAAGATAGGATTGCCCTCAACTATTGCGCTGTGGGAACTGCAAAATTCTCCTCCCGCTTTTGGTATAGCGTAAGTGGGCCTGATCCTATTGTGTGCCTCCGCCGGTAATGTCTGCTTTATATGCGGGATGCTCCAACAGCGAACAGTCCGCTCCCGGCCCCATTGCGGTCGTAGAAGCTCCGCAGGATTCACTCCTGACTGGCAATCAGCACGCCGGCCAATGATAGGGATGAATGGTTCGTATCGCTCCAAGGTGGAAAACGCAGTGAATTGGCGGACACAGAAATTTTCTATAGACTATGTAATTCATATGCATTACAATTCAGCTTTAAGTTGGAGAAACTTATGGCTTCTAACGCACTCGTTCAAACTCGCATTGATGCCGAAGTTAGAGATCGTGCCTCTGCGGTACTTGAAAGTATGGGGCTTACGGTGTCGGATGTAGTTCGTATCTTACTCACACGGACGGCGAACGAGGGGGCATTACCGCTCGAACTTATATCAGGCAGCGAAGCGCACGATGCTTGGTTTCGCAGCAAGGTTCTTGAAGCGCTTCACGACACACGACCCGACGTGCCGGATGATGAAGTCACAGCTCATTTCGAAAGACGACGGGCAGCAGCGCGCCTTAAAGCAGCGGCGCTCAAGTCGTGAAGCTCACCTGGTCCGCATTTGCGTTATCAGATCGAGACGCCATCTTCACTTTCATTGAGGCGGAGAATCCCTCATCTGCAATCATGGTCGACGAACGAATAGTCGCGGCTGCTCGTCGCCTAATTGATTTTCCGGCGAGTGGTCGGGTTGGCAGAATTGCCGGGACGCGGGAACTGGTGATAAACGGTACCCCATACGTCGCGGCTTATGCTGTAACACAATCGGTTGTTCGTATCCTCCGCGTACTTCATGGCGCACGGGAATGGCCAGACATGATTCCTACCAGCTAAGCTTCAAACTTTATTTATGGGATCAACGGAGCGCCAATTCGCTTCTCTCCAAGATAGACGGGCGATATTGCCGTTGAGGAGGGGCAATCATCAAGAATCTTGACTGGTACTCTAGATCAGAATCCTGACATTCGATTTCCCTCGGATCCCCGGCGCATTTACATCTTAGATAATGTCCGCCGTAAGCCGATGATGATCGCGTCTGGCGACGTATTTGTGTGGACGACCACTCCGTCGCGCAGTGCAGAACCCAACGATGACGTTTGTCTGCATCGCATTGCCTCCGGGATAGAGAAAACCTACTCAACCCCCGGGCCAGAAACGCCCTATTAACCGCGCTTCATAGCACGTGCTACGATAACGCCGTCCTCATCTGTGATGTCGAATAATCTGAAACTGAATATATATATAATCATTCCAGCTTCTACGGTTTTCGCGCTGCCTGCACTGAAAACGAGTATAGAGTTACACGGCGCGGGCCAAAGTCCTACCAACGCTTGTCGACGCAGGATCAACTGGCCGAGGCTGCTATTCTGACGGGCTTCTGCTGTTGACCTGATTACTAAGTATGATAAAGTGCACCTAAAAGGAGCTTAGACATGTCCTCAGTGGAACGTTTGACCATTACCCTGCCCACAGAAATGGCAAGCACAGTGCGCGATGCCGTTGCTGGCGGAGAATACGCCTCCACAAGCGAAGTCATTCGTGAGGCATTACGCGATTGGGTGCGTGCGCAGGACACCGAACGTCGGGATCTTGAAGCCTTGCGGGAAGCTATTCGTGCGGGGCTGGAGAGCGGCCCCGCTATTCCCGCTGAAGAAGTCTTTGCAGCCCTGCGGGCCCGCTACACCAAGGCGTGACAATAACGCCCTTCATTCGTCCCGCCGCACAGGCAGACCTTATCGAGATCGGCGATTACATCGCGATCGACAACCCGGATAGGGCGCTATCCTTTATCGCGGAACTCGAAGCGCTCATCTTTAGCGCAATTGCATTACGCCCGGACAGCTTCCCAGCGCGACCCCACCTTGGAGAGGGTCTGCGCGTCGCGTGCCATCACCGCTATCTCGTCTTCTTCACGAACAATGCAGAACGCATCGAAGTGCTGCGCATCTTGCACGGCGCGCGTGACCTTCAGTCCCTTCTGAACTGAGCTGGAAAGAGGGCATGCACGAAAGTCGCCCCTCGCTTTTTCACCGCCATCGCTTCTCGACTGAACTCATCGCTGAAGCGGTGTGGCTGTGTTTCCCGTTTCCGCAGAGTTTTCGTAGGGAAGATACAGGCTGGCCTATGAGCGATCATCATTATCCGAGAAACAGTAAGCGAGTGGGCTAATAAGCTCGTACTAGATTACCCAATACGATCCGTGGCCGCACCCGCACACCGCATTTTTGACTGGCAATCAATCCTCGACCTGTTCTCGATTATTGCGCGCAAATCACAAGCGTGAGTAGTTGAGAAAATGAGGTAAAATTGTGCAGCCTTGACGAACCGCAATGGTTCATAAATAATCTGAATGAACCAAGGAGAACCTAATCATGACTGCTGCGTTTACGGTCCGTGTGCAGGACGACGTCGCTAGAAAACTCGATAAAATTGCCGCGCTGTCTGATAGATCACGTGCTTATCTTGCCGCACAAGCTATCGAAGACTATGTGGTCCGGGAAGAATGGCAGTTGGCGGAGATTCAAGCAGGAATCGCAGAAGCGGATCGCCATGAATTCGCGACTTCGGAAGAGCTAGGCAGAGTCATAGGGAAGTATGTTGGGGCTGGTCGTCGCGCATGACTGCTCCTACTTTACGCTGGACGCGCCGCGCCATTCGTCGGCTCGACCAGATAGGTGCCTATATAGCAAAAGACAATCCCGACGCTGCTGCTCAAATTGTGACGCGCATTGTCTCGGCAGTGGATAATTTAGCAAGTTATCCCTCGATGGGTCGGCCGGGGCGTATAATCGGCCGGGGCGTATAAAAGGCACCCGTGAATATGCATTCGCAGATATTCCTTATGTTATCGCATACAGATTACAGTCCGGAGTAGTAGAAATTATTACTGCTATTCATGGCGCTCAGAAATGGCCATTGGAGCTGGACTAATACATAAAAAAACAGGAGTGTACTGAAGCGTTCTGCAGCTCGCTATTGAGACTGCCAAAGGTGCTAGCCCGAACTAATTCTAGGTGCATATCCGGTCGCGGGCGATTCTTGACTCCAACTCTAAATCAGAAACAGGCCAACCAATTCGCACCGTTTAATCGGGCGAACCCAGCCGTATCGTTGGTAAAGCCCAATCAGGACTGCAGCAATTCAGTGTAGATGAGCTCGATACGCGCAGCCTCCTCTTCAGCCAGGCCGGCAAACTCCCTTTCGCGAGCACGCTTCGACAGCTTACCGCCATTCTGGCTTAGAAAGCGGAACAGGAGATCGAGCAGCCTGTCCGGCATGTCAATCATGCGCGAGACCTCATTCTTGAAACTATCATAGGTTTTCAGGAAGGCGGTCTCTGCTGGCAGGTCAATATCAATGGTACGGGCCACGCATTCGAACAGGAATTCCGCATGGGGCGTTGCGTCGAAATATCGATAAAAATCGACCGTCTCGTTCAGCACCTCGACATTGCCTCGCTCGGTCGGTCGCCAGCGGACGAAAGGCAACAGGCGACGGGAATAGGTCTCCAACACGTGCCGGTACTCATCAATGCGGTCGAGAATGACTGCCGAGACAGGAAACACCAACCCAGGCGGATTGAAACCGCGTTCCGCCAAAACATGATGGATGACGTAACGGTGCAGGCGTCCATTTCCGTCCTCAAACGGATGGATATAGACGAAGCCGAAAGCAAGGGTGGCCCCGGCTAATACCGGGTCCAGTTGCCGTGCTGCACCGCGGTCGAATGCGGTCAATCCTTCGATCAGAGTCGGCAGATCGTCATGCCGGGCGCTGACATGATCCGGAATGGGCGCGCCGCTCAGGCGATCATGCTCTCCGACAAAGCCGCTATCAGCGCGCAGGCCAAGGTGCACGAAACGCGCATCGCCAATAACGATGCGCTGCAATCGTTCCAGTTCGGCACGGTCGATTGGATGGCGACCGGCCTCCGCGATAGCCTGTCCCCAGCGTTGAATGCGGTCCCGGGGAGGGTCTTCGCCTTCAATCTGGAAACTCGACCGTGAATCCTTTAGGAGCAGGAAGGCCGCAGTACGGGCAAGCAAATCCGCCGGCACCTCAGCGATCAGGCGCCGAGCCTCCTCGCCGAGATCTCGGGCGATAAAAGCATCCAGCTTGGATGTGCGGAAGATCATCGGGCAGAAGGCGGGTGTGCCGGGCAGATTATTCTTCACCCGATGGCGAGAGGATGTCGTCCCATCGATTGCCCATTGCAGACCGGGATCGACGACCAGGGCGTATGTGCCCTGGGTTGCATCATCGAGATCGAGCCTGGTGTCGAGCAGCCATTCATAGAGAAACCAGAGACGCCGCGCATACGCACCGGTCGGCGCTGCATGCACGATCTCGATAAGTGGCCTTGGCCCAGTAGCCTGAAACAGGGCTTTAAGGACGGCCAGGTCCAGACCTTCGTAACGTAAAGCGAAGGTCAGATGGCCTGTGAGACTAGCGTCTGGTTGGTGGCGTGGCGTATAAAGCTTCCAGTCGTCAGCTTGATAGACTTTGTGGCGCGCACCGATGGCGGCGAGGTTGATCGGCACGGGAACAGCGAGCTCGAAAGCGTCGATTAGGGACGCGTACCCGACCGGGATTGCTCGTTCCGGCAGGCGACGGTCGTGAAAAAAGCTTACTTGGCCTGAAAATGGCTTCTTTTGCCCAAGAAGCATGATTTTTGATACTTTCCCATGAAATTCTTTTTCACTCGCATTGTGTCATGAAAACCAATCCTATTCAATGAATTTCGAATCTGAATGAGGCCACTCCGTGAAAATCAATAACAGACGCCACAGGGGAGATCAGGCTCCGTTCTCCGAATGATCGGGAAATGAGTTCGGGGAGGACCCTGTAGCCGAAGCACTTCCCCGGGTTCAGGCGCGAATTTTTCATTTCTGCTGCGCTGTTGTCGTTTCGGTGGGAATAATTGAGTGAGGTGACTGGCTATGGCGATTGATTTCAAAGGTTTTCATTTCCCCAAAAGTGTCATCCCTTATGCGGTGTTCTTCTATGTTCGTTATTCCGTTTCTTATCGTGATCTTCAGGGATTGCAGAGCTCAGAAGCGTAAACATCCAACCCTTCACTCGTAGCGTGTTGATGGTTCCACCAGAGATTGTCCCGTTGCGCGCTGCGCTAGTGTTTTCAACCCATTTTCCATTCGTGTACGACGATCTTCCAACCATTCCCGAGGGCGCCGGGGAATGGCAAGTCGGGTAGTGTTAGCAAGATGGAAAAGCTGCCCCAGGTGCATCATGCCTTCCATTATGGCACGTCGAAGCAAAAATTTTTGCAATTCTGCTTTTAACGCATTTGGCAACGTGGTTCGTCGACTTTGGGTTGGAGCCAGGATTCTTGACTGGCAATCAGATGATTGGATTGATCATTTTAAATGTTGATCGCAATTTCTTCCTCAAAACCAACCGTGAAATGGATAATGTCGTTTCATAGTTAATTGTGAAGCGGCTCGTAAAGCCGTGCGCCGGCTCTTTCAGCCGCAACCTTTAAGCGCTTGTCTCGGGTCCACAGTGAAGTTCGCCGGTCGAGAAGAACTGATGCCAGCAGTTGGGCATCAGTATAGCCAATGCCCATACTAAAAATGCAGTGCTTTTCAATCATTGTCATGACTTCATGATGTGTTGCGACTGGAGCTTCACGCTGCACATTCAAAAAAGCCAAGACACTCGTCCTGTCCCGGAGGCTGCCCAACGCAAGTTCCCCAATAATCGCTGGATGGCAAAGCAAAAGATCATCACCGATAATCTTCATGAGCTCATTATCGCCGCCGCGGAAATGGTCAATCCAGATTGAAGTGTCTGCCAATATCACTTCGACACTGAGCTCCGGCGGCGAGGGGCTGCCTCAACGTCCGGCATTGTGCCTCCAAGGGCGATAAGGCGTTTACCGCTCTCCAGGCGCACAAGTGTCTCCAGCGCTTGCCGGACTAAAGCAGCTGTCTCTTTCGTGCCGGTCAACAATCTGGCTTTTTCTAAAAGATTATCATCAAGGTTGATGGTTGAGCGCATAATCCGACTCCCTGCTGAGGCGTCATAAATAGCACCAAATGATGCTATTATCAACATATTTCTGGTTGCTCACTCTAACGATCGGTAGTCGCGCTTTCGAAGAACAGTACTCAACGGGTTACAACCGCCCGAGACGCGCCGGATGCTCTTCACTCTTACTCTGGAAATGTGCGGCGTCTGGATGCTCCGAACTCGAGAATAGCTTTTTGTGGTAGCATATGTTCGAAATTGCCATTTTTGGCTTTCTGCATCTAATAGATAGGCCCTATTCAAGAAGCTCAATTAATGGTATGAATTATTCATACCATGTTTGATTTCATCGAAAAGAAAAGTAGAATGGCCAATATCGAAAAACGTACGATTAGCCTGCCCAGTGAGCAAGCAGCCTTCATCGAATCCAAAGTTAGGAATGGGGATTACGCCTCAGTTAGTGAGGTTGTGCGTGCTGGCATCCGTGCACTAAGAGAGCGGGATGAAGTGATTGAGCGCTGGCTACATAATGAAATTGCCGCATCGTATGACGGAATGAAATCCGACCCTTCACGGGCGGTAAGTGTCGATTCTGCTTTTGCGTCAGTTCGCAATCGATATGCTGAACGCATGAAAGTGCGAAAGTGATCGGCAGGATGGTTATCTTATCATCGGAAGCGGAGGCAGATCTTCTGGCTCTTTATGACTGGATAGCCGAAAGAGCTTCGCCTCAGACAGCGCTCGGATACATCGATAGGCTTGAGAATTATATTCGCGGCTTCGAATAGGCTTGTGAGCGAGGCACCTTGCGTAACGATATACGCGAAGGACTGCGAACCGTTGGCTTTGAACGTAGAGTCACGATCGCCTTCAATGTCACTGGGCAAGAAGTTGTTTTGTTAGGCTTTTTTTTATGGCTGCCAAAATTGGCAGGAAGGCCTATCTGAACATTGAAGTCGTGATCATCGTTCTCGGTCGGTTATTTTGAAAGAGAGCCGAGCGCGTTTGCCGGGAATGGAGCGATCCGGTTCTTGACTTGGAATCCTAAACAAAGTCATACCCACCAAATCTCCCCCGATTACTCGGAAAGGACCATGTGCATTGAGACGCGGTGAATGAATATATGCCCCTCGTGACTTGAAGCGAAACCAAAAATCATATGCCTCTTATCGTGCGCTCGGAACACCACCCAGCCTTTGAAGGTCGCTCTGTGTATCGACGTCGACAAGCGCCGCCTCACCGATATCGACTTCGATGATGTCCAAATCACAGTTCTCAATCAATGTCCTCGCGCCGCGATCACCCTCAAGTGTCAGTGCCTGTGCGAAAAGCCTCTTCGGCAGAATGACCGGGTTACCGGAGGTGCCTGCATGTGCTGCTCGAACGATACAGCGCCCCTTTGATGTTGCGAAGGCGTCGATGAGTTGATCCAGATTGTATGTGGTAATGGAAGGCATGTCGGCAAGAAGGATGAGTACGCCGGCATGATCCATTACGCCGGGAATGTTCAATCCCGCGCGCAGTGAGCTTGACATGCCTGAAGCAAAGGCCGCGTTGAAGGCGATCTGCATGTCGAGGTCCACAAGACAGGCCTCGATTTGCTCATGCCTGAATCCGGTAACTGCATAGATATTGACTGCCTTGCTTTCAATGGCCCGCAAGGCCATTCGCCTCACCATTGCAACGCCGTCGAATGTCGAAAGCAGTTTGTGCCCGCCGTCCGGCGACATTCGGCTCGACCGGCCTGCGGCAAGAATGATGATCGCAACCGAAATGTCGGCCTCAACTGATTGATTAAAGAGCTCCTGTTTGTTGGTCATTGCAACGCTCTCCAATCCCGTCTCCACCAACCCGTGCTGCTCATCCGTTCTCCGGCCGGATACGCAGTCCGTCCATGATCAGGCGAACGATCCTATGCGCCCGTTCCCGCCAATCGGGGGTGTCCGGGATCGAGTAGATACCGAACAGCGTGTAAAGAACATCAGATGTTCCGATGTCGCTCTTTATCGTGCCCGCTTGAACCGCCTTGCGCAGAAGCTCGTCGAATGTCGTGTTCATAAGTCTCGACCCCTCCGTAAAAAGGGCGGCGTTTGATGTAAACAGTAGTTTCAGACTGCTCGCCATGCCGCGTTTGGCGGCCATGTAGCTCACGAAACGATGCATCCATTCTTCGAGCGCTATGTCGGGCGCTTTTTCGGCCATGAGCTCGTTGGCGGCGGTGGCGAGCAATTCAAGTTCGCGCCGATAGACTGCTTCCACAAGATGTTCACGGGTCGGAAAATGCCGATAGAGCGTTCCGATCCCGACCCCGGCCTGCCGGGCGATCTCTTCAAGCGAAGCGCCCGCGCCACGCTCGGCGAAAGCACCCGCAGCAACTTCGATCAGCTTCAAGCGGTTACGCAGCGCGTCGGCGCGTAGCCCCGGCTGCTTATGCGGTTGCGAAGTCTGTTCCTTGGCCACCGAAACTCCAACAAAGAACAGGGCTTGACGAAAACGCGCCAATCCCTATGTTTAAACGGAGGCGCCTCCGTTTAAGTGGAGTGCCATCCAACTTCTAATCCAGGAAAGGGGTGGATGTCATGCCCAAAACTACGAGGGAGGCCAGCAAGGCCAAGCCGTTTGGGTCGCTCCTATCAGGCGGTCTTTGTTTTCGAATTACAATCACTGCGATCGGCAGGAGCCTGTTATGACGGTATCGACGCATCCAAGTCATGATAACAACGCGTCTCCAAGCAAGTTCCCTGGCCGGACAAACAATTTCGGGCGGGATGCGACCACTGGGTTCGACGCCGGGATATTGCCGGTGCCCGCCGAGGCCTTTCCGACGGACTCCGCAGTCGAAGTTCTGCATTTTGCAATCCGGGCTGTGGCGGCAGGTCGAAAGGTGGCGCTCTGTACACTGGTGGAAATTCGTGGCGGCTCCTCGCGGTCACTGGGCGCGCACATGGCTGTCGCCGACGACGGGCTTTACTGCGGATATGTGTCGGGTGGTTGCACCGAGGCGGCCGTTGCTGCTGAAGCCCTGCAGGCAATTTCGACAGGCTATGATCGGTTCGTCATGCTGGGCGAAGGGTCCCCTTTCTTCGACATCGTCTTGCCCTGTGGGGGTGGGGTCACCGTCGCAGTTCACGTCCTCAGGGACATTCGGCCTGTCCGGAAAGCGGTTGAAGGCCTGCAGTGTCGTCAAAAGACCGGCCTGTCTTACAGTCCGAGCACGCAATCGCTGTCCTTCGTTTCAGGAAGGGCCGATGCCGGCTGGAATAATGAAACGTTCCTTACCGCTTACCGCCCGGCTGTCAGGATCCTTCTTTCTGGCCGAACGTTGGAAGTCGAGCTCATAGCCAAGGTCGCGCGAGCAGCGGGTTATGACGTTGTCCGTCATGACGCAGCGAGCGGACAGGCCCCCGACGGCGCGCTGATTGATGCTGATACGGCGGTGGCACTTCTGCAGCACGATCTGGAGCTTGAAATACCTGTTCTTGATGCGGCTCTGCATGCCCACCCGTTTTATCTGGGCGCGCTGGGCAGCAGTCGGACCCATGAAAAAAGAATGCAGCGTCTCAGAGATCTTGGGCATTCGCAGAAAGTTATCGATCGGATCAAGGCGCCGATTGGCCTGTTCGCCCGGGCCCGTGATGTTCAGTCCCTGGCGCTTTCGGTGATTGCCGATATTGCCGCCTGTCGACAGGCCGCGCGGTCTGGGGGCTGAACACAGATCACATCCGGCGCGGCTCCTGCGTCGGACCACCGTCCTCAGGGACAGAAAAACCCTCTCAAGGGGATCAGGCAGCCACAGACATTCGTTTCGTCACAGCGATCCATCGTCGCCAATGCCTTTCAGTCAAGGGAGATGTCCTTATGCATTTTATCATCAATGGAGAAGCTATCGAAGTCGAGGCGGATATCCGGACGTCGCTGCTCGATCTCATGCGCAACTATCTTGGCTTTACCGGAACCAAGAAAGGGTGCGACCAAGGTGCGTGCGGCGCCTGCACAGTGCTGGTGGATGGAGACCGTATCAACGCCTGTCTGGCGCTGGCGGTTCAATACCAGGGCCGCAGCATCACGACGGTCGAAGGGCTTGCCGCCAGTGGCAACCTGCATCCGCTTCAGCACGCCCTCATCGAACATGATGGGTTTCAATGCGGATATTGCACGCCGGGCCAACTGTGTTCTGCCATCGGGATGGCCGGTGAAATCAAACGCAACATCCCGAGCTTCGTTACTGCTGATCTCGCCGCTACCGATATTCCGATCGACGAGCGCGAAATTCGCGAACGCATGAGCGGCAATCTCTGTCGATGCGGCGCTTATAATGGCATCGTTGAGGCGATCTCCGAAACTTTGGTCCACCAGAAGTTAGTTCCGACCGAGGAAAGGGTACCGTCATGAACATCTTTTCCTACCAGAAGGCGTCGGATGCCGCTTCCGCCATCGCCCTGAAGAAAGCCAGTCCCGCTGCAAAATATCTCGGTGGCGGCACCAATCTTGTCGACCTTATGCGCGAGACGGTCGAGCAACCGGAAACACTGGTCGATATCACGCACCTGCCCGGGGAGATCGAACAACGTGCGGACGGCACAATCCTGATCGGTGCTGCGGCCAGCAATACGGCGCTGGCCGCGCATCCGGCGGTGCGGTCTGATTTCCCGATGCTGTCGCGTTCCATTCTGGCGGGCGCCAGCGCGCAGATCCGCAATGTTGCAACGGCTGGTGGCAATATCCTGCAGCGCACCCGCTGTCGATATTTTTATGATAACGCGGCGCACTGCAACAAACGCCAGCCGCAGGCCGGATGCGACGCGATTGAAGGGTTCAATCGCTACCATGCCATTCTGGGTGCCTCCGATGCCTGCGTCGCCACCCATCCCTCGGACATGTGCGTCGCCTTGGTCGCGCTCGATGCGGTGGTTCATTTGCAGGGACCGGCCGGTACTCGCAGCTTGCCGCTGTCAGATCTGCATCGCCTGCCGGGCGATCGCCCGGAGGTCGAAACGGAACTGCAGCCGGATGAACTGATCACCGCCATCGAAATCCCGCCGCTCGGTTTTGCTCGGCGCTCGACCTATCGAAAGGTTCGCGACCGCGCCAGTTACGCCTTCGCGCTCATTTCGGTCGCGGCCGCTGTCGATATCGACAATGTTGGGATCGTGCGTGATGTGCGCCTTGCGCTTGGCGGTGTCGCCCATAAGCCATGGCGAGCACTGAAGGCGGAAGCAGCATTGAAAGGGCAGAGGGCGAGTGAGGAGAGCTTCCGGGCTGCAGCAGACGCCGAACTCGCTGATGCCGTCGCCCTGAGTGAAAATGCATTCAAGATTGAGCTGGCGAAACGCACGATTGTCGCTGTGCTCGACGAATTGAAGGGAGAAAACGCATGAGCGTTCAACCTCAAGCCGATACCAACAAGCCGGGCCGCTGGCAGCCGGCTGTGACGCCAGACCCCATACTGCGCAAACACGGCGCGCTGGGGCAACCCGTCTCGCGTATTGATGGGCCTTTGAAAGTGCAGGGGATGGCGCGTTTTGCTGCGGAGTTCCCGTATGAAAACCTCAGTTATGCGGCTCTTGCATTCAGCACTATCGCGCGTGGAAAAATCACCGAACTCGACGTGGCGGCGGCGGAAGCGGCGGCGGGTGTCATCCTCGTGATGACCTATCACAATGCGCCGCGCATGAAATCGCCGTCGCTGATGATGTCGTCGCCAACGGCCGCCGGCGCCAGTGACCTGCCGGTGATGCAGAATGACGAGATTCACTGGAACGGCCAGCCAATCGCGCTCGTTCTGGCCGAAACACAGGAACAGGCGGATTACGCCGCTTCCCTGATCAAGGTGAACTATGCCAGCCTGCCGGCCGTAACTGTGTTCGAGGAGGCGAAGAGGACGCCGCGGCAACTGGAAACGCTGCTTGGCCAGCCACCCGTGCTGGAAATCGGCGATGCCGAAGCGGCGCTCGCCAATGCCGAGTTCAAGGTAGATCTTACTTATCGGACACCGCGTCACAACCACAATGCCATCGAGCTGCATGCGGCAACGGTGGCGTGGAATGGTGACGAACTGCGCGTGCACGATGCGAGCCAGTTGCTCGACCTGACCGCCGGGCAGCTCGGCGATATCTTTGGTCTGGAGCCCGGCAAGGTGCGCGTGACCTCGCCTTATGTCGGGGGAGGCTTTGGCGGAAAGTGCCTCTGGGATCATCAGACCCTTGCCATTGCGGCCTCGAAACTGGCCGAGCGGCCGGTGCGGATCATGCTGTCGCGCGAAGGTGTGTTTCGCATCGTTGGCGGCCGCACGGTAACGGAACAGCGTGTGGCACTCGGAGCTCGTGCGGATGGCACGCTGGATGCGCTCATCCATACCGGCACCGCGGCCATGACATTGCACAATTCCTGTCCGGAACAATTCACCTTCCCGGCGCGGCATCTTTATGCCGCAAAAAACTTCAAACTGGCGCAGGATGTTGCCGACATGGACATGCTCGCCAACACGTTTATGCGCGCCCCTGGTGAATCCGTTGGCACATTCGCGCTCGAATCTGCGCTGGATGAACTCGCGGAGCAGTTGGATCTCGATCCGATCGAGCTGCGTCGACGCATCGAGCCGGAAAAAGATCCGACCACCGGCAAGCCGTTCTCGTCGCGCTACCTGATCGAAGCCTATGCGGCGGGAGCAGATCAATTTGGCTGGAAGAACCGCAACCGGACGCCGCGACAGAAACGCGAGGGCGAATGGTTGATCGGCATGGGCTGCGCCACCGCGACCTATCCATACCATCGTTTTCCGGGTGGCGCTGCTAGGATCAGGATGACGTCGGATGGTCTCATCACAGTCTCAACAGCCGTGCACGACATGGGCATGGGAACGGCGACGGCCCAGGCGCAGCATATCGCCGCCCGTCTCGGCGTGTCATTTGAAAAGGTCACCTTTGAATATGGCGACAGCAGCCTGCCGCGTGGCGTGATCGCCGGCGGTTCGACCCAGACCGCATCAATCGGCGGCGCGGTGATCGCGGCGAGTGAGGTGTTCATCGAGGAATTGATAAAGCTTGCCGGCAACGATTCACCGCTCGCCGGGCTTTCGCTTGACGCGGTCGAACCACGGGATGGCGGCCTTGGCCATCGCGGCGATCCTGATCGCTTCGAGAGCTATCAGTCCATTCTCGCCCGCGCTGGCCGTGATGAACTGCTCTGTCAGGCCGACGCACCACCACCCGTGGAGATGGAGACCTTCTCCATGCATTCCTATGGCGCGCAGTTCTGTGAGGTCAGGGTCAGCGCGCTGACGGGCGAAATCCGCGTCTCGCGTTTTCTCGGGTCCTTCGACGCCGGCCAGATACTCAATGCCAAGATGGCGACGAGCCAGTTCAAGGGCGGTATCGTGATGGGGATTGGTCTGGCGCTTACCGAGGAAACCAATTTCGACGAGCGCACCGGCCGCGTCGTGAACGCTTCGCTCGCCGAGTATCATGTTCCGGTGCAGATGGATGTCCCCAAGATTGATATCCTTTATTCCAATCTAGCCGATCCGCAGGCGCCGATGGGTGCACGCGGCATTGGTGAAATCGGTATTACCGGTGTCGGCGCGGCCGTTGCGAACGCAGTTTACAATGCGACAGGCATCCGGGTTCGTGACCTGCCGATCACGCTTGACAAGCTGCTCTAGGAGGCGACCCAACGTCGGGGGAGACGTCGCATATTCTGATCCAAAAATTCAGTCAAACAGAAGAATGTTGAAGGGTGCATTGACTAACATTTTCTAAAACGAACTGCACAATGATTTCGATAATTGGCCGATTGCCGACAGATTATACCCGGTGGACTGCCGCGAAATTCGAGCCGCCGCTGAGGCAATCGGTGACGGAGACGACACCGCATTTTTGACGCTTGGTGGCGCAGCAGATCAGCTGGTCGCCTCGGGGACGATTGCGCTAAAGTTTGCGACACCAGATGGACCACGCAAGCTTAAATCTCATGAAGACAAGTTCGCAGCGGGGGTCAAAAATCAAAGCATGTACATAGCGTAATCAACGCCGTAATCCGGAACAACTTCATTATGATCTGGTAGCTTTAGGGTTCAACATATCTGTCGATCTCCCTCGGTAGATAGTTGAACCGGAAACAAACTGATTTGAGACGTCATTCTGTTTCATTCAGATTGGCAGAGGTTTCAGTCAGTTGGATATATTCGATTAATGAGTCGAAAAAATATATGATAAAGACGATGATTACGCTATAAGCCATCATGTTGCAGGCGCATAAATGAATCAAGATGTTTTATTAATGCGCTAAACATAATGATGAAGGAAGACTAAGCGATGAAAACTACTAAATTTATTAAAATTATATCTCTGAATATAATGATTTTTACTTCATCATATACAAATGCACTTGCTAGTTATGGTTTTTATGTTGGAAAAAATCTAACAGAAGATGGCTCTGTACTGATTGGTGGTACCGGTGAGGAAGTGTCGGGTCACTGGCTGACGGTCATGCCGGCAAAAAAACATCCAGAAGGCGCGACAATATCTGTGGGGGCAACTGACAAAGCATATATGCCGGGCAAGCTCATTGAAATTCCCCAGGTTCCTGAGACTTTCAAATACATAAATATGAATTACAGCGATTTCGAAGGCTTTCCGGCGCCGTTGACGAATGGTGGTTTGAATGAGCACGGCGTTGCCGTTCGCGATATCTGGTCAAACTCTCGCGATGAACTGGTCGAGATGACCCCCAAGCCACAAACCGGGCCGCAATACAGCGATCTTGCACGCATTGCCTTGGAGCGTGCGACCACAGCGCGTGAAGCCGTTGAAATCATTGGGGATCTGATAAATAGACATGGTTACACGACTTATGGCGGCAATTCGCACCTGATTGCCGACAAGAATGAAGGATGGGTAGTGCTGCAATTCGCAGGCGGCAAAGGTTTATGGGTTGCTGAACGCCTGGGGCCGGATGACGTGCGCGTTTCCTATCCAGGCTATATCGGCGACATTCCAGCGGACATCACTGATAGCCAAGATTATATGGCTTCACCGAATTTCTATGATTTTGCTATCGAACAAGGATGGTGGAAGCGGGATGGTAACAAGCCGTTCAACGTGCATGCCGTCTATAGCGAACAAGACCAGCCGATGCGAACCGGTCAAAAGCACTGGACGATTGAAACCGTGGAAAAAGAACTCCACGATATGGCACCGGTCACACTGAAAAAAATGATGAAATTGGTGCGTGATCCACGTATATCAACAGAGCGCTCCGGCTATGGCGAAGTTGCTCAGTTGCGCGATACAGCGCATTCAGGTCTGAATCTGCTGTGGGTTGCACCAACAGGGTCTGTGACAGCGCCGTTCGTACCCTACCATATAGGTATCAACAAGGTTATTCCAGAATATGGAATTCACAGATACCTGTTTCGCGATGCTGGTTCTACTTTCCTCAACGCTGACTATCAGTCGCAGGAAGCAACACAGTTTGCTGGGCGTTTATTCAAGCGGATAATGTATCATACCTGCGCGAATCCTGAGACATTTCTTCCAGAAGTGACCCAGGCTCTTGAAGCGTTCGAAGCGAAGCAGATTGACGAGATCCCAGAAATTCAGGCAACAGCTGACATTCTCTACAAGGCTGAAAAACCAGATTTGGCATCGAAGTATCTGACTGATTATAGCGTCCGCCAATCGGAACGCGCACTGGATCTTGGTAACGCACTCCTTGCGTCAATCGAAGTTCGTGCGAAACTCCTACACGGCATTGAAACTGCTGAAGGCACCGCTATCAATGCCGAGGGTAATGACATGCCATGCCGTAAAAAGTAAATTCTCCTGATGACAATCGATGCACTAGAGCTGATGCACGGGCCTATTTGATGGTCCGTGCATTCTTGAATTTCGGCAAAAATCGAACGATCAGTCTCAGCATCTCATTCGTAAGTCTGAACGACGCATTTTATAGGTTACGTTAAGTTCAGTCTCTCAGTTCTCGAGCACCACTTGATGGACTATTGGTATTTTGCGATTGTTTGATCCGTCCAGATCACTAAAGCAGCCTTCATCAAATCCAAACTCGGGAACGGGGATTACGCCTCAGTCAGTGCGGTTTTGCGTGCTCGCATTCGTTCTTTAAGAGAGCAGGATGAAGTGATTAAGCGCTGGCTACATAATGAAATTGCTGCAACGTATGACATAATGAAGTCCGACCCTTCCCGGGCAGTCAATGTCACTTCTGCTTCTGCTTGAGTTCGCAAGCGACATGCTGAAGGCCTGAAGTTCGAAAGCGATCTGCAGGAGGGTCATCTTGTCACGGAAAGCCGAGTCAGATTGTGGCTCTTTATGACCGGGTAGCCGAAAGAGCTTCAGCTGAGACCGCGCTGCGATCCATCGACAGGATCGATCATTCTATCCGCGCAGAGGTGGTTGGTCCGATCGCTCGCCAAAAGAAAAGCCCGGGTTATATCGTAAGAAATGGCGCTTTGAGCTTGTGAAAAGATTATTGCACCGCCATGGCGGGAAAGGCGAGGGACGGGGAGACGCTGCGTTGCATGGGGCGCTCTCCACTGCGCGCCGATTGACATATTCCGTTAGCCCAAAGCCCCCTTGCCAGGCCTTCGGGCGCGTTTGGAGTGGATATAAGTTTGCTTGCTAGAGGCAGCGGGTGGGTCGTTTCAGACTCAAGAAACTGCATGAAACAACGATCGGCCATTCAATCGTGTCGAATGTAATCACGCCGGCGCGATACTTATAATCTCCCACTTTCTACAGTCTTGACAGTTTTCCATTTCCGGCTCTACCTTGAATGCACGCTCAAGCTTAATGCTGAAGCGGGGGAGGAATTCATGACTAAAAGTTCAATTGTTAATGGGCTGGGTCTAGGTTCAATTTCGCGACGCCAGTTTCTAACGGCCAGTGCGGCTGGAGCAGGGGTTCTGCTTTTGCCGTCCCTACCGTCTTTTGCAGCGGACAAACCCAAGGTCGGGCTTGTCATGAAGTCGCTTGCAAACGAGTTCTTCAAGCAAATGCAGGCCGGTGCTGAAGATTACGCTGCCAAGAATACCGACAAGTTTACCTTTTCCGCTGTCGGCATGAAAGATGAACGTGATTTCGCCGCCCAGGTCGATGCGGTGGAAAACTTCATCACGCAGCAGTTCAATGTGATCGTTCTGGCCCCTGCCGATTCCAAGGCTATGGTCACACCGGTGAAGAAGGCGCTCGAAGCCGGCATCAAGGTCATTAATATCGACGTGGCGCTTGATGAAGAAGCGAAGAAGCAAGCCGGTGTTGATCTGGCATTTTTCGGCCCCGACAATCGCGAAGGCGCGAAGCTGTCGGGCATGGCCCTTGCCAAGGAACTCGGCAAGGGCGGCAAGGTGGTTATCCTCGAAGGGAATCCTGAGGCCGACAATGCCAAGGAGCGCAAGAAGGGGTTCGATGACGCTGTGGCCGAAGGCGGCTTGACGCTGCTGGATTCCAAGACCGCACATTGGGAGACGGAAGAAGCCAACACGCTCATGACGAATTTCCTTACACAATATCAGGATATTCAAGGTGTCATGGCAGCCAATGACTCCATGGCGCTTGGCGTTGTAAAGGCGCTCGATGCTGCGGGTAAGTCAGGACAGATCAAGGTCGTTGGTTTCGACAATATTCCTGCTGTCCAGCCGCTGATCAAGGACGGCAAAATGCTGGCCACAATCGACCAGTTCGGCGCGCAGATGGCTGCTATGGGCATCGATTATGGCCTGAAGGAACTGGCGGGAGAAAAGTTCTCAGGCTGGGTCAAGACGGATATCAAGCTGATTACCGCCAAGGATCTCTAGCAACCCGCAGGATCGCGAGGTCGCATCGGATGTACTCCTTTGCGGCCTTTCGTGACTTCGACAGGCAGGAACAGTGATGCAGTCAGCCGACGCGATCTTGAAGCTTGAAAATGTCGGCAAGGTCTTTCCGGGCGTGGTCGCTCTGGACGGTATCAATCTGCAACTGTTGCGCGGCGAAACCCATATTATTCTCGGGGAAAACGGCGCGGGCAAGTCAACGCTTATCAAACTGCTTGCCGGTATCTATCAACCCGACGCTGGCGAGATTGTCCTGAATGATCAGCCCTACCGGCCCAAGAACCCGCATGATGCGCAAGTCCAGGGCATTCGTATTGTTCATCAGGAACTCAATTTGCTTCCGCATCTTTCCATAGCGGAAAATCTGATGCTGGAAAGGCTTCCGAGACGTTACGGCATCATGGATCGGGCTTCGCTCAACAGGCGTGCCGCTGATTTGCTGGACGAGGTCGGGCTCGCGCTAGATCCCCGCACTCTTGTTTCCGAATTGGGCGTCGCGCAAATGCAATTGGTCGAAATTGCAAAGGCGCTTGGCTATGATAGCAAACTTCTGGTGCTTGATGAGCCGACAGCGACACTGACACCGCCCGAAATTGAACGGCTCTTTGCCATTATCGGGAGACTGAAGGTTAAGGGTGTGACTATTATTTATATCTCGCACCGCTTGCATGAAGTCTTCGAAATTGGCGAGCGCGTCACCGTTTTGCGCAACGGTCGTCTGGTCGAAACGCGCGCATTGGAGGGGCTGAGCGTGCCCCATCTGGTCCGCATGATGATTGGCCGGGATATTGCAGACGAATACAGCTTCGATTCGACTATCGTGCCGGGTGCGGTTGCCCTCCAGGTTGAAAACGTTACGCGCGCGATGCCGGCCCCCGCAGTCTCCTTTTCAGTGCGTGAGGGCGAAATTTTGGGTGTGGCAGGCCTGGTGGGATCGGGGCGCACGGAGATCATGCGCGCGATCTTCGGCGCCGATCCCAAAGGCGGGGGACAAATCCGTGTTCACGGCAAGCCGGTAGATATTCGCGACCCCAAAGATGCTGTCAGAAATGGACTTGGTTTCCTGACCGAAGATCGCAAGGGGCAGGGGCTGATGCTGGATATGCCTGTCGACATAAATGCGACGATCACCGATCTGAAGAAAATCTCTCATGGTGGATTGCTGGACAAAGGTGAAGAAAAGAAATCCGTTACCGAACTGGTCGAGCGATTGCGGATCAAAACGGCTTCCATCGGCACATCGGTGCGTAATCTGTCTGGCGGTAACCAACAAAAGGTGGTGCTTGCAAAATGGCTGTTTCGCGGTTCCTCAACATTGATCCTGGATGAACCGACCCGAGGCGTTGATGTCGGGGCCAGACGCGAAATCTATCAATTACTTTGGATGCTGGCCGCAAATCAAAAAGCGATCATCATGGTCTCTTCGGACTTGCCTGAACTCATTGGCATGTGTCACCGCATTATCGTGTTCTCCGAGGGCAAGCTGGTAGGAGAACTGCCTCGGTCGCAATTTGATCAGGAGCGTATTCTCTCGCTTGCCTATCAGGAGCATGTTCAATGACAGCCAAGCGGCCTGTGTCCGAGAAATCCGCAATAGCGGACCAGCAGAAGTTGAAACGCTTTTTGCTGCGCGATGCTGGCGTTTTTCTTGCTCTCTTACTCATCACCCTGGTATTTTCTTTTACCGCTCCCTATTTCGCCACGTCCGGCAACGCGCTGAAGATTTTCGTCCAGATCGCGATCAATACCGTTCTTGCGGCCGGGATGACTTTCGTCATCTTGACCGGGGGCATCGATCTCTCGGTTGGCTCAGTGCTCGCGCTTTGCACGGTGATCGGTGCGCTCATCATGACATCAGGTCTGGAACCCGGATTATCGATACCGCTTGCCGTGCTGGCTTGCATCGCAGTTGGTGGGTTTTGCGGCTACATAAACGGTAAGGTGTCGACCTTCTGGAAGATCCCCTCCTTTATTGTTACGCTTGGCATGTTGAATATAGCCGCTGGTGCAGCGCGCGTGGTGTCCAACAATTCGACGATTACCGGACTGCCGCAAGGCTTCGTCGATTTTGGTAATCTGATCATCGGCGGTTTTTTGCCCTCAATTTTCCTGGTGGCAGTGGCAGTCATCTTTGCGGGTTGGTTCATTCTGCGATTTACTGTTTTCGGTCGCATGATCTATGCCGTGGGGGCCAATGATGAGGCGGTCCGTCTGTCGGGGCATAATCCCGACACCTATAAGATTGCTGCATTTGTCATCTCGGGCGTCACCGCAGGTATCGCCGCAATCGTCTATTTGCTGCGGTTAAATATTGGCAGCCCGATCGCCGGTATCGGCTACGAACTCAATGCGATTGCCGCAGTCATTATCGGTGGCACCAGTCTCTTTGGGGGAAAAGGCTCGATCGTTGGCACACTCGCGGGCGCCTGTATTCTTCAGGTTCTGGCGACCGGCCTGCAATTGCTCGGCATCGGCGATAATTACAAGCCGATCATTATTGGCGCGGTGATCATACTTGCCGTGATCGTCGATACCTATCGCGAAAAACTGCTGCGGCGCATCCACTGATGCGCCGCCCAAGGCGACAAGAAGGGCTCTGTTGCAAAAAGTCCGGTCGTCAAGGAAATCCCCTCGTTCACTGCTGTCGAGCGGTCTGACATTGTAGATTCCGGGCGAGCAGTTCCACGACTTCTCTCAACGCACCGGCCTGATGCCAAAAGCGCGTTCAACGATACGCGCTCCCACACGGAGAATAAGACCAGTTTCCGGGTTCGCATCCTATCAAGGCGTAGCGGTGTCCGCTCCGGCGACGGGTGCGGTTCATAACTGGTATTCAATGTCCTCGGCCAGATGGACAATTGAACGATGACGCTTAAAACCCATGAAATGCCATATCGAGCGCTGAGACGATCGCGTCATGCGAACAAGCAAGGTCTGTGACTGGGCTCATTAATTCGAACACCGCAATTGCGGACATAAACTGCATAACCAACACATGCTCCTCTCCTTCAATCTCGACGCTCGGATTGAGCCGCTTCGCCGGGATGGTGACGAGCGATTTGAGGTTGAGAGGGATGACACCACGTGAACGTCCATCACATAACCGCCACCCGGATTGGACTAAAAACCATATCTCGCCATTAGAATTGACGATAACATTCAAGAGGCATGCCATTTTCTTCGAGCCAAGCATGAGCACTTTGCATCGCTGAACGATTGTCTTGTTTCCAAAGTGCCGACTTGGCAGCAGCTGGCGCCTGCGCAATCCGAACCAGGGGTTGGGGGGAGGAGATCGTAAGAATTCAGGGTGAAGCCAATGGGACAGTCGTCAGGTCCGACGATATTTTTGTTTACGGCTGCCAACAATTGAAGCCGCTGCAAGAAAACGTGACTGACACATTAGAACGGGATCTGTCAGATGTTTTTCTCTTTAATCCTTTTCTGTCCAAAAATATAAGCGTTGTATTTCCTCCATTTTCTTGCAAGAAAACATCAGCTGGCAAAGGAGAAGAGGTGCAATGGCCAACATCCCTTTAACGCATGGCCAGTTTCTTCTTCCTTTCATGGGTATACTTGATGAACTGGGAGCGCCCACGAGTGCGCTTTTGCAGAAAGCTCGGCTACCATCCTCTCTCGAGGCGAAGAGCGATCTCTATGTTCCGGTATTGCCGGCAATCCGGTTCATCGAAGCGGCCCAAAGCTCTCAGGGCATTACCGATTTCGGTTTCCTGGCCAGCCAACGACTGCAATTTTCTCATCTGAGAGAAAAAACCAGAGCATTGATCGCGCATTCTCCAACATTGCTTGTTGCGTTGCGGCATGCCTGCAGCGAGGCTTCAAGGGAGGATACGATCCTGAGCATGTGGATCGAACAGGCTGGTGATCACGTCCGGGTTTGCAGCAAGCTCGCAATAACAAATGAGCTCCAGCACCTGGAGCACGCGCAATGGCTTCAGAATATTTTCGCGATCTATATTGTTCGCCAATTTACTGGCCCCAGCTGGACACCCCCGGTAATGGCTTTTGAAGCGCACTATACGCCCAGTGAAGTGACACAATCCTTCTGGCCAAATGTACGCTTTGTGTCCGGACAAAAGGCTGCATGGATCAGCATACCAATATCATGCCTTAGTCTCTCCAACCATTTTGCTGAATCCTTTCACCCGGCGCAAGATCAGGAGCATGGGCCTTCTGGCTATGACATCGTGGAACTTCTCAAACTGATGTTGCCATCATATCTTGATGGAGGCGTTCCCACGCTTGCTGAGGTCGCTGAGATGGCGGGCGTCAGTGCGCGTACCTTCCAGCGCAAACTTGCGAATGTTGATTTTGTGTATTCAGATATTCTCGATGCCGTGAGATTTGAACGTGCAAGCAACTTATTACGTGAATCCGACTCCAAGATCATCGATATCGCATTTGCATCTGGTTATTCTGACCCCGCCCATTTCACCCGAGCATTTCGCCGGATTTCTGGTGTCACCCCACGCCAATTTCGCGAGCAGTCCCGGTTGCTATAACGGTTTCACTCGGAACATCGTTGCCTGACCAAAGTTGGCACGAAATGGCAAGACTGAGGATCTTGCTGTGTTAGAAACAGTTTGAAGAGAACTTGTTCGCCAATCATCAATTGACTGGTCTGATGCCGTTGGCGTTGGCCCAACTCCACGCTCTAGGGAACGGCATCACCTTGCGAATGCAAGGCAGGTTCAGCTTTTGTTTGTAGGGGGGAAGATGCGGGGCATAAATGGTCAGTTTGGTGGGTTCAAACGACCCGGTGCCATCATTCTATCAGTCGCTGGCTTTGTAACATTCAATATTGATGCGGCTTGGTCACAATCCTCGGCTGACGACCTTTCACAACAGCTTGCAAATCCTCTGGCCAGTCTTATCAGCATTCCTTTTCAGAACAATTTTGACTTCAAGGCAGGCCCGAACAAAAGCGGTTTTGGCTATGGCCTCAACATTCAGCCGGTTATTCCGTTCAGCTTAGACGAAGATTGGAACGTGATTTCGCGCACCATTATACCAATTGCTTATCGGGATTATATGCCTGGTGGCAGCGTTTCCGGACTGGGCGATATAAATGCCAGTTTTTTTCTGTCTCCCAGAAAGACTGGTCCCGCTGGTCTGATATGGGGCGTAGGCCCGGTCTTTCTTCTTCCCACGGCCACTGATGAGTATCTGGGCAGTGGAAAATTCGGACTTGGTTCGACAGCGGTCGCTCTCATTCAGGAAAAGGCGTGGACCGTGGGTGCTTTGGGCAATCATATTTGGTCTGTTGCTGGGTCTTCGGGCAGGCAAGACGTGACGGCGAGCCTGTTGCAGCCGTTCGTTTCCTATAATTTTGGCCAAGGAAGATCGATCTCCCTCAGCGTGGATTCAACCTATGACTGGGAGGCCGGGCAGTGGACGGTACCAGTTAATCTGGGTGCTACCCAGGTTTTCAAGGTGAACGATCAGGCTATGAGCCTTCAGCTGGGTGGGCGATATTACGCCGATGGTCCCGCGGGTACTCCGGAGTGGGGACTGCGCACGACCCTGACATTCATGTTCCCTGAATAGGGCAATGGCGGCCGCGAATGGAAATGTCACAAAATGGCAAGACTGGTATCGCGCGCGTGTTAGAAGCGATCTTTATAGGATTTATCAGCTGATCAAAGAGTGATTTGCTGAGGTGTTTGGTTTGATCCCTGCCGCATTCTGTGGAGGGACGTCGTTAGCAAGATTGAATGAAGAGGTATTTCCATGCTCCGTTTGGTTGGGATCAGTCTCGCAGTTGCCTCGATTGCATGGTCCGGTGGAGCATATGCCGAGACCTTGAGCAGCAATATTCCGGTCACCGTTGACAGTTTCGCTCGCGCTGAGACCGACCACTATCTTGCAGCCAATGTGAAGGACATAGGCCAACTGGGCCAGTTCAAGCATGCTCGCGAGCCTGTGGCGATTGATAAGCAGACCGTTATCCGTATGAACCGCGATACGCTTTATTCATTTGCAGTCTTTGATCTTGCTGCTGGGCCAGCAACGATCACGCTACCGGATACGGGCAAGCGTTATATGTCAATGATGGTCGTTGATCAGGATCACTATCTGCCAGTTGTTGCCTATGGCAGCAAGCCAGTTACGCTAACTCAAAAATCCGTCGGCACCAGATATGCTTTCGTCGCTGTGCGGACGCTGGTGGACCCCAACAATCCGAAGGATCTCGACGAAGTCCACAGGCTCCAGGATGCAATAATGATCAGCCAGAAGGAGCCGGGCAAACTCGATATCCCAAACTGGGATGACGAAAGCCTGACCGACATTCGTAATGCGTTGCTCGCGCTCGCAAAACATCAGAGGTCGTATAATGGTTCATTTGGGGCGCGCGGTCAGGTTGATCCGATCCGCCATTTGATCGGTACAGCCTCAGGATGGGGCGGTATTCCAGAAAAGGATGCAATGTATCCAAGTTTTACGCCGGAGAAGAACGACGGGAAAACCGTCTATACCCTCCATGTGCCAAACACCGTGCCAGTTAAGGCTTTCTGGTCGATCAGTGTCTACAATGCCAAAGGCTTCTTCGAGAAAAACCAATACAATGCCTATTCAATCAACAACCTCACTGCCATTAAAAATGCGGACGGATCGGTCACTGCGCAATTTGGTGGTTGTGATGGCAAAATTCCAAACTGCCTACCGGTTGTTGAGGGCTGGAACTACACGGTAAGGCTTTATCGGCCAGATCAATCGGTTGTTAGTGGCCAATGGAAATTCCCAGAGGCTCAGCCGCTTGCAAACTAATGCACATCGCTAAAACAACAAGTCTACAACGACGAAAGGCGCGCGGCGAAGCGTGAAGTGTCAGTTATCTGCAAAACGATGACGACATTCGTCTATGAGCAGTTTGAAACTATAAATCTAGGAGCACTTGATGGTGTCGAAGATCGGTCAAACGGCCTTGCTCACAACTGTAGTATTCGCTGGCCAGGTCGTGAGTTCCGCCATGGCAGAAAATGCCGTTGGCCCGAAGGTAACGGACCCGAATTTTCACCTCACGCCGGGCTATCTGCAGCCGAGCGAGCTTCCCAACAGTCTTGTTTTGCTGGGGTCACCTCCAGCGGAGGGAAGTGCCGCAATGGAACGTGATGAGGCAGCAAGAGAAACGACCATTGCACTACGCGGAAAAGCGCGTTGGGATCAGGCGCGGACAGATGCTGATCTGCAATTTCCCCAGCCTGCAAAGAATTTCTCTTGCGCCATGGGCGTCGATATCAGCGAATCTAAGACCCCTCATACTTATAGGTTGATGCAGCGAGTTCTCACTGATGCAGGGCTCTCCACCTATGGCATCAAGAACAAGTATAACAGAACTCGACCTTTCGTCGTGCACAACGAAGGCACATGCCAGCCGGACGAAGAAGATGTGTTGCGTCACGACGGTTCCTACCCATCAGGACACACCGCTGCGGGTTGGGCGTGGGCGCTCACATTGGCCGAAGTCAATCCAAAACGCGCAGATGATCTGTTCAAGCGCGGATTGTCGTTTGGACAAAGCCGGGTGATCTGTAACGCGCACTGGCAAAGCGATGTCGATGCCGGACGCATAATGGGTGCGGCAACAGTTGCGAAACTACACAGCAATCCCGAATTCCTTGCTGATATTCTGGCCGCGCGCCAGGAATTGGAAGCCGCGAATAGTCCGACTGTTGATTGTGCTTTTGAGGATCAAGTGCTCTCACCGCAAACGCCATGACAACCCATTTCTTCAACCGATCACCCAAGCAGAAATTCGGGGGGATAATGCTTCATTATAGAGTTTTCGTGATTTCGCTGGCGGGTCTGATTGGTAGTCAGTATATGGCCATCGCCGCCGATCTTTCGGCGAACCCTGGCTTGTCTGAGATTGCAGGGCAAGAAGTCAAACCGGATGACTGGCACTTTAGCGCAAGTCCTTACTTCTGGGCAGCAGGTATCAGCGGCACTGCCGGCCAATTTGGGTTGCCACCGGTAAAAATGCAATCCAACTTCGGGGACCTATTCAAAGAACTCGACTTCTCGTTCATGGGTGTCATTGAAGGACACTATGATCGCTATAGTCTGTTCACCGATATCATCTATACAAAAATTTCGACAGGTAGTCAGACCCCCTACGGCGTTTTGAGTAACAGCGCCGATATAAGGTCTGAGACATTTTCCGGCTTTATTGGTGGAGGTTACAGTCTTCTCCAAGTAGGAAGAAACCGCCTTGACGTGGTGGCAGGCGCGCGCGTCTGGTATGCGAGCACGGAAATCTCTTTCGACGGTGCATTATTCGACGGGCACAGCGGGCGCGATAGCGCTGCTTGGATTGATGCGGTGGCTGGGATGCGCGGTAAATACTTTCTGACCGATGGTCTTTACTTCAGCGGCTGGGGGGTCGTGGGGGCTGGGCAGGCAAAAATGGATTGGGATGTTGCCGGAACCCTCGGATACCAGTTCAAGGAAAATCTATCTGCCGTTGCAGGCTATCGCGCGCTTGGTGTCGACTACAGTAAAGATGGTTTTGTTTACGATGTGATTCAGAAAGGGCCGATACTTGGGCTGGTAGTCCACTTCTAATATCCTATCCAACTATTGGCAGATTGTTTGTGATTGGTTGCAGGGAGGCGCGACCGCAGCTTTTTCAAGCAGTCATTTCTGTCGTGTCATCGGACCACAGGCGGAAGGCATCTGAGCTGGTATACCGCCAGGGGCAGGCTGAGCGTTTGTATCGCTTGATGTAACTGCGCAGCATGTGCGTCACGACGACATGCGGTTCACCCCATTGCTTGACCAGTCCGAAGAAAAGCACTTGGCAGCCTTGGCGTTGCGGCGCGCTTGAACCAGAATGTCGACTGTGGCACCATCGGCGTCGATGGCCCGTCATAGCCGGAACTTGCTTCCGCTGGTCGTGATGATAGCCTCATCCCTATGCTACTTATCGTTTGGCGCGGGCCAGCTTCTGCGAATAGAAACGACAAAATGTCGGCCAAAGCGCTTGATCCAGAGACCGACCGATTCCCTGCTCACCATAAACCGCGTCCAGCAAGAAGCTTCTCGACATAGGCCGTGCTCCGAGCGAACCGATGATAGGCCCAGATGGCGCGGGCGACAACTTCACGCAGAAAACCAAGCCGCTCCAGACAGGGGAAGTGCTCAGCAACTTCATGTCGTCTTGATAACCGAAACGCGAGGGGACAAACAACGTGGCAATATCCTGCAAACTTATAGGTCTTGCAGCGTGATGCACGCTTAAAGCGGCTCATTCTAGAGCGCCAAAAATGAAGCATCGAAAGGGTTGTCTTCCGATATCCCACACCAAAGGATAGATACCGAAATCCTTCGTATAATGGTGCAGGTTCCTCTCACCTGCGATTTTGTTTTCAGAGCAGACGTCAAGTTGGCTCAGCAACGACCGCGTTTCAGAGCGCTAAACACAACCGCAATTGTCTGCATCAACGCAGTAACAAAACGAAGGAATAAGACCATGAAAGTTCTCACCGACAAGCTGTTGTCTTTTTCTGCATACTCACATGAAATTGAGGTGCCACTCAATCAGATCGATATTGCAGATTGGCTCTTCAATTTGCCAGAGGCGGAATACCAGCGTTGCTGCCCGCCTGACCACATTGCTTGTGGTGCTACCTATACTGATGAGGGTCGTAAGATGTCGATCAATGTCGAAAAGATCGGCACTGGCCTCGTAATTCAGCATTATGTCGCCGAAGAAGCAACGGCTTCCTACTGCAAGATGAACTCAATCTCGGATGTGTTCACACCAACTGGTGAGCGCACCCAGGTCAATGTTATCTGGGAACTGATCGGTGAAGCGATTGAAGGCAACCGCACGCGCTACACAAATAAAGTGACCTGTCATCCGACCGATGCGTTCATGACGTTCATCGAACAGCACGGTCAAAGCTTTGAAGATGCAGCTGCTGCGCGCCAGGCTGCCGGTGGAGATCATAACCATCGTGAAACACCACTTTTTGCCGAGAGCATCGCTCGCAACGCGCGCGCGAAGACAGCAGCAAAATGAAGGCGATCGGTTTTGATCAATTTGGCAAGGCGGACGTTCTCCGCCTTGCAGACGTCCCACTTCCGGAAATTCGATCAACTGATCTCAGGGTAAAAGTGATGCCGGTCGGGGTTAACCAAGCTGATATATTCCAGCGCGAAGGATACTATCGCGCGCAGTCCTACGGTGAAAGCGATTTGCTGCCGTTGTTACCGAGCTTCAGATAAGCTAAATCTAGGCTCATCCTGATGTCGGCCGAAATCCTTTAACGATTAAATCCTAAATTCAATTGCACTCAGTTCTATTGGGAAGCTGATGTTACAAAAGCCAGCAGGTATAAAAAAAGCAAGGGATATTGATCTTCCCTTGGATCGGCTTCTTGATCTCGTCCAGCGGCATACAATTCGATATTTTCTCGATGCATGTGACCCGACGTCAAAATTGCCTTACGACCGACTGAGTAGAGATGGCACATCACCGAATAAAATAATCTCCGTTGGCGGCTGCGGCTTTGCTTTCATGGCAATTCTCGTTGCAGTCTTTCGCGGCTGGATGAACCGAAGCGCCGCGGTCGATCGAATACTTCTCATGTTGAGCGCGTTGTCAAAGATGCAGCGTTTCCACGGTGCATTCCCTCATTTCGTCCATGCCGGTTCGCTGAAGACCTGTGCATTTTCACGGTACGATAACGGTGGAGATCTTGTTGAGACTGCGTTGCTGCTGCAAGGATTGTTATCTGCTAGCGCTTTTTTTGACAGAGATGACAGGTCGGAAATTAAGTTGAGAGCCTCCGTTTCCGATATTACCAAAGCTGTGGAATGGAGTTGGTACGCATCGAGACGCGCTAGGCCGTCGCTCTATTGGCACTGGAGCCCGACATATCGATGGAAAAAGAATGTTCCGATTACTGGATGGAATGAAGCACTTATTGCTTATGTCCTTGCCGCTGGGACGGACACTTTCCCGATTGATCCGAAGGCCTTTCATATCGGCTGGACGAATGAGCGACGTTTCCTCAATGGTGGGCACTTTTACGACCAATCTCTGCCCGCTGGACGCGACTTTGGTGGCCCATTGTTTCTTTCACAATATTCATTCTGCGGGCTCGATCCAAGGGGAATGACGGATGACTACCTCGACTATGAACAACAGGTACATGCACATGCAACTATCAATTATCGACACTGTTTAGCAAACCCTCGCGGCTACGCGGGGTATGGTATTCATGCCTGGGGATTAACGGCCTGTGACAGTCCTCGTGGCTATTCTGTGCATTGTCCAGTCAACGACAATGGAATTGTGGCGCCGACCGCCGCGCTCTCAAGCATACCATTTTTGCGTGAAGAGGCAGAGATAGCTTTACGCGCATTCATCGATTTTAAAGATGGCTCACTGTTTTCTGATTTTGGCTTTGTGGATTCATTTCGACCCGATGGAAAATGGATTGCATCAACTCATCTGGCAATCAATCAGGGGCCGATCATTGCGATGATTGAGAACTATCGCTCAGGCTTATTGTGGTCTCTATTTATGCGGGATGAAAATGTGAAAACGGGGCTGCTACGCCTCAACATCAAAACCCCATACTGTAGCAATGTTGTTGTTTACAAAGATGTTCGCGACACTCCTTCAATTTATCCAGATTCTACCGAAAGCTAGGTGGAGATGTTCAGTATAAATCTGAACCCGTAACGCGGGTGCTTAAAACATAAATGGGGGAGGGTGTATTTACCCTAAGCGAGATCATATGCCGAGAAAACGTGGCAGCAGAACCGTCATTCCAAAGCCCAGCCATCGAAAGGTCCGGATTTAAACGGCAACATATGACAGCAAAAAACTTGACCACCCTTTTGTTAGGAATGACGGCTCACATCACAGGTTGGGTCGTCCGCGCCGCTCGTAAACTGGAGGCAATGATGGTGTGCAGCTAATCTATCTGGCCTGTAGCTACAGATACTGCAGCGTTCAGCTTCTGCAGCAGCGATGGCGATTTATCCGATCTTCATGATGCGATCGGTTGCGATCTGATGGGCTTGGTCGTGTGTAATTATAATGAGAATTCCGTTTCGCATGTGCGCTCTGAATTTCACAAGAACGTTTGCTGCGCTCGATGGATCCAGATTTGAGCTCGGTTCATCGAGTATCATTATTGACGGCCTTCTCACCAGAGCCCTGCACAGCGCAATACGGCGGCGTTCTCCGCCCGACCAGTTTCTGCCTCTGTCCCCAATTGACGACCAGGAGGACAGTCCCCGCTCGTGTAAAACAGTGTCAATGTGAAGATCAGCAATAGCCTTTTGAATGGTGCTATCACTGATATTCTTCGCACCAAGCCGTATGTTATCGATGAGCGAAGCCGCGAACACATAATCTGTCTGTGGGACATACAGGACTTCCTTTGAGACTTCCTTTATCGGATAATTTCTCCCCTTGACTGAGGCGCAGATCGAACCTGTAAGCGGCGCAATAAACCCCGCGAATGTTCGAGCTAATGTGGTTTTTCCAACGCCACTTCTGCCAGTGATGAACAGGACATCACCCGTGTTTATCTCGATTGAGATTGGAGAAACGAAAGATTCACCCGTATACGGGGGGCGTACTTGATCGATTATCAGATGTTGAATAGGGCCCGGAGATAATTGCAGCGGGTGTGTCCGTCGGGCCGCTTTGTCGAGAAGTTCATATATAGGACAGATTGCGATGAGGGCTTGCGCAATCCGATCATTGGCACGGGAAAGTGCTGTGATGGGTCCAATGATCTGAAAGTAGGAAACTACAAGGGTTAAGACCTCGCCCATTGTGCCGATGATATGGTTTTCCTTCATGCCTAGAAAGAACGCGTAGATTACGGCAAATAGCCCAAGCCACTGCAATGTCTCGAGTTTGATTTGTTTCCAGAAGTAAAGGTTACCATGATTTGAAACGCGACGCCGATTATAGGCCAAGTGCGTTTCCAGCTTCCCGACCATGAAGTTTTGCGCTGAAAAACAGCGAATGAGCTCTTTCAGTTCGTGCGCCCGCCCGATATCGGCGGTGACATTCGCCGAACCCGAATACAACCGCCGGCCAGATAGTTGCTCTTGTTTTGCTGTGCTGCGGTTTAAGACAAAGAACGCACAAGCAATACAGCCCATGGCGAGCCCACTTAAAATGTTGACCCGGCTACTCACCAATGTAAGAGCAAGCAGTAAACCAATGCAGTAGGGAACGATTGTCGCAAATAAATCTCCGATTAACGCGTAGCAACCTTCTCTGCCTCTGTTAAACAGATGAAGAAGATCCGGCGCTGTCTTTTCGGTATCGTCGATGGGTTCCTCAAGTGTTGTAAGAAAGGTTGCTCTGGCGATATCATTACTGATGTCTTCACGCGATTTTAGTGCGTAATATGCAGATGCACCATTCGCAACACCAGCCAGAAAGCCATTCGCGATATATATAAGTGCCCAGAACACGCCCAAGGTCAGTGACAGACTACTGTTATTGAAAGCAGCTCCGAGCACGAACGGTTGTATCGTCAACAAAGTCGTTGAAACCGTTGCCGATAGAGTGGCCAGAAATATTCCCGTCTGAGTGCTTTTGCTCACCAATTGAAAAAGAATAGCCCGCAAAATCGTTAAATTGGTGTGATCGCTCATGATCTATAACATTAATCAGAGAAACGAATTGAAAAGTTTTTACTATAGTAGCGGAGTATATGTTCAAGCCGAACCGCATTGATGATCACATAATGCGATAAATCTGTTTTGGCGCCGTTCTGAATGTTTCTGATTTCATTGGCAAGCACCGCAGAATTAGCAATCATATGAGAATGCAGTAAGCTCTCGCTAAAGTAGGCGTCGCTCCGAAAGTCTAGCAAATCGTCCATGAAGACCCTGCTGAAGTTTTCTTTGAAGCGTGGGGTGATAAAATAGTCGCTTAATCCAGCTCTCGCCAAGGTCAGCTTATTTAGCAAGCGGTTTTGCTTGTGTGCCGGGGGGATCATCTGGCAAAACTGAACCACCCTCGGGTCAATGAGCGGGTTTTTTGGCCAGATGTCGTTATGCAAAAACATACGAGCACGTACGAAAGCAGACGCTAATGCGCTTTGACTGACAAACGTTGTGGGGATGTGACAAGTGGGAATAGAGTGACGAAATAAAAGAGCTTGCGAAGCCTCAGAGCAAGATGGAGCGGTTTCGTCGGGGCCCTTTGTCGTTATCGTTAACTCATCTCCACCAATGCCGGTGATAATTAAGTCAGGCTTCCCGTTTGGCATCGAGTTGATGCATGCGAAAATGCCATCCCAGTAGAGCTCATCATAAGGGCTGATCATGAAATCAGCGTCTAGCGGCGGTCCGTGCAGGCCCGTGAACGGCTTGCATATGCTCGAATGTACCAGACAGTCTATGAGATTGAGGTGTTGGATGAGTTCGTCACGTCTCGCTATTTGCTGATCCCCTCCATTTCCTCGATGGATGAGGGCGTAGGAATGCAATGAATTATGTTCGCCTTTCAATGCAATTGCTACGCATGAGGAATCCATCCCTCCGCTGAGCTCGATCGTTGGGATCAAAGCTTGACTGAGAGCGACTGCGCTGGAGGACTTTATCAGGTCGATAAATGTCGAAGAGAGTGTTGCTCCCGCAATAAGGGTCGATTGTTCGAAATTGTTGCAGTGATTACAGCCGCTGATTTCAATCCGCTCTTTTCCAGGCGACCAGACAGCTCTTTGTCCGGGCAGAAGCTGCTTAACATTTAGAGCAATTGTGTCCTGTGATAGTTCCGGTCCGAACTGAATGTAGCGACGCAATTCGGTTCGGGAAAACGTCGATGACTGACGTTGGCCAACTATGGCGTTAAAATCCCATCCAGCACAGAACTGATGAATTTCACCAGAAACGTAAATCGGTACCGTCGCGTGTGCCGTTCTTATTGTTGTCAACAACCCGCTGTTTGCCAAATGCATCAGTACGCCGTCTCCATCAAGGAAGTTGGCGAAATCGATCATGTATTCCGACAAATTTCGCAAGCTCCTTGGAGGCAAAGGAACCGCTCTTTCGCATGCGATGAAAATCGTTCCATCTTGCTCACAAAACATCTTGCGGGTTAGAAATTTGCTATCAATAACATTGACATAATCTTCGCTTAATGACCAACCGTGCTTCGTTTCCACCCATGCCTTATTTTCAATATTGCTTTTTGTGATGCGAGCCGTAAACATTGCTGATCCTGGATAAGAAGAGCCGCTTTAAGCGGCCCTCCAGTAAATAAAACCTATTCATTCATCGTGCCGAAAGCCTTGGTCTGCTGTACCGGGTGCCTTAGGGTTGGCTCGCTCGATAGTAATGCGTGGGGATGCGAGAAATATATTTCTCCATAATGTCATTTTAATACTCCAAAAAGTTGATGAAATCGCATATCTGATCCGTATAAAGACATGAATTATTACGATAAAATCCGAGTACTATGACATTCTTGCATATTCGGGTGGTTTATAACATCCACTAAAACTTGCTATGATTATGTTGTGGGGTTGCGCTGGCTTCGGCCGAATTGAACAAAGTTTCACGTTTGTTTGCGCAGACGAAATGAACGTGAGTGCATCCGATGCGCTAAAAAGGCCTTGACGATTAGGCTGCTAAGGCAACCTCGAAACCAGCCTGCGTTCAAGCGGTACGGCGAAGGTTTCTGTCGTGAAATTCCGGATGGAAACCACACTGGCGCGCCCGCAGGGAGTTATGGCATATCCCTGGTGAGCGGCTCGGTTGGTCCTATCGGGCTATTCATAAATCGGAGTGGCAAATATGGAGCAGTATTCCTGGAGATAGGACCGAATATCGCTCCAGCGGTTTTAGAGGTTTCTGAACCCAACTCTAAATCAGCAAAGCGCCAACGAATATGCCCTGGTTACGCTTTATGACTTTTCTAAAGGACAGGTTTTGCAGATTGATAATGAAGCAATGAAATAGCGCAAGCAGCAGATGCGGCGTTTACGTTGTATTTCACCATCATTGTCAACGTATCTTACAGGTTCGAACAATGGATTGAGCGAACCGTCCTCGAAGCGGCGTGACAGTAGATAGTGCTGTCCGGCACGGACGCCATCATGGTCTGGTCCCAGTAACGCAGCGCTGCGTTGCACCACATTTTCAACTATGTTTCCGGCGTTGCTCCAGAGAACCTTGTGCGGCAGCCCACTGACATCGGACAGAATTGGAATGACATGTCTCAGATGTTCGTCGACAAGAAATGAAAGACGTTCTGTGGAGTGATGTTTGGTGTTTGGAGCGCCCATAGAGGGCAAAGCGAAACGTATATTGCCACCATCATCATCCAGCGCGATTTGTATGCTCGAAAGATCGAGCCTGAGATGCCAGTCAAATAAAATCGCAGCTGCAGCGGCTGGCAAGATAAGCCGGGAGAAATAGAGTTTAGACCATTGCGACGCCACAGCGCGGGGCTCAGGCTCTTCATAGCGCTTAGCGAAACTTTTCAAAATGCTGTCTAGGCGATCCGGATTAAAGATCTGAAGTGCGGGTTCAAAATCAGTTGCCATTTCACCAATCAGGAAAAAATGGTCAGCCAGTTCTGCAAGTGGCCCTGTAAACTGTTCTCCAAAAATTTTGATCATCGTCGCGCCGCCGCCACGCAGAAAAACAAGCCGCCAACAAATGTGGCGATCAGCCCGGCCGGTATTTCCCACGGGAATGCGATATATCTGCCGATCCAGTCAGCGATTACAAGGATCGAAGCTCCAATCATCGATGAACTAAGCAGAAGCGGAATGGGGCGCTGATTGCCGGTTAATCGGGCGAGATGAGGTGCCAGCAAACCGATAAAACTGACGGGTCCGACAAGGAGAACGGAGGTCCCCGTCAGGAGCCCGGTCAGAACAACGATCAGCAGGCGAGCCCGATTTAACCTCAGTCCAAGTGAGCGGGAAACTTGCAGCCCTAATGGTAAAATCTCCAACCATCGCTGGAGTAGCAATGCCATGCAAAAGCCTGTCACACAGACTGCGGAGGCAATTAGAGCATCGGACATGCGAACGGAATAAAGCGACCCGGACATCCATCCCAGTAGCCGGGTTAACCTGATGTCGCCCAGAAAAATCACAACCGACATAACAGACCCTGAAAGTGCGGTGACCGCAATACCCGTCATCAGCAGTCTTTCCGGCGCAAAGCCTGACCGCGCTGTCAAGCGCAGCGAAAGAGAGAGGAGCAGAATGCTGCCCAGCGCTGCAATGACAATGCTTTGCGTGCGCCCCAGCGGAGGCAGGAAGAGAACGACTGGGATCATCAGAAGGGCGGCTCCGGATGAAATGCCCAGCAATTCAGGGCTTGCCATCGGATTTCCGGTCATCCTTTGCATAAGACATCCCGCTATAGCGAGCATCGCTCCTGCCGCCGCAGCAGCCATTATGCGCGGAACCCGCCACTCAAAATAGCTGACCCATTCGCTGGTGCCGAGAATATGCCAGCCTTCCTCCGAACGCGTCGTCACGAGGACAAGGAGCGTCAAAGCCACCAGTGCCAACAAAAGTCGGAGTTGGACCAACGGCGCCGGGCGTTTATAGGATCCACCGTCAGTTAAAGAGGCGGCTTTTGCTCCGAGAGAGCGTGCTTTTCGCAGAATAATCAGGAGGAGTGGAGCACCAAGCATAGCCGTCAGGCTTCCCGCCGGAATATCCATGGTTGGCAGAAGAAACAGCAACAATTGATCCGTCGTCAGTAATAAACCTGCTGCAATCAGCGGAGCTGCAACCAACTGGTCTTTCAATCGCCTCGCTCCAGCAGAGCGCGCTATTGCAGCGCCACCAAGGCCGATAAAGGCAATGACGCCGCAGGTCGATATGACAATCGCAGCACCTGTTACGGCAGCGACCAGAGTCATAGTCCGGACAAGCACAGGTTTTGAGCCGAGACTGGTGGCCACGCTTTCGTTGAGGCCCATCGCTGTCAGAGGTCGCAACAAGATAGAGGCTATTAAGCTCAGTGCCACAGATGCAATCAGCAGCAACTGCGTGCCATGCCAGTTGTTCTGAGAGAGAGACCCTGATTGCCAGACGATGAGTTCGCCCAGATCTTCAAAATGCGCAATCAAAAGCATTGTGGTCACGGCTTCAAAGCAGAGCGAAAGTACCATGCCGTAGAGCACGATCCTGAGCGGAGCGAATTGCTGTTTTTTCGTGAAGAATAAAATGACTGCCAGCGCGAGGCCGCTGCCAATGAGGGAGGGAATAATAAAGCCCGAATTCGCTGCCGCTGGAAACCAGAGAACCGTGATCGCAACGCCAATGCGCGATGCTGAAAAGATACCCAGAGTACCCGGCTCGGCCAGCGGATTGGAAAGCACCTGCTGCAGAAGCGTTGTGCTGAGACCTAACAATATTCCGGCCAGAATTGCGAGGCTCACGCGGGGAAGATAGCTATAAGAAACAAGCATTTCTGCGAGGTTGGATGTATCAGGGACAAATATCGCCCCGATATTGACAGGCCATATGCCGCCTCGCTGTAGGTTAAGCATAAAGAGAAGCAGCCCCAGCCCGATCAGAGCACTGGCAAGGACAATGCTTATATTGCGGGGCTGACCTTTTTCTGTCACCGCAGGGATCGTGGCGTCAGACATTGGAAAGCCCTTCGCGCATTTGCTCCGCCAATCGTTCAGCGGAACGCACGCCACCATTGGGGTAAATGACAGGCATACGCACAATGCGGCCTGCACGTATCGGCGGAAAAGCTTGCCATATAGGATTTCGAGCGAGCCGGTCTAAAGCCGCGTCTGTTTCTGCGCCTCTGTCAAAGTGGATAATAACTGCATCGGGATTCTCTGCAAGGCGGTTAAGCGCAACAGAGGTTACGCCCGATGCATTGACGCGCCCTTCAAATGCATTACGCAAGGAAAGTCGCCTCAACATGTCGCCGATCAGGCCGTTGCCGGCAAACATCGCTACACTCCGTCCATCGCGATTGAATCGGCACACATAGACAGGGCGATCAAAACCGGACAGCGCGCGCGCCGCTGTTTCAATTGCTCGTTCGCAGTTGTCGATGATGGTGTCTGCAACACGACGACGATCTGTTTGCATAGAGAGGCGGCGGAGAAGCCCTTGAACATGTTCGACGGCAGGTGTTTTACCCGCAAAGACCGGATAGGCTGTCACCGGAGCGATTTTCTCCAGCACTTCAAGCGATGAGGCTTGCCAGTCCGCCATCAGAATATGATCGGGTTTAAGCGAGAGCATATATTCGATATTAGGCTCATTCAGTGGGCCAAGATCGGCAACGGTGCTATCAAGTGCGGGCTCACCGACGAGACGCTGATAAAGCGGTACATTAGCGGTCGCGATGGGTTGCAGATCAAGCGTCACGAGTAATTCAGTGAGCAGCAAATCCATGCTGACGATGCGTGAGATGGACGGCATGCCGTCTGGTTGACTGGCTTGAGCGGGCGGGATTTCAAACGCGAAAGGAGCGGCAAGTGCCGCCCCCAGCAAGCTTCGACGCGTGATGGTTTTATTGGTTACCATTTATATCCGAGCGTAGCGGTGACGGTTAGAGGCTCGCCATAGCGACATCCATCCTGAGCAACGCAGGTGTAATATTTTTTATCAAAAAGATTACGTGCATTGATCGTCAACGAAGTTCCTTCAAGCTCATGCTGGAAGGCTCCCAGATCGAAACGCAGCATCGCATCGACCATTGTGTAAGCCGGAACATCCTGCTCCATGTCTGGCAGATTGGTCTTTCCGACATAACGAAGGCCTGCTCCGACATTCACGCCCTTAACGCCGACCTTATCGAGATCGTAGTCAGCCCAGACAGAGAAACTATGGCGTGGAACCAGAGCAACCTGTTCGCCGATTTCGTAAGGCTTGGCGCTCTGTTCAATGGTTGCATCGGTAAAGGTATAGGCTGCAATCAGACCAAGATCGCCAACCTGTCCCCGCGCTTCCAGTTCGAAGCCGCGCGAGTGAACTTTACCCTGTTGAAATGCGTCACCAAATGAATTGTAGGTAACGACATTTTTTTGCGTGAGATCGAACACTGCCGCGCTCAACATCAAGTCGGTTCCATCGGGCTGAAACCGAATACCAGCCTCGTATTGCAGTCCCTTGTTTGGCTCCAGCGCATCACCGTTCACATCTGCACCAATCTGCGGATCAAACGACTGACTGACACTCACATAAGGAGCGAGGCCATTGTCAAACACATAAACAAGGCCAGCGCGTCCGGTGAAAGCGCGGTTTTTCTGATCTGTAACCTTGCCATTCTGATATGCAGTCGTTGTGCTTTCCGACCAGTCATGTCGGCCGCCAAGCAGCAGAGTCCAGTGCTCGTCGAACTTGATCTGATCTTGCAGATAGAGCCCATACTGATTGCCGATGGCTTTCTGACCACGATTGACGGCATAACTCACGGCAGGGCTGCCAGTATATTGACCTGTTTCAAGATCAAGTAGGCTATAAGCGGTGCCTCTGTAGCGGTCTGAATCGTAAGACCGGCGATAATAGTCAAAACCACCAATGACCCTGTGTTCGACTAAGCCTGTATTGAAACCATATTCGAGCGACGTGTCCGAGGTCGCACCATAGGATGTTTCATTGCGTTCACTGGCAAGCCGTGTGAGCTTGCCATTGCTGGATGGTGCGAGATTGCCGAACATGTAGTTCCACGCAACATCAGAGTGGAAATAGCGATTGTTGCTGCGCAGCTTCACACCATTTTCGAACTGGTGTTCGAACAATCCGCCTATCGTATACATATCGACATTGTATTTATCGAAACCTTCAATCCCTAAAAAGCGATCACGCGGGATATTTCCCTGGCTGACATCTTCATAGCGCAGCGGCGTGGCAAAGCCTGTCTTGATATGCTGATAGCTTCCAAGCATGGTGAATGATGTTGCCTCATCCGGCTTCCATGTAAGAGCAGGGGCGATGTAGAACTTATCATCAGGTGTATTATCAACCCAGTTGTCTGCATCGCGAAACAGCCCGGTCAGACGATAGGTCAGGCCGCCATCACGGGTAACTGGGCCGGCAAAATCAGCAGAGAGCTGCTTTCGATTATAGCTGCCATATTCGACATTCACTTCGTGCAATGGTTGGTCAGTCGGGCGTTTGGAAACACCATTGACCACCCCGCCCGGCGAGAGCTGGCCATAAAGCACGGAAGACGCGCCACGCAGAACTTCCACGCGTTCCAGGCCATAGGGCTCCTGTCCACCGTCATAAACATTCGATTGCAGTTTCATGCCATCGCGCAAAGTTCCGCTATTGCCGGAGGCAACATTGAACCCGCGAATAGTCAGGTCATCGACCATGCGGCTGAATGAGCCTGATTGGGCAGACACACCCGGTGTGTAACTCAGCGTCTGAGCGATCGATGTTGCTTTCTGATCTCGCACCTGGTCGGCAGTGACTACCGTGACTGATTGCGGTGTTTCAATCAGTGGGCTGTCCATTTTTGTTGCAGATGATGTGCTGGCTGCAAGATAACCCTCTACCGGGCCAAATGCGCTTTGCCCGCCATTGCCCTCAACGGTAATCGTGTTAAGCAACAGCGAACCATCAGGAGCAAATGCGCCTGCATCGGTTGCTTGCGGCGCCGATATTGTAACGGTACTGCCGCGCAGACTATATGTGAGGCCAGAGCCGGAAAGAATATGGCTCAGTGCTTCTGAACGTGTCAGCGAACCTTGCGCACCACCGGAAGTTTTGCCACGCACAATGCTTGCATCAAAGAACAGTTGAACACCGGTTTCGTTTGAATATTGAACCAGCGCTTTGGACAATGGCTGTGCTGCTATATCAAATGACGTGCGCTGCACCTGACCATTTGCGGCGGTTTGCGCCCAAACTTCACCCGGCGCGAATGCGGTAACCGCAACCAATGCACTTGCGGCGAGCAGGTGCAGAGAGAATCCGGTTTTAAGAGCCTGAGAACTCTGACCAATTCCCTGCCGAACTGGGCTCTTCATATCGACGCGCATAGTTTAATTCCCGATGTCTGTCCCCCTGCTTGTGCAGGATGTGGGATTACTTCTCGGCTGCAATGCAGCCCCTCAAAGGATTAGACACTTCGGACACGCAATCTAATGATCGGCATCGTAAAACTTTTTTAAATCCGGTTATTATCGCCGTGTAACGACAGTGACCCAGCCAGAGTTGTTCAGAACTCTTACCGGCAAGGTTTCGGCAATGGTTGCAAGAGCTGCTTCAGCATCGCGCGTATCGAAAATGGCGGTCACTGGAATGCTGCCGATTTCCGTGTCGGTCAGGAAAATCCTGCCCCGACGATAACGTTCCAGCTCGTTAAGGACACGGCGGAGCGGAACATCCTCAAAGATAACGCGGTCGTTGCGCCATGCTTCCACCGTCTGCTGGTCGGCGCGCTGAGGCGAAGCTGCCTCGTCGCCCCCATAGGTCAGCTGCCAACCCTCATTAAGACGCACGGGCTCGCCCTGATCGAAAGCCACTGAAACCGCATGCTCGACAACGGACACCGTGACGGCCTGATTTGCCAGTTTCACATCAAAAGCGGTTCCGAGTGCGGTTATCGATCCGTCGTTGGCGCTGACCACAAAGGGACGCGATTGATCGGAGGCGACCTGAAAGAATCCCTGCCCCTCATGGAGCACGAGGTGGCGGCTCCTATCCGAAAAATTGACGGAGAGAGCCGAATAGCTGCCAAGCTCCACGACGCTGCCATCGGCAAGCGTGAAGCTGCGGCGTTCACCGACACCCGTTTTATAACTCGCAAACAGACCATCGCGCGACAGGACATAGGCACCAGGCAAGACAACGAGCGCCGCAAGCCCACCCAACACCACGCCACGCCGACCCACACGCCGGCCCACACGCCGGCCCGATGGGCGGTCTGATTGGCGGAAACGGTCATATTCAGGCTTAACAGCATCGAAGCGTTGCCACAGCCTTTGCGCACGCTCATAGGCGACCCGATGCGCAGGGTCCGAAGCGATCCAGACTGAAAACGCATGCCGATCATCAGCGTTGACCGTTTTGTCCTGCAGAAGGACAAACCATTCCAGCGCTTTCATGTAAACCGGATCGGTTTCAAACTCCTGCATGCGCGTCCTGATGTTTTCGCCGATAATTATTCTGAAAGCCGCCTGTCGAGTTCAGCTAAGGCTGACACGATCTGCGTTATAACCGTATTTCGCGAAATGCCCATACGCTCTGCGACTTCATCATAACTTAAGCCTTCGATCCTGTTGAGAATGAAGGCCTCGCGTCTGCGGGGTGGAAGCTGCGCAATCGCGTGTAAAAGACGCTGAAGCTCACTGCGGTAGAGCACAGTCATTTCTGGCGATGGTCTTGTATCGGCAAGGCTCTCCGGCTCATCAACTGCTATTTCGACATCAGCCCTGCGACGAGTGTTGCGTAAATGATTAAGTGCCAGATTACGCGCTGTTCGCTTCACATAAGCGGGGCCGGGTGCTTTCTCTGTATCTTCATATCTGGAGAGCAGGTTCAGGAACGCTTGTTGAACGACATCTTCGGCTGTGGCGCTGTTTCCGACAATACGGCGCACAAAGGCACGCAGATTAATCTGCTCACTTTCATAGAGTTCTGTCAGATCCCACAATCGGGAAGTCATTCCTAAGCGCACTCCGGATAATACTATGTGGCATCTGCCGGCCGAGAGAAGCCTCCTCACGCCTTAAAGGTTTAAAAAATGTCGCGCAATCACAGTGATTTAGAGAAATTCCAAGCTGGCAGATAAAATATGTGTAATCCACTCATCTTTTGTTCTGACAAAACAGAGGCTTCGACCGGCGAGATCGCTCCTCGACTTGTTTGAAATTGAATGACATCGACCATCTTTCTTAAAAAGATGTGCCTGAAATGTCACATTGGCATTCGCTATGTCCTCCCTCACATTGCTGGGAAGGCGAAGCAAGAAGACGGGATTGACATCGGCATCGATCGGTAAGGATGACGAGCAGGACACGGCCGAGGCAAAACTGCCAAGACAGAAACGATGTCGTTGATCCAGACGGTGCCAGTTTCTGATGAGGGATATTCTCGCAAACGTTGCCGTCGGCAAAGGCCTGAGGGCTGCGCCGGCCTAAAGCGGCGGCCTCTTTCATGCCGGTCAATGACCTGGCTTTTTCCACTCGATTGTCATCAAGGTTGAGCGCATAAGCTGGCTCCCTGTTACGCCACCATAAATAGCCCCCCGAAATGATAGAAATATTAACAGGCTTCTGTTTGCTCAGTCTGACGATCTGATGACTTAAAGAGACAGTCGCATTTCCTGCATGATCGGTACTGCTTGGCATCCTCAATGCAGTTGCGGTTCGCTATGCCTTTACCCCGCACTGACGAAACGCTTGACAGCGTGGATAAAAGCTTGTTCTATATTCGAAACGCGGGGGCAACGCTGCCCATAATTGCGTAGAAAAATAATCTAAGGGAACTTGGTGGCAGTGAAGCCCGCAACACTTCGTGTTAGCGGGATTTTTGTCGTTTGTGAGGTGGAATGGGTGAGCTGACCTGCAAGATCGGCATATTGATTTCAACAACTGGCGCCTACGCAGCAGTTGGACGTGCGATCTTGAATGGAACCCTGCTGGCATGTGCGCAGATAAATGCCGATGATGATCTGCGGGTCACTCTGGAGCCGGTGCATTACAACCCCGGCGGTGATCTGGAAGAATATTCGGTTGCGACCAAAAAGATGATGGATGCCGGTTATCGCCATATCGTGGGGTGCTATACCTCATCCAGCCGCAAGGAAGTGATCCCACTTTTTGAAAAATACGACGCTCAGCTATGGCATCCATCCCATTATGAAGGCTTCGAAAGCTCTCCCAACGTAATCTATACAGGTGCCTCGCCCAACCATCATATGTCACCATTGATGGACTACCTCCTAACACGATATGGTCGCAAAGCCTTTTGTGTCGGCTCCAATTATATCTGGGGTTGGGAAAGCATCCGTGTCCTGCGCGAATACATTCATGTCCGCAAGGGGCGTGTTCTGGCTGAGCGTTATCTCGGCGTTGGCGAAACGGATTTTCACAAGATCATCCAAACCATCTTTGAAGAGCAACCGGATTTCATATTCAATGCCTTGATCGGCGACTCTTCATACGCCTTTTTCGAGCAGTTTCGACAGGCATGTGAAGCACGCGCTATCAATCAGACCGAACGCTTCCCGATCGCCAGCTGCAATCTTTCTGAACCCGATCTTACCGAAATAATGCCCGCGTGCAGAAATGGGCATATCAGTTCCTCCGTCTATTTCTCGACGCTCACCAACCCCGAAAATGGTTGTTTTGTGGCCGAATACAATCAGGCTTTTCCTGACGGACCACCTCCTGCAGCAGAGGGGGAAGCCGCCTATATCGCCACAATCATGCTTGGAAAGGCGATCGCTGCCGCCAACTCCATCGATGCCATGGCGGTCAGAAACGCGGTTGCCGGTATGCAGTTACAGGCACCGCAAGGACTCGTCACCATAGACCCCGAAACACATCATGCCTATTTGACGCCGCGGATCGGACTATCGACCCGGGACGCCAAATTTGAAGTGCTGATCGAGGCACCGGAACCCGTGCGGCCCGACCCCTATCTGGTATCCGCAGATAGCCTCGCTATAAGCTCAATTGGTCAGGCGAGCTTGAGGGTCGTACAATGAGCAGCCGCTTCATACAGAATTTCAAGAACCGCCGCGGGATCATTGTCTCGCGTGATTTCAGAGCAATCGGCGCTTTGGATTCAACCCTGCCAAAACTGGGCCTGTCTGCGTCCTATGTGCCGCTCAAGGCTGACAGGGCGGACCTGGTGGAATCCGAGCTCAATGCCGACCGTGATGTGTTGTTTGTGGACGGTGATCTCGATAACCCCCTTTCACTTCCAGTCAGTCCGGTCAGCGGTTTGGCTTGTGTTCCGATTATTGGCCTGGTTGGTGTCGAAGCACCAAGCCGCTTGAAAGGGCTTGTGCAGTCAGGTGCGACAGCCTTCCTGCGTAAACCCGTTTATGGATCGATCGTCTATTCGGCAATTACGCTTGGCATCAACGCCTACCAGCAACGACAACAGATGGAGACCACAATTGCTCTGCATGAAATGCGCCGCCAGCAACGCCGTAGTCTGATCAAGGCAATTGTCGAGATTATGCGTCGTCACAATGTCTGTGATGACGAGGCCTACAACCTTCTTCGCAAGCAAAGCATGAAATCGCGAATGAATGTTGAAACATACGCAGAATACTTCATCAGCGAACTGATGAAGGTGGACGACCGCGAAACAGAAACCACACAAAGGTCAACAATCGCGAACTAACCTCCGAGGAGAATAAAAATGTCTATCATCACGAAAACCGCAGCTTTTGCGGTCACGGGAACGCTTGCGCTTTTTGCAGGGGCGGCACTTGCGCAGGACCCGATTAAGATCGGTGTTTTGGAAGATCAGTCTGGCGAATTTGTCGTACCCGTTATCGGCAAGGTCCATGCAATCCAGCTCGCCACCGAAGAAATCAATGCCAAAGGTGGCATTGCAGGACGCCCGATTGAACTGGTCATCTATGACACCCAGTCGGACAATACGCGCTTTCAGGAGTTTACACGGCGCGCGCTGCAACGCGATAAGGTCGATGTAATTTTTGCAGGTTTTTCATCGGCGTCCCGCGAGGCCTATCGGCCGATCGTGCGCCAATTTGACGGCTTCGCCTTTTACAACAATCAGTATGAAGGCGGTGTCTGTGATGCCAATATGGTGATCACGGGTGCTGTGCCGGAACAGCAGTTCTCGACCCTCATCCCATGGATGATGGAAACCTATGGCAAGAAGGTTTACACCATCGCCGCGGATTATAACTTCGGCCAGATTTCTGCCGAATGGGTCCGCAATATCGTCAAGGAGAACGGTGGCGAGATGGTGGGTGAGGAATTCATTCCGCTCGGTGTGTCGCAGTTCTCGCAGACCATTCAGAATATCCAGACGGCAAAGCCAGATGTCGTCGTGACTTTGCTGGTTGGAACAGCGCAGGCCTCCTATTATGAACAGGCTGCATCTGCCAATCTGAAATTGCCGATGGCTTCATCGGTCAATGTCGGACAGGGTTATGAGCACAAGCGCTTCACGCCGCCGAGCCTTGCCAATATGCATGTGACGACAAACTATATCGAGGAAGTTGATACGCCTGCGAGCAAGGAATTCATAAAACGCTTCCACGCCAAGTTTCCGAATGAACCCTATATCAATCAGGAAGCTGCCAACTCCTATATCGCGGTCAATCTCTATAAGCAGATGGTTGAGCGTGCCGGTGGTTCAACCAAGCGGGATGACCTGCGCAAGATAATCGCCGAAGGCGATGTTTGCTTTGATGGCCCGTCGGGGAAAACCTGTCTTGATCCAAAGAGCCAGCATATGTCGCATACCATCTATCTCGCCAAAGTGGGCGATGACCACAGTGTTTCCTTCCCGAAAGTCTGGAACGATGTGAAGCCTTACTGGCTGGGTGACGCTGGTTGCGACCTGACGAAAAGCAATCCGGGCGAACAGTACACACCATCTAATCCACCTTCGAAGCAGTAAGGGTCTGATCCGGCACGCAGCTGCTGCGTGCCGGATCAGACGTCTCTTGATTAAGGATTATTATGATGGAGCTATTGGGTTCTCTTTTCGCGGCCTTTTATCAGTTTGGCGACGCTTTTGCGTTCCTCGTTCTCTCGGCGTGCGGACTGGCGATTATTTTCGGCATGATGGGGGTCATCAATCTCGCGCATGGAGAGTTCATCATGTGCGGTGCCTATGTGACCGTCATGACCACAAGGGCCGGTTTGCCATTACCTTTGGCGATAATCACCGGTGCTTTGGTGGCGGGTCTTGTCGGTATGCTGCTTGAGCGGCTTGTAATTCGCCATCTTTACGGACGCCCGCTTGATACGATCGTCGCGACATGGGGCATCAGTCTGATTGCGACACAGGGAACGCTCATCGTTTTGGGTTCAACGATGCAGGGGATCGGTACGCCGTTGGGCTCATTCACTCTGGGCGCTCTGTCCTTCTCGATCTACCGCATGGTCTTGATGCTGGCTGCACTGGCGATCCTCGCCGGTCTCTATCTCATCTTTAACAAGACGCGTTTCGGCATCCTCGCCCGCGCAACCATTCAGGTCCCCGACATGGCCAGGACGCTTGGGGTGAACACGAACTATATCTATGCACTGACATTTGGTCTGGGCGCTGGTCTGGCAGGGCTCGCCGGCGGGCTGTATGCCCCCACTATGACTCTGGTTCCGACAATGGGCTCAAGTTTCATCGTGGAGTCGTTCGTCACCGTTGTGGTCGGGGGCGCAGATGTCTTTCTGGGTACGGCACCGGCTGCGGCCATTCTCGCGGTCGTCAAGGCAAGTCTTACGTCCCTATATGGCCAGCTGTTTGGGCAGATTGGGCTGCTCGTGGCCGTAATCATTGTCATTCGTGTGCTGCCAAATGGCCTTTCAGGGCTTTTCATCAAAGGAAAAGGTTAATGGCACTCAAGCTATTGGGGCATCTTGAAGGCCCGCAAACCAAGGGAAAAGGCCCCGCCTTCTGGACTGGCTTCTTTGCCGTTGTCCTGCTCGCGATCATCTATCCAATGTTTTCTGACGGCTACACAATTGGCAATAACGTCTACTTCCTGATCTGGACATTCATGGCCATGGGGCTCAGTCTCATATGGGGCTACGGGGGCGCCTTGTCGTTTGGCCAAACAGCATTCTTCGGCGTTGCGGGCTATGCTTATGGCGTCCTGACAGTCAATGTCGGCGATGCTTTCGGTTTCACCGTCGTGGCGCTGGTGCTGGCAATTCTCCTTGCCGGTCTGTTTGCTGCAATCATTGGCTATTTTCTGTTCTATGGGCGGATCACCGGTGTGTTTCTGGGCATTGTCACTCTCTCCGTAACCCTGGTTCTCGAACGCTTCATGGCGCAGACCGCAGGTCCGGAATGGGTGATCGGAAAGGCGCGTCTTAACGGTTTCAATGGCATGAGCGGTATGCCGCCAATTACCATTCCGTGGCTTGGTGGCGATATTGCCCTCTATCCAGACATTGGGCTCTATTATGTCGTTCTTGGTCTCGTCTTGTTCGTCTATCTGGGCTTGCGGATCCTACTGAATTCGCCATTTGGCAATGTGCTCGTCGCCATTCGCGAAAACCCGCAACGGGCGGAGATGCTGGGCTATGATGTTCGCCTCTATCAGTGGGGGGCCTTTATCACAGGTTCAATGCTGGCCGGTCTTTCGGGCGTTCTTTATACGGCATGGGGGCAATATATTACCCCATCAAGCATGAGCATTACCGCCGCCGCACTGCCGATTGTCTGGGTTGCAGTTGGTGGGCGCAGCGACATCACAGCGACGCTGATTGGTACAGTTCTGGTGCTCGCAGGATTTCAGGCACTCACAATTTATGGTGCTCAATACGCCCTGATTGTCATGGGAGCTTTGCTTGTGTTCACAGTGCTGCTTGCGCCGCAAGGCATTGTGCTGGGACTGGCTAATCTGGTTGGGCGCTTCCTGTTCTTCAAACGGAAGAGGTCAGCGTTATGAATATTCTTGAAACACGCAACCTACATAAGCGTTTTGGTGGTCTGCATGTAACCAATGATGTCAATCTTCACCTCAGAAAGGGGGAGATTCATTGTTTGATTGGGCCCAATGGTGCGGGGAAAAGTACGCTTTTCCGGCTCATTCTCGGCGAGTATCTGCCGAGCGAAGGTGATATTCTCTATAAAGGCGAGACAATCACCCGACTGAAATCGTTTGATCGGATCGACCGCGGTATCAGTGTGAAGTTCCAGGTGCCGGGTATCTTCAAGGAACTGAGTGTCTACCAGAACCTCGAAATAGCCGTTCAACGAAAGCATCGCGGTTCAGATCTCAAACGCGAAATCGACCGTCTTCTAAGCTTCCTGAAGCTTGAGGATTCCACCACAAAACTTGCCGGTAATCTCAGCCATGGCCAGAAACAGTGGTTGGAGATCGGTATGGCGATCAGCCTTGAACCGGAACTGCTATTGCTCGATGAGCCGACGGCAGGCATGACCCCGGACGAAACCTTCGCCACCGGCGAAATGGTTCAGCAATTAAATGCGCAGGGCGTGACGGTGCTGGCCGTTGAGCATGACATGGCATTCGTTCGGCAGATCGCACAACAGGTCACAGTTCTGCATTTTGGCAAAATCTTTGCGCAAGGCTCGATCGAAGACATCATCAAGGATGACCGGGTCGCCGCAATCTATCTGGGGCAGGCAGATGCATAAGGAAACTTTACTTCAAACACGCGGATTGTGGGCTGGATATGGTGGAAAGCCAGTGCTGCAGGGTGTCGATATCGATGTGCAAAAAGGCGAAATCGTAGCCGTCATCGGTCGTAACGGCGTTGGTAAGTCGACACTTATGAAGTCGCTCATCGGGCTGTTACCAGCTGACCGAGGATCAATAAGTTTCAAGGAACAGGCGCTTACGCATTTACCACCGCACAAGCGGGCACGCCACGGTATCGGCTATGTTCCGCAGGGTCGGGATGTGTTCCCGCGCATGACGGTTGAAGAAAATCTCGCGGTTGGTGAATCGATTACTCCGGGTGCCAGTAAACAGCTTTATGACGATATCTATGCCCGGTTTCCAATTCTCGCGGAAAGACGGCATCAACGCGCCGGAACAATGTCGGGCGGGCAGCAGCAGCAATTGGCAATCGGGCGTGTTCTGATAGGACGCCCCTCTCTTATTCTTCTCGATGAGCCGTCGGAAGGAATTCAGCCCAACATCGTGATGGATATCGCAAAGCTATCCGTCGAACTCAACCAGAAAACCGGCGTGTCTATCATTCTCGTTGAGCAGAATATCGATATGATCCGCGCCATGGCACAGCGCTGCTACGTCATGGACAAGGGACGTATCGTTGCAACTCTCACAGCAGAGATGTTGGAGGATCGTGACACGGTGCGCAGATATCTGGCCGTCTGAATCGCAGTCTCGCATCTGTCTGGCCGCCCCAACATTGTGTTGCGGCCCGCGAGCAGCTCGGCAACGGGAACCATTTCAAAATTATTAAAGGAGACTTCTATGTCCTGGTTTGATGAATCGATCATGGTCCGCAAAGGCGTTGCAAAAGGCATCGCTGGAAAAAGCCATCACCTCAGCGAGGAAGTGCAGGGCAAATATCAATATGTCTATGGGACCTATGTAGAGCCTGTTCTGCATGTCGAGCCAGGCGCGGTCATTTCTGCCGAGACGCACGACGCATTTGAAGGAAAAATCCGCAAGGAAACGGACAAGCCTTCCGAGATTCTGAACTTTCCATTTCTCAACCCCCAGAATGGACCGATCTATGTCGAGGGTGCCGAGAAAGGCGACACTCTGGCGGTGTATATCCAACAAATCCGTCCGCGCGGTGCGCAACCGTCGGGCACCACAGTCATCATGCCCGAATTTGGCGGTCTCGTACCAACCGCAGACACTGCGATGCTCAATCCAACATTACCGGAAGTGGTCAAAAAGTTGGAAATTGATGCTGAGAAAGGCGTCAAGTGGAGCGATCGTATCACGCTGCCATATGAACCCTTTATCGGTACAATCGGTACCGCACCAGAAATCGAAGCGATCAGTGCTCTCGTTCCGGATTATTATGGTGGCAATATGGACTTGCCTGATGTTGCACCAGGCGCAGTCATCTATCTCCCCGTACAAACCAAGGGTGCCTATCTGTTTCTTGGAGATTGCCACGCCGCACAAGGTGATGGCGAACTCTGCGGTGTGGCCGTCGAACATCCGACAGTAACAACGATTCAGGTCGATTTGATCAAGAACTGGACGATCCGTACGCCACGTCTGGAGAATGAAAAATTCTATATGACGGTCGGTTCTTCCCGACCGATGGAAGACGCTGCTCGACAGGCTTACAGGGAGTTGATCCGCTGGATGGCAACCGATTTCGGTTTCGATGAAATCGAGGCCTATATGCTTTTAACGCAGGCAGGGCGTGTCCGCCTTGGTAACATGGTAGATCCAAAATATACACTTGGTGCTTCCATCTTGAAGTCGATATCCGGCATTGCCCAATAGCATCACGCTATGGTGGCGCACAGTATGAGGCGCCACCACAATTCTCAGAATACAAGCCATGGTTCGGTGGTCTCAACGGGAGCCCTCTAAAGGATATGTTGTCAAAATTAAAGCCGCGTGTCTTTCTGGGGGCGTTGTTCGATGCAGCGGTTGCGGCTGCTGATCCCGAACGGGTGCTCCGCGCCAATCTGCCTGCCAAGCCCAAGGGCCGGACGATTGTTATTGGTGCGGGCAAAGGCTCGGCACAGATGGCAGCCGCTTTCGAACGCGCATGGGCAGAGCGGCATGAGGGCGAGGACGCATCAATCGAAGGCGTTGTCGTCACGCGCTATGGCTATGGCGCACCTTGCAAAACCATCGAGATCATTGAAGCATCGCACCCGGTGCCTGATGATGCCGGGCTTGCGGCCTCAAAACGGCTGTTCGATGCAGTGGCCAATCTGACCGAAGATGATCTTGTTGTGGCGCTTATTTCTGGTGGAGGCTCGGCTTTGCTGCCATCGCCGCCTGAAGGTCTGACACTTGCCGACGAGATTGCGGTCAACAAAGCTTTGCTTGCCTCTGGTGCGCCGATATCAGCCATGAATGCGGTGCGAAAACATCTGTCGACCATTAAAGGCGGGAGGCTGGCAGCGCACGCACATCCGGCAAAAGTCTTCTCGCTGGTGGTTTCCGATATTCCCGGCGACAATCCTGCTTTTGTCGCTTCTGGTCCGACCGTGCCTGATGCAACATCGCGCGATGACGCGCTCAAAATCATCGAACACTACAAGCTTGAACTTCCCGATGCGGTGCTCGCGCATATCAAAAGCGAGAAGGCTCATGCACCGAAGCCCGATGATAAAATCTTTGCCGATAACGAAGTGCGGGTGATTGCGTCCGCTGCTGTTTCGCTGGAAGCAGCCGTAAAGGAAGCCGAGCGTCATGGGGTCGAGGCGGTAATTCTGTCCGATTCAATGGAGGGTGAAGCACGCGAAGTAGCGCATGTTCATGCAGCAATCGCGCGTGAAGTGGCGGATCGTGATCGCCCGTTCAAAAAACCGGTTGTTCTGCTTTCCGGTGGTGAGACCACTGTGACCATCCGCGCCAAAGGCGGCAAGGGTGGCCGCAACAGCGAGTTTCTGCTGTCCTTTGCGCTTGATATTGATGGCTATGCAAATATTCACGCGCTGGCTGCAGATACCGATGGCATCGATGGTTCGGAAGACAATGCAGGTGCCTTTGCCGATGGCACAACGGTTTCGCGGCTGCAAAAGGCTGGTGAAGATGGTGCAGCACGGCTCAACGCCAATGATGCATGGAGCGCATTTGATGCGATTGGTGATCTGTTCGTGCCGGGGCCAACCGGCACCAATGTCAATGATCTCAGAGCCATTCTGATTATGCGGTAAAACCCTATCTGCCGGGCGACCCTTTTAAACCCAGCATCATGGTTCTTGATAGGCTTTCGTAGAGCCCAATCAAACTTTGCTGCTACAGACGGGCAGGAGGCAGTCGAAACGAGCACAGTACGCGCGTTTCGAGATTCTATCAGGACGGAGCCAGGCTCTTGAAAAGAGCCACCACACTATGGGGGGCCTTACTGCCAAGGAACAGCTGCAGATTTCGTGCCGACATTTCCGCTATGGGGTGGGTCCGCTTGAACATCTCATGCTCGAACAGTTCCACGGCTTCATCGAGATTGTCGGGATTGGTGATGATCGCGAGGGCGAGGCGGGCGCCATCATACATAGCGAGGTTGGCGCCTTCTCCTGCGAAAGGGGACATGAGATGCGCTGCATCCCCGATAAGCGTGAGCCCAGGTTGATGCAACCATTTGTGCCCGACAGGCAATGCGTAGATCGGTCGAAGCGTAGGATGGTGGAGTGCGCTCGTGGTAATCAGCTCGACAAGGTGCGATACCCAGCCTTCAAACTGGGCCGCAAGAAATTCTGTTCCTGTCCGAGGATCGCCGAAATCGATGGCCCTCATCCATTCCTCCGATTTGTTCAGCGCCACATACCCAGAGATGCTCCCGTCCGCGTTACGATGAGCGATAATAGCTTTTCCCGGTTCGACAGCCATCAGCGTTCCTGTGCCAATAATTGCGGCATGCTTCTCGGTGTCGCTTGCTTCCACTGGATGTTCAATTTCAATGAAGCATGTGCCCGTGTATTCCGGTTGAATATTGGTAAGAAGTGGCCGGACCTTGGACCATGCGCCATCGGCACCAATAATGAGATCAGCGGTGAACATGCTGCCATCGGCAAAAGTGACGTGGTGACGACCATTTCCCTGCGGCTGAACAGTTGTCGCCTTCCGACCCCATTTGATCGTAGCTTGGGGCAACGCCGCCAGAAGCAACGAACGAAGCTCGCCCCGATCAACCTCAGGCCGCTTGGTGGATTGATTTCCTAAGATGTCGAGGAGAAGGGTCGCTCGCTTATCAACGATCCGCTTGGCGTCCTCTGCCGGTCGAACTAGCTTTGTGAATGCGCCGTAGAGACCGGCCAACTTAAGAGCCTTCTGACCGGTCGCTTCATGAATATCAAGCAGGCCGCCTTGCGACCGCACCTGGGGCGAGGGCTCCGCTTCGAATAGAGCCGTCTTGATTCCATGCGCATGCAGGACACACGCCAATGTCAGACCACCAAGGCCAGCGCCTATAATGCCGATAGTTGCAGTCACAAGTTTGCGCTCCATATCTCACATGAGCACTCATGCGCCATGTGTGGGTTTTTGGGAGACGCTGGACGGTATGTCTTGCCACAACCGCCTTGTGTGTGGCCTCAACAAAGCGAGATGCGCATTGAGTCCGTTTTTCGCGACGTGTTTGATTAGCGGCATTTTCTTGTCGGGTCAACGGATCGCACCCACGAACTGCCTTGCTGTGAACTCGGAGATCATGCCCCGACTGGCTGTCAGAGAAAGGCGATTGTGGTTGCAAGTAAAACCGAAACTGACCGCAAATTTCGAGGGGAGGCGGCCGAACTATTCCATTACCCAAAAACAAGACATGTGTTTTCTTGGCTGATAATCAGGGGTTTAAACGTCACGCGGTAGCGCGTGCACGTCAAACCAGCTTGATAGGTCCCGTATTCGATCGCGATGATCCTTGCGATCTGGAAACAGTGCATAATATCCGTATCCGGTATCCAGTATGCGCGGAAATGGCTGTACAAGCACCCCACTGGTCAGATCGTCTTTTGCAAAGGTGCGGTCGCCCATCGTTACGCCGAAGCCGCTTGCAGCTGCTGTCATTGCAAAATCCTGCGTGTCAAAAACCTGATTACGAGAGCCTCGCAGTGAATATGCACCTTCAGCCTGTAACCACAGCATCCAGTCACTGTGTCGTGGGTTTGAGTGGATCAGTACACATTCAGCCAGTTTGTCTATCTTTGCAGGACGACCCAATATCGATAACAATGATGGTGCACACATGGGCGTCAGGCTTTCTCTGACCAAAGGGATAACAACCATGCCGGGCCAGCTGCCATTTCCATAAGTAATCAGCATGTCAATATCGTCGATTGAAAAATTCGGGCGGGCGAACCACGCAGTGTCGATATTTATATTCAGATCCGGGTGCTTCTTTAAAAGATCTGGAAGGCGGGGCAGGAACCAGCGACGTGCCAGCGTCGGAGGCATGCGAATGGTCAAAGTTCGGCTGGGCCGCTTTGTGGCTTCAAATGAGCTTTTAAGCGACGCCATCAATCCATTGATGATGGGTAGCAAGGCTCGTCCCTGCTCCGTCAGAAGCACTTTCCGCGTATGTCTGTCAAAAAGGCTGCAGCCGAAATAATGTTCGAGGAGCTGAATCTGACGGCTGATGGCGCTTTGGCTGATATTGAGCTGGTTTGCGGCGGCCGTGAAGCTTCCAGTATCGGCCACGACTGAAAAACTTTGAAGTGTCTGCAATGGTGGCAGACGATTGTTTTCCTGCTTGAGATCCAAGGGTCGCTCAGTTTCTGATGATTAAGAAAGTACCCAGACTATCATTACTGGCTAAGAATGGCGAATATTATCGCATGATCGACAAGCGCTTGTGCTTGATCTCTGCTTGCCATTTCATTCAGCAAGCGGATGAAGAGTGGTTGTGGGGCGTCGGATCGTCCCACAACCTCCGCAATTACAGCAAAGCACGAACTTCTGCTATCGCAGCATGCACCTGTTTGGGCGCTGTACCGCCGCGATGATTGCGGCTTGCAACCGAACCCGCCACCGACAGAATATCAAACACATCTTCATGGATCACAGAAGCAAAAGCCTGCATGTCTGCCAGTGGCAAATCTGACAAAGTGTTCAGCTCTCTTTCCCGGGCATGACCGACGATAGCAGCAACCGCGTGGTGAGCATCCCGGAAAGCCAGGCCTTCACGCACAAGATAGTCAGCGAGGTCTGTTGCAGTTGAATAACCCTGATCTGCTGCCAGCAGCATTTTCTCTTTCTTCACCTTTATCGAAGGGATCATCTGTGTTGTAACAGATACCGCCCCGCGGACCGTTTCGAGACTGTCCGTAAGCGGGGGTTTGGATTCCTGCTGATCCTTGTTGAAGGCAAGAGGCTGGCTTTTCATCAGGCTCGCTGAGAAAGCGAGGTTCCCAATCAGGCGCGCGGCCTTGCCGCGCAACAGTTCAGCGAGATCCGGGTTCCGCTTCTGTGGCATGATCGAAGATCCGGTGCAGAATTGATCTCCCACTTCAATGAAGTCGAACATCGGGGTGCACCACAGAATGATTTCTTCCGACAGCCTTGAAAGATGACCCATTATGATGGCGCCAAGACTACAGATATCCACCACGTAGTCGCGGTCGGAGACGGCATCAAGTGAATTTCGGAATGCGGCGTTGAAGCCGAGCTTTGTGGCGCTGAATGCCGGGTCGATTGGAAAGCCGGTGCCGGCGAGCGCGGCAGCACCCAGAGGCGATATGTTGAGGCGCTCACGCGCTTCTCTCACCCGTTGCCGGTCACGCAGGAACATCTCGGCATAAGCCATCAGATGATGACCAAAGGTAATTGGCTGTGCCACCTGAAGATGCGTGAAACCAGGCATTATCGTTTCCGCATGCTGTTCGGCAAGATCAACAACGGCGCGAAGAAGGGCTGAAATTTCCGTATCAAGCTTTTCCAGCTCACTGCGGGCGTAGAGGCGTATATCGGTTGCGACCTGATCGTTACGCGAACGTGCCGTGTGAAGTTTCTTGCCGGGCTCACCCACAAGCTCAGTCAAGCGTTTCTCAACGTTCATATGAACGTCTTCGAGCTCCTTCTTCCAGACAAATTCTCCTGATTGCATTTCCCGAGCGATTTTCTTCAGGCCGGACTGGATCGCCAGATTTTCTTGGTGCGTTAGAATCCCCGCACGCGTCAGCATGTCAGCGTGTACCAGCGAGCCATGAACATCGTGCAGCGCGATACGCTTATCCTGATCGAGGCATTCATGAAAATCGCGGAAATCGTCAGCAACTGCTTCTTTAAACAGTGGTGACCAGGTTGAAGCCGTATTGGTTGACATTTGACATTGTCCTCAGTTTTGCATTGGGGATTGCAGGAGGGGAAGAAGCGCCCGGACGTCCGCCATGTGTTCGAGGTCGGCGACCAGTTCCGCGATAGCGTCAATCTGCGCCAGTGGCAGTATCCCTTTGCCAAGGTCGTAATATTTGCCGGTAATCTGCACCTTAGAGAGCGGATTGTCTGGACTGCCTAGAGGCGCTTCAACCCTTTGCCGGTGCTCCTCACCGCTATGGGTAATAAGCTTGACTTCCGGTTCATCCTCATCCGCCATTGTTTTGTCGATGGCTACGGTCATTTTGTCGAGCCAGTCAACGATTTCGGGGGCCTCCCAAGCATTGTGCGCAAGCTCATCCAGGAAAACCTTGCCATAATGCAGTCTGGCCGCCATCGCATAAGGCAGGCTCATCTGCGCCTGTGCACGGGTGGTCACCAACTTGCTGCCACACATTGCAAACTGAAAGGCACTCATTCCGACTTCAACCTTCGCCACATTGGTGGCCTCCAAGCCGCATCTGGCGAAAATCAGGTTGATAGCGTCAATCGCGGAGTGGGTTCCGCGACACGTAGCATAGGGCTTGATCGAGCAGCGATTGATACGCCAGAAGACACCGTAATCGCGGATAAGCGCCTGCGGGTCAGCCTGGCTGCCGCAATAGGTTGCAAAGAAGCTTCCCCATTGATCGGATTCAAATACGGTCGCCGGTCCCTGAAACTCGCTACGAGCCAGAAAGGAGGCCAGAATTCCGGCTTCGGCAGCGCGTCCGGAGTGCAGCTTTTTCGCAGAGCTTCCATTGCCGATGAAGGCCCATGTTCCCGCAGCGAATGAACAGGCCGTGCCAAGCGCCGATGCAAGAGCCTGCCTTTTGAGTTTGAAAAGAGAGCCGACGGCGGTCGTTGCCCCAAAGACGCCACAGGTGCCGGTTGAATGCCAGCCCCGACCGTTATGGGTCTCATAGCCACCCGCCGCCTCAAGGACCCGCCGCCCAACCTCATAGCCCAGAATAATACTGCGCAGAAAGGCAGCTCCGGTCACCGGTTCGGAAATATCGGCAAGAGCAGCAATTGCAGCGGGAAGCACGACAGCACCCGAATGATCGCAGCCACCGCTGTCATCGAGTTCATAAGCATGCGCTGAGACGCCGTTGATGAAAGCCGCCGTGCGGGCGTTGGTGGAGTAAGATGTTCCCCAGACCGCACAATGACCTTCGTCAGGAAATGGCTGCAGGACTTCCAGCATTTTTTGTGTCTCGAATGATCGTGCTCCTGCAAGAGAGACCCCGATCGTATCGAGAATATGGGCCTTTGCTTTTTCGATTGTCGCGTCCGAAAAGGCGCATTCAGACGTTTCTGTGAGAAGACCTGCAAGCGCATCTGTTATCATTGTGCGGTCTCCTGCACATAATCTCTGTACACATTTATCGGATGTTGCGGATTAGAAGGCTGCAGATGCTGAAGGCACCATTGTGCAATTTCAGATGCTGTCGCAAACCAGACATCATCATGACACCGGATGTAGTCTATCATTTCTTCAATGATACTGATCCTGCCTGCCGTGCCGCTCCATTCCGGATGGATTTGCAGGACAAAGCAGCCCCCATAACGATGGTAGGCATCGAATTCAGCTTTCCAGTTTTCCAGAACCGCATCATATGCCGGAAGCCTGCTCTGGCCCTTTGGAAAGGCCGGAGTGAAGTTGAACTGAAAATAGGGGCGGTCATCAAGTTCGATATGCACGGGGATTTCCACCAGCCGCGATGGATGAAGGAATGGGACGTCATCGCCATTCAACGATGCTGACCACTTAAAACCAGCTTCAAGAAGTTGTCGGTCAAAGCCATGAGGCCAGTTGCCCGCCGGGAGGCGAAAGCCTGTGACCTCCTGACCAATGCAGGCTTCAAGAAGTGATTTCGATTGCCTGATGCGGTAAAGCGCTTCCTGCGGACTGAAACGATCGTAACGTTCGATAGTCAGGCCATGGCTGGCGAAGTCATGGCCGTCGGCGCGTATATCGCGAAGAAGTGTTTCATGCGTCTGGGTGAGCGTCGCCGGGACGAACCAGCTGGTCGCCAGATTTCTGTCTTCAAATGTGCGGCACAGGCGTTCGACACCGCGAGCCGCTCCATATTTCCATACAGAAAAGCTTTTGTTTCGATCCGCAAGATCAGGTGCAGCGGCGAGTGCATCCAGCCCGTCACTGAACAGAACTGAGACCGAAGCGGCGCAGCCCTTGCCTTCAGGCCAGAACGATTGAGAGCCGGCGAACTGGGTTAGATTAGATTTCGATTGTATAGACATCAGCTCTTTACTCTGTCTGTTCGTGCACCATTTGTTGCGATCCACCACTGAGCAATGTCTGAGAGTCGTGCGCACCACACGTCATCACCATGCGCTCTGATCGCGCGAAACAGACCTTCGAGGATTGAAAGACGCCCCGGACGGGCGCAAACCTTTGGATGGAGTATGGTCGTCCAGCACAGACCATCCCGATGATAACCTTCGAACTCGGCTTTCCAGTTGGCTTCAACCGTCCGGTAGTCGGAAATGCGATCCAGCCCTACAGGAAAATCGGGTTCTTCGGTATAGGCGAGCGCAGTATAGTCATCAATGTCCCATCGGGCCGGGATTTCGACGAGACCGGGACCCTTCAAGGATGTGTCGTGAAAGTAGGGCCTGTCATCACCACGCATGGAACTCGAGTAAACGATGCCAAAGGCTTCTAGCAATTCTGCCGTTTCATTGCTCCAGTCACCCGATGGTGTGCGGAAGCCAACTGGCGTCACGCCAAGACAGCGTTGGAAAATTGCCTTGCAGGTTTCCATGATATCAAGCTGTTGCTGTGGCGTGCAGTCGATGAAAACCTCATGCCGGTGGCCGTGATAGGCAACTTCGTGGCCCTCCGTGACAATGCGGGCACAATGTTCGGTCCAATTTAAAACGACCCAGGTTGGAATGAAGAAGGTTGCCTTCAGCTCATATCGCGCCAACAATTCCAAAAGGCGAGGCAGGGCTTTCCATGGGCCATATGCTCCTTGGGTGAAGTATCTCGGATTGTCCCGCAGCGAGCCGTCAAGCATTGCGTCTCCGGTCGGGCCATCCACGTCAAAGGCTAAAGCAACCGCCGAGCGCCGCCCTTCTGGCCAAAGGATTGGGCTTTGATGTAGGGAAGACTGCAACATTGAGAGGCTCGCTACCTTGTTTGCGTTTATTGAAATTGTGCGCGCAGTTGAACTGCGGAACGCGCAAACGCGTTCCGTTGCTTCGTTTCTGATCGGCTTAAGCTTCGTAACGCTTACTTGACGCCGTTGATGATCGCCTTTTCGACGGCGTTGTGCGTCAAACCCCACTTCTTGAGAATTTCAGCGTAAGTGCCGTCTTTGATAACGTCATCAAGCGCTGTGGCGACCGCATCGCGCAGAGCGGTATTCGACTTTTTAAAGCCCATGCCGAATGTATCATTGCTCAGCAGCGGGTCGCCGATAAGGGTAAACGTGTCAGGTTCGAGACGCATTTGATAGGCGATGGTTTCAATTCCCTGTACCACCGCATCGTAGCGACCTTGCTTCATCCCCAGACGTGCAGCATTGGAATCTGCGGTGCCTTCAAATACGATTGCTGGCTTGCCCTTGGCTACACAATTGTCTTTGCTCCAGTCGGTAACATTGGTTCCGAAGGTCGTGCTGCGGCTTCCTGCAACTTTCTTACCACAAAGATCCTCTGGTTTCTTATATGCCGCTGCATTCGCATTGGTCGTGAAGAGAATTGGTCCGCTGGTCAGGTAATCGACGAAATCCATGCTTTCCTGCCGCTTCGGATTGTCGCTCATGCCGGAAACGATGATGTCACCACGTCCGGTTTGCAGTCCACTCTGCAACTCCTGAAATGCAGAGGTTACAAGAAGTACATTCAGGTTGAGCTTCTTTGCCACCGCATTGATGAGATCAATATCGAAGCCGTCAAGCGTGCCGGTCTCCGGATTGACGAACTCCATTGGGGGGTAAATGGGATTAACCAGCACCCGCAGTTCGCCTTCATTGACCAGATTGAGATTGTTGTCTGCCATCGCGACAGATGCCGATAGCAGCGTCATAGCTGTTGCGACCAGAGTGGTGAGCTTCATGATGTTCTCCTCTTGCGTGATTATTGTCTGTTATAGGACTGCCGACACGAAATTTCGGATTCGCGGGTTCGTCGGATTATTGAGCACCTGATCAGGGGTTCCTGTTTCCACAATGCGGCCTTGGTCCATAAAGATCACCCGATCAGCCACCTCGCGGCAGAAGCCAATCTCGTGGGTGACGACGATCATTGTCGTGCCGGATGCGGCAAGTTCCTTCATCACGCCCAGCACCTCACCAACAAGTTCCGGGTCCAGCGCCGAAGTTGGCTCATCAAACAGCATGGCTTTGGGGCGCATGGCGAGGGCACGGGCAATGGCAACACGTTGTTGTTGTCCCCCAGAAAGTTCAGCTGGATAAGAATCGGCCTTATCCAAGAGTCCGACCCGGCTGAGCAGTTGCTGTGCTTCCACAACACATTCCGACTTTGGGCGTTTTTGCACGCCGGTGGGGCCGGCTATGATATTTTGCAGAACGGTCAGATGCGGAAACAGATGGAACCGCTGGAAGACCATGCCAACGGCCTGGCGCTGTTTCGCTTTTTGCTTGTCGCTGAGGGGGTAGAGTTTTGTGCCTTCAAGGCTGAAGCCAACGATTTCACCATCGACCGAAATATAACCTGAATTGACCTTCTCAAGCTGATTGATACAGCGCAGAAAGGTGCTCTTGCCTGAACCGGACGGACCGATGATACAAACCACTTCTCCTTTATGAATATCAAAGTTGATATCTTTGAGGACGTGAAAGCTGTCATAATATTTTTGAAGTCCGCGAGCATGAATGATCGGTCCCATCACGCTTCCTCCCCGGCAGTCGTTTGAACAATTGGCTGCTTTGGATTGCGCCTGCCCCAACCTTTCGAGAAATGCCGTTCGATGTAGAACTGGATAATACTCAGCAGTGTAACGACCGCCATGTACCAAATTGCAGCGACAATAAGCAGTTCGATAACGCGCGAGTTGACATAATAGATATCCTCAACGCTTCGAAGCACTTCTGAATACTGGATAACGCTTGCAAGAGACGTCAATTTAACCATGCCAATCGTTTCATTGCCAATTGGCGGAACGATCACACGCATTGCTTGCGGAAGCACGATCTTGACCATCGCCCGAAGCCTGGTCATTCCAATCGACTGTGCGGCCTCCGTTTGTCCCTTATCAATGGACATGATACCGGCTCTCACAACTTCGGCAGTGTAGGCGCCCTGTTGGATTCCGAGCCCCAGGAAAGCGGCGACAAAAGGGGTCATCATCTCGACAGTCTTGACAGAAAAAAGACCCGGAATGCCGATCGTTGGAAAAATAAGCGCCAGATTGAACCACAAGAGCAATTGAAGCAAGGCTGGAACGCCGCGAAACAACCAGATATAGCCAATTGAGATGCTGCGCAGCACACCATTATCCGACATGCGCATCATCGCCGCGACCACGCCAAGCAATATGCCAAGCCCCATCGCGCAAAACGTCATGATGATGGTATTGACCACTCCAGAGAGAACCGCCGGTGCAAACAGATTGGAGGAGACATATTGCCAGGCAATGTCACCTTTCCAGAAAGCTCTGACAAGAAACAGAACTGCGACGACACAGGCCACTGCGAGCGCTTTCGTTGCCCAGCGACGCGGTGGGACGATTTCCAGTTTTGTCGGGTCTGCGATCATTGACGATATCATGAAGTTCCCTCTGGCTTTTTTGCGCAGTGCTTTTGTTAGGATTAATATTGAAAGCGCGCATTCGATTTAACAAACGCCAATTGGTTATGGGATTTATGCAGTTCTGGCATAAATACGCGGTATTGCTATTCAGGGCGGCGGCGAAATGGAAACTCTATTGCCGCCCTTGCCACAGGCTTTGTTGCCGGATTGCCATTGCTGCTGGCCTCCGATAAGGGAAGGTTCAACCCGTCATTTCCTTCACGTTAATAATTGGAGGTTCCAGCTTTGCCAGGGGTCGCTATGCCTATTTATGAACTGGCAGCCTTAGGAGCCGCCATATGCTGGGCGCTTACCGGTCTGATTTCTGCTGGACCTGCCGGTCATCTCGGTGCGTTCACATTCAATCAGATGCGCCAGATATTTGTGAGTTGCCTGCTGATTATCTACGTGGTCGCCACCGGAACATGGCATCAATTGACCTTTGCCGCAGCAATACCTCTCGTCCTGTCTGGCGTCATAGGCATATTCCTGGGCGATACCATGCTCTTTGCAACCCTCAACAGATTGGGGCCGCGTCGTGCAGGGATTTTGTTTGCTATGAATGCACCAATCGCGGCGTTTCTCGGATGGGGCGTGTTGGGTGAGGAACTGAGATTTCGGATCGTTGCCGGTATCACAGTGACGATCGCAGGGGTCTGCTTTGCGATATTTTTCAATAGTCGTCGTGTGATAACGCATACACTGGAGACCGTTCATGGGTCCTGGACAGTGGGAATATCATTGGGTCTTCTGGCTGCGACCGGTCAGGCAGTTGGATCCATCATTGTACGGCCGGTGATGGAAAGCGGAATCGATCCATTTCTCGCTTCATTGCTGCGTGTTGGTACGGCGGCCTGCTGCCTCAGTGTTCTCTCCGCCTTTCCGCTATCAGTTGTGCGGCCGCGTAATCGTTTGTCTATGCCTGTGGCATCCATGACTGCGCTGTCGGGCATTCTTTCGCTGGCCATGGGTATGACGCTGATGCTCTTCGCTCTTTCAGGCGGAGAGACTGGTATCGTTTCGACGATTTCCGCAACAACACCAGTCATTATCCTTCCAATGTTATGGCTACGAACCGGTCAGAAGCCCAGTACCGGAGCTTGGCTTGGTGCTCTATTTGTTGTGGCAGGACTTGCACTGATCCTGTCTCGTTAAAGTCATAAGGCGCAGTTGGCTGATCAAAGGCATTGAAATCACCATCCTTTCGTTTTCATCGCATGATGCTGTTCATCCAACCTGCTCAAAGTAATTTGGTCAGACGAATTTCCCGAAAGCGACCCATTGCGACGGCCCTCTTAAAAATGGTTGGTTGGAATAGATAGTCACATATCAAATTCGGCCCAAAACTATCAGGGTCATATCGGAATGATGATAGGTTGACCCCATTCAACGGCTTTGCTTGTGGACCGCTCAAATCTGTCTGATGGACACCGTCAAAAAGCAGGTGTGGGCTGAGCGAATAAAGAGCAGAAAGAACCGGGTTTCGGGAAAATGCCAGTGTAAGCGCATTCGCCCAATGCGATGGCGTTGTCAGAACATTCTCCCAGAACGAGACTCTCGCAAGCGAAAGGGATGACGTTGGTCGCGTTAATACGGTCAATGATGGATCACAGCGGGCCTTCAGATCCTGGTCAAGTGGTAGATGATGAGATCGCCCGCTTCTGGTCACCTGGTCACCTTGGTCCTCTGGTCATCGGGATGATCGGTCTGCATCCCTATTCCCACCAGAAAGCCGCAAACTGTTGCGTGGGATGGCCTTCCGAAATGTCGCGAGCGCCCTGTTTATAATTGTACTGCAATGGACAATCAGACCAGGCTTTTGGTTGTCAGCAATTCGTGTGCTGTGGCCTCGTCAGTGATCAGCACCTGCGCTTTTGTGGTCAAAATACTGGCGCGGATGATCTGAGCTTTACGAACCCCGCCTGCCGAGATGATGACCTTTGGTACCTTGCGCAATTCCGTCGGATTGATCGCCATGGCGCGTTCGTTAATGGGATGATCAACGATCTCGCCCGCATCATTGACGAACTGGCACAATACGTCGCCCACTGCGCCCGCCGCCTGCAGGCTTTCCGCATCCTGCGCCTTCAGCAAGCCACGACGGAATATTGATGCCTGTTTGCTAATGTCAGCTACACTCAAAATCGCGAGATCAATGTCCGAAACTTTGCTTTTTAGTACCTTCAGATCCTCGATTTCCCACAATTCCCTGGCCAGCGCCTCGTGCGGCACAAAGACGGGCGCAGTGATCTGAAAGAGTTCGGTCTTGTAGAACTCGGCCAGTCGCCATGCGACGGCTGAGGGGTTGTCGGCCATGGAATGTGTCAGTCCACCAAGCAGCGAGATAACCGACAGGTCGTTGATTTCACGCCATCTGAGGTGGCTCATACAGGCCTGTAATGTCCCCCCCCACCCGACGCCGACTGTCAGCCCGTCCTGCAAGCGATCGGAAAGGTAGCGCCCGGTAGCGTGACCTATGACTGCCGAAATGCTGGCTTCGGACTGATCTGACGACGGCACAACGATGGCTTCGAACAGCCCAAGATGCTTTTCCAGTGCCCGCTGCAAACGTATCAGAGGCTCTGCATGCGCATTCAGGGAAATCTGGACGATTCCTTCGTCGCGCGTAGCGGCCAACAAGCGGAAAGCCTTGATCCGGCTGATGTCGAGGTTTTGCGCAACCTGCTCCTGCGTCAGCCCCTCGATGTAATAGAGCCACGCCGCACGGAGTTTGAGCTCGTCCTGATCTGCCTGAAACTTGGTTTTCGGCTTTTTGCTTCGGGACATATCCTACCTTTTACAGCTTTCTTCCAACAAGGCACATCGTCTTATTCGCCCGTGATAATGATGGCATAATGACCTTAACGTCAAGAATTGTTTGATAGGATAAATGAACAAAAATATTTGGATTGCAAAAAATGTACAAATAAAACATATGTTGCCGTATAAATTGCGGAGGCTCTCCTGCGGGGAGAGGGGTTTTTAGGAGGTGGGAAATGCGAATTCTGATTTCAAACGATGACGGTATTGACGCTCCGGGCATTGCAGTGCTTGAGAAAGCCGCGCGTCTTTTGAGTGATGATGTGTGGATCATCGCGCCGGACGGAAATCGCAGTGCAAACGGACACTGCGTGTCTCTCACCGCCGGGTTTATGGTCAACAAGCTCGCAGACAAGCGTTACGGCTGCACGGGTACGCCGGTGGATTGCGTGATCGCTGCGGTGCATTGGGTGTTTCGGGACCAGCCCATGCCGGACCTCGTTCTGTCGGGCATCAATGCCGGCCGCAATGTCGCCGAAGATGTTTCCTATTCCGGGACCATGGCGGTTGCGCGCGAAGGCGCGTTGAACGGCATCGCCTCGGTTGCTTTTTCCGCGCCGCGGGATTGTGCAGCGTTTGATGCCGAGGCTTTGGCCTGGCTTGCCAGCCATATTCGCAATTTCTGGGAAACCAGGGGCGATTGGGCGCAGGATGGTCACTGGCTGAACGTCAATTTGCCGCGCAAACTGCCCGCCCCGTTGGAAATGGCCGAAATCGGCCGCGACAAGAATCTGAAATACGTCAATCTTTTCGAGGAAACGGAAAATTCAGTCCGGATCCAGCCATTGGCGGATCGCGATTACAAATCCAACGGCAATGATGAAAATGCATTGATTGACGCAGGCAAGGCCAGCGTGACCAACCCGAACTGGTTTGGCCACTCGAAAGTGCCGGCATCGGTGACTGCACACAAGCCTGCGTGATGGTGCCGGCACCCAAAACATAACCCCGCTGGCTGAGGCCAACGGGGCGGGCTTGCCTGTAACGACCGGCTTTCCGCTTACAAGGGCTTATGTGCCAATCAGCGGATAGACCAGCTTGATCATGTCTTCGAGATGATCATTGGCGAAACCGTCGTGCTTTATGACCTTGCTTTCAACCCGACCATCATCATCAAAATGATGTTCCATATAGCCGACTTCGCGCGTCCCGCCCATTTCCGGCACCAGCTCTTCCGTTGTGGTAAAAGCAATGGATGAGCACCATTCCAGATGCACATTGCCACGCTTTGATGATCGCTGCTGATGCAGGTGTCCACTTCCGATCAACCGCAGCTTTGGATGATTGATCAACCCCTCAAGGCGACCCCAACCCTTTGGATCGACAGTCCAGTAAGTCAGTTCCGTGCTGTCCGTATTGTCGATATAAATCGGCTGGTGGGTAAATACCGCCAGGTAACGATCCCCGGATAATGCCGCTATCTGCTCGTCGATCCAGTCATATTGTTCGTCTTCCTGCGGCAGGCTGGAACCAATCAACATCGAGCTTATGCCGATGATGCGCCAATTGCCGTGATCGATAACCCAGCGGTCAGAACCGAAATAATCTGAAAATCTGGCATAACGCTCGGCATTGATGGCGCTGCCATTTTCGCTTTCCGGTTTGGAAAGCCTCGGATTGTCGCCCACATCATGATTGCCCGCAAGAAAATGTATGGCTTTGCCGGTTTCCTTAAAGAAGTCCCGGCATAACGCGTAGTCCTCAACATACCGAATGCCGTCGAGCGTCACATCGCCTGTGTGAACAATGAAGTCATGATCGGATTGCGCCAGCGATTCGGCGAGCAGGCGATTGTTGTCGCGGAAATACGGTGTTCGCGGCGAGAGATGCGTATCTGAAATTTGTAATAGGCTGAATCTGGACATGTTCGCTCCCAAAGTGAATGCGTCCCAATGCAAAGAGACGCATTTTGTACAAAAGTATTGACTGCGACGAAAAAGTTCAATAATTTTTTTTGCGGAAGGAGACTGGCTCCGGAGGCTTGTGCCAGCCTGTTGCCAGTCGGGAGCTGCCGTTCGGCCATTATGGCTTCAAAGGCAGATAGGAGCATTGGGAGGGGACCCGAATGTCTGGAATTGAGATCGTCAATCTCAACAAGACGTGGACGACATTCCACGCGGTCAATGATGTGAATTTTACCGTGGAGCCCGGCACATTGACCGTACTCCTTGGGCCTTCGGGTTGCGGTAAGTCCACCTCTCTACGTCTGATTGCGGGGCTTGATTCCGTAACGTCGGGGCGGATCATCATTGGCGGAAAAGACGTCACCAACGCTCCGCCCGCCAAGCGCGGGCTGGCGATGGTGTTCCAGTCCTATGCCCTGTTTCCGCACCTGAGCGTTGCAGAGAACATTATTTTCGGCCTGCGTGTGCGCAAAGTGTCTGCCGGCGAACGTAACCAGCGTCTGAAGCGCGCCGCCGATATCCTGGGTCTGTCGCATCTGCTGGATCGACGGCCATCTCAGCTGTCCGGTGGTCAGCAGCAACGTGTCGCGTTGGGGCGCGCCATCGTTGCCGAAGCTTCCGTTTGCTTGATGGATGAGCCCCTGTCCAATCTCGATGCGCAGCTGCGCCACGACATGCGCAAGGAAATCCGTAATCTGCAGCAGCAGCTTGGCATGACCATGGTTTACGTGACCCATGATCAGATTGAGGCAATGAGCCTCGCCGATCAGGTTATTCTGATGAAGGGCGGCAAGATCGAGCAGAGGGCAAAGCCTTCCGAACTCTATCTTGAGCCGGCCACGACGTTCGTTGCCCGCTTTATCGGGACGCCACCAATGAACATCATCCGTATGGCCGACTATAACGGCAAGGCTGCCATCAGCGGCGCCGCTGATGGACCTGCGGTTCTAAGCGATCCCGCGCAGGGACTTGTGTTGGGATTGCGCCCTGAGGAAATCCGTGTGGCGGAAGAGGGGCGCGTGAAAGCCTCTATCGAAGCCATCGAATATCACGGTGCAGACAGCATTCTTGAATGCCGCGTGGGCGATCAATCTTTGCAGGTGCGTATTGAAGGTATCCGTCGCCTTCATCGCGGCGACACCGTCGGACTGACTTGGGCACCATCCGCAGTGCACGTGTTTGATGAAGCGCAAGGACATCGCGTCGAGCGTACGGCCCTGGCCGTTTAACAAAAAGCTGATCGGGAAACGATCATCCCTTGGGAGGAGAGAGCAATGAATTGGCAGGTAAGACGATCTGTAACACGCTTGGCCACGTCTGCAATGATGGCAATTGCTGTCGGTGGGGGAACGGCTTGGGCTGAACCGGTGGAGATCAGCTTCTATTATCCAGTCGCAATTGGCGGTCCGGTTACGAAAATTGTGGATGATCTGATCACCCGTTTTGAAGGGCAGCACCCCGATATCAAGGTCAAGCCGATTTACGCCGGCACCTATCCAGAGACCTTGAGCAAATCCCTGACAGCTTTCAAATCCGGTCAGGCACCTGAAGTTGCAGTCATGCTTTCAACCGACATGTTCACACTGATCGATGAAGAGGCCATCGTTCCCTATGAGGATCTGGTCGAGACCGACGATGACAAGGCATGGCTTGCCGGATTCACGCCGGTTTTCATGGTCAACAGCAAGAGCGAAGACAAAACGTGGGGCGTACCCTTCCAACGCGGCACCACGGTATTCTTCTGGAATAAGGACGCCTTCAAGGAAGTTGGCCTTGATCCAGAAAAAGGCCCGCAGGACTGGCAAGAAGTTGTCGATTTCGCAACGAAACTGACCAAGCGCTCTGCTGATGGCAGCGTGGCGCGTTGGGGCATGCAGGTCCCCTCGTCGCTGACCTCCTATTGGTTGTTGCAGGGATATGTCGCGCAGAATGGTGGCAAGCTTGCGGAGCCAGATGGGAAAACCACTTACTTCAACGCACCTGAAGTTGTCCAGGCAATGCAATATTGGGTCGATCTGGCGCGAAAGCATAAGGTCATGAAGCCAGGCGTGATTGAATGGGCGACCAATCCGAAGGACTTCTTCGAAGGTCGCGCTGCTATGATCACCACCACCAGCGGCAATCTCACAAATGTGAAAACCAACGCGCCGTTCCCGTTTGGTGTGCAGATTCTGCCAAAGAACAAAGCCTATGGTGCGCCGACCAGTGGCGGCAATGCGTATATCTTCAATGTGGAGGATAAGGCGAAGCAGGAGGCGGCATTTCAGTTTGTGAAGTGGTTGTCCTCTGCGGATCAGGCTGCCGAATGGAGCATCAAAACCGGCTATATCGCGGCCCGCGATGATGCTTGGCAAACGGAAGCCATGAAGCAATATGGGGAGGAGTTTCCAGGCGCAAAGGTGCCACGCGACCAGATCCCTTACATGGTGCCGGAACTTTCAACCTATGAAAACCAGCGTGTTGCGCGCGTGATCGATGATGCAATCGAGGCGTCGTTAACTGGTAACAAGAGTGTTCAACAAGCTCTCGATGATGCGCAGACTGAGGCCGAACGCATTCTCAAGCCATACCAGTGAGACCCTTGCTGTGAGAGCTTCGTCTGTCTGTGCATTCGAAGCGCTGCATCACTCAACAATGACAATGCATCGCGTACAAGGCTAAGCCGGTTCGCATCATCGTGAGAAGGCTGGAGAAATTGCATGAACCAGGCGAAAAACCAGATAACACCATGGCTTCTGCTGTTGCCGGCCACCGTATTGCTGGCCGTGTTCACGCATATTCCGGCCGTGATGACATTCATCAACAGCTTCTACCAGACGCAACGGGGCAAGCGTCCGCCTCGATTTGTCGGGGTTGATCATTACACGACAATGATTGGCGATCCGGTTTTCTGGGCGGCTCTGAAGAACAATGCGATCTATGCGCTTGGCACAGTGCCCGCATCCATCGCACTGGCCATGCTGATGGCGGTCATTGTGAATTCGTCCATTCGCGGTCGCTCGCTGATGCGGATGTCATTCTTCATGCCGACCGTGCTGCCGATGATTGCAGTCGCCAATATCTGGCTTTTCTTCTACACGCCAGGCTATGGCCTGATCGATCAGTTCTTGGGATTGTTCGGTTTCCACGAAACCAATTGGCTGGGTAATCCCGACACAGTGCTTGGCAGTCTGATGGTGTTGGCCATCTGGAAGGAAGCGGGATTCTTCATGATCTTCTATCTGGCAGCATTACAGCAGATCAGCCCCAGCCTGTCTGAAGCGGCTGCACTGGAAGGGACCGGACGCTGGTACTTCTTTCGCCGCGTGACATTCCCGTTGCTGATGCCAACCACTTTGTTCGTGCTCATCAACGCGGTGATCAATGCATTCCGGCTCATTGACCATGTGATTGTCATGACCCGGGGCGGCCCGGACAATGCCAGCACGCTCCTGCTCTATTATGTTTACAATGTTGCATTCCGCTTCTGGGATACGGCCTACGCATCGGCTTTGACGGTTGTATTGCTGCTGGCGCTTGCTGTTATCGCCTTCGTCCAGTTCGGGGTTCTTGATCGCAAGGTGCATTACAAATGAGTGCAATGACATTACCACATCAGCCGCGCGAATTCTCGTTCTGGCGGGCTGTTGAAACCGTGGGCTGCTATCTGTTGGGGCTGTTGTGGGTATTGCCTTTGCTCTATGCAGTATGGATGGCATTTCATCCGGCGCAATATGAGGCTCGGTTTGATCTCCTCGCTCCCTTGACGCTCGAGAACTTCAGGAATGCCTGGAACGCTGCTCCTTTCGGGCGCTACTTCCTCAACACATTCCTGCTGATCACCACGATCCTGATCAGCCAGTTCATTATCTGCACGCTGGCGGCCTATGCTTTCGCGCGCTATCAATTCCGCGGAAAAACCCTGATCTTCATGCTGGTTTTGGTGCAGCTGATGATCATGCCGGAAGTGTTGCTGGTCGAGAACTACCGCACCATTGCCAAGCTTGGTCTGGTGGATACCGTGGTGGCTATGGGGCTGCCCTACATGGCATCCGCTTTCGGCATTTTTCTTCTGCGCCAGACCTTCCTCACAGTTCCCAAAGAGTTGGAGGATGCTGCGCGTGTGGAAGGAGCAGGCGCCCTCACCACGCTTCTCAAGGTCTATGTGCCCTTGGCTAAGCCCATTTACGTGGCCTATGGTCTCGTGTCAGTCAGCTATCACTGGAACAATTTGCTTTGGCCGCTGGTCATTACGAATTCAGTTTCCACCCGCCCGCTGACGGTTGGGCTGCAGGTCTTTTCCTCACCCGATCAGGGTGTGCAGTGGAGCATTATCTCGGCTGCCGCATTGATGACCTCTGCGCCATTGCTAATCGGCTTTCTGCTGTTCCAGCGCCAGTTCGTTCAAAGCTTCATGCGCGCCGGTATTAAATGATCGGCGCTGACGGCAAGACTTATTTCTCCGGGCGCCGCTGTTCATACCTTCGTCGGTTATCGGTGAACCCGGACCGAAGGTAGGATTGCGCTCGTGCGCCCGGCTGTTTGCCTTCATTTGCAAGTTGCGACAGCGCAGCTTCAACGCTTCTTTTCAGTTGCTAAAATTGGATGCTGACTGGCATCACATCTTCCCCGCCCTTAAGGCCAAGGATTTCGACCGGCTTTAGCGCCTTGGCGGGATTGCAGCAGACAGGCGATCGTTTCCGCGAACGGCTGCGCCAAACAGGCTGCGGAAGTCATAGGGATGGATGTTTCTGACCGGGCTGAAAACTCCGTCCGTGTTGATCGGTCCGACTTTGCTCAGGTCGTGGACATCTATCCTTTTCGCACATATCAAGCTGCATCCTACCATGATATCGCGATTGCTTCGATTGGCGAATGTAGCGACGAAACATGTTCCCTGATCAGCGAGGGAAGAGGAGACACTTTCCTGCAAAGCTGCTGATACCGGGAATAAAGACACAATGACGAAGTTGTTTGACGGAATGGGAAATTTGGATACAGACGTGGACCTCCCCTTCAGTTGCTCATTTGAATGGGCGAACAAGAAGTCGCTGCTGATGAACGGAAAAGCTCAATGTCCCAGCTTATCGAGGCTGATTACCCACTGGCAACCCACAACACTTTTGGCTTGTCGTCCGCAGCGCAATTTGCCCTTATGGTATCCACGAAGGAGCATGTCGAGGAACTTAGTGCTTTTGCAAAACACCAAGGGTTAGCCATCCATATTATCGGCATGGGCAGCAATGTCATCCTTCACCCTCATGTCGCTGGCGTGGTTGGGATCATGGCCATGAAGGGGCGGGCCGTGATCGGTTCCGACCAACAGAACCATTATGTCAAGGCGGCTGGCGGTGAAGATTGGTCGGAATTCGTCGCCTGGACTATTGCGCAAGGAGTCCCAGGCCTTGAAAATCTGGCAGGAATTCCCGGAACGGTCGGTGCGGCACCGGTGCAGAATATTGGTGCCTATGGGGTAGAGCTCGCTGACAGATTTCACACCCTTACCGCCTACGATAGGGAGCGAGGCGCGACTGTATCGCTGACACGCGAACAATGTCGCTTTTCTTATCGCCACAGTATTTTCAAGCAAAGCCATCGTTTTGTCGTTTTGGAGGTCACTTTTGCCTTGCCAAAAAACTGGCGCCCCGTCGTGAGCTATCAGGGCCTCAAGGACGAGGGCCTAGAGGACGCGAATTCCGTCATGGACCGCGTATTATCGCTCCGACAAGGCAAGTTGCCCGATTGGAAAATATTGGGAAATGCCGGGTCGTTCTTCCACAATCCAGTGGTTTCCCGTGAGATCGCGGCAGCCATTCCCGGTTCACCACAGCATCCGCAACCCGACGGACGCGTCAAACTTTCTGCAGCCTGGCTAATCGACACCTGTGGGCTAAAAGGCAAAGAGATCGGCGGAGCCGCCGTTTATGAGAACCATGCTTTGATTATCGTCAATCGTGGCAATGCAACCTATCACGATGTCTCCGCGCTTGCAGAAAGCGTCAGAAAAACTGTGGCAGCACGGTTTGGAGTTACCCTCGTTCAGGAACCGCTTCCTGTCTGACCGGCGGCAGTCGGGTGGACGCAGGCGGGATCCCTTCGCCGGAATTGAGGCGGTGTTCGCTTTATTGGCTGGCCGGCCGCGCGCAAACGGCAAGGCGGCGTTTGCAGGAACCTCCTGGTCGTTGACACAACTGCCGATCAGCTTTGTTTATCCAGAGGCTTTCAACATGACCGCACTCTATCGCCTTAACTTTGCCTCATCGGCCGGGTTAGCGACAATGCCTATAATTCCTCTCGGTCTTTTGGAGCTGCAAAAATGAAGCCATCCTCGCTATCGCTCAAACTGATGCCGGTTCTGTTGGCTTTCAATCCCACGCTGGTCTTGGCCCATGATTTTCACGCCAGAGCCGAAGCAGTCTTTGCGCCCCTTGTGCAAGAGTTCAAGGTTCCAGGCCTGATTGTCGGCATAACACGCGACGGTGTCCATGAGTTCTATGCAACCGGATGGGCGTCGCGCGAGCAACGAAATCCGGTGACGCCGGATACGCTTTTTGAACTTGGCTCTATCAGCAAGATCTTTACCGCAACCCTCGCAGCCTGGGCCGAACAACAAGGCAAGCTCGATCTCAATGAAACAGCCGCGCACCATCTTTGCGCCGACACCTGCACAATTGGTGATCAACTCACCCTGATGGATCTTGCGACCCATCATTCGGGCGGCCTGCCGTTGCAGGTGCCAGAAAATGTAAATGACGTCGCTGGCCTGGTGAACTGGCTTGAGGACTGGCGACCTTCCGATCCGGATGCGCGAAGCTATTCCAATATTAGTATTGGAATGCTCGGTTATATCAGTGGGAAAGCCCTGGGCAGCGATTATAGGCAAGCCGTACAAACAATGCTGTTCCCGGCCCTCGGTCTAAGCAATAGCTGGATTGACGTGCCGAGCGACAAAATGGAAACCTATGCGTTTGGCTATGATCGCAAAACCGATGCGCCCATCAGGGTCACGCCGGGCGTTCTGGATGCTGAGGCCTATGGTGTGAAATCGACTGCGCGGGACATGCTCAAACTTCTGGATATCGAGTTGGGGAGGGGGAGGGTCTCGCATGCGTTGCAGGAAGCAATCAACCGCACACAGCAGGGACAATATCGGACAGCCTTGTTCACGCAGGATATGATCTGGGAACAATATCCTTGGCCAGTTGCTATGAAACAGATGGTGGAGGGTAACGGGTATGATTTTATCTTGAAGCCACAAGCTGTCGAGAAGATCGCCCCCCCACTCGCACCTCAGAAGCAGGTTATTCTCAATAAGACGGGCTCTACCAACGGGTTTGGTGGCTATGTTGCGATGATCCCTGGTGAGCAGTTTGGGATCGTGGTGCTCGCAAACAAAAACTATCCCAATGAAGCCCGCGTTGCTGCAACCTACGCGCTTATCGAAGAATTGCTGAAGAAATAAACAGGCTTACCGTCATTGCGAACAAATGCCACCATCGGCGCGTCGTGGTCGACTGATGGGTGGCAATTGTGCCCTCGACCCATGCACCGATGGCGATTGCAGGCGCGCCATGTCTATGCAATCATCGCGGACACCACGATTTGTAAGGCTTCATTGCCAAGCGACAAGGATGAATTGCTACCACCTCAAACCGAAGCGTCTGTCCTGCACCGGGTGGTGGTATTCAAGAAGGCTGCGCCCAGCATCACCAGCAAGACCAAGCTGTCATCAAGCGGAAAGCCCGGCTCGAAACGAAAGGAGTGGTCTTTACGCATCGCATGCTCGTGCCGAATTCGGTGATCAGTGGAGGTTTCGACCCGCAATGATGATGCTGGAACGGACGATGAAGCGTCCCTTGGAAAGCGAGAGCTCGACCTCTCCCGTTTCCCTCTTTCCTTTCCTGCAGGTGTTGATCGTGAACAGATAATCCCGTTCGGACTTGTTATTGATAACCCCCCTGCAATCGATCGATATATTGGTGAGCAAAAGCCGCCCGGTCGAACCGCGTCCTTCCGAAGGGTCGATGATCCTGCTCTCCAAAAGATAAACAAAGCATAACTGATTTAACAGTATCCCTGAACTGATAGCGTTGAAAATCCGAGATGGATGACATGTATAGGATGACTGTTCGCAAGGCAGAAACTCCCCAGCCATCAAGCCATAATTGTTGATCAGTGGAGAAAAAGAAATGGGCAGTTGATCATCAAACAATTCGTCTCTGTAAACTGTTCTTATGATGTCAATAGTGGATTTGTTCAAATATCTCTGATGCGATATCGGCATGATGATAACTCTCTACTGCATTTATATTAGTATTTGAAAAATATCCAAAATGCAGCATGCGCAAAACGGCAATTATTAGCGAGCTTATTACGACAGGCTTCTCTTTCGGGGGGAGCTTGGCCAGTGCTGAGGGTTGGTGCTGTGGAAGCGCAATGCGTCACCGCAGCGCTCTGATGGCGCGATACCCGGATGCTGGGGGGGCTCGATACGACCGGCGCCACGGTCAAATTTGGAACAGCAGGCCGGGGTGTTCGGGTGGCCGGCGGCTGCGTGTTGGTTAAGCCTGTCGCTGCGTCTGTCTAAATTGTCTTGCAAGCAGCGGCGCCAATGGCGTTCCATCTCCGGGGGGGACTGATGGCCCGCATTTCTCGACAGGAGAATTGGTAACGAGAAATCGCTAATTTACACCCCTGTTTCTAGCGGTGCCTTTCAAACTGAATATTTGTTAAGCATGGCAAGTTCTTCGAGGTCTTGGCAACACATTTATATTCACGGAAGAGATTTCAAATGTCTGAAACATTTATCAAAAGAATTGCATGTATTGTCACCGCGCTCTTTCCAACCCTTTGGGGACTGTTCAGCTTCTTCAACAATGTTTCTGATTTCAAAGGAACTGTTGAGAATGCCGTCGCGCCTTTGCTTTCAATGCAGGATACCTATGGGGTTTCTGGCGAAACATGGCGGGCGATTACAGTGGGTTGGGCACCCTATATCGGGCTGAGTGTTATTACGGCGGTGGAAACATCTGCAGGTCTTCTCGCACTCGTCGGCATTATAAAAATGCTCCTCAATCTCTGCGGGGATTACAAGGCGTTTTCGAGAGGCAAGGCATGGGCGATAGCTGGCGCGCTGGCGGCAATTGCTGTCTGGGGCCTGGGTTTCATGGTCGTCGCCGGTGACTGGTTCATGGCATGGCAGGCCAAAACCAATCCACTTGCAACCCAGCTGGGCGCCATGATCTACACCATTCCCTGCTTCCTGACGCTGATTTTTCTCACGACGCATCAAGAGAAAGTGTGAGCGTTCCCGGTTTTCGTGGCGGGCCGAATGGTCCGCCCCGACAAGATCTCAGCAATTCTCTTTAGCCCGGCCTCTCGTCCCTGGTTGGGGTTGGTTTTCAATTCTGGCGCCGATTTTTCGCCGTGCACCTTCATCCGCATAATCAACAATGTTGTCTTGGCCTGTTCAGTCTTCCCAGTCGCTGGCTTGTGATCGTCGGCCGCCATGGTCAGCGTGAGCGTGGTTCTTGCTGCACCAACTGCAAGCGCCTTGCAGATCAGCAAGGAAGGTCGCTGCGGCGACCAACAAGCGGTTTAAGCGATCAATCAATTGGCAATTCTGCCGTTTTGCCTCGCAGTCGGGGTTTAGCCTTCGATTATCGCCGCTTTGCAAGGCTGGCAAGCCGGCATCTCAACGGACCAATCGACGATCACTGCTCCACCATCTTCTGTGTGGGCTTGTAGCCAGAACTGTCTCCGCTATTCGGACTTCGGGGTCGGTGGCACGATGCGCGACAACCCAATCAACACTTCGCCTTCTTGGTCTTAACAAGTGGCTGGTCTGGGATGCCGATAGCTCCTGCCTGTTGTAACCTGATCGATGACTGGGCTCCATCGGCGATCGATCGGCATTGCGGGCAAAAGCAGCGCAATCCGCTTGTTGCTGCCTTCAGCGTCGGAGGACGGGAAATAGCCGGGACGCGAGATGCCTTTTTATCATAACGAATCTGCCCGGTTGGTCGCGGCAGGCGCTTTTGGCACAATTTGAGCCCGTCACCCCTAAGACGCGAGGTTTGAGGTGTCATGCGATCAATGACCGGTTCGATCCGCCAAGAGGATGAAACAGCTTGTGTGTTCATGCCATTCAACCTTTGGCGGCTCGCACAGGACACGCGAGCTGAATGCCGAAATGGCTTCAATCATCCACGCTCCCTAGAGATCCCGTACATGGTCAGTCCGAAGCGATCGTGCAGAAACGCGTTCGATTGCGCCTTTTAAATTCCATCGCCACAGGCCAGGCTCTAGCAAGTAAACAGGCTTTTCAACACAGAAAAAGAGGAGATAATATTACTTTTGAACATATGAATATTATAGTATGCTGAATTAGTAATACTATAGATTTATATTTATTTTGCAAAACCCGTATCAAGTTTTAAAATTTGTGGCTATGCTTTCCTTTATATTTGCGTTGTTAATGCCAGCGATCAGACCTACGCACTTCTTTCAACAATGTTGACCAGCCGGTCAGCTGAAAGCGACAGACAATGAGGAGAACGTGTCGGACCGCATCGTCAAAGAGGAAGAGCCGGTGTTGCGGTAACGACCGCACTTATCGGTGCTGTGCCAGGATTTTGAGGACTGACTCTGCTGAAAGCTACAGCAGGAAAGACCATTTTTCTTATTCATTTCCCCGTTGGGGGCGGGCAGGCCAAGGTTTGCTCGAAGCAAGTTTTTAGCTATGAAGTCGGGAGTTTGCATGCTGGATACACAGAAGTGGAAGCGGGTCGAAGCCGTCTCGGGCCGGCATATCGCATGGAAGATGAAAGCCCTGTCATTCGTGTGGCAGGCAGCCCCGCCGCTGATCGGTTTCTCGTTTGTATCCCTGTTGGCCGTACACAATAGTTTCGCCGGCGATCTCTATTGGGATCCGAATGGTTCTGCGGCCGGCACGGGCGGCACCGGCACCTGGGATGTGACCACTGCCGTCTGGCGATCGAGCGCAGACGGTACGACCGGACCGCTTGTGACGTGGAACAATACAGCCCATGATACCGCAGTGTTCAGCGGAACCGCAGGAACCGTCACTCTGACCACTCCTATCACCATTGGCGGCATGCAGTTTGCTTCCAATGGGTACAGTGTGACCGGAAATCAGCTCACGCTCGGTGACGCGGAGACCAAGCTGCGTGTCGGCAATGGGACCCCGGCCGCAGCAGCCATGACGGCCACGATCAGTTCGACGATCAACGGTGATGGGCAACTCGTCAAATCAGATGCCGGCATCCTGGTCCTGAACGGAAACAACAGCTACACCGGGGGGACTTCCATCGACGGCGGTACGCTCAGAATCTCTTCTGACAGCAATCTGGGAAATGCATCGGGCGCCTTGAACTTTAATGGTGGCGCGCTCAATACGACCGCCAGCCTGACATCCGCGCGGATGGTTACCCTCACGGGGGCTGGAACAATGACAACAAATGCCAGTACGGTCCTGACCCTGACCGGACCGATTGGTGGCGCCGGCACACTCACCAAAGCTGGCGCCGGAACATTGATATTGACGGGAAACGCGACATATTCAGGCGGGACGACCATCAGCACCGGGACCCTTCAACTCGGAAATGGGGGTGTGACCGGCAGTGTCACCGGCAACATCGTCGACAATGCAGCCCTGGTTTTCAACCGGTCCGATACTGTGGCCTATTCCGGGTCGGTTTCAGGTTCCGGGACATTGACGCAATCGGGGTCTGGTACGCTCAGTCTGGAGGGGACTAATACATATGGCGGTGTGACCACCGTCGAGCGCGGTCAGCTAAAGCTTGACGCAGGCGGCAGCATTACCGGTACATCAGCAGTCATACTGCGCAACAATGGCCAACTGATTGTCGACGGCCCAGCGACGCGTCTCACCACCGCCGGGTCCGCCGTGTCGCAGGTTGGTTCGGCCGGTGCCGGATCCCTCACCATCAGAAACGGCGGTTCGGCCTCCTTCGGTGCCTTTGACATGGCCTATGCCGCCAACAGCAGCGGAACAGTTCTCATAACCGATCCCGGATCGCAGATGTCGATCTCCGGAACCTCGGTACTCGGACGTTTCGGGACTGCCACGATTAACGTGCTCAATGGCGGCAAGCTGATTTCGGCCGGGACGAATCCGCTGGTGGGTGGGCAGCTTGTGACCGGCAATGGCAATGTCTTGATATCGGGAAAGGGCTCGGAATGGAAGATCACCCAATCGCTGCAATTGCGTCGCGGCACGGTTACAGTGAGCGATAATGGCCATATTACCGCTGCAGGCGTAACGATTGGCTATGTTGGCGCCGGCCTGAACAATCCAGACGCAGCGCTTCTGGTGACCGGTGCAGGTTCGTTGATTGAAACGGGTAGCTTCTCAATCACCAACTCGGCCGCCAGCGGCAACAAGGGCGTCGTGACACTTGCAGATGGCGCAGTGATCAGGATTGGAAGTGGCATCCTTGCAATGGGTGCGGGCAATGCAACCCTCAACATCGGCGCTGCCGAAGGCAGTGCTGCCGTGCATGCCGGCACGCTGCAGGCAAACTCCGTGACAATGGCTTCTGCCAATAATCGCATCCTGTTCAATCATGATGACGCGGATTATCAGTTCTCGGCAGCAATTTCCGGCGCAGGTTACCTGGATCAAAATGGCCCCGGAGTGACAGTCCTTTCAGGTGCGAACAGTTACAAGGGTACAACCGCTGTCAATGCTGGAAGTCTTTATATCAATGGAGATCAGTCGCTGGCAACTGGGCTGAGCACAGTTGCATCCGGTGCCACACTCGGTGGATCCGGGACGATTGGTGGTGATGTCGAAGTCCTCGGCAGCCTTGACCCGGGCGATTTTGCGACCCACGCAGGTCAGTTGACCATCAACGGCAGCCTTTTGCTCCATCCTGGCGCTAGACTTTTAATGGAGCTGGGCGAAAGCGGTACCGCCGGAGGACCGCTCAACGATGTTCTTGTGGTCAATGGCGATCTGACATTGGACGGCAGTCTCGATATCCGTCAATCGGCAGGCGGAAACTACGGACCAGGCATCTATCGTATCATCAGCTATACGGGCAACCTCACCGATAACGGCCTGACCCTGGGGAATGTGCCCGTTGGATCGGCGACTGTTCAAACATCGATAGCCCAGCAAGTTAACCTGATTGCCGGGGGAGAAAACTTCGATTTCTGGGATGGCAGTTCGGCACCCCGGATCGACGGCGTCATCAACGGTGGTGACGGTCTCTGGCAGGCCCAGTCAGGCAACGATAACTGGACGGAATATTCGGGTCATATCAACGCGTCTTATAATGCCGCAGCACTTGCTGTTTTTGGCGGGTCTGCTGGCACAGTGGTCGTCGACAACAGCCTTGGTGCGGTCCATGTCAAAGGAATGCAATTCGCGACGGACAGCTATGTCGTAACCGGTGACGCACTGACATTGACCGATCCACAAACCACTATTCGTGTGGGCGACGGCACCATCGCAGGCGTGGATATGACTGCAACGATCCGGGCGCAACTGCGCGGCAATGCCCAACTCGTCAAGACCGATGCAGGCACACTTCTTCTTGCAGGTGACAACAGCTACACCGGAGGAACACGCATAAGCGGTGGTACCGTTCGCATTTCTTCTGATGAGAATCTCGGTGCTGCTTCGGGCGGGCTGATTTTTGATGGTGGCGCTTTAAACACCACCGCAGACATTAAGACAGAGCGTTCGGTGGTCGTTGCATCCTCCGGGGTGCTCCGCATCGACAGCGATACCACGCTGACACTCAACGGGTCGATTTCAGGAGCGGGTAGCCTTTCCAAGCAGGGCGCTGGAACGCTCGAACTCCGCGGCGACAACTGGGGTTACTCTGGTCATGCGACCATTGCTGGTGGCGAGCTCATTGTTGCCGAAAAACTTGGCGGCAGCCTCGACATTGAAGCCAACGGCATCTTGGCAGGCGCAGGCACAGTCGGAAGCACCACCAATGCGGGTATCATTGTGGCGGGCCATGATGGCCAGGGAACACTGACCATTGATGGCAATTATAGCGGCACCGGCGGTCGGCTCGATTTCGCGACGGTCTTGGGCGACGATAATTCGACGACCAGCCGCCTCGACATTACCGGCAACAGCGCGGGTACGACAAGGGTTGCGATCAGCAATCGGGGCGGGCTTGGAGCGCAGACGGTCAACGGCATCAAGCTTATCAATGTGGGTGGTCAATCGGAGGGCATCTTTACCCTGAACGGGGATTACATGACCAAAGATGGCCAGCCGGCGATCATGACGGCTTCCGCCTTTGCCTATACTTTGCAAAAGGGATCGGGACAGACGGGATCGGACCCAGAAGGCAAAGGAAACGACGGCAACTGGTATTTGGTGAGCCAGAATACCAAGGCAGCTGTTCCCGTTGATCCGACCGGGCCAGCCACCCCCACAAATCCCACCGCTCCACGCTATTCGGCCGCTGCGCCAGTCTATCAGTCCTATCATGCAACATTGCAGGCCTTGAACCAGTTGCCAAGTCTGCAACAGCGTGTGGGTGATCGTCATGGAGCTGCGGCGGAGAATGGTTTCGTTGCCCCCTCCCAGCCTTTGCCAGCTGGCAGGAGCACAATGGGGGGTGTCTGGGGGCGGATCGAGGGCGCGCATAACCGCATTCAGTCCGCTGCCACTGCAGGCGATCTCAACCAGAACATCAATACCGTCATTCTTCAGGCCGGTGTCGATGGCCAGCTCTATGAGAATGACCACGGCCTATTGATTGCAGGCCTCACCGGTCAATATGGCAATGCTCATTCCAATATCGACAATCTGACCGGAGATGGCAGCGGCACCATCGACACGCAGGCCTGGGGCCTGGGAGCCAATGCCACCTTCTATGGCAATTCCGGCTTCTATCTCGATGCCCAGGCTGGGGCCAACTGGTATGACAGTGATCTCGATGTTGATGCGGTCAATCGCACGCTTGCCAGTTCCAACAAGGGCTTTGGCTATGCCTTGAGCCTGGAAGCCGGCCAGCGCTTCACGCTCAATGAGAACTGGTCGCTGACCCCGCAGGCCCAGCTGATGTGGTCATCGGTGGATTTTGACAGCTTCACCGACAGCTATGGGGCGCGCATTTCCAGCCATGATGGTGACAACCTCAATGCCCGCCTTGGACTTGCGGCCAATTATCAGAACAGCTTTATCGGCTCAGATGGTCGCAGGGTGGACACTGCGGTCTATGGCATTGCCAATCTCTATCAGACATTGATTGGTGAGAACCGCATCAATTATGCCGGTACCGGCATGGCGAGCGCTTATGACAAGAGCTTCGCTGGTATCGGCTTTGGTGGGACCTACGCCTGGGCCGATAACAAATATGCGCTTTATGGCGAAGGCTCGATCAATACCTCGCTCAATCATTTTGCCGACAGCTATACAATCAAGGGCAATCTCGGTTTCAAGGTGAAGTGGTAACGCGAAGCGCTAACAAATTCGACCCGTTGCGGACACAAGGCAGCGCTGTCGGAAACCAAAGCAAAGAGACTTAAGACGACAATGACTTATATTCCGTTTCAGCCAATGCAACTGAGTGACCTCAAAACCGATTTGATCCTATTGGCTGTGGGCGCCGCAATCGGTGCCATCGTGTGCCACCGGCTCTTCAAGTCCCACAAGCGTCATCTCACACGACAGCTCGATCTTCTGTCGACCACCGTTGAAATCCTGCAGCGCCAGGATCAGCAACGCCAGCTGCGCTTCGAGAAAAAGCGTCTGCAGGACGAATTGCATGACATAACCAAGCATGAAAACCAGTTGCGGTTCCTGTCTGAATGCAACATCTACGCGACACGCCCCATCAATCGGGAAGCCGCACTCAATGTGCTCTATGAGTTGCAGAACTGGATTTCCTGCCACCGTCCGACATGGCGGGTGGGGTTTGAGGTGGCAATGGGATCCTTCATCAAAACCGAAAAATGGCAGGCGGAAGCAATCAAGGACAGGGCCTTTCGTTCCTACAACAGCAAGCGCGTCGATTTTCTGCTGATTGATAATTATGGAAAGCCGATGCTCGCGGTCGAGTATAACGGCACCGGCCATAGTCTTTCGGCGGATGCTGCAAGCCGCATGGCGGTAAAACGCTGCGCTCTGGAGCGCGCCGGAATACCGCTTCTGGAGATCGGACAGTTCGAAAAACATCGGCTGCAACATCTGCTGTCCGAGAGCTTCGCAACCCCGGTGCTCCACAGTGAGCCCGAGCCGGCTACGGCATAATCAACCGCACTGTGGGCCACGACAGTCCTTTCGCCTGTCAGAAAGGCGAGAGGCATCATGCCCCAATCCACTGTTGCGGGTCGGTTGAAGAACGCCAATGGCTGTTTCGCATCAACCCTGCATCTGCCGGCGGTGCCGTGGCCCAAACTGTGCCAATCGACAGCGGCCAGTCTGAAGATCGGCCTAAATCTCCAGATAGCACCGAGCGCAAAGTCACCGATCGCCTGGGCTCGTGACCAGTTCAGGACTGGTATTGCCAAGTGCGGCGAGATTGCCTAAAGCCAAGCAGTCTCGACGTCGACGGCCGCATTGTATCACGAGCCAAATGGGTGAAAAAATGGGTCCTGTCCTGCAATTGCCCTACCATGAAGCGCTCAGCCGTGAACGCGATATGGTCGCCGAAGTTGTCCATCACCGTGATATCAGATGGATGATCTGGCAGACGCCCGCCGGGATCGTGGTGCCGCGCAGCCACGCGCATTATGACAAATTCGAGCCGGCCATCGCATCATCGAAGGCGCGGGGATGGTCGGTGTTTCTGCGTGACACTGGCGGCGGAGCCGTCGTGCAGGGACCGGATGTCATCAACTTTTCGATGAGTTTTATCAGCGGTCCTGATGTCGGCGACAGGATCGGATCGGCTTATCGCATTTTATGCCAACCTTTGATGGCGATGCTGCGCAGCCGTGGTATTGAAGGAGCCTATCGCGCCGTTTCCGGCTCCATGTGTGATGGTGCCTATAATGTCGTGGTTGCAAATCGCAAACTCGCCGGCACCGCGCAACGATGGAAAGGGCTTGGGCGCGATCATCCGCAGGAATATGCAGTCCTCGCCCATTTTGCCATGTTTGTGAATTTGGATCTGAGCGCTGCGGCAGACGCTATCAACGCCTTCTATGCAGATATGGGTGTTGCAAGCGGCGTGCAGGCGCAAACCCACATCAACTGGCGGGAAATCGACCAGCCGCCTCGAGAAAATTTGCTGCATGCGCTCACAGACGAGCTGAATGCACATTGTCGGCGGTTAAGGGGCCGGCGATAGGCTGCGCGACACAGAGGATATCGGTCAAAAAAACTGTTTCAAGATCAATCGCCGAAGCCGGGAGCTGTGCATCTAAGACCCATTGCGTTGTGGCTTGCTGCGCGCGGCAGCGTCGCCGCCTTAAAAAAACTTGGACAGGCTGCGGCCGATGAATTCGCATCCTGTCAGATAGCGGCGGCTCTCTGTCTAGAGAGCAGGGGCTGAAGAATGCAGGGGCTGAAGTGGAGCACTCTGGCGTATGTGCGTGCTTCGGACAACAACCAGAGTGCGGCGCCTGTGAAGGTTTGGGCGACAGCAGGCGCTGTTGCAATAGATCATTCTTCTCCAAAATCACAAATCGCAACAACATGGGATGATTATCAGCGATATAAAATCTTCAGGCTGTAGGCGAGGCCGGCCTCTTTTCTATTGCGGCTCAAATCTTGTTTTGCCTGTTTTCTTGACGTCCTCTCGATCGCGTTCCGCACCCAGGGACGAAGAATAACCATACAATGCGATGCGCTTGGCCTTCCTCTCAGCGCTGTTGCAATCGCTGCTGCGTGTTGATTTGCTATTTCGGAATTCCGACCTGCTGATCGTCCGGCAAGCGGAAATTGCAAAGGTCTCGCCCGGGGTCTCGCAGTGGGTCTCGCAGAGGGGCTCGCAGGGGGTCTCGCCGGGATTCGGGCGAGGGCGCGCGCCGGGTCTTTGCTCTCCTTCACGCAACCTCACCGATTGCGGAAAGCAGCTTGTCGATCTGCAGCAGGCTGTGCGTTGAGAAGACAGCCAGCCGCATCGTAGGGACGTCCGGGGCATCCGAATAGCCATTGGCGGTTGTGATTTTCACCACGATGTCGCGCCTTTCCAGCTCTCGTCGCAGATGCTCAAGATCAATCGCAGCCCGAAGCGAAACAATGGGGACTGGACTATCCTCGACCGCAAAGCCGAGCTTGCGCAATCCACTGCGCAGCCGCAAGACATTGCGTTGCAGATCGGCGCGCATCTGCGGCTCAGCCTGCAACAATTTCAAAGCAGCAATTGCCGCCGCCGCCGCAGCCGGTGGTGGCGGCGATGCGCCACGCAGGATCATCGATTTCTGCCTGATCTTGTCCGCCAGCATGCTTGTCGCGGGTACGATCCCCCCAAGTGCACCAAAGGCCTTGCTTAAAGTTCCAGCGAAATGATTTCCCACCTGCTCCAGACCTGCATGCTGCAACGAGCCGCGGCCGCTGCGCCCCAGCACCCCGACCCCGTGTGAATCATCGACGCAGAGCAGGCAATTGTCATAGGGCGCCATTGCATTGCGGTAATCGCCGAGCGGCGCCAACGCCCCCGTTGAGGGAAAGACGCCGTCGGTGACCACCACTGCGCGTTGGCTTGCCGCCAGATGCAGGGCAAGTGCCTCCTTCAAGCTGTTGGCATCAAGATGCCGGAATTGATAAACCGGCTTGCCAAGCCCGGCGATCGCATCAAGGCTGCTGTAATGGGTCGCCTGATCAACAAACACCACGTCGAAATCATCCCGCAGTCCCTGCAACAGCGCCATCGGACCGACGTAACCGGAAATCATGGTCACCACATCCTCGGTGGCAAACCATCCGCATAAGGCCGCCTTCAGCTCCGCATAAATGGGCATCAGCGCAAGGGTACCCGGACCAAGCCCATATTGCCTTGTTGCAGTACAGGCGGCATCAATAACCGCTTTGTGGCCATGCAGGCAGAAATAGCTCGTGCCACAAAAATAGTCGACCGGACGGCCATTAATGCGCATGCGCGCGCCCAGTGGTTCCTCCATGGTGATCGGGACGACCATCTGCGCCACCCCTGCCTCACGCCGCCTGGCGGCGTTCCAGGAACATCGGCCCTACCCGGATGCCCTGTCTGCCGTTCTCGTCAATGGCACCAAGTTCCAGGATTTCTTCTTCGTAAAGCAGCCCGCGCATGCGGAAACGGCCCCCATCGACCGGCTCGCAGCCATGGGTGCAGAAATATTCGATCAGGCATTTCAGCTGGCCGTGGCTATAGGTGAGATAGGTGATGTTGAAGTCCGGGCCGTATTCACCAAGATGGATGGCGATCTCCGGCGGCACCTGCTCGACCGGCAGGCTGTCGACTTTGATCCAGTCCTGGCCTTTCCAGTTCAAGATGTCAGCTTTCTTGAACGACAGGCTCATATGCGGATAGTCGGCGCCGCGGCCATAGATGCGACCGTCAATGACAAAGGCGTCGTCGGCTGTCGGGCGGATCTGCAAAGGCACGCCTTCGCCCATCAGATAAAGCTTGCCCGCCTTTTCCTTGACTTCCACCACTTCGCCGGTTTCGGCGTGCCGATATAGTCCCGGCAGCGTTGAAAACTGCTCTTGGGTGATCGTTGGCGGTATGGAAGCGCTTTGCGGACGGGGACCCATCTTGCGTTCAAACAGCGCAAGACGCAGGCCATCGCTCGCCAGACGCGACGCGATCTGATTGGCAAAGTCCAGCGTTGCAAAGATCAGGACGCCGACCCCAGCCTGCGGCAGCAAAGTCATTTGCGACGCATAACCATAGACAGCCCCGCCGTGGCCGACAGAGGTCCAGCCGTCCATGTCACCCACACCAAAGCACAGGCCATAGCCATTCAAGGTCTTGTCATGATTGCTCGGCCGCTTTCCGATCGGGTTCCACATCTCGCGCAAGGAAGCGGGACTGAGAAGGGCGTGGCCATCGGGTGTAAAGCCGCCACGCAGCAGGCATTGGGCGTAATGGGCCATATCGGCATTGGTCGAGAAAATATTGCCGGCCGGAGACCCGCCCAGGCTGAACACCGGGGCGGGGCTGTCGCCCTCAAGCGTCCACATATGAGCCGGCGCGAGACGTTCGCGAATGCCATCCGCCATGCCCGACGCGGTGTCCGACATCTCGAGCGGCTTGAGGATATTCTCCGATATGTAATCGGCGTAGGATTTCTTCGCCACCCGCTCAATCACCAGCCCGACAACCGCAATTCCGGCATTGGAATAGTGCATGGTCCCGGCACTGGGATCCTGCTTGAGCGTTGATGTAGCGAGCTCGGCGACGGTATCGGCAAGCGGCGGTCGGTGCGCATCCAGATAATGCCCGCTTTTGGGCTCTCTCACGATGCCCGCCGTGTGGCTCATCAGCTTGCGCAGGCTGACATGGGATCCATAGGGGCCGCTTTCGCGTCCGATAAACGGATTGACCGGCTGAAATCCCGGAAGATATTCCGAAACATCGACATCCAGGTCCAAAAGCCCCTTTTCCACCAGTTGCATGATCGCCACCGCGGTGAAGGTCTTGGTGATCGAGCCAATACGGAAACAGGTCTTGTCGTTCATTTCGAAATGACGCGCGGAATGCTGAATATGCCCTTGAGCCAGCAAGCCATCCCGGTCGACAAGAGCGTAGGAAATCGAGGGGATGGCCTTGTCTTCGACTTCGTGACGAATGAGGCCATCAAAGAGTTCGATCGAGGAATTGGAAAGCGCAGGCACAATTATTCTCCCAACTTAGCTTGAGTGACGAGGGTCAAGAATGTCGCGCAGCGTGTCGCCGACAAGGTTCCATGACAAAACGAACAGGAAAATCGCAGCACCGGGAAAGGCCAGGGTGTACCAGTATTGAAACGGATTGCCCGGCTGCCCGACGATCCAGTTGCGCGAATAGGCAATGAACTGTCCCCAGTCGGCATAGCCCTCCTCGGTGCCTACGCCGAGAAAGCTCAGCGCTGAGGCGGACAGAACCATCGAACCGGTTGCCATCGTGGCCAGCACCAGGACCGGAAAAAAGGCATTGGGCAGAATATGCCGGACAATCAGGCGCAGATCACCTGCACCATAGCTGCGGGCCGCGTGAATATAGTCCATTTCCCGAATCCGCAGGATTTCACTGCGGACCACCCGTGCATAGCCCATCCAGCCGAAAGTCGTCAGCGCAATGGTGATCGGGCCGATGCCTTTGCCCAGCAGCGCCGTCAGAACCATAGCGGCAATCAGAAACGGCACCGCCATGAACACATCAACGATCCGCATCAGGATTTCATCGATCTTGCCGCCATAATAAGCCGCCAGAGCACCGATCAAGGTGCCGATAAATACCGAAATGGCAACAACGCCGAGCCCGATCTTGAAAGCCGTCCGGGTACCCCATATCACCGCATAATAGATGTCATACTGGCCTTCCGTGGTGCCAAATATCGCTTCGGGCGAAGGCGGTTGCGGGGTCGCAAGAAAGCCGGCACGCGGTGTGTCATAGACCGACATCTGAAATTCCTGCGGCGGTGCCAGCCAGGGAGCCAGACATGCGATCAGCACAAAGCCCATCAGGATCATCACGCCGATCAGCGAGACGGGATTGCGCAAAAGATAGGAAAACAGTTTCATCGCGTCTTTACCCTCGGATCGAGCAATGGATAGATCAGGTCGACGATCAGGTTCATCAGCACAAGGACGATCGCAAAATACAAGCTGAAGCCGAGGATGGCGGGGAAATCCAGATTGGCGGCAGATTTGGCGGCAAACTGGCCCAGGCCGGCATAGTCGAAGATGGTCTCGGTAATCACCACGCCCCCCATCATGGTTGCAAGCTCCATCCCGGCAATGGTGGTCACTGGAAGCAGGGCATTGCGCCGCGCATGCCGCAACTCCACCACCCGCCGCGGCATTCCCTTGGCCCGCGCCGTGCGCACATAGTCCTGCCGCAGGGTTTCGAGCATCGAGGTGCGCATCACCCGCGTCATGCTGGCCAGATTGACATAGGTCAGCGTGATCACCGGGGCAGCCAGGTGGCGAAGTGAATCCCCCAGCACTCGGAAATTACCATTCAGCAACGCATCGATCGTGTTGGCGCCGGTATAGCGGGTGAAGTCGGACGACATCACGGTGGCCTGCGCCCATTGACTGAGCCGCCCTGGCGGAAACCAGTCCAATACCGAATAAAAGATCAGCAGCATCAACAGGCCAAACACATAGACCGGAAACGACCAGCCCAGGATTGTGAAGATCCGGATGATGTGATCGGGCCATTTATTGAGGTAAATTCCGGCCCGTGAGCCAAGAAAGATTGCCAGAAGAAAGCTTGGAATGAAGGCCAGAAGCACCAGTTCAAGCGTTGCCGGCAACAAGGAGGCCAGGGCATGAGCCACCGGCTGGCGCGCGGTTTCGGACCAGCCGAGATTGCCGGTCATGATATTGCCGATCCATTTGCCATATTGCACATGAAAAGGATCGTCGAGCCCATATTGTTCGATCATCCGGCGGATGCTCTCCTGCCCGCCCTTGAGAAAGTCGGGCGAGGGCGCATAGGCCGCCAGTCGCTGGGTCGGCGACAATGACATCTGCAATGCAAACAGCATGATCGAAAGAGCGAACAGCACCACCGGAAGTGCTAAGAGCCGCCGCAGCGCGTAATTGAGCACACCATTACCTCTATCGCTGGATATGAAGGGGAAGCACCGGGCGCAGATCTCGCCCGGTACGCGTCAGAGGCTCAGTTGGCTTTGCTCACCGGATAGAAATCCCAGGCGCCATAAAGGATCATGTTGTGGACATAGCCATCAATATTGGAGCGGGTGACGATGTAGCCAAAATCCTCCCACAGAAACTGGGTGGTGGCATAGTCATGCGACATTGCCTGCAGCTTGGCATAGATCGGTTCGCGCACCGCTGGATCCGAGGATGCCCAGGCTTCATCGAGCAAAGGCTTGAATTTCTCGGTCATCAACTCACGATAGCCATCCCCCAGCATGCCGCCCACAAGTCCGGTCGGGGACAGGTAGTAGGTCGCAGCACCCAGAGGGCCACCCGGATCCGAATAATCCGGTCCCCAGCCCATATAGGTGAGCGGTGAAGCCGGCTTGGCGCGGTTGTTCAATTTGTCGGAAATCGATGCCCAGGGCAGCGACTGGATCTTCATCTTGAATTTGGGATTGATGCGCTGCAATCCTTGCTGCAGCGCGGAAAGCGCTGCGGTCCCCTGCGGTGTCCCTTCCTGGACATAGGCGGTGAAGGTGAAGCCCGTCTCCCACAACTTGCCGTCAAAGGCTTTCTTGAAATGTTCCGCAGCCTTGTTCGGGTCATAGCTGTAGATCGGAGAATCCGCGCGATAACCCATGATGCCCCGCACCGTCGGACCGCGCGACTGCACGGTCTTGTTCAACAGGACCTGTTTGAGCAATGCGTCGTAATTCTGCGCATAGTTGAAGCCCTTGCGCACATCGATATCGGCAAAGAAATCCGGTGGAATGCCATTGCCATCGAGTTTTCCGCTGCCGATCGCCGCATTGTCGGTGTCCTCGAGCGGCCAGGCGAAATAAAGCCCGCGCCCAAACACCTTTGGCAATCCATCCACCACCTTGACGCCATCGGATTTGCTCAGCTCATCGAGAAACTCGACCGGCGCGGTCACAAAATCAGCATCGCCTGACAAAAGCTGCAGACGGCGGGTGGTCCATTCCGGAACGGTGCGCATCACCACGCGCTCGAGCTTGGCCGGCCCCATGAAATAGTTATCAAACCGCTTGAGTGTTATCCGGCGATCGGTGCGGTCCCATTCCTCCAGCATGAAGGGGCCGGTACCGTTTTCCTGGGCAAATAGCGGATCGTCGCCGAGCTCGGGTCGATAGTATTTTTTCCAGCTGTCGCCATCACCATCCCAGCCGCCGACTGAGGCAACCCATTCCTTGTCGACGATCGACGCACCAAAGGGCAGAGCGAGAACCCCAAGCGTTGCAGGAAAGGATTTTGGCAGTTTCAGGACGACATTGTCACCTTCCACCGTGATCTGGGAGGCCAGCTGATCATAGACCTTGCGCAAGGCTTCCGGTCCCGCATCATTGATATTCTTGACATTGGCTTCCGTCTCCACCCATTTGGTAATGTCTGGATATTTGCCGGCCGTCACCACTTCAGTGATCGCATTCGACATCCAGGACTGCCCCATCAGGATCGCCCGTAACAGCGAATAGCGCACGTCCTCAGGCGTGATCTGGCCATAGCCGGGTTCGATCTTTGCCTTCTGATCCTCTGTCAGGCCATCATAGGCCTGCCAGCTGATCTTGCCATCATCGCCCTTGATGCCGACCTTGTGGGCATGGACGTCCTTGCGGATTGGAAACGTATAGGTGATCGAGCCGTCATCGCCGTTCTTGATCAACCCATTGTCAAGGCTCGGCACCGCGCTCGAAATCGCAGGGACAAATTCCGAGATTTCGGATCCATTGTAATTGAGCAACCGGCTATAGACATTCAGCGCGCCGTAGGAGCTTGGCGTGTTGGCAATATAGGCGGGATCAAACGACTGCACGTCGTCGGTCCACAAAAACACAAAGGTTCCCGGATTTTTGGTCTGGGCAACAGCAGGCGCCGCCGCCAGGCCAAGGCCCCAGGAAAGGGCCAGAGCCAAAGCAAGTTTCATGGAAAGTTCCCCTATTTCGATCTTCGATCTTGTTTTATTTTTTCTCAGGCTAGGAGCACACTTGCGCTGCTGTCCAATGCGTAGTTAGAATGAACTATGCAAAGAACGCATGAGGTTGCGATGGAGCTGGCCTGGCTCGAAGACTTCCTGGAAATCGTGGCGACGCGGAACTTCTCGACGGCTGCTGCTGCAAGGAATATTTCCCAGCCGGCATTCAGTCGACGCATCCGATCGCTGGAAAACTGGGTTGGCGCGGATCTGCTCGACCGCAGCACCTATCCCGTACATCTCACCGGCGCTGGCAACCTGTTTGTGCCGCGTTGCCAGGAGCTCGTCCGTGACATGTATCGGTTGCGCACCGATTGCCGCAATGTCGCCGGTGCCAGCTCGCAGCTTTTGACGTTCACTGCGTTTCACACCCTGGCGATCTATTTCTTCCCCGACTGGATTGCGCGTTGCCAGGGCGCGGAAACCCTGGTTCGCAGCAGCATGCACACTGCGGATTTTCTGGAATGCATCGAGCATTTGTCGTCGGGCAAATGCAATTTCGCAATCATCTATGATCATCCCGATGGGCCGCCGGTTCTCGAAGCTGGCCCATTTGAATCGCTGCAAATCGGCAAGGATCGTCTGATCCTCGTTTCAGGCACCGATCCTGCCGGCAAACCACTTTATGACCTCGACGTGCCAGAGGGGACGAAAATCCCCTATCTCTCCTATTCCTGGAACGACGGCTATCTGGGCAAGCTGATTTCCCTCATCCAGTCGCGCCGCCGCCATCCACCCAATCTGAGCACCGTCTATCAATCCTCTCTCGCCGTCAGTCTCAAACAAATGGCCATCGCCGGACATGGCATCGCCTGGCTGCCGCAGATCTGCGTGCAGACCTCGATCAATCAGGGTGCGTTGGTGCAGATTGGCGGTCAGCAAATGGCGCTGGAAATGGAAATCCGGATTTTCCGTCGTGCCGGGGCGAGAAACCGCGATGTAGAGGCATTCTGGAACGATCTCGCTGACAATCAAAGCAATCTGCGCAGCCTGCCGGACCCGGCGCTGAGACTGCGCTGAGCGACCAAAAATACCCTCATGCGAAAACAGAGACGGTAATGCAATTTCTGCATAACCTTGTTGCAGTCAATCTCTACCGGGGATTTCCCTGCAGGCTTTAGCCTGGACAGCGGTCTGAACGAGGTTCCCCTTTATCCGCCGATCCCCTTTGCGCGGCTTGCGTGTTGACACCATCATCGCAGCAGGGATTAGATTGGCAAAACGCGAAAAATCGCAGGGGAACACAATTTGACCAGATCATCCAGCAGCAGTGCGGCTCTGCCCTCTAGCGTGGCTCTGCCCGACAATGTCATTCTTTCGGTTGAAAATCTTGACGTCTGTTTTGCCCCCAATGCGGCAAATCCGGTGCGCGCTGTCAGGAATGTCTCGCTGCAGATTGGTCATGGTGAAACATTGGCGCTGGTCGGCGAATCCGGCTCGGGCAAATCCGTGACCGCCATGACCATCATGCGGTTAACCGAATTTGACGGTGCCAGCATCACCGGCGGCCGGATATTGATGCGGATGAAAGACCGCACGATCGTCGATCTCACAAAATTGTCCGACAAGCGTATCGAAGCCTTGCGTGGCTTTGAGCTGTCGATCGTCTTTCAGGATCCGATGTCCAGTCTCAACCCTGTCTTCACGGTCGCTGATCAGATCATGGAAGCGGTGATCCGGCATCAGAAGAAAACATCGCGTGAGGCGAGGCAGATTGCGCTCAATGTGCTCAAACTGGTGCGGGTACCCGATGCGGAGCGCCGGCTCGATCAATATCCCCACCAGCTTTCCGGCGGTATGCGTCAGCGCGTGATGATTGCAATGGCATTGGCCTGCCGACCCTCGCTGATGATCCTCGATGAACCCACAACCGCCCTTGATGTCACCATCCAGGCCCAGATCCTCGACCTGGTTCGTGCACTGCAACGCGAGATCGGCATGGCAGTGCTGTTCATCACCCATGACATGGGTGTCGTCGCCGAAATCGCCGACCGGGTCTGCGTGATGCTGAAAGGCGAGATCGTCGAGACAGGGTCCGTCCATGATATCTTCAACAATCCCAAACATCGCTATACAAGCGCGCTGATTTCGGCGGTGCCGCGTCTGGGCAGCATGGCTGACAAGCCGGGGCCGGAAAAATTTCCGCTGCTTGTTTATGAAGAGGAGTCAGCACGCACGGGGACGGCGCAATGAACACGCAGATGGTGCAGAACAAACAACCCTTGATCGAAGTGCGTGATCTGGTGACCCGCTTCGACCTGAAAGGCGGCCTGCTCGGCCGCACCACCGGCCGCGTTCATGCGGTTGAAAATGTCTCCTTCACTATTTTCCCAGGCGAGACATTGGCGCTGGTGGGAGAATCGGGTTGCGGAAAATCCACTGTCGCACGCAGCATCATGCAGCTTGACCGGCCGCAATCGGGATCGATCCGCTATCAGGGAACCGAACTGGTCGGTGCGTCAAAAAAAGATCTGCAGCGCTTCCGCCGTGAAGCACAGATGGTTTTTCAGGATCCTTTTTCCTCACTCAATCCGCGCATGACCATTGCCCAGGCGCTGATCGATCCCATGCGGGTGCATCGCCTGGGTGGTTCGGTTGCGCTGCATGCGCGCGCGGCCGATCTGCTTGCCAAGGTCAATCTTCCTGGCGACTATCTTCAGCGCTATCCGCACGCCTTTTCCGGTGGTCAGCGCCAGCGGATCTGTATTGCCCGCGCCCTGGCGCTTGATCCCCGGCTGATTATCGCTGACGAAGCCGTGGCCTCGCTTGATGTGACGATTCAGGCCCAGGTCATCAATCTGCTGATGGATCTGCAGCAGGATATGGGGATCGCAATCCTGTTCATCAGTCACGATATGGCCGTCGTCGAGCGCATCGCCCATCGGGTGGCCGTGATGTATCTGGGCGAAATCGTCGAGATCGGCGATCGCCGTTCCGTATTCGGCAACCCCCAGCACCCCTACACCCGCAAACTGCTTTCCACCGTTCCGGTGGCGGATCCAGCGCGGCGGTCGATTGCGCGCGAACCGCTGTCCGACGAAATTCCCAGTGCGGTGCGAGCGCCGGATTTCGTGCCTGTTATCCTGCCGATGACCAGGATCAGCCCAACCCATTATGTCCGCGCAACCCAGCCCGCCTGATGGCAGCGACCAGCATTGCCCTCTTAAAAGGACGAGAGCAAAGCTGCGACAAGGGCCGCACCCTGTGGTCCGGGCTTTTTGCCTGCTGCCTTGAAGGGCGCTCAGCTTGAAGGGCCGCAGCCTGCATCCGCGCGACCCAGGCTCTCAGATTTCGGGCGCCACCGGAAAATTGACCGGACTGGAAAACACCCGCTGCAACTGGCCCCAGCCGGGATCATGCATATGCGCGCAAAGCCCCGCCCGCATCACAAGCGCCCGCGCCTCGCTTTCTCCAAAGGCCAGTGCCGCCTGCATATTGGTGGTCAGCACCTTGCCATCGCGCATCAGGATCTTTCCGTCGACAATCACCGTGTCGACATCGCTGCCATGCACCTGGTGGATCAAGCGGTGAACCGGCATCCAGTTGGGGGTTAGATGCGGTTTGCGCATATCGATGATCGCGATATCGGCTTTCTTTCCGCTTTCAAGCGATCCGATTTCATGGTCCATGCCGATCGCGCGCGCCGCATCAATGGTGATCATCTCGAAAATCTTGCCGGGCGGCAGAATATAGCGATCATGATTGTGCAGGACATGCTGGGTCGCCTGGGCTATGCGGGCGATCTGCAACATGTCGAAATGACGGCTCGGCGCGGCACCGTCCGATGTAAGGGCGACCGGCACGCCGCGCGCCATCATCTGCATCAAAGGCGTTGAACGTCCAGGTGGCGCGTGGGTCACATGGGTGCCTGTCTCGGCGAGAATGTCGATTTCTTCATGCGAAATCCCCCAGCAATGCTGCAGATGCACATCGGGACCGAGCAAGGCATTTTCCTTGTCCTGAAACGCCATCCGCACCTGGCCGGCAAAGGCGTCGGAATGAATGCGCACCCCCCATTTGCGTGCCGTCTCGCGAATGCGGCGTGCCTGCATCCGGTCCTGGGGGGGGGGGGGGGGGGGGGGGGGCGGGGGGGGGGGGGGGGGGGGGGGGGGGGGGGGGGGGCGGGGGGCGCGGTGTGCAAAAAAAAAACAAAACCCCCCCC